>CAYWUJ010000063.1:0-10412 GCA_964461455.1 uncultured Prolixibacteraceae bacterium | reverse complement strand
TACCAATATCCAATATCCAATATCCAATATCCAATATCCAATAATCAATGTATATAGACTGATTCATGGAAAATAATCATCTGATCAGGATTGAAGGGCTGGTGAAGCGGTTTCCGATGGGGCAGGGGGAGTTCACCGCCCTGAGGGAGATCTCGCTGACGCTTCAGCGGGGGGAGTTCACCGGACTGGTGGGTCCCAGTGGGTCGGGGAAGACCACCCTGTTGAATATCGTGGGATCGCTCGATGTTCCCACCGAAGGCTCCGTGGTGGTCGACGGCCGGTCGATCGGAAACCTGTCGGCCCGGGAGGCGGCGCAGCTCCGCAAGGAGCGCCTGGGGTTCATCTTCCAGAGCTATAACCTGCTGGCCGTCCACACGGTCTTTGAAAATGTGGAGTTCCCGCTGTTGCTGCTGAAGATCCCTTCCGGGGAAAGACGGAAAATGGTGATGGACGCCCTCGAATGGGTGGGCCTGATCCCCAAGGAGAAGTCGAAGCCCCCGCAGCTCTCGGGCGGTGAATGCCAGCGGGTGGCCATCGCCCGCGCCATGGTGAAAAAACCCTCCCTGGTACTGGCCGACGAACCCACCGCCAACCTCGATGCCGCCAACTCGCACCATATCCTCCAGACCATGGAGAAACTGAACCGCGAACTGGGAACCACCTTCCTTTTCGCCACCCACGACGATAAGGTGATCAGCTACCTCAGGCGAAAAATTTACCTGCTCGACGGCAGGGTCGACAAGGATGAAATTATTTCCCATAATTAAAAGGCAGGCTATATGAAATGACCATGCGCGATTATGCACCAACCGGTATGATTAACCACATGGTCATTACATCTGTTTCACGAATTTCACCATAGTAACTAAATATTTTAAACAGATGAAACTGGCGATAAAACTGGCCTGGCGCAACCTCATAGGTGCGGGATTGCGCACTTGGCTCAACGTGATCGTCCTCTCCTTCTCCTTCGTCATCATCGTCTGGATGAAGGGGATTATGACCGGCTGGGACCAGCAGGCCAAAACCGACATGACCAACTGGGAGATCGGGGGCGGACAATTCTGGCATGAGGCCTACGATCCCTATGATCCGATGACTCTCGCCGATGCCCATGGCGCGGTTCCGGAAGCGTTCCAGTCGGGTATTGAATCGGGTGAAATCATGCCGGTGCTGATCGTTCAGGGAACCATTTACCCGGAAGGGAGGATGGTGCCGGTGGCCATCAGGGGGCTGGACCCCGGGCAGGCCATCCTGCAGCTGCCCACCCACCGCCTCGATACGGTCTCCGACGCCATTCCGGCGATCATAGGCGCCCAGATGGCCCGCAGCAGCCGCCTGAAAGCGGGTGACCGGGTGATCCTCCGCTGGCGCGACATCCATGGCACCTTCGACGCCCGGGAAACCGAAATCGTGGAGGTTTTCTCCGGAAACGTCCCCACGGCCGATGCCGGACAGATTTACATCCCTCTGGAGATGCTCCGCGATATCACCCTTCTGGAAGGGGAAGCCACGCTCTTTACCTTCCGGAGTGAAGAGGTTGTGCAGGTTGCCCCGGATGGGTGGACCCTGAAATCCAAAAAGGAGCTCACCCGCCAGGTCGACGAACTGATCAAAACCAAGAGCAGCGCGCAATTGGTGCTTTATACCGTCCTGTTGCTGCTGGCCATGCTGGCCATCTTTGACACCCAGGTGCTCTCCATCTTCCGCAGGCAGAAGGAAATAGGCACTTACATCGCCCTGGGGTATACCCGTGCCGAGGTGGTGGGACTCTTCACCGTCGAGGGGACCATGCATGCCGTGATGGCGGCCATGGCGGCCACGGCCTACGGGCTTCCCTTCCTGCTGTGGCAGGCCAAAGTGGGCTGGACCATGCCCATGGATACCAGCCAGTTCGGCATGGCCATTGCCCAGACCCTCTACCCGGTATACACCGTGGGGCTGGTGGTCTCCACCATTCTGATCGTACTGGTGACCACGGCCATTGTCAGCTACTGGCCGTCACGCCGCATTGCCAAAATGAATCCAACGGAAGCTTTAAGGGGGAGGTTGCAATGATCAGGTTTCTGATAAAAGGGCTGATCCGCGACAAGAGCCGCAGCCGCCTGCCCATTCTCGTGGTGACCATCGGCGTCATGCTCACCGTCTTTTTGCATGCCTACCTCATCGGTTTCATGGGGGATACCATTGAAATGAATGCCCGTTTCAGCACCGGCCACGTTAAACTGATGACCCGTGCCTATGCTGAAAATATGGACCAGAGTCCCAACGATCTGGCGCTCCTGGGCGTCGACAGCCTGATGGAAGAGCTCAGGCGCGAATTTCCGGAGATCGGCTGGAGTCCGCGGATCCGCTTTGGTGGTCTTGTCGATGCCCCCGACGAAAACGGGGAGACCAAAGCCCAGGGAACCGCCATGGGCATGGGCATTGACCTGCTTTCCCCCGGAAGTCCCGAAATCGCACGACTCAACCTGGAAAAATCGTTGGTGCGCGGCCGCATGCCGCAACAAAGCGGGGAGGTTCTCCTCAGCGAGACCTTCTCCCAAAAACTCAGGGTAAATCCCGGCGACCAGGTCACCCTGATCGGTTCCACCATGGAAGGGGGAATGGCCATGCATAACTTCACCGTGGCCGGCACCCTCTCTTTCGGCGTGGAAATCATGGACCGCGGATCCATCGTGGCCGACATCGGCGACGTGCAGACCGCCCTCCAGATGGCCGACGGCGCCGGCGAAATCAACGGCTATTTCCGGAGCGGGTTTTATGATGACGAAGTGGCACGATCGGTAACCACCTCTTTCAACGACGCCCGGAAGGAAGATCCCGGTGAATTCGCCCCCATACTCATGCCGCTCGGTGACCAGGGACAAATGGGAACCTACGTCACCATGGTCGATACCTGGTCGGGGTACATCTCCCTGATCTTTATCATTGCCATGTCATTGGTCCTCTGGAATGCCGGACTATTGGGAGGGCTGCGCCGGTATGGGGAAATTGGCGTCCGCCTGGCCATGGGGGAAGAGAAAAAACACGTCTATGGCACCATGATCGTCGAGTCGGTCTTTATCGGGCTGGTGGGATCTTTCATCGGCACCGCCATCGGACTGGCCTTTGCGTGGTACGTACAGGAATATGGCATCAGCTTGGGCGATATGATGAAAGGCGCTTCGGTGATGTTTCCCGACAGCCTCAGAGCCCGCATCACCCCGCAGGACTTCTACCTGGGTTTTATCCCCGGATTGTTCTCCACGGTGCTGGGAACCGTTTTGTCGGGAGTGGGCATCTTCAGGCGGCAAACCGCCCGGCTCTTTAAGGAGCTGGAAGCATGACTGATTTGGGAACGAAAATTGTATTGGTAAAATAGATCGTATCATAAAAGGAAAAATGAAAACGTTGAAAGCATATCTGCTGATTTTTGCAATGGCTGTTTCGCCGGGAATGGCACATGCCCAGGATGCGGCGGCGATTCTGGAAAAGGTAGACCGCAACATGTCGTCCGACAACCGGGTGATGGAATCATCGATGACCGTTCATGGCAAGCGCAGCAGCCGCACCATCACCTCCCGCTCCTGGGGCGAGGGCACCAAAAAGGCTTTTACCGAATACCTCTCCCCGGCATCGGAGAAAGGCACCAAAATGCTGAAACTGGAAGGTCAGCTCTGGATCTATTCCCCCTCCACCGACCGGGTGATCCAGATCTCGGGCCATATGCTCAGGCAACCGGTCATGGGCAGCGACCTCTCCTATGAAGACATGATGGACGACCGGAAACTCACCGAGGTGTATGCGGCGAAAGTGACCGGAGAGGAGACCCTGGGAGACCGGAAAGCCTGGGTGATGGAGCTGACGGCCAAAGTGAGCGATGTCGCCTATTACCGCCAGAAGTTATGGGTCGACCAGGAATACTTCATCCCCCTGAAACAGGATTTATTTGCGCGTGGCGGACAACTGCTGAAGCGCACCGAAATGAGCGATGTCAGACAGGTGCAGGGCCGCTGGTTCCCCTATACCGTCCTGTACAAGGACATGCTCAAGCAGGGCAAAGGCACGGAGTTCAGGGTGACCACCATCCGCTTCAACGAGAAAATACCGGACTATATCTTTACCAAGGCGGCGCTGAAACAGTGAACTTCTTCCGGTCTTCCCTGCAGATCGATTTGATGAGCCGGCGGCCTGACATGATGCCGGTGGGCAGTCCGCCCCCGGGTTCCACCCACTGTCCGCAGAGATAAAAATTCTGCAATCCCGGGAGGGTCTGCTTCATCGGTTTGATCATCGTGTTGGCATTGTGGGGGGTGATCAGCCATCCTTCAAAGCTCCCCTTCCAGTTGCCGGTATACCGTTCGAAGGTGGTGGGGGTGGCCACGTCGGTCATCTCGATCTGCCCTGAAATTCCCGGGAAGCGCTGCTCCAGGCAGGCGATGATCTTCTGCAGGGCTTCTTCCTTGGCGGCCAGGTAGGCGGGCCGGTCGGCCGAGAGCTTCTTCCAGAAGTCGTAATCACTCTCCAGCATGACGGTCAGGGCGGTTTTTCCCGGAGGGGCCAGCGAAGGATCGTGGTGGTAGAGGTGCACCGGCATACGGTCGATGGTCCGGCCGGCAATTTCTACTTTTTCCTTCAGGGGGAAACTAAATCCCGACACCGACAGCGGGATCTCCCCGAAGGTCCGGTTGACGCCCAGTCCCACGAAAAGCAGGGAATGGAACATAGGCCAGGTTTCATACTGTTCCCTGATTTCCGGAGAGACATACTTCCCTTCGAGCATTTTGAATATGGTGGTATGCCCGTCGGCTGCTGAGATGACCCGTTGGGCCCTGTGCTCAGAGCCGTCGGTCAGGACTATCGCTGTGGCCTTTCCATTTTCCGTAAGGATCTTTTCCACCTTTGACTTGTAACGGATTTTGCCTCCCAGATGCAGATATTTTTCTTCCAGCGCCCGCGACATGGGCATTGATCCCCCCAGGGGGTAGCCGGCATTCCGCTTATGGAGCCAGGCAAAGGCGAAGAGCATGAAAAAGAGGGAAAATTCGGGAATCCATATTTCACTGAAGGCTTCTTTCAGCACCGGGTCTTTAAGCCGGGCCAGGAACTCCACGATGGTGGTCTTCATCCACTGTGTCATTTTCCGGCCTTTGACAGCCAGGGCCCAACCCAGGGCGGCCTTTTCCCCCAGCCGGCGCAGGAGGGGGGCTTCCTTCCCCGACTGGTCGAAGACCAGCACCATGCGGATGGCATTCGTAAATTCTTTGATGGCTATTTCATCGGCGGGACTAAATTCCACGAGGTGTTTTTCGAGCCTGTCGATATCGCAGTAAAAGTTGACCACCCGGCCATCGGAAGCCTCATAACGGAGGTATAGGTCCATGTCGATGAATTCCCTTCCGGGGAGAAGGCCCACTTCTTTCCAGGTGTCATAAAAACTGCTGCGGGGATTGGAACCCACCAGCCAGTGGATGCAGGCATCGATGGTGTATCCCTTGCGGTCCCAGGAGGTGCATAATCCCCCGGGTTTGTCGTGCATTTCGAAAATTTCGGTGGCATAGCCGTTCATTTGTCCGTATATGCCCGCGGCCAGTCCGGCAAAACCGCCGCCCACAATGATGATCCGGTTGTTTTCCATGGTGTTTGATTTGATCCGGACAATTTATGGAAATTTTCCACTGGGTGGCCTTTAATATGCCTGAAATTTAAAATTTTAACCCGGAATAGCCATTTCCTGTTCCCATCACGCCAGGAAGGCGGCGCTTTTGCGGAAAACCTCCCGGAAGGAGGCCTCCACCAGCCTGAGGTCGGTACGTCCCGTGGCCGGAAAGGGCGTTTCATGGCTGTACTCGAAGGGGAAATCGAGAAGTTCAAAACACTCCCCGGCGAGTTTCTTCCCCATGCAGGCTTCCACGCCCGAAAATGGCATCACCTTGTCCTTCAGGAGGGAGATCCCGGAAATCCTCCTTTTCCACGCGTCAAAGAAGTGTTCCCTCTCTTCCTGGAAGATATCGGGGCTGATCATGGCACTGAAGGCCCGGGCCAGGTCATCGGATTCCTTTGTGGTGCTGAAAGGATCGTTTTCTGACGGATTGAACCACTCTTCACAATAATATTGAAGCAGTCGTTCGTAGGCTACCTTGTCCATGATGTGTTTCGACTCTCCGTACATATGTCTGAAGATGGCCCCTCCGCAAAAGATGAAGAGTTTGGAGGAGGAAAAGAGGTTTCCGGGGTTGGCCATCAGCAGAATTTCAGCCAGGAATGAGCCGATGGAATAGGCAAACAGGTCGATGGCAGCCCCTGCGGGGAAAAGCGGATGTTCCCCGTTCCCGATGTGCCGGGCCAGCGCACTGATATCCCTGATCGTTTGCCTGCCGCTGTGATAAAACCTCAGCGGCTTTTCCGTCAGCCTCTCACTGAGCACCGCATTGGCAAAGGTGAGGGAACCCGGATTGCCTGCCTTTTTCCTGCGGGTTTCGGCCACCCGGTGCATGCTTCTGGGATTCAGCCAGGCCGACGGTCCCCGGTTCATGTGAAACGCGATGGGAAAGAGAATGACGGGTTTCCCGGTATTCAGGGCCAGGTATTCAGCCCAGTGAAGATATTTGTCCCAGTTTCGTTCATTCAGTCCGTGAAGCAGGAGAATGGCCTTCCTGTCGTCGCCTCTTTTGACCGGAACAAAAACCTGGTAGCTGAACCGCCTGTTTTCTGCAATTCCGGCATCGTGCAACAACAAATCTTCCTGCAACAACAGTTCTTCGTTTCCGGCCTCTGCCGGCTCAGTACCTTCAGATTCAAAATCATACTCCTCTATCCGGAATCCCGGTCCTTCGCCATCCGCCCTGAAACCATTCCTGAGGGTGCTGAGCAAGCCTTTGGGCCATTGTAGAAATTTTCCTGTTTCCATTTTTCTATAGTGCGGAACTCCTTCCGGAAGTTAACCTTTCTGCAAAGGAAAGCCATGCACCGGGGAGCTCCAAAAAAAAGGGACCGGTGCCCGGTTGAGGGGGAATTATGGGTCAGGAAGGGATGAATGGGCCATATTTGGGACGAATGAGTGAAAGATCCATTTTTTTAAAATGGAGGAATAGGTTACTTTTACATGGATTAATCCGGATTTCCGGTGGATCGTTTAAAATGCCGTCAGCAATATATGAACCAGAGAATCCCGGAATATTTATATGAAAAGGGAAATATCACCAGGCTGATATTTTTCACTGCCCTTTTTGCGCTGGTATTTATCAATATTTATCAGCCCTTCGGGGCGCAGGACTGGTTTTCTATCACTGATATCATGTTTTTTGTCTTTTCCAGTGTGATTATCCTCACCGGTGTGCTCGTGGTAGTGGTCAGCAGGATTCTCATGATCCGTTATGGCCGCAGGAAAGGACTGATGCTGTGGCAGTATGCCCTGTGGATTCTGGCCGAAATGGTGGCCATGGCCATGTTTTACACCCTTTTCGAAAGGGTGATCCTCGATGACATGCGACCCTTCAGGGATATGTTCAGGCAATCGTTTATCAACACCTCCCTGGTGCTGTTGCTGCCCTATTCCATTCTCTGGCTCTACTTTGCCCTCAGGGACAAGGTCAGGAAACTGGAGATCCTGAGCAGCTCCAAAATGGAAGGCGACATGCCCGTTAACCGGATGCTCAATTTTACGGATGAGAAAAAAGAACTCAGGCTGTCGGTGCGCAGTGACCAGATCTTCTGGATCGAATCGGCCGATAATTACATCAAGGTGCATTACCTCGACAAGGGCAAGATTGTCTCCTTTATGATCAGAAACACCCTGAAAAACATCGAAAACAAATTCGTCCATACTTCGCTGGTGCGCTGCAACCGCTCCACCGTGGTCAACTTCGACAAGGTCAAAATCCTGCGGAAGGAACAGGAAGGTATCTTTCTGGTTCTTGACCATGAAGCGGTCCCCGACATTCCGGTGTCCCGAACCTATGCCTCCAGGGTGTTGTCCCGTTTTTCAGAATCGGCCTGAAAGGATTCCGGGGTTCCTCCGGAGGCCATTAAACATCCATACTGTTTCCCGGTGCCAATCGAAAATAAATACTTTCCTCTCCCGTTTTCAGATATTTAATGATATTATTAGTTTTGCCTGTTATATATTTTTCATTTGAGAACAATACTAAACGATAGAGAGCTCGTCGAAAGTCTGCAAAAAGGGAATGTTTTGGCTTTTGATAAACTTTTTGAGAAATATGCAAAAAGACTCTATTCTTTTGGGTATAAATACCTAAGGTCAAAAGAAGAAGCTGAAGGACTGGTTCAGGGGGTTTTCCTTAAGGTTTGGGATAACCGGTATAATTTAAGAAAGGAGAGTTCATTCAATTCATTTATTTTCACCATTGCACACCATGATATTTGTAATATTTATAGAAGGCGGGTAAAGGAGAGGGATTTTAAAGATAAACTAATCCTCGATTCAGCCGTAAATGTGCAGGTATTTGATCATGGTTCAGATTATACTTCTGTGTTGGAACATATTATGGGTATAATTAATCAACTTCCGGAGAAACAACGGATTGCGTTTATAAAAAGTCGTTTTGATGGACTCTCTTCAAAAGAAATTGCTACAGAACTCCATCTCTCACCGGGAACTGTCGATAATTATATCTCTGCCACCCTGAAATTCATTAAAACCCATTTGGGAAGTGAAAATCTGGCTATTCTTTTGTTTGTGAATCTTTGGATCCTTTGAAATAGCCAAAGAACTCAATTGACCAGAAAATTGCCGGGTGAAGGGTCACCAGAGGATGGTCCCTTCTTAAACAGGCATTTCCCTGGTTTGTAATTTTCACATTTTAAGTGTGTTGTAAAATTGATGCCCGTATTAAAAAAAAGTGCTTTTTTGATATGAGATTTCTGCAATTTGTGTGTATAACTCATTAGTGGAGGTAAAAGGCCTTCATCTGGAGAAATAAAAAAATGCTGAGCGCGACTGAAAAAGAAAATATACAACGCTTTCTTGATGGAATGGCAAGTGAAGAGGAAGTCAAGTGGATTGAAGACTTTTTTGGCAAAAGTCCTTCAAGTCCTGAACTGAAAAATCTGTTGCTTGATGATTGGAATTCTATTCTCCCTCAACCTGAAATCAAGTTAGATCATTTGCTTGACAAAATTCATCATATTATCCGTCTGAGAGAACCAGAAAAGCCAATATCAGTGAAAACCCGTTTTTTTGGGATATATTCCCGTGTTGCTGCTGTTTTGCTCATTCCGGTTTTGCTTTCCGGTTTGTGGTTTCTGCTGCGTACAGAAAACAAACCGGGGCTTGTTACAGAACAATCAGTCGTTTCAACACTTTTTGCCCCCTTGGGTTCAAGGGTAGCCTTTAACCTCCCTGATGGTACCACCGGATACCTTAACAGCGGATCCAAGCTCTCCTATTCAACGCCGTTCTCTGGAAACAGGTGTGTTCAATTGCAGGGCGAAGCCTGGTTTGAAGTGGTTACCGATGAACTCCATCCTTTTCAAATTGACATAGGGTTATCAACGGTTAAAGTGTTAGGAACCAGATTCAATGTAAGTGGTTACCGTGATGAAGGCATTATTGAGGTGGTTCTTGCTGAAGGTAGTGTTGAGTTTACGGCAAAACAGACTACACCCCCGGTGTTGTTAAAGCCTTCTGAAAGGCTTGTGTTCAATGGAGAGGATATTCATATTGAAAAAACAGATCCCATGAAATACCGTGGTTGGACAGAAGGAAAGTTAATTTTCAGGGGTGATAACATGGCTTCAGTAGCCCGCAGGCTGGAACGTTGGTATAACATCGAGGTTGAAATAGCAAGTGCAGAGCTGGAAGAGTATGTTTTCAGGGCAACCTTTGAGGATGATTCATTACGCGAAGTTCTGCGATTGCTCAGTATGACTTCACCAATACGGTACAGCATTACTCCCCGGAAGGCTATGCCTGATGGTTCCTGGATGAAAGAAAAAGTTATTTTCTATAAACTATAATCACTATACTTTTTGCCTATGAAAAACAGAAACGGACCTTTATAGATGGACAAAAAAGAAGGAAACCGCGGCAACGGTTTCCTCCAAAAATTTCAAAGAAATTTTCTCTAATAAAAACATAACAAATTTATGAAAAAAAGTAAAACCATCACTGGGTGGAACAATCCCCCTTTGAAGAAAACCTTTCTGATAATGAGAATAATTGTTTTTCTTCTCCTGGTCACCTTCCTTCAGACGAATGCAAACAATGCATATGCCCAACACACAAAACTTTCCATGAATTATTCCAATACATCTTTGGAGAATATCCTGGATGCCATTGAGGACCAAAGTGAATTTTTCTTTTTATATAATGAAAAATTGATTGACGTCAACAGAAAGGTCTCTGTCCATGCCGCAGACCAGCGTATTGAGGAAGTTTTGAACCAGTTGTTTACGGGTACAAATATTCA
>CAYWUJ010000062.1:0-10805 GCA_964461455.1 uncultured Prolixibacteraceae bacterium | reverse complement strand
AGAGTACGGGGCGCGACATCAACAAGCTCGACAAGACCATCGGTGATGTCGATGCGCTCAATTCAGGGCTCCCGGTGCTTCTGAAAAAGTATATTAAGCTGAATGCCCGTATCGTCAGTTTCAATGTGGATCCCAAGTTCAACAACTGTCTCGACGGGCTCATCATGCTCGACGTTTTTGATGTTCCGCATGCCACCGTGGAATCCCTTTTCAAGGAGGTCAATGACGGGTCGATCCTGGAGCGCTTCTATTCAAACCGGGAATGAGTCTGTCGGGGACTATTCCTTCTGGACGTCGAGTTCCCCGTGCATGGCCTTTTTAAAGAATTCGCCACTTTCGGTGAGTTGGTAAGTATCCCAAGCCTTCAGCATCTGAGGTCCCCATTCGGGGTCGAAGACCCAGCACAGCCAGCTGATTCCCTTTCCTTCGAGGTAATCGATGATTTTATAGGCATAGTGATCTTCGCCGATGGTCTGACCTGGTCGCACTCCAAAGCCGAATTCCGTGGCTACAATGGGGTATTTGGCGGCGGCGAATCCGAAATTCTCCTCCCATTTGGGTTCCCATGGTTGTTTCCTCTTATGCTCATAGGGGTGGGTGACATAGGCGATCCGTTCGGCCCTGACGGGATCTTCCAGCAAAGGGGTAAGGTCGTAGGCCCAGTCAAATCCAGCCACCAGGGGAATGGTCTCCTCGTCGAACGATCTGATCAGGTGGATGATCTTTTCGTTGATCTCGCGCCACTCGGGCCAGGTCATGGTGCCCAGTTGGCCTCTGTAAGTGGTGGGTTCATTGAAAATCTCATAAAATGCCACGGTATTGTTGCCCCGGAAATGCTGGGCGATGCTCCTCCAGAACTGGTAAGTCTCCTGTTGGGTGGTGTTGTACATCGGGTCCTGAAAAAGCTCCATCCCCAGGTTTCCGATGGAATGCCAGTCGATCATCACATACATCCCCAGGTCGGTACACCATTCCACGGCCTGGTCGAGGAGTCCCAGATACTTCTCAGGGGTCCGCTCACGCCAGGCCACGGGGTGCACGGGAATGCGCACTACCAAGGCGCCGGCTTCCTTCACCTTCTCAAAATGGTTCTTGTTCCAGTGACCCTGCCGTTCCACCTTGTCGGGATCAGAGATGGAAACCCCCCTGAAAAGAACGGTTTTTCCGGCGGGATCGACAAACTTATTCCCCTCCACCCTGATCAGGGGTAGGGTTTTGGCTTTGGGATTGGGAGTGGGAAAACGCCAGGGGCCGTCCTGAAACCAGGGTTTGGCCTCCTGAGCAGAAAGTGACTGAATGGCAAGGAATACCAATGCCAACGCTGAAAGGAAAACTCTCTTAATCATCTTTCACAAATTTGGTTTGACGTTATTCCCCGCTAAGGTAGAGAAAAAACGGACATTTATCCACCCTGAAACGGGGATCTGCTTTTGCCGGTTACGCAGTGAACGGGATAATTCACTATTTTTGCCCGTATAGTGCAGGTTTGCACCATCGACATTTCACGTTTTTAACGGGATTGTGTATTTCGGGCTGATCATGAAATTACCCCATTATGCCGAACAGCTATACTCCTACCTGGCCTTGCGGAGAACCGTGGGCTGGATAGGGATTCTGCTGCCTTTTGTGCTGGTCACAGGTAACTATTTCCTTTTCGGTGAGGAGGTTCCCCTGTTTGATATCAGCATGTATTATTATTCGGGGATGCGCGATGTATTTGTCGGGGCCATGTGTGCGGTCGGACTCTTCCTCCTTTTTTACCGGGGATATGACCGTTGGGACAACATGGCGGGTGACGTGGCAGGGATTTGCGCCTTTCTGATCGCCTGGTTCCCCACCTCCAAAATCGGACCCCAGGACTGGGCCGGTCAGATTCATTTCGGGGCGGCAGGTGTTTTCTTCACCATTCTGGCCCTTTTCTCCCTTTTTCTGTTTACCCGCGGGGAAGCCGATCCGACACCCCGGAAGATCCAGCGGAATGTCATTTACAGGATCTGTGGCATTGTCCTTCTTCTGGCCGCTTTGGGAATTCTCATCTATTTCCTTTTTATGCAGAGGAAGTTCCCCGATACCCGGTTTGTCTTCTGGGCGGAAACCATAGCCCTGATGGCCTTCGGCGTTTCCTGGCTGACCAAGGGGGGCACCCTTTTGCCCGATAAATCCCTGTTTGTGACCAGTCAGGGTCAGAATAACGGAGCCGTTTGAAAAATAAGCCGCCTGACTTCAGCGTAACTTTTAGGTGAGGGCACCGGGTATCTGTCACGCAATAGGGCCGGAGTGCATAAATGCCTGCCTTTTCTCAGTTATTCCACCGCCAGGGTAATCTCAGCGGACTGGAGCCATGGGGAGGTGAAGCGGACCGTGGCGGGTCCCTTTTCTCCCGTAGCCCTGATATAAGCCGTCATTTTCCCCTGGAAGACCCTTTGCCGGTTGTCGGAATAGTCGCCCATGTCGGTGGGATCGGAGGCTTCGAGTCCGAGGAGTTTTACCGGTCCGGTCGTGGTGCAGGTGATCTCATTGTCAGAGAGGTAAACCGGATTCCCGTTTTCATCAACGATGAAGATATTGACCAGGGCGGTTCCGTTATTCATAGATATGGAGTTTTTGACGGGGAGAGCCCTGATGGCGTGGGGACGGCTGCTGGTTTCCAGGGTGTGGCGTGCGGTTTCCTTACCGCCGGTATAGCCCACCGTTTCCAGTTTTCCCGGGGCATAGGCGACACTCCAGGAGATGGTTCCACTGTTGTCATCGCGTGATTTCACATTTCCCACTTCCCTGCCATTCAGAAAAAGCCGGGCTTGTTCGCAGTTGGTATAGCAGATGACGGTCACCGAGTCTCCCTCCTGGTAATTCCACAGGGGAGGGGCGTCGATGGCGGAAAAGCGGGGTGATCCTTTCTTCCGGAAGGTGCCGCTGTAGATCATCGGTTGTTCTGACCAGAGGCTTTCACGGAAGAAAGCCCTGGGTTTTTTATATCCCGCCAGGTCAATGAGCCCCGAGGTAAAGCCCCGGGAAGGCCAGCGGTGCGATTCTCCCAGGTAGTCGATGCCGGTCCAGAGGAACTGTCCGAAGATGTATTCATTGTCGCGGACGGCCTTCCAGGCCTCCATGGAGTGGCCGTTTTCACTTCCGTAGAGGACCCGGGAGGGGTAGCGTTCGTGGTCCAGGGCATACCTGTTTTCGGTATAGTTATATCCTGCCACGTCAAGGGCTCCGGGGTATTCCGTTTCGTTTGACATGACCGGACCCGCAAGACCTGCGGTAACCGGTCGTGACGGGTCGTATTTTTTCACCACGGCCGTTAGTTTTTTGGCAATTGCTCCCAGACGGTCGGCATGGGGCTGGCTGGGGAGGAACCCTGCGGTATGCTGCTGCCCGATGCCTTCCTGGTTCAGGATGGGGTGGGAGTAAGGGTCATTGGGGTAGTCGACTTCATTGCCGATGCTCCACATGAAAACGGAGGGGTGGTTACGGTCGCGCAGGATCATGTCGCGCAGATCACGTTCTCCCCATTCCTCAAAGAACGCCGCGGGGCCCTGAAATCCGGGGGTGCCCTGGTTCCATCCTTCAATCCACTTCTTTTTGGGATATTCCCATTCGTCGAAGGCTTCGTTGAGGACCAGAAATCCCATTTCATCGCAGAGGTCATAGAAAAGGGGAGCCTGGGGATTGTGGCTGGTGCGTATGGCGTTGCATCCGAGGGAGCGGAGGGTTTCAAGCCGGTGGGCCCACACTTCGCGGGGAACGGCAGACCCCAGCATGCCGGCATCGTGGTGGAGGCATACCCCCTTGATTTTCAGGTTTTCCCCGTTCAGGAAGAACCCTTTGTCAGGGTCGAAACGGAGGGTGCGGATCCCTGCCCTGACAGTGGACTGGTCTGTCATTTCCTTACCCTGGTAAACCGTTGTTCTGAGGGTGTAGAGGTAAGGATCGGCCACCGACCAAAGGTGAGGCCGCGTGGTTTTCAGCTCCTGGGTCACTATTCTGCTGCCGGTCCCCGGAAGGGTTATTTTTGTGGCGTTTTTCGACACTACGCTCTGCTCCCTGTCCACCAGTTCCTGGATGACCGTTACGGTCACTGCGAGGGGCGTGGAATTGGTCAGGCTGGTCTGTACGGTGACGGCCGACTGCCTGTCATTGAGTTCCCGGGTGGTATAAGATATACCCCAGGGATCGATATGAATGGGACGGGCATACACCAGCCAGGCGTCACGGTATATTCCTGAGCCGGTATACCAGCGGGAGTCGGCCGATTCGGAGTGGTCGACCCGCACGGCGATGGTGTTGCTTTCTCCGTGACGTACCAGGGAGGTGAGTTCATGGAATGTGGAGAGGTACCCATTGGGGCGCATTCCCAGGGAGGTGCCGTTGACGAAAATTTCGCCATTACGGTATATTCCCTCAAAGTAAAGGAAGAGTTTCATCTCCTTTGTTTCGGCCGGAATCTCCAATTTTTTACGGTACCAGGCGATTCCGCCCGGAAGGTATCCGGTGGCGCTGGCCAGTGAGGGACTGTAAGGTCCTTCGACGCTCCAGTCGTGGGGAAGGTCGAGGGTCCGCCAGCGGGAGTCATCGAAACCGGGGGATGAGGCCTCTTTCGGGTCTCCCTTGATGAATTTCCAGCCGTCGTTGATTTTTTGCGCTTCCCCGAAGGAGGGTTGTGCTGACAGGGTGAAAAGTGACATGCAGGTGACGAAGAGGATAGTAAGCAGTTTTCTCATGGTGATGTGGTTTTTGAAGCAAAGTCATCTTCCGGATGACCTGCTGTTCGGTTTATCAGGATTTCAGGTAAAGGTTGGCGTCGCCGTAGCTGAGGAAGCGGAAGCCGTGGTGCAGGGCGTAGTCGTAGACTTTTTTCCAGTCGTGGCCGAGGAAGGCGGCCACCAGGAGGAGCAGGGTGCTGCTGGGCTGATGGAAGTTGGTAAACATGCCGCTGATCATTCTGAAGCGGTATCCGGGAATGATGATGATGGAAGTGGTGAAGGAGAGTTGGTCGGAATGGTGATTTTCCATCCAGTTCAGCAGGTTGGTGATGGCCGTAGCCGGGGGAAGGTCGGAGGGGCGGGTGTAGGGCTGCCATTGGTCCACATGCCAGGTGCATCCCTCTGAGGCATTCTCCTGGGTTTCCCCGGTGCCGGTCTTGTTTTCCCGGAGGGCTTCTGAACTTCCTGTCCCCAGCCAGTAAAGGCTTTCCAGGGAACGCACCGAGGTGGTTCCCACGGCGATGACCCGCCCTTCATGGTTCAGCAGTGTCCTGAGGAAGGCTTTGGTGACATATACCGTTTCGGTGTGCATGTCGTGGTCGGCCACACGTTCCGACTTTACCGGCTGGAAGGTTCCGGCACCCACGTGGAGGGTGAGTTCGGCAAAGGAAATGTGGTTATTCCGCAGTTTCTCCATCACTCCCGGGGTGAAGTGCAGTCCTGCCGTGGGTGCGGCCACCGATCCGTCGATGCGGGCATAGGTGGTCTGGTAGCGGTCGTCGTCGATGGTCTCTGCCGGGCGGTTGAGGTAGGGGGGAATGGGCATGCTCCCGGCAGCCTCGATGAGTGAGGCAAAGGTGAGTTGAGAGTCCCACGAAAAGCGGATACAGAAGGCATTGCCAAGCCGTTCTGTCATTTCCGCCTGAAGGGTCACTGAAAGATCACCGATGGGAACCGTCAGGGCCAGGGTTCCCTGTTTCCATTTCCGGGCGTTGCCGACCAGACATTTCCATTCCACCTTGGCGGTCGACTGGAAAGAGAGCTGGTAGTCGGCAGGCTGGTGGGGCTCCAGACAGAAAATTTCGACACGGGCCCCTGAAGGGGTGTGAAAGATGAGCCGGGCATGGATCACCCGGGTATTGTTAAAAACCAGAAGGCTGTTTTCCGGAACCATCATGCCGGCATCGGCAAAGAGGGTCTCGGTGATGTGTCCTCCCTTCCATAGCAGGAGCCTTGACTGTTCTCTTTCTGAGAGCGGGTAAACGGCGATTTTCTCTTCCGGCAGTTCGTAAGTGAAATCGCTGATGCGAATATCCGGGATTTGGATCATAATGGTGAATTCTGACGGCAAAAATAGGATAATTGAAATTCCTCATCGCACAGCAGACGAGGAATCCGATTCCGCAGAGGCCTTTTTTAGTGTCTGGTTCGCTTACCCCGCGTCAGGGTCGTCGGGAAATGCGCTCACCGGAATTCATTCTCTGTTAATTATCCTATTTTTGCAAACAAAAAGGAATATGCTGAAAGTTGGCGACAGGGTAAAGTTTTTGAATGCCGTAGGAGGTGGAAAAATCACCGGATTTGTCACTCCCAAGGTAGTCAATGTGGAAGATAAAGAGGGATTTGAAATTCCCTGTCTGATCACGGAACTTATTAAGGATGAACGGTTTGGTGATGTTTTGGACCGGCCGGTGGTCAGGGAGAAGAACCGGCCAAAGGAGGAGCCTCCCAAGCCGAAGAAGGAGGTGCTGCCTTTGTTTGCCTCGTCGGCAGGAAAACCGGCATCGGCGGAATCCGCCTATTTTCTGGCGTTTGTTCCTGAAGTTCCCACGCTCCCCCTTTCCGGGGAGATAAAAGTATGGCTGGTCAACGATTCCGGTAATATTCTGCTCTACCACTTTTCCCTGTTGGTAGCGGGAGAGTATATTTCTGAAAAGTCGGGGCGTTTGGCTCCCTTTTCGCGGGTGCCGCTGAAGGGATTCGGGCACGAAGACCTGAGCCATTTCCCTGATTTCGGGATACAGCTCATGCCTTTTGAGCAAAAGGGTGTACGTTTTCAACCGGCCCTGGCCAGGACTATCAAGGTTAATCCGGTTAGGTTCTACAAGGAAACCTCCTTTGTTGAGAATTCCTATTTTGAGAAGAGGGCGATGCTGCTGCCGGTCAGGGAGAAGGATCTCACTGCCGATATGGAGAAGTTACGGCAGCATGACTTCGGTGCGCCCGAAGCGGCAACGGAGAGCGGCGATACCCCGAAGCCGAAGTCCGGTAAAAAGGAGATTCCGGAGATCAGGGAGGTGGACCTGCACATCGGGGAGTTGGTGGATTCGGCCACCGGCTTGTCGAACAAGGAAATGCTGGATATTCAGATGGAGAAGTTCCGTGCCGAAATGGAAGCCGCCATCAGGGAGGGGGTCCGAAGGATGGTCTTCATCCACGGGATAGGACAGGGGACCCTGAAAAATGAGCTCCGCCGCGAGCTCTCGGGCCGTTATAAGAAATACGATGTCCAGGATGCCTCGTTTCGTGAGTATGGTTATGGAGCCACGATGGTCATCCTCCGCAAAGGATGATATTGCCAGGGTGTTCGGCATTCCTGCCGGGGAGATTGTAATTTTCTGACAGGTAAGAGGGAATCCGGTCTGATTGCTTTGTGCCGATCAGATATAAATCCGGAATTATCCTTGTATCTTTGTGGCGGCTGACCGCTTTGTCGTGCCGGTGTAAGCCGGTAAGGAAAGTCCGGGCAACGAAGGGCGCCATGCTTCCTAACGGGAAGTCGGGTGGAAGCCTGAAGGAGCGTAACAGAAAATGACCGCCGGGGTGGTTCGCCATCCGGGCAAGGGTGAAAAGGTGCGGTAAGAGCGCACCGGTTTCCGGGGTGACCCGGAGAGCCGTACGCCTCATGGGTTGCAAGGCCAAATATATCCCGGTCGCAAGGCAGAACGGCCCGTTTTGTTTTCTGCCGCCGAAAGACGGAAGGATGCCGGGAGGGGTAGGCCGCATGACCGTACCAGTGATGGTGCGGCAAGATAAATGACAGGGGCCGGCAGGCAGCGATGCCTGCCGGAACAGAACCCGGCTTACAGGTCAGCCTTTTATTAAATTGGGGTTAACGCCATAAAAAATCAGCCACCTGCGGGTGACTGATCAGATTCTTCAAAAGAGGATCGGGTTGTTAACCCCAATTTTTTATACCTTAAATTTCACTCCTGTGGTCGTATACCAGTCGACAAACCGTTTTACGCCTTCGGTCACCGGGGTGGAGGGGTGGTAGTTCAGTTTTTCTTCGAGGTGGGAGACATCGGCGAAGGTTTTGTAGACATCACCGGGCTGCATGGGCAGAAACTCGCGTATCGCCTTTTTCCCGAGGGCTTTTTCGATGGCTTCGATGTAATCCATCAGCTTTACGGGACTGGAATTCCCGATGTTGAAGAGTTCGGCAGGAGGGGTGTTTTCCACCGGCGCATGGTCGATGACGCGGACCACTCCTTCGATGATGTCATCGATATAGGTGAAATCGCGGTACATGTCGCCATTATTGAAAATGGTCATCGGTTTTCCGTCGATGATGGCCCGGGTGAAGAGAAAGGCGGCCATGTCGGGGCGACCCCAGGGGCCGTAGACTGTGAAAAACCGCAATCCGGTGGTGGGAAGTCCGAAGAGATGGCTATAGGCATGGGCCATCAGTTCGTTGCTTTTTTTGGAGGCGGCATAGAGGCTTACGGGGTGGTCGGTGCGGTCGGCAGTCGACAGCGGCATTTTGGTGTTGCTGCCGTAAACGCTGGAAGAACTGGCGTATACCAGATGTTTGACAGGATAGTGACGGCAGGCTTCCAGGATGTTGATGAACCCTGTGATGTTGCTGTCGATATAGGCCTGGGGATTGATCAGGCTGTAACGCACACCCGCCTGGGCGGCCAGGTTGCACACAGCGTCAAATTTCTCACTGGCGAAGAGGCTTTTTATGGGTTCGGCATCTTCCAGGGAAGCCTTCAGGAAATGATATCCCGGAATGGTGGTACTGGCCACCACCCTCCTGCTGTCGGCATCGTGCCGGGAAATGCCACATTCAGCGAGCCGGGCATATTTCAGGTCGGTGTCGTAATAATCGTTGATGTTGTCGAGTCCGACGACTTCATCACCCCGCGAGGTCAGCCGTTTGGCGAGATGGAATCCTATGAATCCGGCGGTGCCGGTGACCAGTATTTTCATAATGATGATGTATGGATGATCCGGTTAAACAGAGTTGTGTGGTTGTGGCACAGCCATCCTGCTGAACTTATTACTGCGCACAAAAGTATAAAATTCCAAATTTTTACAATTCGGAACATGATTTTTTGTGTGGAAATAAAAATTAACTACTTTTGCACCCGCCTTTGACAGACAAAGGAAATTAAGGATGACTCAGTAGCTCAGCTGGTAGAGCACATCCCTTTTAAGGATGGGGTCCTGGGTTCGAATCCCAGCTGGGTCACCAGACAAAAATGCAAAAAGCGCTTAAATCATTGATTCAGGCGCTTTTTTTATTTGTTAAATGTCGTGTTATTCCTTGACGGGTGACAGGTATTTGTAGACCAGACCTGCCAGGAGGGCGCCGACGATGGGGGCCACCCAGAAGAGCCACAGCTGGCCGAGGGCCCAGTCACCGACAAAGAGGGCCTGGCTTGTGGAACGTGCCGGGTTCACCGAAGTGTTGGTCACCGGGATAGAGATCAGGTGGATCAGGGTCAGGGCCAGACCGATGGCGAGGCCGGCGAATTTCTGGGGTGCCTTGGGGTGGGTGGCTCCCAGGATGACGATCAGGAAAACAAAGGTCATGACGACTTCACAGACCAGGGCTGCCAGCATGCTGTACCCACCCGGTGAGTGTTCCCCGTATCCGTTTGCTGCGAAGTTTCCCAGTTCAAAGCCCTGTTTTCCGCTGGCGATGAGGTAAAGGATGGCGGCCCCGGCAATTCCGCCCAGGACCTGGGCGACAATGTAAGGAAGGAGTTCCTTTTTGTCGAAACGGCCGCCCATCCATAATCCCACCGATACGGCAGGGTTCAGGTGGCATCCTGATATGTGGCCGATAGCATAAGCCATGGTCACCACCGTTAAGCCAAATGCCAGGGCAACGCCGGCGAATCCGATTCCCAGTTCGGGGAAAGCGGCGGCCAGGACGGCACTTCCGCAGCCTCCCAGCACCAGCCAGGCGGTTCCGATAAATTCTGCTACTAATTTCTTCATACGTTCATCAATTTGTAGTTATTTGGTTAAAATAGAATGGTCAGTCGAACATCAAATTACACAAATATAAAGAAATATTAAGAAAAGAAGTAGCGAATCCATCTTAATGTGCATGGGTAATCCTGCTCCCATCCTTCCAGTCAGGGGATTCCCGGGTCAGGGCTCCACACCCAGTATCAGCAGTGGTGTGCAGGGAGAGTCGTTTCCCGACCGCATAAGGAGGTAAACTTCAGCCTCGTAGGAGGCCACCGAAGACCCTATTTCCTCCTGGAATTTCCGCATGGGCAGGATTTCAATTCCGGCGACGGAGATTCCTGATGAATTGAAAAGGGCATGTTTTACAAACAGGTCGGTGATCACGCGGGTGTGATTTCCGAACTGTACCTCGGCCGTCACTTTTTCTTTCAGGTAGTCGCTCTCTGCAAAGCGGTAAAGAGGATCATTCTCGCCGTGGCGTGCCAGGAGTTCTTTCTGCTGTGCCGCCGGCAGGGTGATCAGTTTGGGCAGCAGCGACGGGTTGAGGGTAACATAATAGCTGCAGCGGGCACTCTTCCATTTCCGGCTAAGGAATGCGGCATCAAGGGCATCTCCCAGTTTTTCCCGGTCATAGAGGAGTTTTCCGGGGTGATGGCCGTCGACCTTTGTCTTGGCTGCGGAAGCGTCGACAGAGGCAATTAATTCCTTCACCTCCTGAAAAAGCAGCGGATTCTGGTCGCTGATCAGTTCTTCCGCATTTCTGTGAGTAAAGTAAGTAGTAATCTTCATAAGCGTGGTATTGGATGAATAATAACGGTTTCCGGCAGAGGACGCACCGTTGCCGGTTTCGGGGGCCTGTGATCAGGCTTATCAATTTACGCATTTTTTATGATA
>CAYWUJ010000061.1:0-10842 GCA_964461455.1 uncultured Prolixibacteraceae bacterium | reverse complement strand
GGTCGATGCCCAGCCAGGCATCTCTGACCCATCCCAGCTGGTCGTTGAAGGCATCGCGGGGGCCGTATTTTCCCCAGAGGTCGCTTCCTCTTTCGCGGTAGAAATATTTCAGGGCCTTGATGGCTTCGGCGGGGGCATAGGGCATACTGGCCAGAGCGGCGGTGGGGCTGATGGTCCCGTTGTCGTTATGCACCGGCTGGTGGGCTGTGTAGCCGTAAGGATCATCACTGGCGGTGAGCCCCCAGCATTTATCACTGTAATTTTTCCAACCTCCCGGATTGGCGACGGCATAGGCATGGTGGATTTTCACCGTGTTCACATGTTCCTGCCAGTAATCGGCATATTGGTCTTTGAGGCCACGGGGGTCGATGCCCAGGTGGGTGTAGTGGACCCAGAAAAGGGGGCCTCCCCAATCGGGTGACAGGCTGATTTCCCGATTGTAATAGGTACGTGTCCGCACCATAGCGCCATCGCGTGCCCACCCCTCGGTATAAACCTCCTGCGGTATGGAATGGGTGGGTGAGGACGCGGCCATGAGATAGGTGACCAGGCACTCATTCCACCCCGTGATTTTCATATTCTTGCGGAACCCGTAGTTGGGTGACCAGTGCCAGAAAAGCACGTTCTGGCCCCCCTGGCGGTACCACTCCCAGTCGATCTCCCGGAATAGAAGGGTGGCCTTTTCCCTGATCTGCACCGAGGAGGCATCGTCGCCGGTAAAGTAATTCCTCAGGGCTATCAGGGCCTGGGCGACGAAAGAGGTCTCCACGAGGTCTCCGCCATCGTCATATTCGGAAAACGGCAGCGTTTCTCCTGTTGAGGCGTTGTACCAGTGAGACCATGCGCCGTGGTGGCGGTCGCAGCTCTCCAGGAAGGTGAGAATGCCCTGGATCCGGGCTTTGATCTCTTCGCGGGGCCGGAATTCCCGCTCATGGGCGGCAATCATGGCCATCAGGCCCATGCCGGTGGCTCCGGAAGCTGCGGTGGTGCCATTGCCGTTGCTCCTCTCCAGGGCCATGCCGCTTTCCTGGTGCCCTCCTTCCCAGAAATAACGGAAGGTATATTCCTGGAGCATCTCCAGCAGTTCATCGTCAGAGAAGTCCCTGACCGCGGCCGTGGCTTCCGCAGCAAGGGATTCCCGCTCCTGGAAGAGGGTAACTACCCGGTAGCGGATATTTTTATTTCTTTCAGAGGAAGGGAGAAAATCGAGGTATTCGTTGCCGGTGGTCTCTCCCCTGACCCCATAGCTGTTTCCTTCGTCAAAGGAGGCATAAATGCGGCAGGAGAGGTTTTCCCCGGCAGGAATCCAGCGGAGTTCCGCATGGCTGTCGTACCCTGTGGCGGTCAGACCGGTCACCGCATGGAGTGCCGCGATATTTTTAAAGGCCATGATCTCATCGATGAAGAGAAGCCGCGGGGTGTTGTTATTCTCTGACTGGCTGAAGAGGATAGCCTTGGTGGCCTGAAGGCTGAGGTCGCTGTTGGCGTTATCGGAGCGGATCACCTCCAGGGGAAAGACGATGCGCGTCCACTGTGCCGCCGGCACGGTCCCGTTATAGTCGGCCAGAGGAACCATCTGCGAGTTGACTTCTCCCGTTCCCGAAGTCCGGAGGCTCCTGACCCCGATCAGGGGCAGGGCAGAGGCGGGGAGTTCCTGGGAAGAGTAGAGGTGGAAAACCAGGGAGTCCATCTGCGAAATGTCGGCAGCCTCCCAGTTGCTGCGGAAAACAGAGACCTTCCACTGGCCGTCGGGGGCTGAGGTATAGTTGAATTTCAGCGCTGATTTTCCCTTCCAGGCGTTGGTGGTACAGGGCACCTTGTCGTCGTACTGCGGGGCTCCGGGAGGGGAGGTGGTCTCGAAGTAACCCGACCCCAGGGTGCCCTTATCGACCAATCCCTGATCGTAAAAAGAGGTGGTGGTCCCTTCTGAAAAAAAGAGCACTTCCTGTCCTTTGCCCGGAAGGGTCAGAAACAGCAGCAGGGCAAAAAGGTACAGGGATCTCATGGGAAAAGGGTTGTGAATAAAGAATAAAAGGCTGCCCGGGAAACCGGGCAGCCTGTGTGGGAAAGACCCGGAGCCTTCCTTTCGTCAGGAAAGGAGGCCGGTGTTAATTCTCGGCATTCATGATAGCCTTGACTTCGTCCTGGGTCAGTGCTTTGTTGAAGATATGGAGTTCATCCATGAGACTCAGGTCGGAGAAGTGGTTCCAACCCGTGAAGCGGGGAGCTCCTGACATGATGGAGAGGATATCGCAGCCTTCCCAGCTGATACCCGTGAAGGCGCCCTGTTTGGCCACTTCCCCGTTGATGTAGACCACGCATTCCGTAGGGCTGATGGTATAGGCGAGGTGCACCCAGGTTCCCGCTGTGGGGTCAACGGTGGCGGAAGCGCCTCCGTCGAACCAGCTGTCAGCCGTGCCGTTGCCGGCATTGAGTTTGAAAATCTGGGCTGTGGCTGACCCTTCGCGGAAGAAACGGAACCCTTTTGTCCGGTTGTTGGGGGCGGTGGGGGCGGCCTCATCGGGAGGACCGAGGGTCAGAATCCCGGCACGGTCGGGAGTGGCGTTGACATTCATCCAGAAGGCGGCACTCAGGCTGGTGGTCTTGGTGAGATTGGCAGCCGGGTAGGTGAGGTAGGAATTGGCGGCACCGGCATAGGCTTTGCCCACCTTGCCGGCGGCAAATTCCGGAGATCCCACCTTCGTGGCTTCCTGGTTGCCAATCAGGTCTTTATAAGTTCCCTCGAAGGGCATGTAGAGAATTTCTCCCTCCCGGGGAACGTAGGGTTTGTCATTCTGGATGATGGTCTGGATATCGGCATCGGTGAGGGCGCGGCTAAAGAGGCGCAACTCGTCATAATGGCTGCGGTCGAAGCTGTGGCCCCAGTAGGTGAAGTTGGGGGCTCCCGAGCCAATGCCCAGCAAGTCGACGCCACTCCAGTCGATATTTCCCTTGTTGGGGACTTCTATACCGGCGCCGTTGACGTACAGGACGACCTTGCCGGCGCTCACCGACAGGGCGATATGAACCCAGTTGGTGCCGGGGGCGGTGATCAGCGCCCCGTCATTCCAGGTTTCGCCGCCGCCCCAGCCCACGTTGGCCTTGATGCGCTGCGAGGTGGCACTTCCCTCCCTGAAGAGACGGAATCCCTTGGTGCGGTCTTCGCCGGCCGGACTGGCACTGAGGATCCCGGAACGATCGGGGGATCCGTTGACCTTGTACCAGAAAGAGGCGCTGAAATCGGCACTCGTGAGTCCCGCCAGGGGGAAGGTGAGGTATGAATCGGTGGCTCCGGCATAAGCCTTGATCCCCTTGAGGCTGGCCTCGGTAAAGCCGGGATTTCCCACTACGGTGGCGTTCTTAAAGGTGATCTTCTCGGTAAAATCGCCGTTGAAAGGCATATAGAAAACCTCGCCGGCATACATCGGCACATAGGGGGGTTTCTTCTCGAAGGTCACCGATTTCTCCGACATCTTACCTCCCAGGTCGGTAGCCTTGACGGTGAGGGTATGGATTCCCGTGGTCACGTTCAGGTGGCGGAATTCCATGAGGGCGCGGCGGTAATCCTTAAAGGTGGTCATACTGCCGATTTCGCTGTTGTCGAGGAGCACGGAGACCGATTTCAGTTCGATATCGTCGGTGACTTCGAGCTGCACCAGGATTGAGACCACCAGGGAGTCGACCTCAATGGCCAGTCCCTGGGTGGGGGAGATGATGGTGATGGCCGGGGCGTCCTTGTCGGGACCGGGGTCCAGCGGCGAAATAGGGTCAATTCCTTCGTTGCAGCCCGCGGCCAGAATGAGTGCCGCCGTGAATGCCAGCAGATATTTCAAGGTATTCATATTCTTTATTTTTTCTGTGGTCATAAGTTATTTTTATTTACCCAAAGCCTCCTGGAGAGCCGGGATCTGGTCGACCTGGTTCTGCGGGTAAGGGAGGAAGACTTTATCGGCGGTGAAGCTCCTGCCGTCGTAGCTCAGGGCGGCGAAGTTGCTCATCCTGACCATGTCATAGAAACGGATTCCCCATTCCATGGCGAGTTCCGCGAATTTCTCATCCATCACCTGGGCGTTGGTCACTCCGGTGAGGGCGGGAAGGGCGGCACGGGCCCTGACCATATTGACGGCGGCATCGGCCGTCATAGCGCTGCTGCTGGCTCCTGAAGTGAGGGCCTCGGCATGCATCAGCAAAATCTCGGCATAACGGATGCAGATGAAGTTTTTGTTGGTGCCGTAGCCGGTTCTCCCGGGGGTCAGCTGGTCAGAGGGAAGGTAGTGTTTTCCGCTGGCGAACAGGGCGCGGGCATAGTCGTTGATACGGTCACCCGACCGGGTGGTATTGGTGATCCATGCCGGAAGGTTGGCATATTTGGCATCCTTCTTGATTTCGGAGATTCCCCTGTTGGTGAACAGGACGCTGGTCTCGAGGCGGATGGTCTCATTGCGGTCAAGCATGAATTTGATGTATTTGAGACTGGGCTCATAGAATCCCCAGCCGCTGCCGGCACCCGTCACCTTGGGGGTCCACCCCTGGGGACCGAAGAAGTCGTTGAGATAGTTGATGGCATCGCCTGAGCCTTTCCCGAAATCGGAATACTGGAGTTCCAGAAGGTTCTCCTTGTTCAGTTTTCCGGGGATTTTGAAGAGGTTGTAATAATCGGCTTCGAGGGAGAATTTTCCGGAACTGATGATTTGTCCGGTAGCCTCAGCCACGGCGGGGAAGTTCTTGAGGTCGAGGTTGGCACGGGCTTTCATGGCCAGGGCCGTGAACCGGGTGATCCCTCCCCTGACGTCGGCACGCTCGGCGGGGTGCACAGCAGGAAGCAGAGGGATGACCTCGTCCATCTCTGCCGAGATGTGCTGCATGACCTCTTCCTTGCTGCTCAGTTTGGCCACCAGCAGGGCTGAAGGATCCTGGCTTTCCGTGATGATAATGTCACCCCAGGTGAGGGCCAGGTAATAGAGATACCATGCACGCATCACCCTGATTTCGGAGATGTATTGGTCGGCCAGGGCTTTGTTGGTGGCAAACTCCTTGTACTTTTCGATCTGGTCAATGGCGGAATGGGCATTGAAGAGGTCGCCGTAATAGTTTTGCCACACGGAATTGGCCATCCAGAAGTCTTTGTTGTAGTTGTACTTATCGGCTTCTGCGAAGTCCTGCTGGTCACCGAGGCCGCCGGCGTTGACGTCGTCACCCCTGACGGAAAGGAAGGGGAAGACCTCCCATTCGCTGTTATAAAAGTCGGCATACATCCCGATCAGGGGAAGGTCCATATTTCCCGTAAGGGTATAGTCGGTCTCTTCGGTGAAAGCCCTGTTTTCGGCAGGTTCGTCGAGCAGGTCATGGCAGGCGGCGAGTATGAAGAGTGCTGCCATGAAGAGCGCCAGTTTTGTTATGGAAAGATATCTTTTCATCTTTATATAGTTTACGTTGTTATGGTTGATCCTGTTGTGGTTAAAATTTAAGATTCAGGCCAATGGTGTACACCGAAGGAATGGGATAGGTTTGGGTGTCGATTCCGTTGGCGACTTCAGGATTAAATCCGTTGTAGGAGAACAGGGTCAGGGGACGGTCGGCGGTCAGGGTCACCCGTGCGTCGGGCATGTCGGCGCCGAAGAGTTGTACACCTTTTATGTTATAGGCCAGCTGCACATTCTGGAGTCTGAAGAAGGCGCCGTCTTCCACGAAGTAGTCGCTCATCTTCTGGTTCCATCCTTTCCTCAATCCGGCAGAGGAGGGATATTGGTTGCTGGTGCCATCACCATGCCAGCGGTTGACGGCCAGGTCGGCGTCGAGGTTCCCGTCGGCAGTCCAGATGATCTCGCCCCGCTTGCGGTTCAGGATTTTATTGCCCATCTGGCCGAGCAAGCTGGCCGAGAGGTCGAAGTTCTTCCAGGAAAGGCTCAGATTGCCGCCATAAAGGAAGGAGGGGAAATAGGAGCCCAGGATGACGCGGTCGTCGTCGTTGACCACGCCGTAACCCGGTTCACCCTCTTTCTGCTGGTCCCTGTACTTGAAGTCTCCGGGGACTGCCGTGGAGGGAGCCGAGGGGTCGCTGTCGATATCGGCCTGGTTCTGGTAAACCCCCAGCACTTCATAACCAAAGAAGGCCAGCAGGGGATGCCCGACGATGGAACGCTGGCGGAATTCCGCGGAGCCTCCGTCGATGTAAGGCTGTCCGTAGAGATCACGAACCTTGTTCTTCAGGAAGGAGAAGTTGACACCTGCGTTGAACCTGAGGTCATTGGAGATTTCATCGCTCCAGTTCACGGCCATTTCAAAACCGTAGTTCCGGATCACCCCCACATTTTTAAGGACGCTGCCTCCCGTGCCGGGGATCTTCACATAAATGGCCGCGTTTTTGGTGTCGCGGATGAAATAGTCGGCATCGACCGACATCCGGTTATCAAAGAGACGTGCCGTGAGACCGGCATTGGTCTCTTCAGTCAATTCCCACTTCAGGGAGGAGAAGGTGTTGGTGGTTTGGGTGCCTGAGACCAGCACATCATCAATGGCGACGGTGATCGGGGTGGTGGTGATGGCGCCGTCGCTGGCCTGTATCTTGTCATTCCCCAGCTGTCCCCAGCTGGCACGCAGCTTCAGGAAATTGATGGTGGGGTGGTTTTTCAGGAAGGACTCCTCGGAAATGACCCAGCCGATACCTATCGTGGGGAAATAGCCCCATTTCTGCTGGTACTTGGAGCTGCCGTCAGCCCTCATGGTGGCATAAAGGAGGTAACGGTCATTATAATTATAGGAGAGTCGGCCGAAGTAGGAGAGTCCGTACTGACGGGCCCCGCCGTCACCCACCGAACCTTCGGGTTTTTCCTGTGCCTGGTCGATATACCACGACTCTTCGGTCTGCCAGGGGAAGTCGAGTCCCTGGGCACGCAACCCGGTGTAGGCTTCATCCCTGAAGGAGGTCCCTGCCATCACCGTGACGTTGTGAAGGTCGAATTGGTCGGTAAAGGTCAGCACATTGTCCCAGATCTGGTCGGAATAGACAGAAGCGCTTTTGTTGATGGAGGCGTTTTCCCGCTGGAAGCTGTTGCCGATGAAGTAGGGAAGGCGCACATTGCGTTCGTCGAGTGACGTGAAGGCATGGTTATAGGTGGTTTTAAAATCCAGCTTTTTAGGCAGAATGTCGAATTTGGCGTAGAAATTGGCCATGAGCTTGCGGATTTTAAGCCTGTTATCGCTGTAGCGCAGGGTGGGGAAGGGGTTCTGGCCGCTGCGGTATCCCAGGTCCTGGGCATTGGCGTAGTTGTCGGGTTCGGCAATGCCTATGAGATGATCGTCATAGACGGGGAGGATGGGAACGGCAAAATAGGCCTGGTTCCAGGCGCCGCCTTCCTCGGCGTTTTTCATGGCATTGCTCAGGATCATATTCCCGCCGATGGTGAACCAGTCGGTGGCTTTGAAATCGATCTTGGTGCGGAGGTTAAAACGCTCATACTGGTTCTTCATGTCGAGGATCCCCTCCTGGGCGAAGTAGTTGGTGCCGATGGAATAGGAAGCACTCTCGTTGCCGCCCTCCACGCTGATGCTGTGGTTCTGGATGTCGGCGGGACGGAGGATCTCCTTGTACCAGTCGGTATTGACGTCGGGAACATTGGGGTTGACCCTGCTCCGGCCATACCTCTGCATGGCGTTGAGGATGAAACTGGCATCGGCGGCCGATCCCGACTCCATCGCCATGGTGGTGAACTGCTCGGCATTGGCCATCTGCAGCACATTCTGGGCGACCTGCATCCCATAATATCCGTCATAGGAGATCTCGGTCTTTTTGTTGTAGCCTCCCGACTTGGTCTCAATGAGAACCACCCCGTTGGCGGCCCTCACCCCGTAAATGGCGGCGGCGGAGGCGTCCTTCAGGACTGAAATGGAGGCGATGTCGGCAGGATTGAGGAAATCGATGTTGTCGAAGAACATGCCGTCAACCACGTATAGGGGAGCCTCATTGTTCTGTCCCGGGTAGGAACCGATACCGCGGACGCGGATGGTGGGGCTGTTCCCCGGAGATCCGGAGCTGACCACCTGTAATCCGGCCACCTTGCCCTGCAAAGCCTGCATGGCCTGCCCCGAAGGGGTCTTCGCCAGTTCTTCAGATTTTACTGTAGTAATGGAGGAGGTCAAATCTTTCACCTTCTGGGTACCATACCCTACCACCACTACCTCTTCCACATCAAATGCCTGCTCTCTGAGCTGGACGTTGATCACGGTCTGATTGCCTACGGGTATCTCCTCGGTGGTGAAGCCCACAAAACTAAAGACCAGGGTGCTTTGAGGATCAGCCTCAACGGAATAGTTACCGTCGAAGTCGGTGATCGTACCTACCATGGTACCTTTCACCAGAATGCTGACCCCGGGGATCCCTTGTCCGTCGGCCTCGGTGACCGTACCGGTAATCATTACCCGGGGTTGCGCGGTGAGCACCGAAACCATGCTGGTTAGAATCAATAACAAAATAAATCTCTTCATAGCAGTACGCAGATTTAATTAATTTGATGTAAAATTAACACTTCTTCACACTTAAGGTTTTTCAGACGCCTCACAATAATTTCTTCACCCGAAATTGAGTTTTATCCGCAACTCATCATTAATACACCATTTTTAAGGAAATTGTTTGTAATATATTTTATTGTAGTATATTAGAGGTGTATATTTGTTCCGCAATACTTACATTGATAGTGTTAAGTTCTTTAGCCCGATGAGGTGTTAAAATAAATCAGGGAGTCGATTCAATCGGGTAAAAAATACTTTTAAAATCGAAAGTCAGAAGGGGCATTTGGTCAAAATGGGGGCATCAATGATGAAATGGTTGATATTTTTAGTATGGGGAGGGGTCTTTTTCCCCATAATGGCGGAGGGTGTGACGGAGGGGACTCCCGGGGTCAGGAGTTTCCCGAAGGAGGAGTATGGAGCTTCAGGTCAGAACTGGAGTATCGCCCAGGGGCTGTCGGGGACGATCTACGTGGCCAACAGTGCCGGTTTGCTCGAATATGACGGTTCCACCTGGCTGCTGCATCCCACTCCCGGCGGGAATGTCATCAGGGCTGTGGCCGTGGGGGCCGACGGTGTCGTCTATACCAGCGGGTATCAGGAGCTGGGGTTCTGGCAGCATGACGACCTGGGTGACCTTCATTACACCTCTCTCAAAGAGAAAGTACGCCATCTTTTTACTCCCAATGTGGAATTCTGGAATATCTTCCCTGACGGTTCCCGCATCCTGTTCCAGGCCTTTACCCAGATTCTCATCCTTGAAAACGGGGAATTTTCCTCGCTGCCTTTTGATCGTTTTGTCAATTCAGCGGTCCTGACGGGTGGGCGTTTACTGGTGAACGAAATGGATGAAGGGATTTTTGAGTTGCGTGATTCCCTGAAGCTTCCCTTTGTGACGGGGGAGTTTTTCAGGGGCAAGGCGATGCGGTTTCTCTTTCCCTGGGATGAAGGGCGTTACCTGATGGGGACAGCCTCTCACGGTCTCTATCTGGTTTCTGAGGGGAAGGTGGAGGAGTGGTCAACTCCCCTGAACGGTATGTTTCGCCGTACCGAAGTGAACCGGGCTGCGCTGCTCCCTTCGGGCGATCTGGCCGTGGGGACGATACAGGAGGGCATATTCCTGATAGGCAGGGATGGGCGTTTGAAGTGGCACCTCAACACCCGGAACGGCATGCAGAACAACACGGTGCTTGGGCTTTTCTGTGACCGGGAGGGTAACCTCTGGGGAGCCCTCGACCGTGGTGTGGACATGATTCCGGCAGGTCCCCAGGGAGGGGTGCGATTCCTTCCTGTTGAAGGCATCGGTGCCGTTTATGATGCCGCCCTCTTTGAGGGCAGGCTTTACCTGGGCACCAACCAGGGGCTTTTTGAAGGGGAGATGCCCGCTGCCCGCGAGGATTTCCGGTTGGTGGCGGGCACACAGGGACAGGTTTGGGATCTGACGGTAATTGGCGGTGAGCTGATTGCCGGCCACAACAGCGGAACTTTTGCCATTTCCGGGGGAAGGGCAAGAAAAGTGTCAGGGGTTTCAGGCGGTTTTTCCATCACACCCGATCCTGCAGAGCCGGGAAGTTTTCTCCAGTGCACCTATTCCAATCTGGTAAGATACCGCCTCGACGGGGGGCGTCTGACCCTCCACAGCGTCCTTTACAACTTCAACGAATTGATCAGGTTTGTCGAATTTGATCATCTCGGCAACCTATGGGCCGGCCATATGCACAGGGGAATTTACCGTCTGCGGCCCGACAGGGAGCGCGATTCGGTGTATAATGCCGGCTATTACGGAGAGAATTCGGTTTTTGGCAAGGACCACCACCTCAGGGTGTTTAACCTGGAAAACCGGGTGGTCTTCACCTCGGGTGAGCTGCTTTATACTTATAATGATCTCGAGGATAAGATTATTCCCTTCGACCGTATGAACGCCCTTCTGGGGGAATATGCCAGGGCAGAACGCATCATCGCTGCCGGTGATCACCAGTACTGGCTGATCACCCCGCATCGCATCGGTTTATGGAATATCAGAGGCGGAGAGGCCCTGCTGCTCAGGGAATATCCCACGGCACTCTTCCGGAACCAGCTGATCCGCAACTACGAAAATATAGCGATCCTTTCAAAGAACGAGGTCGTGGTATGCCTTGAGAACGGCATCGCCATCGTCAGCCCCGGGGAAGAAGCCTCCTCCTCCTTCCGGAGGGGGGAAATTCCGGAAAAAAAAGCGGTATGGCTTATGGGCCGCGATGGAAGAATGCAGAGTCTTCCTCCCGGGCAGAAAGGATTCCGTATTCCCTGGCCGCTGAATAGTTTTAACCTCAGGGTGGCTTTTCCCTGGTACGGAAG
>CAYWUJ010000060.1:0-10877 GCA_964461455.1 uncultured Prolixibacteraceae bacterium | reverse complement strand
GGCCTGTAAGGCTGTGACCGCCGTTCCGTCGAGCTGCAGTACTCCGGCAGCTGGCAGGGTGGTAATTATTGCCGCTTTGAACTGATGGGCCGGGGTGTCATCGGGATCACTGAACCCAAAGTCAGCACCAGTAAAAGCATAAGTGTTATCCTCCACCAGAGTAATGGTCTTGTCGAGGCCTGCAGGCGCATCGTTCAACGGGGTGACGTTTATGGTCAGGGTGTTGGGGATGGGATCGGTGTCGATACCCCCGTAGCCTGTGCTACCGTTGTCCTGCACCTGAAAAGAAAAACTGGCATATGGGGAACCGTTTCCATGGGCCCCGGGGGTGTATGTGAGTTTGCCCATATCCGCAGCAGGAACCGATTGTCCGGCCAACACCGCCACCCCGTTATAGGTCAGGCTCCCCCTGGCGGGAAGGGTGGTGATGACCACCGCGCGTAACAGGTGGGCCGGGGTGTCATCGGGATCGCTGAACCCAAAATCGTCGATGGTAAAGGAGTATGAGGCATCTTCGACCAGGGAAATGGCCTGATCTGCGCCTGCGGGCGCATCGTTCACCGGCATCACGTCAAGAGTGAATTTGCGGGGCGTGGGATCGGTGTCGATTCCACCGTTGGCGGTGCCTCCATTGTCCTGCACCTGGAAGGTGAAGCTGGTGTATCCAAAACCGGATTCCTGTGCTACAGGTGTGTAAATCAGCTTGCCCAGATCTGAGGCAGCAACTGATTGTCCGGCCACTACCGCCGCCCCGTCAAGCGTCAAACTCCCCCTGGCGGGCAGGGTGGTCATCACCACGGCGCTGAGCTGGTTGGCCGGATAGTCGTTGTTATCGGAGAAACCAAAGCTGCCCGAAGTAAAGGAATAGGATCCGTCCTCAGTGAGCATGTCAGTACGATCATCCCCCAGGGGAGGATCATTGACCGAAAGGACATTGACCGACACCGTGTAACTTCTTATCTGGTCAGTCTGGATGGATTCCCACTCGCCTCCTTTCTCATCTTTCAGGATGAAGTTGAGGTTTCCTGATCCGTGGGCATTCTCTATCAGGAACAGTAAAATGGCTTCCGCTTTGGTCACCATTGCGCGGGGAATGGTATCGGTATGGCCGCCACCCGGAATGGAGGGATTGGATTGCAGCCCGAGTTGACTTTTCAGAAACGGTGGAGATTTAACCACCGAAAAACTCAGCGTATTTCTTTCCTTGCCCATATCCCCTGAATGATAAGTAAAAGGGATCATGGCATCGGACTGATCTTCCAGAAAAGTCACCGTGGAGGTGATGGTTGCCGAGAAGATCTCGTTGACATCGGCGATTTTTATGGTGTCGGCCTGGTAATCGGAAATCCCTGCCGGGGCGGGAACATCCGACTCGGCACGGACCGAAAATCCCAGGATATTTTCATTTTCATAATTGAGGGAATCGTTCCTGACGTAAAAGAGTTTGTTGCGGGTGACATAATAGTCGTCAGCAGAGGACAAAGTCCTGGACTCCGTGAACGCGGTTTCCGAGAATGAGGTATTGAAAGTGGTTGTACTTTTCAGGGCAAAATCCAGGGGATAGAGAGCTTCACCTGTTTTCGTCCTTGCTTCAAATTTGGAAACAAAAACATCGGTATCCACATTCAGTGGGCGGAGGTGGTTATTCTCGGGTATGAAGTCTTTTTCGACGGAGATCACGCAATCGTTGAGATGATTGATCCATCTCTGGGCCAACAGTTGGTCTTTGTTCCCGCCGCCGCTCCAGGCGATCCAGAACTCATTAAGGTCATCATCGTAGGCCACAGTCGGGGAGACCGAGGTTCGTGACTGTTTGCTCAGGGGGAAGGCCATTCCGGGGGTGCCGGCAGCAGAGACTTCGCAGCCCCAGATCATGGTGCCCGAGGAAGCTCCTGCGGAAGGGGTGGCATGCCAGACCACCAGCCAGGAGTCGGTGGTGGAATTAAAAGCCACGGCAGGCTTGCCGGCACTGTATTGGTCCGCCGGGTTGATCTGAAAGGTTTTTCCGGCGGTGTGCCCCTTGATGATATATTTGGCCTCCGATCCGGTTCCGGAGAGCTCGCTCCACACCAGGAGAGCGGTGGAGTTGTCGCGTGCGGCAACGGCTACGGAGCCGATCGGGCCCCCGGCGGAAAGCTGGGCTGTACTGACCATGGCCGTGGCGGAGGCCCATCCGAAGTGAATGGTGTTCAGCGTTGAGGCGACCAGGGCGAAGTTCCCGTCAGGCCGGGCATCCACATCCACATCAGTAAACTCGTATGAAGAGGTGAATGCCGGGAGATAATCGGTCGCGGGAGTGCCTTCCTGACCGACATATTTCCCGGCTACCGAATGGGAAGTGCCCGAAGGATCTGCGTTATTGGCCACACAAACAGCCAGATAGGTCGAGTTATTCCCGGCAACTGCAGGATAGTAGCCATAACCAAAAGTGGTTCTAAAGGCCATATCGTTGAAAATCATGGTGGTATCTCCGGAAACATCGGTTCCGGTGACCAGTCGCATTTTGACATTACGAAGGGAGGTGCCTCCCTTATAGTCTTCCCAGACCACCAGATAGTCGTTTCCCGAGAAAGCCACATCGGCTTTCGTGGCTGAGGAGTTGGCTACTGCGCCTGCCGGGCGGTCTCCGGAGACTAAAAACGTGGGATAGAGGCAGGTTTGGTCCACCAGGGAAGGGCTGCCCACGATTTGCGCTGTGGTATAGCTGGCCCCGTAAATATCTTCATTTCTGGGAAAACCGCTGCCCAGGTATTCTGTCCAGACGGCAAAGAAATTGTCGGTAGCCGTATTGTAGACCAGCCGGGGTTGATAGGACTTGGGTGCTGAGTTGTTCAGCACGAAATCATCGGGACCGATTTGGGGGTCGATGGTGACCGGGTATACGGCATGGGCCAGAGCCTGGTAAGGGACGACGATGCGCGAGGAGGTGGCGGTCACGGTCATGGTGGCCTCCAGAAGGTTCCCCAGGGCATCGTAAACGGTCACGTCACCCAGGAAGAGATGTTGGTCTTCCCTGCTCCAGCGCCATCCTCCCTCCACAGCAGAAAAATCCCCGTTGGCCGTGATCTTCCCGTCAATGACCAAGTCGCCATGCAGGGCTTCCGGGGTGGTAAGGGTGAATTGCTGTTCGATCAGGTGAGTTTTGAACAGGTAATGTTCGGTGAGGGCTCCCCTGTCATATCGCACGTTTTTATCTTCCGCCACCGGGGAGACGCCTGTGAGGGGGATGTCATCCATTCCGCTGAGGCCGGTCAGTTGCCACGACCATAACAGGTCGCCTCCGGCCGGGGAGAAGCTCACGCCCCGGGAGGTGTATCCCACCCTGAAAAGGGGATGGTCGAGGGTCACACGGTCGGGCCCGGGCGCAGGAGAGGCCGCCTCCGGAAGGAGAACCAGGAGGATCGTCGCCAGCAACAGGTGGTACAGAAGTTTCATTATTTGTTTTTTTTTGACGTTGGGATTTTCAAACAAAGAGATAGGGGTTGAACCATCCTGAACGCTGTGGGTTGTCGAGGGCGGTAAATGCCTGGTCATCGGCGGTGATGGTATCGGGCAGAACATCGAGGTGAGGTTCCGGAGTGAGGTTGAAGAGACCGGCTTTGATTTTGGTCAGGTAAAGCGGGGTATGGGCCCATCCTGTATCGGGATGGATGGAAAAGTCGCCACGGGGGGAGGCGATTTGGGCAGAGCGTAGCACCCGGGCAAGACAGCTTCCCGAGAAATCTCCGTTGCACCCGGCCAGGGCCCGGTAGGTCAAAAGGCCGGTTTCATACCCCAGCATCGCCATCATATCGGGGTTACTCCGGTTCGTTTCGCGGTATTTCTTCACAAAATCTACATTGACGGGAAGCTCCAGGTTTTTATTCCAGGGGGTTATGGTTTCTATGTCTGCGGCGGAAGCTCCCAGGGTGGCGAGGAAAGACTCCTCGGTAACAAAGGAAGAGGCCAGCAGAGGCAGCGATGAGCCTTCTTCGTTTCTGAAGCGCAGAACGAAATCCCGCGCCACGTCGCCACTCAACAGGGCAAACACATAGTCGGGCGATACGGCACGGATCGTGGAAAGGACTTCCGACAGGGAATCGGCAGCCCCTTTTCTGATCACCAGAACTTCCGTGGAGCCTCCTTCCATTTCGGCACCGTGGGTGAAAGCGTACGTCGCATCATAACCGCTGTCGTACAGAGAGGTGACGATGAGCCCTTTTTTACCGTATTGTGAAGTGGCATATCTGGCCTGCATGAAAGAGGACTGGTACAGATTCAGGGTATTGAAGAAAAGATAGGGATTCTTCCGGAGGGGTTCCACAGGGTAGTACTCGCCGGCGTTGCAAACGATGAAAGGAACCTCTTTCTGTTGAAAGAGATCGGCAAACTGGCTCACCACTTCGTTTCCGAGGATTCCGGTCATCATATCCACGTTGTTTTCGTAGAGCAGTTTGCGCGCGGCTTGTCCGCTCAGAAATGGGGTGCCATAACCCACCGGTTCGGTGATGATTTCGATTTGCTTCTTCCTGAGAGCCTGGTATTGGTCGATACCCAGGCGGAAGCCGTTCATGAAGGACTGGGGATAGGCAGGAAATAGGTTGGACTGGGGCGAGAGAACGCCGATTTTGAGGGTCCTGCGGTCGGTTTTTAACCGGGAGGCTCCGGCCAGTACCGGGTTCGCGGTAACAGCCGCCATCCCCGTTCCCAGAATTTTCAAAAAGTTTCTTCGGTTGCTCATGAGAGGATGGGTTATTAATAAGTAAATGGGAAGATCCCTTGCAGGGCGATGCAGAAATTAAGGACCAGATAGGGTTGCATATTGGGGTGGGGCTGACTTCCGCCGGTATTTGTGAGATTGTTGGAGGAAGAGGCCACCATGCCGTTCAGTAACGTGGAAAACCTTTTTTCGTCGCCTGATGCCGACAACATCAGTCCGGATGCCGCTTGCGGATTGCCCGGGGCGTTGTTAATCAGGATGAGGTGATGATGGGTGGGCATTTCGTTGATCGACAGGGTGTGATTTTGTGCACCGCTTTTTTCGCCCAGTATATGGCCATCTCCCTGATGAATAGGGGTTCTGCCCCGGAAATCGGGCAGGGCAAAGTTGACCCGGCCGTCGCCCCCGTAAGTGGTCCCCAGCAGGGCGAATAAGGCCTGATTCTGGTTAATGGGCAAAAGCTGACCGTTGCACATGGCCCACCCCTTGGGGGGAAAATTAAAGCTTAAGATCCGTATTTCGGATAAAAATGGTTCTGCCATGAGATCGGGATTAAGTTTGTGATGGGAAAATGCCAAAAAGTGAGATGATGAAATGGACGCAGAGGAAGGGCATGAAATTGTCATGGGGCTGGCTTCCGCCGAGAGAGGATACCGAAGTGGCCGCAGCCGTTAGGTTCGGTTCAACGCCGGCGGCATAGACCAGGGCTTCCTGTCCGGAGGCCAGAACCTGACCTCCATTGGAGAGGTTCCCGGAATCCGCGGTGCCCATCAACTGATGGTTATGAGCGGGGATCGTCTGCGCGGTCAGGGTGACGGTTTCGGTGCCTCCTGCCTCACCAATGTAAGCGCCACTCCCCTGATGGACGGGGATGCGACCCCTGAGGTCGGGAAGGGCAAAAGTCGACTCGCCGTCTCCCCCGTATGTGGTACCAATGAGATTAAAGAGCGTTTCATATTCGTGGATGGGGAGCAGTTGTCCCTCACAGAAAGCCCAACCGACAGGTGGGAAATTGCCGGTGAACATCTTGATTTCTCCTATGTAAGGTGTTGACATGATGGAAATGGATTAAGGACGCATTGGAAAAACCCCTTGCAGGGCGATGCAAAATCTGACGGTCAGATAGGGTTGCATGTTGTTATGGGGCTGTCCCCCGCCGTTGTAACTCGTCTGACCTGCCGGCACAGGGGTGCCTGCGGTGGTGTACACAGAAGCGTTGATCTGGGGAGAGACCCCGAAAACCCCATTGTGAGGGAAAGTGGTCGTGGAAGCCTCCTCATTTGAGAAATGAAGTGCATGGCTGTGGGCGGGGATCTGCGATTCGAAGAGGGAGACGCTCTTGGAACCGCCGGTTTCCCCCAGATCGTGAGGACTCAGCCCGGGCCCCTGTCCGGGATGCATCGGCGTCCTCCCCATCAGATCGGGAAGTCCGAAATTTGAATGTCCGTTTCCCCCGTAGGTGGTTCCCAACAAGGAGAAGAGGGCGGTGTTCTGTGACAAAGGCAGCAGTTGCCCCTCACATACAGCCCATCCTTTGGGAGCAAAGTTGAAAGGGAACATGCGGATTTCCGCCAAAAATGGATCTGCCATAAGTATAGATTTTCAGTTGATAAATAGGACCAAAAAACGCCACAGCTTAAGAAAGGGAATTTGTAATAAAAAGCTGCCCTAAACTTACAAAAAAAAATATTTCTGAACATAATAAATGCCCAGAAAAAATATAAAAAAGAAAAAAGAGGATTAGTGGGCGTGGTGGGAGTGGCTGCCGCTGACCAGGTACATCAGGGCCAGTCCGGCAATGATCATGGCCAGCTGGATCAGTGAATTTCTCATGGACCGCTCCTTGTTGAGTTCCGGCATCAGGTCTGTTCCGGCCAGGTAGATAAATCCGCCGGCGGCAACGGGCAGAACATAATGGGAGAGGGATTCGATGGCTGATCCGGCCAAAAGGGTGATCAGGGTGCCCAGGATGGCGGCCAGTGCCGCGTAGAAATTGAGCCACAGCGCCTTGCGGGCGGTGAACCCCGCATGGATGAGAATACCGAAGTCGCTGATTTCCTGGGGTATCTCATGGAGGATGACGGTCAGGGTGGTGGCCATGCCGATTTCGGGACCTGCCATCCATCCGGCGGCAATCAGGATCCCATCGGTGAAATTGTGGAGTCCGTCGGCCAGCAAACTCACATATCCGTATGATTTGGGGTGGTTTTCGAGGTGTTCCACGTCATGGCCGTGATGCCAGTGCAGGAACTTCTCAAGAATGAAAAAAGCCAGAATTCCGGCGAGGATCAGCAGGGCGATGGTTCCCCGGTTTTCGATGGTTTCGAATGATTCGGGGATGAGGTGGAAAAAGACATTGCCCAGGAGAGCACCCACGGCGAGGCTGACCAGGATAAAGACGAACCTCTGCAACTGGCCGGCTTTCAGGGTAAGAAAGAAAATCCCCGTAATGGAAATCAGGCTGACCATCAGGGTGCTGACCAGGGCGTTGATCCAGATTTGGCTCATATTCTGTATTTCATTATTCTTGTTGTGGCCTGTACAACCCCGACCATGGCGGTTTTGTTCAGTTCAGCTGGTTTTTATTTAGTGGCCTCCCCAATCGGTTGGTTGTGGGCTGACAGGCGTTGCGCAATGGTTTATCAGGTTCCGCATTGTCTTGAAGGGTGGGGTGTTTCCGTTGATTCCGAATCCATTCTTACGGTTCTCACTGGCTTTGGATAAAGCGGTAGGTGATGGTGCCGGTCTGGTACGCCGGGGCGTCGTTTTTGACATTGAAACGGGCCTGGAGGGCCGCTTTTTTGGCAGCATCGAGCAGGGCGGGATTCATGGTGGTGGTTCCCTGCTGTCCGGGTTCCGCCTGGGTGACTCTTCCCGACTGGTCGACGGTGATTTTTACCACCACGGTACCCTCTTCTCTTCCGGGATAGCTGGGTTTGGGTGTCGAGGTGGCCGAGCGTCCTGACAGGCTGTAGCTGATGCCGGTGCCTGAAGCGCCGGAGCCTCTGCCGCCCTGTCCGTAGGTCCCCGCATTGGGATCGCCGGTGGGAACGCCCTGGTTGCCTCCGGGATAGGTGACCCCCTGGCTGTCGCCGGTGCCGCTGCCGGTGCCTGCCGTTCCCGACGTGGGCGTGCCAAAGGCCCCCTTGGTGCGGCTCTCGATTTCTGCAATACGTCTTTTCTCTTCCTCGGCTTTCCGGCGTGCCTCTGTTTCTATGCGCTGTCGCTCCAGTTCGGCCTGGCGCTGCCGCTCTGCCTCAAGCCGGGCCTGGCGTTCTTCTTCCCGCTTCTTGCGGGCAGCTTCCAGGGCGGCTGTCTGCTCCAGATCCTGGGTCACCACCTCTTCGCGGGCAGGCCGTGCAGGCTCACTCACCGGCGGCGGAACAGCCGCAGGGATCTCTTCGGCGAAGCTCTCGGCAGGCTCCTCCTGCCGGACCAGCGGCGAAGGCTCTATCTCGCCAAGCCCGGTCTCGCTGTCTCCGAAATTGACCAGAATCCCCTCTTCCCCGGGAAGCGGCAGAGGGGTGAAAAATCCCAGGAGGATCATCATAAGCAGCAGGAGACCATGGAAAACCACAGTGCCTATCAGCCCGTTTTTATGTTCCCGGATTTTCTCCATTCTGTTATTCTTCAGGTGCCGTGGCGATGATCATTTTAAACTGGTTCTTCATGGCCACATTCATCAGCTTCACCACATGCTCAATAGGGACCGACTTGTCGGTATGCAGGGAGATGTATGCATCGGGAGTCCCCGAGAATTTGCTGACCAGGAAGGGTTCTATCTCCTGAAAGGCCACGCGTCTCTGCTGTCCGTCATCATTGATGTAATACTGGAGATCTTTGGTGATCGATATGGTGGTCACCGGCTTGGCGGCCGTCTGGTTATTGCTCTGGGGAAGCAGCAGCTTCAGGGCATTGGGAGCTACCAGGGTGGAAGACAGCATGAAAAAAATCAGCAGCAGAAAGACGATGTCGGTCATGGAGGACATGCTGAATGCGGCGTTGACTTTATTTCTTTTTTTAAGGGTCATGTAGGGTCAGTTAAACGGGTTCATTGAGGAGGTCCATGAATTCGGTGGTGGTGGCCTCCATTTTGTAAACTACCTGTTCGATGTTGGATACCAGGATGTTGTAAGCGAAGTAGGCGATGATACCCACGATGAGACCGGCGACGGTGGTGACCATGGCCTGGTAGATCCCGGTCGACAGCAGGGTGATGTCGATGTTGTTACCGGCGTTGGCCATGTCGTAGAAAGCCTGTACCATTCCGAGCACGGTACCGAGGAAGCCGAGCATAGGGGCGCCCCCGGCAGCCGAGGCCAGCACAGGAAGTCCCTTTTCAAGCTTCTGGATTTCCAGGTTACCCACGTTCTCAATGGCGGCGGTGACATCGGTGAGAGGCCTGCCGATTCGGCTGATCCCCTTTTCGACCATGCGGGCAGCCGGATTGTCATTGCTGCGGCAAAGGGCAATGGCGGCGTCGATCTTACCGGTCATAATGTAGTTCTTTACCTTTTCCATCAAACCGGTATCGAACTTCCCGGCTTTCTTGATGGCAAAATAACGGTCCACGAAAATGTACACGGCCAGGACCGATAACAACAGGATGGGGATCATGATCCATCCTCCCTTCAGGGCCAGATCAATAAACTTCATCGAGATCCCTTCGGGCTGGGCACCCATGCTCTCCACTCCGGCCGGAAGGGTTGCCGCCGGAACCTGTAACAAAAAATTCATCATATATGGTCTGAATTATAGCTGTAAAACACTTAACAAACGAAATGCCGTTTAGATTATTATGGCCGCAAAATTACAATAATTTGCCAATCCGGGGTTCAGATTCCCACATTCCGGATTCCGGAATCCGGATTCAAGACTCAAGATTTCCGATTCCCGACTCCTGACTCAGAATATCTGCCTTCTGAACTTCTATTCTTCAAAAAGTTGTCGGAGACCTCCGATATAGTCAGAGATCCATCCTTCGCACATGTTTTCGTAGTATTCATCGGGAATACCGGTGTGCCTGATTTCCATGCGGGTCCCTTTAGCGTCGGGATGCAGCAGGATGGTGACTTCTGAGGGGGGATTATCCTCGCCGAAGTCCCATTCCTGGGCGATCCTGTGGTTCTTTTCAAAGGCTATGTTGGTCCCTGAAATACTTCCCTCCCACAGGGAAAAGGGGCTCCCCGGCTCTTCCGACATCACCGCCGGTTCTCCTGACCAGATCTCCAGCATCACAGGATTGACCAGTGCATTGTAGACATCTTCGGGCGCGGCATGCAGCATTACATATTTTTTGAATTCCTTCATAGGGCAAAATGATTAGGCCTCTCCGTTTCAAAGATAGGATTTTTATTTTTTACTTTGCCGTGGCGGGGAAGAACCCCTGACGACTTTATGGAAATATTGAGGGAATGGGATTAATCAGGAATTATACGAGGCTGGTCAAATTTGAGCATACGTTATTTGCCCTTCCGTTTGCGATGATCGGGTTTTTCATGGCTTATCTTCAGCCTGGTTCCGTGGTGAGTTTACGGCTTCTGGTGCTGGTTGTGCTCTGTATGGTCTTTGCCCGGAATGCGGCCATGGGTTTCAACCGCTGGCTTGACCGCCGTTATGACCTCCGGAATCCCCGCACGGCCTCCCGGGAAATCCCCGCCGGGGTGATCTCCCCAAAGTCAGCTCTTCTCTTTGTGATTGGCAATGCCCTCCTTTTCATACTTACTACCTGGTTCATCAACCTTCTCTGCTTCTTCCTCTCCCCGGTAGCCCTGTTCGTCATTCTCTTTTACAGCTATACCAAGCGGTTTACCTCGCTGTCGCATTTCTTCCTGAGTCTGGGACTCGCCATCGCTCCCCTGGGGGCTTATCTGGCTGTGACCTCGCGTTTCGACTGGCCTCCCTTGCTGCTCAGCGCCATTGTCTTCCTCTGGGTGAGCGGTTTTGACATCATCTACTCCCTTCAGGATGAGGAATTCGACAAGGAACAGAAACTCAAATCGCTTCCGGCGCGGCTGGGGAAGAAAAGAGCCCTTCGTCTTTCAGAAGTCATCCACGGGCTGACCGCTGTGCTGGTGGTTCTTCTGGCCGTAATGGTGAAGGGCGGAGGGCTGCACTGGGCCGGAGTCCTCTGGTTCTGCGGACTTCTCCTGTCGCAGCACCTGCTGGTGAAACCCCA
>CAYWUJ010000059.1:0-11269 GCA_964461455.1 uncultured Prolixibacteraceae bacterium | reverse complement strand
GCTGCGTCCGGTGATGAAGAGGATGTCCTTCTCTTTTCCGCCGAAAACGAGGGTCGACGGGCGCTCCGGCACTTCAATCCTCCCTGTGGAATTTCCCTTTTCATCAAAAATAAGGATATTTCCATCGGCGACATAGAGGTTTCCCCGGTCGTCGGTGGCCGATCCGAACTCTCCCCATTCCACAAAATAGGAGAGGTCATGGAGGGTTCCGTCGGGGGCTACGGCTGTGCGCACCATCCTGCGGTCATATTCATCAGAGAGGTAAAAGGGCTTGCCCGGAAAGGCTTCCAGAAGGGCGGAACAGCGGGCCAGGTCATACTGCTGGGGGATGATGGTCTTTCCGTCGGGTGCCAGGAAGCACTTTTCGGGAACTCCCACGGTCACCGTGTTGAAATCGTGGAAATCGCGCCACCTGTTGGCGGGATAGAGGGCTTTGCTGACCACCGGGACTTCTTCCCTGGGGACCAGGGGCAATGGTTTGATGGTATGGTCGGGATCGTCGGGGTCTATGGTGTATACCAGCATCGAAAAGCCTGAATTTCCCCATCCGCTGTAGGAGGTTCCGCTGCGGTCGGGCAGCAGGGGCGCCGCTTCCTGTTCGCCGTTCACCAGAAATCCCGGCTGCGGATCGTAACGGAAGAGCACCAGCAGGTTATCTTCTGAGTCGGTAGCCAGCGCGGAAGGCTTCCACGGAAAATCGGCCAACAGCGACAGGGTGCCGCTTTCGGCCGACCATTTGTAGATGCGGCGCATCCTGTGTTCGCAGAAATAGACATTTCCCTTACTGTCGCTGGTCAGCCCTTCCACGAATTCAAATCCCCGGGCAAGCGGTACCACTTCTCCTGAAGCTCCCTGCCAGGGAAGGGCACTCTCACGAGCAGCCCCACCACTCCTGCGGAAGGGTTCTTTCCCGGTGATCACCAGTTTCTGCAGCTCCCAGGGACGCACTTCGATGTCGCGGTTGATGTCATACACCGGAAGATCGGTGGTGTATTTCGTCTGGGCAAAATTGTGGAGGTTCAGGAAGTGGATATTTTCACAGTTCCACACCCGCACCGAGTTATGGTAAGGTTCATTGACCCTGATCACCCTGAACATGTAAAGGTTACCAAAAGTGATGTTCCGGCAGTTGTCGAGTTCTACGGGCTGGCAGTCGGTACTCTCGCGGCTCTCCTCTTCGAGCTGGAAGGCGTAAATTTTCCAGTTGGCCACGTTGGTGAATCGGGCTTCATTGCGCACATGGTGTTCGAGCGACATGGCGTAGATCTTTCCCGGGGTGGCGGTGTTACTCACGTAGAGTCCGCTGGTGGCATAGGTCGAGGCGGTCCAGATGTCCTTGAAGGTACCTCCCCCGTTGTTGGTCACCCACATGCTCCAGTACTGGTTATCCCAGGCCAGGTCCATGCCCTGGGTGGCTACCGGATTGGTGGGGGAGCTGATGCGCGATGTTTGGGGACGGTTGCCCCGGGGTTGTGGCGGCGTTCCCTGAGGGTCGGGTTTGGCCAACCCGCCATGGCCTCCCACGAATTTGACATCGTTGACGTAGGAATCAGCCCCGGCCATCCATTTCAATCCCACGGCCCGGTAGTTGTATCCCCCGGTGTTGAGGCCGATACCGTTCAGGATGGCGGAACCCCCTTCACCAGATTCCAGAAGAGGAACAGGACCCCCGAAACCGCTGAAGGCCGCCGTACTTTCAGCCAGCCTGAGCTGGGTGCCGAAGGGATGCAGCCCGATCAAACGGGTGCCGGGTTTCATCTTCAGGGGTTCCGAAATCAGATACCACCCCTGGGGAACATAGATGCAGCCGTATTTCTCCAGGGCTTCCCGGAATATCTGTGTGTCGTCGGTCAGGTCGTCGCCCCTGGCGCCCAGGGTGCGAATGTTGACCCACTCCTCCATGGGGGGAAGAGCGGGAATCTCCCGTGCCACCAGCGGGGAAAGACGCTCCAGGGGAACGGCATCCAGGGCGGTGTTAAAACGGGGGACATCGGTCATGCTCTCCATTTGCAGGCCATGGTCATAACCCCTGATGAGATAGCTCTTATGGGGAACCCTGGTTTCGGTGCCGCTGCGGGTATAGCGGGCCAACAGGGGAACTCCCGAACACTCCACATTCCGGAGGGTGACCTGGGTGTTGCTGTTGTTTTCATTGGTGATCACCAGTGCCGCCGCGGAAATGTTTTCAAAACGGCCGTTTTCGACCAATAGCCGGTCGCCGTAATTGGGTTCTATTTCAAAGACCACGGGTACATTTCTGGCGTGCAGGTTGACCATGGCGAGTCCCGATTCCTGAACCCGCAGGGCGGCTTTCCGTTGGCCCTCAAAATAGCAGTCGACCATCATCACCGGCCATCCCGGTGAGGCCTTCGTGGTGTAAATACCGTAATCGCCGCCATAAAAAGCGACATTTTCCATTTCGTTGCCCACGTCGAACAACCCGGCCTTTCCCTGGCCAATATGGATGGCCATGTGGCTGATGAAGCTGTGCTGGGCATAGTGGGTGCGCAGGGCTACCGCATGGGGGTTTCCCTTTTCGATGCGCAGATCGATGTTCGTCATAGCGCTGTAAAAGGTCCCGGCACCGGCATCGCGGGGCGACTGCCCCTCCTGTACCATCCCCCCGGTGAACCAGAACATGTACCGCGCCTTCCCCTTGTCATCTGTTACCTCCTCCTGAAATCCCGGCGAATTCGCCTTCAGGATAAATTCAGGCCTCTTCTTCCCGTAGCCGATCAGCCTGATGGCATTGGGGATATATAGGGTACGAGAAATCACGTATCTCCCTTCGGGAATAAAGAGAATCCCGAAATTGCGTTCTCTCTTGACCTGGTTGATGGCTTCCTGCAGCGCCTCCGAAACATCGCTCTTTCCGTCGGCGGTCACCCCGTATTTCTCAGCAGTGAAATAAAAAGCCTCAGGATCGTCGGGACGCAGGGTATACACCGATGCGAGGTCGGCGGCATACCCCACCATAATCACCAGAATAAGCAACAAAGTGAAATATATCTTTCTGATTTGCATGTGTTTTAATTTTTCGTTGTTTTGGTTTTCTTCAGGAAACGGATCCTCTGACCATAAGATTAGTCATTTTGAGGGACCTTACCAAAGACGCGACGGCCGGTTTTGAGAACGGCGGACCGGTGAAAAAATAGGGGAAACAGGTCCGGACCATTATGTCCGGACAATACCTGCTTCCCCCTCTGTCAACTCTATGAAAAGTAGTGTTTATCTCTCAATGGGCAGAACCACCAAAGGCGAGTAGTTGTGCCTGACGGTTCCCACTCCTGACACCGTGGCCAGGGCACCAATCCTGAAATAATAGTTGCGTGAGTATTTGAACAGCGCCGAATTGGCGTCAACATTCATCGTCAGCGTGTAGGTGTCGGTGCCGATCGTGGAACTCACCTGGTTCGCCGAGGCTTTTTTGTAGCAATCGGAACCGGAAATGGCGAATTTCACGTAGTTGCCCACCCAGTGGTCGGTAAAGGCGAAAAGCCTGATCTCGTTAAGTTTGATGTTTTCACCCCCTGCTTCGAGACCGAAGGTAGCCTTCACTGTTTTGGTCGCGGCATCATACGTGATGGCCGGGTTTGTCACCCTGATGAAGGGCGTTACCGTGAAGTCATGCTCATTCTCTCCCTTCTTGATGACGAAATTCTCGACGGTGAAGGGAAAGAAATTGCAGTTGCTGAATTCCAGCCTGTAGGTGGAGGCAAACACGAGGTTGTTGGTATATTCGCCGCTGTTTTTAATGACCCAGTTCTGGCGGCTTTCGGAATCCCATCCCAGCTCATAGGCCCCTATGGAGTTGCCGTTGGTAATGTCGGTACCCACCAGCTCTCCGGTTTTGCTGTCGAGGAACCTGCCTGTGATCTTCGCGTCGGGTCCTTCATAATTGTCGATTTCGCACGAAATGGCAATAAGGGAGAAAATCAACGGAAGCACCACTATTTTTAAGATTTTTTTCATATCCTTCATGGTTTTTGGTTAAGATTAATGACCCGGGTTTTCAATCAGGTTATTGGTATTCCGGCCGGGAATCGACTGGTAGTAGCCATTGTCGGCCGGGAAAGTCCGTCCGTTTGAAAACTCATCATAATAGTTGTTGGCCCTGACAAAGATGTATTTGGGCGTATCGCCGCGCAGGTCGACCATGGGAATGAGGGCGGTGCGCCGCGTTCCCGAAAAGAGGGAGTGGAATTCCCGCCGGCGCATCAGGTCCCAGTAACGGAATCCTTCAAAGGCCAGCTCTACCCTTCTCTCCCTCAGTATATTGTCGAGAGTCAGCGGAATCTCATCCTGGTGTCCGGCCCTTTTCCTCAAGGCATTGAGATAGCCTCTGGCTTGGGAGGCATTTCCCTGGCCACTCTCGGCTACCGCCTCGGCATAGTTGAGATAGATCTCGGCCAGACGGAAATCGATGAACGGCGTGGTAGAGGAGTTGGAAACCCCCTGTACCGTCGTGCCTTCCTGCAGATATTTGCGGATGAGAAATCCTGAACAGGTGAAATTGGCATCGTCAGAACTCCCCATTTTATAGAACCCTGAAAATTCAGAGGTCCCTTCTGCTCCATAAGTGTAGTAGGTCACCCCGTTTTTGGTCTCGGAATCGGAGGCATAGGCCACGACCTTTCCGTTTGACTTGACCATGCCTCCCTGAATAACGATTTTCGTGTTTTTCCAGGTAGCTCCGGGAACGATCACGCTGGCCAGGAACCGGGCGTCCTTGTTGGCGAAAGGTTCGAAAAGGTTATCATACTGTTTGAAGGGCAGCGACAAGTCAACCCGGTTGGGATCGGTATAGACATAGTCTTCCACGCCATCGGTACGGGTGACGATTTTCGAGCTTTCCCCCTTGCCGTCGTCGGAATAATCTTCAAAGAGGTCGGCCAGGTCAAGGGTGGGGGAGTAACGGCCCCATTTGTGAAACCCGGGACTGGTTTGCGATGGATTGTAGAGGATGTCCCAGCTGTGACCCTGGTTTGCAACACTGGTGCCGTCGAGGTAAGCCTTGACAAAGATGATTTCCTCGTTCGATGTGAGAAAGAGATTCTGGAAATTCCTGGCTGCTTCGGCAGGATCGGCAGGGGTGGGTTTATAAAGGGCGAAGCCGCCGTTGTTGATCAGTTGCGTGGAAGCATCGATACACTGCTGGTAAAAGGCGGCTGCATCGGCGGCGTCCATTTTTGACAGGTTGGCGGAAACGGCTTCTCCCGACAGGGGAGCCTGGTTCCAGTATTTGGCAACCGAAGCGGCGTGCAGGGCGACCCTCGATTTGAGCGCCAGGGCTGCCCATTTGGTGGCCCGGTACTTCCCGTCGGCTGAGTTGGTCACCGCAGGAAGATTCTCAATGGCCAGGTCCAGCTCCTTCAGGATGAAACTCCAGGTTTCCTTTTCGGTATTCCGGGGAATGTAAAGCCCTGAATTGTCGGTACCCGCCTCATACTCATCGTCGAGAACCTTGTCAATCAGGGGAACACCACCGTATCTCTTGGCCAGGCCGAAATAGATATAGGCCCTGACGAAGTGGGCTTCGCTCTTCAGTTGCTTATAGGTGGTCTCGTTGAGATCGGCCTTCACTTTTTCAAGACTCTCGAAAAACTTGTTGGCCTGGCGGATTTCCCCGTACGGCCAGTAGGAATAGACTACAGGTCCCACTCCTGAACCGGCACTCGCGGTGGCTTCGTCGGTATACATGGGCAAACGGAAGGTACTCTGCAGTCCCCCGCCCCAGCCATACCTGTTAAAACCACCGTCGGCAGGATAAAAACTGAAATCCTCCATGGGGATGCTGTTGTAAAGGGTAGCCATCAGGGTTTTCAGTCCGTTGGTGCTCGCCAGAAGATCCTCGGCCGAGGTCTTGTCGAGAGGCTCCAGTTCAAGCATGTCGGTGCAGGAGGAGATTCCCAGAAGAAAGGTGATGCTGAATAAGCAAGCTATTATTTTATTTTTCATGATCATCGACATTTAGAAATTCAGATTAACACCAATATTGAAAGACTTCATCAGGGGGTAGTTCAGACCGGCATCCCAGTCTGCCTCCTGCCTTTCCGGGTCGGCATCCTTCAGCAGCTTATTGCAGAAAGTCAGCAGGTTGTAGCCGTTAACGAAGATTCGGCCATTGTCAATGCCTATCTTAGAGGTGAGAAGGTCGGGAAGGGCATACCCCAATTCCACGCTTTTCAACCTGAGGTAAGTGGCATTAGGCCTCCACACGTTGATGATGGCTGCTTCCTGGGTGTTGTTGTAGTTATAGTTACGCAGGGCAGGATAGTATCCAGTGACCCATTCCGTGGCCGGGTTGTAAGGATCAACGGTTCCCTCGGCAGGATGCCAGCGGTCGAGAAATTTCTCATGCAGGGTGGGATAACGGCCGTAGCCCCAGATGTCGTTGTTACGGTAGTTGACCGAATAGCCCGAAGCTCCCTGGAAGAGAAGGCTCAGATCTATGCTTTTGTATTTTCCGTCGAGGGTAAGCCCGAACTGCATTGGCGGGTTAATAGCTCCGTAGTTCCAGTGCTGGTAGGTATAGTCACTGTTGCTGAGGATACCGTCACCATTCAGGTCAACGAGTTTGTAACTTCCGGGGAGCATTTTGGAGTTCCCGGCGGTTCCCCCATGCAAGGGAGCTGTTTCGTACTCCTCAATCGACGTGTAGCGGCCATCCCATTCATACATGCCTGTGCGGCCCACGTAGCGGTCGTTGTTGTTGTTTCTCCAGTTATCCCAGGAACTGCTGTAGCCCGCCGTTTCGACGTGTAGTTCCTTGGTGCGGCTGTACGTGTAGTTGGCACCCACATTATAGGAGAAGTCCTTGCCGATGTTCCCTCTGTGGAATATGGAAACGTCAAAGCCGTGGTTAAGGCGTGAGTTGACGTTTTCCTGGGGAAAACTGGCGCCGAAGGTGTTGGGCACCGACTGGATGAGGGTGGCCAGGAGTCCCTCCTGACGCCGTTCGAACAGCTCGAACGATCCTCCCAGTTTATTATTCCATAGTCCCAGGTCAATACCCAGGTTGGAGATCTTGGAAGTGACCCAGGTGAGCCGGTCATGGACCACCCCGGGGGCTACCATGCCCACGGTCAGACTGCCGTCGTTAAAGACATATCCGTTGGAGGCCGAGGCGGTGTAGGCCGAATAGTAAGCAAAGGGATTCCCGGCATCGGCGCCGCTCTCCCCATAGGAGACCCTCAACTTCAGATTGGAAATGGCCTTGATGTTGTCCTTGATGAAGGACTCTTCAGAAAGGCGCCATCCGGCACTGGCAGAGGGAAAGAAGGCCCACCTGTTGGCTTTGGCATACCTGTAGGAACCGTCATACCTGGCCACAGCCTCGAACAGGTACTTGCCTGCAAAGTCGTAATTGACACGGCCAATATAGGCGGCATACTTCCCAAAGCTGCGGTATCCTGAGTTGGAAGCCGTGGTCGAAGTTCCCTGATCAATGATGTCGTTGGTATACAAATCGGAATAGAGCCGCCTGGCTGAAATATTGTCATAGCGTGTGCCTGTGAATTCAGCCACACCGGTCATGGTCAGGTTATGTTGGCCCATCTTCCGGGTGTAGTTGGCCTGGCCACGCGCCACAGCCCTCTGGAAAAGACCTACCGTGTTGGAATATTGGTCGGTTCCCGTGGTCTGTGAAAAATTGTCGGTAAAGTAGTCGTAGAGATTGTAGGACTTCTGCAGGAAGGAGCTGTTGCGGATGTTCTGGTCGAAAGCCCCGGTGGCAATAAGCGTCAGTCCGGGAACCCCGGGAACCTGGAAGGTGAGGTCCATGGTCGACTGGAACTGGGTGTTCCGCTGGCGGTTATACCCGTCGATATCGGGATGCATCAGCGCCCAGGCATTTTTGTTTTCGGGACTGATAGCAGTATAGTGATCTTCATTGGCCAGGGTATGCCAGTTGATCCCTCTGTCGTTGACCATGATGGTCTTGAAAGTCCACAGAAAATCCTCACGCGGTCCCTGGCGCTCGTCGATACGGCCGGCAAACGACAGGTTCAGCTTCAGGTCCTTGGTGAGGTCGGCAGTGGTGGAAGCCCTTAAATTGTAGCGGTTGTAATACTGGATGCCGCTCTTCAGGAGCCCGTTGTCTTCATTGTAACCGAAACTGGCGAAATACTTCACCGTTTTGGTGCCCCCTCTGACCGACATATTGTGGTTTTGCTGGAAAACCCAGTCGGCGAGGGTCAGGTCGATCCAGTCCACATCCTGGTAACCCTCTGCTCCCTGGCGGTATTTCTCAAGGATATCGCCGGTATAGGTCTCAGCCACCTGTGAGTTGCGGTCCATCTCGTTTTTCATCACCCTGTAAGTGTAGGCATCGACGGTATATTCGAGACCGGTAGCCCCTTTCATTCCCATAAGGTTGGAATAGGAGAATTTGGCCCTTCCGTCGAGCCCTTTTTTGGTGGTGACAATGATTACCCCATTGGCGGCGTTCATCCCGTAAATGGCAGCGGCAGCGTCTTTCAGTACCGACATGCTTTCAATGTCGTTGGGATTGAGCTGGGCCAGGTCTTCGGTGCCGTCACGGACAATGCCGTCGATGATGACCAAAGGAGCGCCAAAGCCGCGGATGCTCACATAGTTGTTGAATTTCCCCGGCTCACCGGTCAGCTGGCGGATGAGCAACCCCGGGACTTTCCCCTGGATGTTGCTGATCAGGTTTTCGCTTTTGGTAGAAGTGATATCATCAGCCGATATCGATGCCACCGATCCCGACAGGGTCTCTTTTTTCTGGACCCCGTATCCTACGGCCACCACCTCTTCAATGCCAATGGTCTCCTCCTGAAGTGAGACATTGATGGTGGTCTGGTTCCCTACGGTAACCTCCTGGGAACGCATGCCCACAAACGAGAAAACAAGGACCGCACCACGGGGCACATTGGTGAAACTGTAATTCCCATTATTGTCGGTGATGGTTCCGGTGGTGGTCCCCTTGATGGCAATGGTCACCCCGGGGAGCGGAATTCCACCGACGTCGGTGACCTGTCCGGTCAGAGCGGCAGGCTGCTGCATTCCCGAAGGAAGAGCAGTCTCCTTATTCGCCAGCAAGGCAATTTGCCGCCCGTAAATCTCGTAGCGAATGTCAGAATCGCGGAACAACTGGTCCAGCGTTTGCATGATGTTCTTGTTGTCGACCGTCACGGAAATCTCCCGGTCTACATCCACCTCTCCGCTGTAAAAGAACCTGAACTCACTCTGGGTTTCTATTACCTTCAATACTTCCCTGATGGTGCTGTTCTCCAGGTTGAGGGACAACCGGGCTGTCTGCGAGTAGCTCTCTGAGGCAATACCGCTCAGGATGAAAATCGTCAAAAACAGAATCGTTAGTTTCATTTTCCTGTAAAATTCTTTTAGCAAGGGCTCTGGACCGCTGCTTAATGGTTTTTTCTTCATACTTTTATCAGTTGGTTTAATTACAAACAGGGTTAAATCAAATCTCACAGGGGACAGAAATGGCCGTTTCTGCCCCCTTTTTCCTTTTCTCTGTTTTTCATTTATTTATTCATAGGCATTTGGTTTAGATGGTTTAGTAAATTGGTTGCTGATGATTCTAGCGGTGGGTAATTCTGATCACCCTGGTTTTGTCATTATAGGAGTAATTGATCGATGCTGTGATTTTAAGAAGTTCAAGGACTTCGCTGAATGATTCCATTTCGAGTGTTCCGGTATAGTGAATTTTATTGAGGCGTGGATCGTTGTCGAGTTCGATTTTGACGTTATACCACCGTTCGAGCCTTTGGGCCACTTCGGGCAGGTACTCTTTCCGGAAGATGATTTTTCCTTCTTTCCAGGAGGTGAATAATTCGGTTTCCACTTTCAGCAGTTCCCATTTTCCGCAGGCCAGCCTGATCTGTTGACCGGGTTCCAGGCTGTACACATCCTGGATCTGATGACAGTGTACGTTGACCGATCCTCTTTCAACGGTGGTCTCGAATCGCTTTTCGTCCAAGAAGCTCTTGACATTCAGTCTTGTTCCGGTGACTTCCACCTGGCCCATGGCGGTATTGATGATGAAGGGATGGTCGCCTTTTACCACATCGAAGAAGGCTTCACCCTCCAGTTCCAGGTTTCTGTTTCTGTGGTTGAAATCGGAGGCATAAGTGATGGTGGACCCGGAGTTGAGCCAGACCTGGGAACCGTCGGGCATCATAAAGGAGGAGCGTGCCCCATGGGGTACCGTCACCGTTTGGTTCTGGACCAATTCTTGGGTGAGTACCGGCTGTTCCTTAAAAAGGAAGTTGGCGGTCAGTAAGGCCAGGGCCAGCGTGGCGGCAGCGGCAAAACCCCACCGGAAAAAACGGAGCTGCCGTTTTGCCGTGGCTGTTTCTTTTCTGCTAATGGCCATCCTGAGCTTCGCCCACACCTCATCCTGCCGGGGTGCCCGCTCCGATTCCTCCCCGGAATCATTTTTAATGGTGTATTCCTTCCAACTCTCCCTCATGAGACCTGATATCGCCTCTTCATGACCACGGTCCGACAACCATCGTGTAATTTCACGGAACTCCCCGGGCGAACATACCGCGTTCAGGTATTTTGAAAAAAGTAATTTCATTCTCTCCATTCAATTATAGATACACACCTCAGGCTGTCATCCCTAAAGGGAAACCTGGTTTTTTTTATTTTTTCCGGGAAAGAAAGGAGAATAGGAATGCGGACCAGAGAAATGAAATGACCGTATTGTGCCAGCCCTGTCCTTTTCTGCCTAAAAAAAGAGATAGAAATAGAGAAGCGAAAACATGCCCAGATCTTTCAGTTTTTCCTTCATGATTTTGATCGCCCGCGAAAGGTGGTATTCGACATTCTTTTCCGAAACGCCCATTTTTTCAGCAATCGCCCGGTTCGACAGCCCCTCCTGTCTGCTCATGATGAAATAGTCGCGGTGACTTTCGGGAAGGTGGGCCATGATCTCCTCCACTTTTTCCTTGAGTTCCTGGAAATCGCCATCCTGTAAAGGCAGGAACTCATCGGCGACACTCTCATTCATCAGGGCATCGCGTGCCTTCTGGTCACTCAGCCGGCTCCGCAGTTCGTTGAGTAGCAGATTACGGCTGATGGTGAAAATATAGGCATTAAAGGTATCGGTGCTTCTGATCTTCTTCCGGTTGTCCCAGATCTTGATGAACACCTCCTGAAGGATGTCCTCAATGCCTTCACTGAGTTTCAGAAATGATTTGGAAAAGCGGAAAAGCCTGGGGTAGTATAAATTAAACAGCTCCTCCAATGCCGTTTCATGGTCGTTGGAGAGGTTAATCAG
>CAYWUJ010000058.1:0-11300 GCA_964461455.1 uncultured Prolixibacteraceae bacterium | reverse complement strand
GCAGTGCCCTCCAGCTGCTGCTCCATGATCCTGAGGATCTCTTCTGACCTGCTCTCCATGACTTCTCGTTTTGGGTGAACCTTTCCTTCCGGAAGCCCTGTGATCGCTTCCGTTGTGTAAAGTTAAGCATAATACGGGAAAAATAAACCCCGGAAGGACGAAGGAATCATCCTTAACGGAGAAGGGATTAGCGTCAACAGGGAAGGGATCACGGTCAACGGGCCTGTTCCGCCACCGGAAAAGGAAAAGGGGCTGCTCCGGCATTTCAGTGCAGCCCCTTTATAGAGCGCCTCAGGGCATCAGATCCCTGCGGTTTTCAGGTTTACGAAGTTCTGGGTTTCCAGGGTTCGTTTCTGCGGTCGCCACCACGGTCACCTCCGCGGCTGTCACCCCGGCGGTCATCACGACGGTCACCTCCACGATGGTCATCACGGCGGTCACCACCCCGGTAGTCACCACGGCGGTCGTCGTCACGGCGCGGAGGACGGCTGTCACGGGAACTCTCCCTTTCGACGTACCCTTCGGGTTTCGGCAGCAACACCCTGCGTGAGAGCTTCAGCTTACCGGTTTTTTCGTCGACACCGATCAGCTTGACTTCCACCATGTCGTTCTCCTTCATGACGTCGGAAGCCGACTCGATGCGTTTCCAGTCAATCTCCGACACATGGAGCAGTCCCTCTTTCCCGGGCATGATCTCGATGAAGGCCCCGAAGGAGACAATCGATTTCACCTTTCCGGTGTATACCGTGCCTACTTCAGGAAGGGCCACGATGGCTTTCACCCTCGATTTGGCAGCGTTGAGGATCTCCAGGTTGGGACCTGAAATCTCCACAATACCGTTATTCTCATCTTCCGTAATGGCGATGGTGGCGCCGGTGTCGGCCTGGATACCCTGGATGATCTTCCCTCCGGGTCCGATTACGGCACCGATCATATCTTTCGGAATCAGCATCACCTCGATGCGCGGCACGTTGGATTTGTACTCGGCACGGGGTTCGGGAATGGTCTCCAGGATTTTCCCCAGAATGTGCATCCTTCCCTCTTTGGCCTGATCAAGGGCTTGCGCCAGCACCTCGTAGGAGAGTCCGTCGACCTTGATGTCCATCTGGGTGGCGGTAATTCCCTTTTCGGTACCCGTCACCTTGAAGTCCATGTCGCCCAGGTGATCCTCATCGCCCAGGATGTCGGAAAGAACGGCATACTTGGAGAGGCCCTTGTCGGAAATCAACCCCATGGCAATCCCCGAAACAGGACGGACGATTTTCACGGCGGCATCCATCAGTGACATGGTTCCCGCGCAAACGGTGGCCATCGAGGAAGAACCGTTCGATTCGAGGATGTCAGAGACGATACGCACCACGTAGGGCAGATCGGCAGGGATCATCCGTTTGAGTGCGCGAAGCGCCAGGTTACCATGGCCGATCTCACGCCGTCCCACTCCCCTGGGCACTTTGGCTTCGCCAGTGCTGAAGGAGGGAAAGTTATAATGAAGAAGGAAGCGTTCGGTACCCTGTACGGTAACCCCGTCAATCATCTTCTCATCCATTTTTGTGCCCAGCGTGGTAGAAGTCAGCGCCTGGGTCTCACCACGGGTAAAGATGGCTGAACCGTGCGATCCCGGAAGGTAATCCACCTCACCCCAGATGGGCCTGATATCACGGGTTCCGCGACCATCGAGCCTGACACCCTCGTCAAGGACCATCCGCCGCATCGCCTCTTTCTCCACATCGTGGTAGTACTTCTTGATCATGTTTTCATGAGCCACCAGGTCAAGACCCTCTTCTCCTTCATGATCGGCCTTGTACTTCACTATATATTCGTTGCGAAGGTTCTCAAAGGCCGCCATGCGCTCGTGCTTATTGGCAATCCTCTGCCTGACAATCTCATAGCAGGGAGCATACAAATCAGCAAAAACCTTGGCTTTCAGGGCTTCGTCGTTGGTCTCGTGGCAATATTGGCGCTTGACCGCGTTACTCTCGGCCATCATCTCCTGCTGCACCTGGCAATGCTTTTTGATCTCTTCGTGGGCGAATTTGATAGCTTCGAGCATGTCGGCTTCTGAGACCTCGTTCATCTCGCCTTCCACCATCATGATGTTTTCGTAGGAGGCACCCACCATGATGTCGATATCGGCATTTTTCAGCTGTGAATAGGTGGGGTTGACCACCAGTTCCCCGTTGATGCGGGCTACCCGCACTTCCGAGATCGGCGTTTCAAAAGGAACATCGGAGACCGCAATCGCCGCCGATGCTGCCAGTCCGGCCAAAGCATCGGGTTTGTTCTCACTGCCGGCAGAAATCAGGGTGATCATCACCACGGTTTCGGCATGATAATCGGCAGGGAAAAGGGGACGCAGGGCGCGGTCCACCAAACGCGACACCAGGACTTCATCGTCACTGGGGCGTCCTTCACGCTTCAGGAAACCTCCGGGAAAACGGCCCGATGCCGAAAACTTCTCGCGGTAGTCCACCGAAAGGGGCATGAAATCGACATCTTCCCTGGCCTCACGGGCCGAAACCACAGTGGCAAGAAGCATGGTGTCTTCCATTTTCACCACAACGGCTCCGTCGGCCTGCTTGGCCAGCTTGCCGGTTTCAAGGGTTATGGTACGGCCATCGGCCAGTTCAATCGTTTTTGTAATTACATTCATCATAAAATCTTACTTACGGAGATTGAGGACAGCAATGATCGAACGGTAACGGCTGATATCCTTGCTTTTGAGGTAATCAAGAAGGTTACGGCGCTTTCCTACAAGACGAATCAGCGCCCGGCGGGTGCTGTGGTCTTTCTTGTTCTGTTTCAGGTGCTCGGTAAGGTGGTTGATACGGAAGGTAAACAAGGCTACCTGCCCTTCAGCACTCCCCGTGTCCTGGGCGTTCTTGCCATGCTGGCCAAAAATCTCGCTCTTTTTTTCTGTTGTTAAATACATCTGATAAATTTTTTAAAATGATACAATGTTTAAGCCGCAGCATCGCTCTCAATAACAACGGCTTAAAATTATTTTTCGCGGCACAAAAGTACTAAAAATGTTGAAACCTCCAACAATTCCAGAAAACTGATTTGCAAGGGGTTTTCATGGGGTCATCACACTTCCACGGCTTCAGCGATCATCCGCACCATTCCCTTGATATCGAAGGACCCCTTCGGGGAGTAACCGGTGCGCACAATCACCAGTTGCTTAGAAGGAATGATGAAGATAAACTGTCCGTCGTGACCGTTGCAGCTGAACATATCTTCGGGCACTCCGGGGTATACCCCTGAGCGGTTGAGCCAGAAAAAGGCCCCGTACTCACCGCCTGAGCCGTTGGCCACGGTGGTGGTATACTCCACCCACCATTCGGGGAGCACCTGCTCGCCCAGCCATTTTCCGTGATGTAGATAGAGAAGTCCGAAGCGGGCATAATCGCGCTGTGTGGCATAGAGGTATGAGGACCCCACCAGGGTTCCTGAAGCATCGGGTTCCCACACGGCACTCCGCATTCCCAGAGGGTTGAAGAGGGAGTTCCGCGGATAGGCCAGGTACTCCTCGTCGCCGGGGAACAGCGATCTGATGTAGTCGCACACGATGTTGGTGGTTCCCGAGCTGTAGAGCCATACCGAGTCGGGCCTGGCCGCCAGTTTCTTGGCGGCGGCAAAATCGCCCATATCCCCGGCTTTGTGCAACATCACCGTCACATCAGAGAGGTTCCCGTAATCCTCGTTCCATTCCAGTCCGCTGTTCATGTGAAGAAGATGGTTCAGGGTGATCTCCCTGCGGCTGTCGTTGGCCCATTCGGGGCGCGGCACCGGCGCGTGAATGTCCATCCTTCCCTCCTTCACCAGCAACCCGACGATGGCATTGGTGAAGCTCTTGGCCATCGACCAGCTCAGGAAGCGCGATGCCGGGGAGAAGTCACTGCGATACCGCTCGCCCACGATCTGGTCCTTGTAGACCACGGTGACCCCAAAGGTGCCCTTCCATGCGGCGGTGTCGGCAAAAGCCTGGTCCAGGGCTGCCGTCAGCCTGGCCATGTCAATCCCCGGAGGTACAGTATCGGCCACCAGCTCCCCTGCAGGCCAGGGAATCGTGCCGGCATCGCCTTCCGGCAGGGAAACCGCAGGATAATCCATGGCCAGGACCTCATCTTCATCAAAATCACGGACCAGCGTGCATCCCAATCCTTCGTTGTATACCGCCTTCGACTTCCAGAAAAGAAAACGGCTCACCACCTCACCCTTCTCATGATCCACCCGGTTCTTGTTGAACTTGATGAACGAAAAATTCAGGTCCTCCTTCTCGAGGCTCTCCTGGGTACGGCCGGCCACAAATACGCCCGATGAGAGGTTCTTGGCGGCATAACCCGTAATAATGGGCGCCAATTGTCCGATATAGACCAGGGCCCCGCCCAGGACCACCAACAACAATAAAAAAACAATCCTGAAAATTCTGCGCTTCATACGACTCTGAAAATTTAACATTTTATACGAAGCCCGGAGTGCGATCACTTTTCTGGTGTTCTGCAGGAGCATTTTCACCCTGACCCGGCTTGGCCAGGGGAATGAGGACAGCCCTTCCGTGCTATTATTTCTTCGCTAATGTATGGATAATTCCCTACACCTTCGTAAATTTAGGGAAGATTTACCCACCCACCATTCAAACCTTTAACACAAAATCCCATGACCGAAGAATTCCTTCAGTTTGTGTGGGAGCAAAGGCTGTATGACACGGCCGGGCTCACCACCGTCTCGGGCGAAAAGGTGAAGGTCCTGGAACCCGGGGTGCGCAATGGCGATGCAGGTCCTGATTTCTTCAATGCCCGCGTCAGGATCGGCCGCACCCTATGGGCCGGAAATATAGAAATCCACCGGCAGTCGTCGGACTGGTACCGCCACGGGCACCACGATGACGGAACCTATGACACCATCATCCTTCACGTGGTACACAAACACGACCGCCCCGTTTTCCGTCCCGACGGACAGGAAATCCCCACCCTGGAGCTTTCCTCTCCGCCGCGTCTGATCGACAACTACCGCCAGCTCACGGAAGCCACCACCTGGATTCCCTGCCAGGAACGCTTCCGGCAGGTCGACCGTTTCTCTCTGAAAATCGGCTATAACCGGCTGATGATCGAGCGGCTGGAGGAGAAAACTGCCGGCATTACCAGCCGGCTGCGCAGTAACGGCAACAACTGGGAGGAGACCTTCTACCAGCTGCTGGCCCGGAATTTCGGCTTTCACACCAACGCCCTGCCCTTTGACATGCTGGCACGGGCCCTCCCCTCACCTATCGCGGCAAAACACCGCGATAACATGGAACAACTCGAAGCCCTTTACTTCGGCATGTCGGGACTGCTGCACGAAGAGCTGCTGGGAGATGACTATTTCCTGCAACTCAGACAGGAGTTCGGCTACCTGGCCGCCAAATACCACCTCCGCCCCGTGGCCGGGCACCTCTGGAAATTCATGCGCCTCAGACCCGTGAATTTCCCGACCCTGCGCATCGCCCAGTTCGCCGCACTGCTGCACCACAACGGCACCCTATTCTCCCGCATCATGGAAACAGACACGATGGACGGACTGCGGCCTCTCTTCAGCGTGGCGGCTTCGGATTACTGGACCTCCCACTACAGGTTCAACACCCCTTCGAAACCTTCGGTAAAACATCTGGGAGATGAGGCCCTTTCCAACCTGGTGATCAACACTTTGGTGCCCTTCCTTTTCGTCTATGGCGAGGAGACCAGCGCCCATCACCTCAAAGACCGCGCCCTGGCATGGCTCGATGAACTTCCGGCAGAAGAGAATGCCATCATCACACGATGGTCAGCCCTGGGGGCCACCCCCGAAACCGCCTTCGAATCACAGGCCCTGCTGCAACTCAAAAACCGCTACTGCAACAGGAAACGGTGCCTCGACTGTCATATCGGCACCCGGCTGATCATGAGCTAGACCCTGTGGTACCAGCACTTCGAATGTTTCGGTGAAACCGGCACTCAAAAACCTGACCCCTGGGCACCCGCTATTCAAATGTTTCGATGAAATCGGTGCTCAGCACCCTGAACTCGGTCCTCCGGTTGATGGCCCGCGCGGCCTCTTTCTGCTCTTCCGAGGGAAGAGCCTCGATAAACTTCTCGGTAAGCTCATCACCCCGTTTCAGCCACTCATAGCGGGCTGCCAGCACACGGGTGACCGTCTTGGGCCAGGTCTCCCCATACCCCTTGGCCACCAGCCTGCGGGGATTCACCCCCCTCTCCACCAGATAGTTGACAACACTCTGGGCCCGCTTCTGGCTCAGCTCAAAGTTAAACTGGTCACCCCCTATGTGGTCGGTATGCGACATCAGCTCAATGGTGATGGTGGGGTTGAGTTCCAGTAACTGCACCAGGGAGTCCAGGGCCACCATGGACTCAGGCTGGAGGTCAAAACTGCCGAAAGCATAATTGATATTGTCAAGTTTGATGGGACTGTCGGTGGGCGTGAGGAAAAACTCAAAATGGAAATCCTTGCTGTCGCTGAGTCCTTCGGTGGTGATGCGGGCCTTGTCATTGAGAAATCCCTCCCTGAAAGCCGCGAAGACATATTCGGTCCCCTTGTTCAGCTTCACCTGGAATTTCCCGCCCTGGGCCCTCAGGCGCAGGTTGGTGCCGTCGGTGCCGATGATGCGGAGGGTAGCCCCGTCAATGGGAACACCCGTCTCTCTGTTGAAGATCTCACCCGAGGCCTGTAAAACCACGGGAGGCACCACAAACGAGTATATATCGTCACTGCGCGACCCCTTCCGGTTAGAGGAGAAAAGCCCCTGGTCCTTGCCGGGAACATAGGCAATACCGAAGTCATCACCGGGGGAGTTGACAGGATACCCCATATTCTCCACGGTCCAGTTCCCGTCATCATCCTTCACGGCTTTGAAAATATCGAGTCCCCCAAGACCCTTATGGTAGTCAGAAGAGAAGTAAAGTTCCCCGTTGTCACGGACATACGGGAACATCTCATCTCCCGGGGTGTTGATAACGCTGCCCAGGTTTTTGGGATCGGAGTACTGGCCTCCGCTCTTTTCGGCCATCCATATATCCTTGCCTCCCTGTCCGCCCCCGTTGTCGGAAACGAAATAGAGAATGCTGCCGTCGGGCGATAAGGCCGGGTGAGCCACCAAAATAGAATCGGGTAGAATGGTGAGCTTCTGAGGATCCGCCCAGCTTCCCCTGACCTGTGAGGTGCTGAAGATCTGGGCCCCCATGTTTTGGGTCTTCTCATAGCGGCTACGGGTAAAGAGAATCTCTCCTCCCTTGGCGCCCAGGGTGGCGGCACCCTCCTCGTCGGAAGTGTTGACGATCATGTTCTGGTCGGCCAGCTGGGGAACCTCCCACTTTTCACGCTGAACGTTGTACTCCGAACTGAAAAGATCGGCATAGGTCTGCCCGGTGATCATGCTCCGCCGCTTTCCGGTTCCGGCCTTTCGGGCCGAGGTGAAAAGGATCTGGTTGTCGGAACCCGCCAGATAAACCGGGGAATAATCACTTTCACGGGAGTTGAGCTCCTTCACAGGATTGACAATGTGCCGCGTGGGATTGGCGATCCAGTGCTGCGTGAGCTGTATCGACTCAATGCCGTTCAGCGCCCTCTCATCCCCGGGAACTTCCTCCAGATAAGCCCTGTAATTCTCCAGCGCCTCCTCATACTTCTGGGAAGCCCGCAACATCTCGCCATTCCACAGCAAAGCCTTAGGATCGGGATGGTTCCGCCTCACCGCATTCCGGTAGTAGAGCGCCGCCATCTCATAATCAGCAAGATGCCGGTAACACTCCGCAATCTCATAGGCATATTCCATCCTCTTTTCGCGGTCCTTCTCCTTCTTATTGGCTTTCCGGTATTTCTGAATCGCCTTGTGGTACTCCCCAATCTCCTTCGACGAAAAGGCTACCCGGCTCAGATTCCCGGCAGCACACGAGGAGAGCAGGTACCCTGCCAGCAACACCACAGCCCACTTGACAAATTTCATACGCGTTTCCCGAAAATGTGGATGGTAAAAGTAAATTTAATTTATGGATTTTAAAAAATAACGGAAACTCGCGCCACATAGTATAACCCGTATATCAAAAAGGCCGCTCACAAAGTGAAACGGCCCTTTCTCTGAACTAAACCAACTTTATAGGCTAACGAACAAACAGCAATTCACGGTATTTGGGAAGGGGCCACATCTCATTGTCGACCACCAGTTCCAGCTTGTCAATATGATACCTGATCCTTTCCAGGAAGGGCAGCACAGCCTGGTCGTAGGCCTCTGCCTTTTCCACGGCATCTTCGATCACATTGGCCTTCTTGCGGGCTTCGGTCATCTCATGGACCAGCGCCTTGATGGTGGAATTATGGTGACTGATCTCCCTGATCAGCTGCTTCCGGCCGGCAGAAAGCTGCTCATACTCTTCCGCAGAAAAGACCTCCTTCAGGTATTTCACGTTTTTCAGCAGAAGGGTCATATATTTCACCGATACCGGCACGATATGGTTGATGGCCAGGTCACCGAGCACCCGCGATTCTATCTGCACCTTCTTGGTGAATTTTTCATATTCCACCTCCACGCGTCCGTGCAGTTCCCTTTCCGAGAGGATGTCGAGCTCTTTGAGCAGTTGGACATGCCCGGGGCGCAGGAAGGCCGACAGGGCTTCGGGGACATTGCTCACGTTGGTCAGGCCGCGGCGGGCGGCCTCTTCGACCCACTCCTGGCTGTAGCCGTTGCCGTTGAAACGGATCGGCTTCGACTCAATAATCAACCGCTTGAGCACCTGGAAAAGTGCTTCGTCCTTTTTGACGCCCTTCTCTACCAGGGCGTCGACCTCGCTCCTGAAGGTGTTGAGCTGGCTGGCCACCACGGCATTGAGAATGATGAGGGCCGAGGCGCAGTTGGCCGAAGAGCCCACGGCACGGTATTCAAACCGGTTCCCCGTGAAGGCAAAGGGAGACGTGCGGTTGCGGTCGGTGGTATCCAGGATGATCTCCGGAATTCGTCCGATGTTGAGTTTCAGTTCTGTCTTCTCATCAGGGGTCATCTTCCGGTCAACCACCGCCGTTTCCATCAGGTCGAGCATGCGGGTGACCTCGGTGCCCAGAAACACGGAAATGATCGACGGGGGAGCCTCATTGGCTCCCAGACGGTGCTGGTTGGCAGCATTGTAAATCGAGGCCCGCAGAAGATCCTGGTAGTCATATACCGCCTTCAGGGTATTGATGATAAAGGTGAGAAACTGCAGGTTCGTCCTGGGATTTTTCCCCGGGGAATAGAGATTCACTCCCGTGTCGGTCTGCAACGACCAGTTGTTGTGTTTCCCCGATCCGTTGATCCCGGCAAAGGGCTTCTCGTGAAACAACACCCTGAATTTGTGCTTGCGGGCGATCTTGTGCATCAGGTCCATGATGACCTGGTTATGGTCATTGGCCAGGTTCATCTCCTCATAAATGGGCGCCAGCTCAAACTGGTTGGGAGCCACCTCATTGTGGCGGGTCTTCACGGGAACCCCCAGTTTGTAGGCCTCATTCTCCAGCTCAATCATAAAACGGTTCACCCGTGTGGGAATGGAACTGAAATAGTGGTCTTCGAGCTGCTGATCCTTAGAGGAGGAGTGCCCCATGAGGGTGCGTCCGGTCAGCACCAGGTCGGGCCGTGCCAGGAATAGAGCCTCATCGACCAGAAAATACTCCTGTTCCCAGCCCAGATTGGCCTGCACACTCTTCACATCCTTGTCAAAATAACGGGCCACGGCGGTGGCGGCCTGGTCAATGGCCCTGATCGACCGCAGCAATGGGGTCTTATAATCCAGGGCATCCCCCGTATAGCTGATAAATATGGTGGGAATACTCAGGGTGGTCTCACTGATGAACGCCGGAGAGGAAGGATCCCAGGCGGTATATCCCCGCGCCTCAAAGGTGGCACGGATTCCCCCGCTGGGAAACGACGAGGCATCGGGTTCCTGCTGCGCCAGCATCTTCCCGCTGAACGCCTCTATCACCCCGCCATTGCCATTGTACTCAATGAAAGCATCATGCTTCTCTGCCGTTCCATCGGTCAGGGGATGAAACCAATGGGTGTAATGTGTCGCCCCGTTCTCCAGCGCCCAGGCCTTCATCCCCTGAGCCACCTGGTCGGCCATCTTCCGGTCAATCGCCGTGCCCTCACCGATGGCTTCCACCACCGCCATATAGGCCTCATGCGACAGATACTTCTGCATCTTCGCCTTGTCAAATACCAGCGACCGGTAAAAGTTAGAGGTCAGCACATCCTCCCTCACCAGCGGAAGAGGCTCCCGGTTCATCACCTCATCCAACGCTCTGAATCTCATTTTTGCCATTTTTTTTGTCGGTTTTTTTGGTTAATCCTGTCGTTTTTGTTGTTCCTGCACTTTCAGTGATCCTGCGACCACCATTGTTTCCGGTATTTCACCCGTTTCGACAAAGCGAAAATATGACTTTTTCACTTCATGCCCTGAATTATTATAGGTTAATTCAATTTTTTATCTATTTTCTTAACATTACCCCCCATTTTAATAGACTTCTTATCCATTTTTTATATTTTTCGTCGTCTTCCTCCTATTTCTGGCCACCCTCAATTCTCCCGCCGCTCTTCCCCCCGGCCTCCCCTAAAAAACTTAAAATCAACGCATCAGCCCCCGATTGTGATCCGCGCAATTCATGATATGTCAGAAATAGATCCCAATTTCATCAATTAGTTAATATTTAATTAATATTCTGGATTTTTGTAACATTAAAGTAATATTAATTGCCAATGTGTTTAGATTTGCATTATACCATTATAATGAAGTTATGTGCGGGATTGTTTGTGCCTTTGACATCACTGTACCGGGGAGTGCCCTGCGACAGCAAGTGCTCACCATGGCCGGGAAGATACGTCACCGGGGCCCCGACTGGTCGGGGATTTACTGCGGCGGGAAAGCCGTCATGGCGCATGAGCGTCTTTCCATTGTCGATCCGGCTTCCGGGGGGCAGCCTCTTTTCAGCGATGACCGCCGCCTGGTGCTGGCCGTCAACGGCGAAATCTATAACCACCGGGAACTGCGTCTCCCCTACGAGGGCAACACCCTTTTTCGCACCCATTCCGACTGTGAGGTGATCCTTCCCCTTTACCGCGACAAAGGACCGGCCTTCCTTCCGGAACTGAACGGCATCTTCGCCTTTGCCCTCTTCGACGAAGAGAACGCCAACTACCTCATCGCCCGTGACCACATCGGCATCATCCCTTTATATATGGGCCATGACCCCTCCGGAACCCTTTATGTGGCTTCCGAGATGAAAGCCCTCACCGGCATTTGCAA
>CAYWUJ010000057.1:0-11895 GCA_964461455.1 uncultured Prolixibacteraceae bacterium | reverse complement strand
GCGGAGAGATCCTGAAGACGACAAAGCGCCCGCCGGCATCGGCTTCTGCGTTTTTTCCCCGGTTGAAGATGTCTGTTTTTCCGGAGGCGACGTCGTAGACATGGAGTTCCCCGTCGCCTTTTTGCGGGTTGACCTCAAAGAGCACCAAAGCCCCTCCTGCCGATATTTTCTGTCCGGAAATGGTTCTCCATCCGACATAGTCGTCGGCCGTAAGGGCCCTCTTAACGGTAGGCTGTCCGGTGATCACTCCCGGAATCAGCAGTAGAATTATCCATAAACCCCGCGTCATAACAGAGAAAGTTTTGGTCAGAACGCAAAAATAGGTTTTCCCGCCGGTTTTTAAGGAGTCCCCTTCAAAAAGTGGCTTCTCTCGCCCCTCCGGAGGGCGGTACGGTGCCCATCGGATTATTTGATTACCTTTGCGCCATATTTTTTATTACATGACGTTCGAAAATTTAGGAATTATTGAGCCCATTCTCAGGGCCTTAACGGCTGAGGGCTATCAAAACCCCACCCCCATACAGGAACAAGCCATCCCCATTTTACTTCGCGGCAAGGATTTGCTGGGTTGTGCCCAAACGGGCACAGGAAAGACGGCAGCCTTTGCCATTCCCATTCTTCAGCATTTGTACCGGGAGAGACAGGAAAACAACCATATGCGGAAGATCAGGGCGCTGGTGGTGACTCCCACGCGTGAACTGGCGATCCAGATCGGAGAGAGTTTCACGACTTACGGCAAGTTCACGGGAATCAGGAACACGGTGGTTTTCGGGGGTGTTAAGCAGGGAGGCCAGGTAGATGCTTTGGAAAAGGGCGTTGAAGTCCTCGTGGCCACACCCGGCCGACTGCTTGACCTGATGGAACAGGGATATATATCCCTTGACCATGTGGCCTTTTCGGTTCTCGATGAGGCTGACCGTATGCTTGACATGGGATTTATCCATGATATCAAAAAGATCATAGCCCGGTTACCACACAAGAGGCAGTCGCTGTTCTTTTCGGCGACCATGCCTCCCGAAATCGTGGAGCTGTCGCGCAAAATCCTGGGAAACCCTGAAAAGGTGAGTGTTCAGCCTGAACAGACCACCGCGGAAAGGGTGACACAGTCGGTGTATATGGTGAGTAAAAGGAATAAACCCGGATTGTTGGTTCACCTGATCAGGCAGAATCCTGAGGCGGCGGTGCTGGTTTTTTCCCGGACCAAGCATGGTGCCGACAAGGTGGTGAGGATTCTGAAGAAGGCAGGCATCGAGGCGGCAGCCATCCATGGTAACAAATCGCAGGGAGCGCGCCAGACCGCCCTGGGGAATTTCAAGAGCGGTCATTCGGGAGTTCTGGTGGCTACCGATATCGCCGCCCGGGGAATCGACATCGAGGAACTCCCCATGGTCATCAACTACGACCTTCCCAATATCCCCGAGACCTATGTTCACAGAATCGGCCGTACGGCCCGGGCTGGCGCCGAAGGAGAAGCCGTCTCCTTCTGTGATGCCGAAGAGGTCCCTTACCTGAAAGATATCCAGAAACTGATCCGCCAGGCCATTCCACTGGTACAAGACCATCCCTTTACCGGTGATGATGATCCCCGGGAAGAAGAGGGGGATGCCTATTCTGCCGGTCAGGAGTCTGCACGGCGGAATTTTACAGAACGGAGGCCTGCGGGGCGTCAGCCGGCAGGGCGCCCTGCGCCCCGGCAGAGTTCAGAGGGTCGCCATCCTGCAGGAAGAAGACCCGCGGAACGGAATCAGGCGGCAAGCGACAGACTGCCGGAAAGAGGTTCTGACAGGAGTCAGGGAGGCTCCACGGCACAAAGGGAGTCGCGCAAACCTTCATGGTCACCCGCCCGCTCGCGGCCCCAGACCCCAGACCCCTCTGCCAGGGATAACCAACCCCCGAAACCTGCCCCTTCAGGGGAGGGACGGAGATTTCTCCGCTTCCGGAAAGGGTGATAATTCATCAGCAATGCCCCTGTGCGGGGATGATACCCTTCAAAAACATTTGTTAACTTTGGTGTGGGTTATGAAAGTGATCGACGTCAAAGATTCGGAGCCGCAGCACCGTGCGATGCCGTGAGAAGCTGACCAGGGAGTGTAGCCCCGGCGTTTTTTGAAGCCGTATTTAATCAACCGTCACCGTAAAAATGGATCAAATGAAGAGTCAAGGGCACCAACCGGTCAACGAAGTGGTGAGAATCATTTCCCGCGACAGAAACCGCACCAATCTCCTCAGAAAACATGAGCAGAGGGCCATCGCCACCCTGGTGCAATACATTCCTTCGTGGATGACCTCTAACATGCTGACCGGAATCGGCTTTTTCGGGAACATCATCATCCTGGGCAGTTTTTTGCTGGCCACCTGGGTTGACAAGCACTTTCTGCTCTTTGGCGTGTTGGGTTTCCTGGTCAGCTGGTTCGGCGATTCCCTCGACGGAAGAATCGCCTATTACCGGCATAAACCCCGGAAATGGTATGGATTTTCCCTCGACCTGACCATCGACTGGATCGGCACTTTCCTGATCGGCCTGGGATTTATCGTCTATGCCGATTCCTATTCCAAGATTCTGGGGTATGTGTTTGTCGTCCTCTACGGGTGGGAGATCATCATTGCCCTGATCCGCTACACCATCACAGGAAAATATTCGATCGATTCAGGATTGTTCGGGCCTACCGAAGTGCGCATCGTCATCTCCCTGATCCTGATCATGGAGGTTTTGTTCACGGGAACCCTCCTTTATTTTGCTTCCCTGGCCTGCCTGGCCCTGCTGATCGTCAATCTTCTCGATTCGCACAAACTGCTCAGGAGTGCCGATGAAAGGGACCGCAGCGAGCATGCACAACAATCTTCCACCCTGGAAACGAAGGAGTAAGACCGGTTTCCGGCTCTTTGCATGAATGCTCCCGGGAGCCTTTCTGAGATGCCCACTGCCCCGGGTGCGGGAATTCTCAACCCGGTCTTTCCCTTTTTTCATCAATTCCTGCCCGCAGTATTAAACCTTAAGGCTATCTTTGGGTCCAATTTACAAATCTATTGGAACCGGAATTTTGAAGAAGAGTAAGGGAACAGTATGGGTGGCGTTTGCAGGGATGGTTATGTTATTGATTCTCCTTCCTCAGGTCACCAGGGCACAGGATATCCGTGATATCAGGGTTACCGGGCGTTTCCGCGGAAGTCCCCTTACCGCCCTGTTTGACACCCTGAGCCGCCATGAACAGGTACGGTTCTTCTACCAGCCCCAATGGATCGATACCATTTCCGTATACCGTGACTTTGACGGCACTCCCCTGGTGCAGGTGCTCAATGCCGTTTTCCAGGGGCGGGGCGTCGCCTGGAAGAGTTTTCAGGGCGATGCCGTGGTGATCTTTCCCATTCCTGAAAGTGAGAGGAAAAGATATATCGAGGAGTTGCAGCTCCTGGTCATCGGTGATCCCCTGAATGAGGGGAGATACCGGAACGCCACCCTGGAGGGGCGCCTGGTCGACGGGAAGACCGGGGATCCGCTGCCGGGGGCTGTCATTCTGGAAACCCGCAGCAACAAAGGGGCTTCCTCCGACAGGCATGGCTTTTTCACCCTGGAACTCCCCACCGGGGAACATCATCTGCAGCTCTCTTATTTGGGATACCAGCCTGTTTTCCAGAAAATAAGGCTCATCGAAAACGGCTATGCCGAGTTTGAGATTTTCGAGGAGAGCCTCAGTATTGGTGAGGTGACCATCACCGGCGAGTTTGCCGACATTTCGCGTTCCCAGATGAGCGTGGTGCGCATGGAAGTCCGCAAGATCAGGGATCTTCCCGCCCTGATGGGTGAGGTCGACGTCATGCGGGGTATGACCATGCAAGCCGGCGTCCAGTCGGTCAGCGAGCTCTCCTCAGGATTTAACGTCAGGGGCGGAAACAGCGACCAGAACCTCCTGCTGGTCAACGGAAGTCCGGTTTTTAACTCCTCTCATCTCTTCGGGTTTCTCTCCCTGATCAACCCTGACCTGGTCGATAACGTGCGCCTCTTCAAGGGGGGGATGCCTGCCCGTTATGGCGAAAGGGTGGCCTCGGTGATGGAGGTCGACCTCAAGGATGGCAACACCCAGGCCATGCGGCTCTCGGGAGGCGTGGGAATCATCAATTCCAGGCTGGCCCTGGACGGTCCCATCGGCAAGAAGAAAAAACTCACCCTGACGGCCGGTGGACGAAGCTCCTATTCCGACTGGCTCATCAGCAAAGTGCCCAATCCCGATATCTCACAGAGCATTGCCTCTTTTTACGATGTGGCGGGAAAGATGACCTACCGTTTCTCACCCCTTCACCGTATTTCGGCCATGGCCTACCAGAGCCATGATGAGTTCAGCACCAGCACCCGGACTGTCATGCGCTACGGCAGCCTTATCGGCAATGTGCAAACCCGCAATCAGCTGGCTCCCGGGCTTCATGGAGAGGGAAACCTGGCTTTCAGCAGGTACCGCTACCGCCTCACCGACCTGGGGACCATCCCTGAAGAGGCCTATTACCTCTCGAACCAGCTGCAGTATAGCTCCCTGAAATATAATTTCCGTTACCGCCCCGACGACAATAAGACCTTTGAGGCAGGGATCAACATGATCCATTACCGCATTGACCCGGGAGAGGTCACCGGGAGGGAAGAGGTCACCGTTATCAGACCCACCCTTATCGACCGTGAGAAAGGGCTGGAAAGCGGGGCTTACCTTAGTGCCGACTTCAGGGTACTGCCCTCCTTCTTTCTGTCGCCGGGAATGAGGTACAGCAGTTTCAGCAATATCGGCACCCCTGTGGTTTACCTCTATGATGAGGCACAACCCCGCACAGCCGCCACGGTCACCGACTCGCTCACCTTCGGCCCCCGGGAAGCCTCCAAAAGCTTTCACCGCCTGGAACCCCGCCTGATGATGCGTTACGAGCTGTCGCCGGTGAGCACCCTGAAGCTGAACTTTCAGCGGATCACCCAGTACCTCTTCCAGATCAGCAATAATGCCGTCATGGCCCCTGCCGACACCTGGAAGGCCGCCGGGTATCATCTTCCCCCCCTTACCGGGGACCAGGTCGCCCTCGGCTTTGAGACCTCCCTATTGAAAAGCGGCCTCGAATTGTCGGTGGAGACCTATTACAAAAAACTCCATAACCTCCCGGAATTCAAAGACGGTGCTCAGCTGCTGATGAACCCCCGCATCGAAAGCAGCCTGATCCCTTCTGACGGATACTCCTGGGGCGTGGAATTCGAGGGAAAGAAAAGCCTGGGACGCCTGACCGGATGGCTCAATTATACCTATTCCCGCTCCATGCGGAAAACCAGCTCCTCCTTTTCTGAAGAACAACTCTGGAACGGAAAGTATTTTCCGTCGGAATATGACCGTCCCCATGACCTTTCGGTGGTGGCCACCTATAATATCAGCAGAAGATGGCGCTTTACCTCCAACTTCGTATATCTCTCGGGGCGTCCGGTGACCCTGCCTGAGAAAACCTACGGGTACGGCGGGGAGACCCTGATCTGGTATTCCGACCGTAACAAATACCGCATGCCCTCTTACCACCGCCTCGATGTGGCCCTTACCCTCGATGAGAACCTCCGCAAAAAGAGAATGTGGAAGGGCAGCTGGACCCTGTCGGTGTATAACCTCTATGGCCGCAATAACCCCTATTCGGTCTACTACCGGAAATCAGTCCCCTCGGCAGTCAATGACTACAGGGTGTACAATCTTTTCAGGCTCTCGGTCATCGGGATCCCGGTACCATCACTCACCTATAATTTCACGTTCTGATATGAAAAGGAGTCTGCTGCCCTGCCTGTCGCTCTTGCTGCTCCTCCTTTGGGGATGCGAGGATATATACCGCCCTGTGCTGGAAAGCGGCGAAGCGTTGCTGGTGGTGGACGCCAGGATCGTTCATGGCGGCGACTACAATATTGTCAGGCTGAACAGAACGCTTGACTTCAACGACTATGGCCAGACTTATCCGACAGTGGATGATGCCGAAGTCTCCCTGGTCGACGGCTTTGGTCACGAAATCAGACTGAACGGGGAAGGCAGCGGCCTTTACAGGCTCTACCGCCCACTTGATGCCTCAGGTCGTTATAAATTGAAGATCAAGGCCGACGGAGAGGTCTTTGAATCGGGGTATGATAGAATCCCCGCCATGCCGTCTATCGATAGCATCTTTATGGTTCCGGGGGAAATATTGGTGGAAACAGGCACCGATGAGGCTGCCACACAGCTCGAAAAGAAAGTGGGAGCATGGTTGTATATCGACATTGACGCAAAAGGAAAGGATAATTATTATCGCTTCTCGGGCAGGAAAGTATGCCAGTATGTCTACAATATCCTGCCACCGGGATCACCCTTTGACGTACCCGTATATGGCTGGTTTTCCGTCACCCCGTGGGAGACCTTCAACATTGCCGCGCCTGCCGACTATTCCCTTGTCGAAGATGTCAGAAATCACCCGCTGGTTTTCCTGGAACGGGAATACAATATTTACCGGGAAGATGAAAAACCGGTCTACTTCATGGGCTGGATCTATATCTGCCACCAGTATGCCATATCAGAGCAGAGCCATGATTTTTATGAAACCCTGAACAAGCAGCTTTCGGCCGAGGGAAAACTCTTTGACCCCCTATATCCGCAGGCGAGGGGTAACATAAAGTGTACCTCCGATCCTGAGAAGGTGGTCCTGGGGAATTTTGAGCTTTCGCAGGTGAGGGAACACCGCTTTTTTGTCATTTCCAGGGGAAATGACAACTACTTTGTCAAGAGGATCCCCTATTTCTGGGAGATTCCCGTCAAGGGAGAGATGGTTGATAAGATTCCGGCATGGTGGGAGGTGTCCAACAGGAATTACCCCGACGGGGAATGGTGATTTCGGGCAAAATGAAAGTGATCTGATGAGACAAAAATGGATAGTTCTGATTCTGGTTTTCCTGGCGGCGATAACGGCGGCGGCGCAGGAGGGGGAGAGCATTCGCGGGCCCTGGCTGCTCTGTGACCGCTCCTGGGCATTGTCGGGTGATTCCGTGTGGTTTGTGGTGGCTGGCGCCCCTGCACTTCCCGGATCGGGCAATGTGGTACATGTAAGGCTCGAGGATCACCGCGGTGATGTCGCCGGGCACGTGATGGTCGTCACGGCAGAAGGTTCCGGCATGGGTTATCTGGTGGTTCCCGATTCCCTGTCGTCAGGGGTGTACCGCATGAGGGCCTATACGGGTAATCGGGCCGGAGGCCCCGGCGTGGCTCCGGTAGCCCGGTTGCTGACGGTATACCACCGTTTTGCCGAAGAAATCCCCGCCCTTCCGGGTGCCCCGGGTCTGGAGTTCCTGGCCCCTGCGGAAGCCGGTGACGGCGGCATCACGGTCGACAGTGATCTCTTTTCTCCCGGCGACAGGGTCTCTTTCACCGTGACCCTTCCTGAAAGACTCCGCACCTCAGAGATGACGATAAGTGCTTCCCTGGGTGAGGCCCCCGCAGCCTTGAAAGCTCCTTATCTCATCGATCCTCCCCGACCTGACACGGGGTTCCGTATGCTTCCTCCCGAGGAGAATGGCTTTTTCGTGGAGGGCAGGGTCCTTCCCGCCGAGGGCATTCCCCTTCCGCAACGTTCGATGGTCCTCCTTTCCATTCCCGGTGAAGATCCCTGGTTTGACTACTGTTTTACCGACCCTGACGGCTATTTCCGGTTCAGGCTGAAGAATGCCTTCGGCAGGGGCGAGATCTTCCTCAGGGCCCTCGGTGATCAGGGCCAGGAACTCAACGTAGAACTTGCCAGCCACCGCAAGAGAGGAGTTGCGCCATCCTCCGACAGCCTGCTCATCAGTGAAGAACAGGAAAGATTCGTGAAGGAGATGATAGAGGGGGGTGGGTATGAACGCCTCTTTTCGGGCACGGAACAGCACTCCGGATCACGGCTGCAGATGGAGATGCCCGGGCTGTATCCTTTTTATGGTCCCCCCGAGCAGCGTATCTTTCCGGCACAATTCGCCGACCTTCCCGATTTCGTGGAGATTTCGCGTGAACTGCTGCCGGCAGTCCGCTTCCGCGGGCGGGGCACCGGCTATTCCCTGCGCATCATCGATAACCAGGAGAAAGGATGGTTCGAAAAAAACCCGCTGCGCCTGATCAACGGAATTCCGGTATTTGACAACAACTTGATCTATAGACTGAAAAGTACCGACATCAGGTATATCGACATTGTTTACCGGGAAAGGATCTTCGGGGACATCAGCTTCAAGGGGGTGTTGGCCATCATGTTGGAAAAAGAGGCGGAAACCCGTTTCCTGGACCAGGAAGCCCTGTTTAAGTTTCCCCTTGACTGCCTGCAGCTGCCGGTCATCCCGCCTTCCTCACGCACGGGTGGACCCACCACTGCCGGGAACCTGCCTGACTTCCGCCGGGTCTTTTTATTCCGGAAGGTGGAAACAAAAGAACCCCTCCATTTCAGTTTCACCCTCTCTGACCTGAAAGGACCGGTACTTATTAAGCTGGAGGGGATTGACAGCAACGGACTTCCCTTTGAGATGACCCGAAAAATCATGGTGCAATGAGACTTTTTACACCTTTGTTGATCCTGTGTGCGCTGGTTGTTTCCGGCGGAACCGCCTGCGGCCAGATGGACGATTTCGCCTGGGGTGACTTCTCACGTGCGGGAAACAGCAACAACGGAAAACTTACCGGTACCCGCTTCCTGATGGAAATGGTCACCACTCCCTTCCATTTTTACCATGCCTCATGGATGGAGGGCGCCGTTACCACCACTGAGGGAGAGACCTATGATGGGCTCAGGCTTCGTTACGATGCCCTTCATGATGAGGTGGTCGCCTTCAACGACCGCGTGAACGGCTTATACGTGGTCGATAAATACAGGGTCGCCTCCTTTACGGTGACCGGCAACGATGGTGCGACCAGCCGGTTCAGGAAGTTTTCCCCCGATGGCAGCCAGGAAAAGGAGAGATACTATGAAGTGCTTTACGAGGGCAGTGTGACGCTCCTCTGTTCCCACAGGATCGTGGAACGGCAGACCTCGCTGTACAGAAACAAGTACGGCAGGCTCGACAACCGCTCCTTTGAACCCGGCATGCAGTTTTTCCTCGTCGGCGGGGATTCCCGGCTCCTCCCTGTTTACCCTTCCCGCCGGTCACTCATTTCGCTGTTTCCGGAACAAAAAAGAGAGGTCAGACGGTTTTTCAGGAAACAGACCCCATTCGATTATTCGGAAAAGATGATCCCCATATGGATCAGCAGACTTGACTGGGAGGGATTTTTCAGCGGCGCCAGGTAAACCCTGCACTTAAGGCTTTCGCCCACCCGATCAACAGAGGATCAGGTTCCCACCCATCCTGTCAGGCCGCACCCCTTCGGTGTTTTAAGGCTGTACCCCTTCCTGAAGTGCAGCTTGTAACCTTTCCTGGTCATCAGGCTGCGGCTCCATGTATTTATGTTTTTTTTTTGCTAATTTTAAGGAGTCTCCGGCGAACTTCCCGAAGTTCCCGGTGCAACTCACAACAAGGGGTGTAACCGTCTCCTGTTTTTTTGCGTTTTATTATCAGCCAACTCATTAAAATGCCAGCTATGAAAAACCGAACCTTATTGATTCTGCTCTTCCTTATCCTGGTGGTTGCCGGGTTGACAAGCCTGTGGGCAGTAAGGCCTGAAGGCGGCCGCAAAGCTGCGGTGAAGGAGAGAGCCGCTGAGAATTACCAGAAGTACTGTGCCGGGTGCCATGGTGAAAACCTGGAGAAATTCGCTGCGAAAGCCTGGATGGAAGAGGAGGGTACAGAACCTGTCTTCCGGAGTATCAAATTCGGTCTTGAGTCCCAGGGCATGCCTGCTTTTGAGAAAACATTCAGCGATAAGGAGATAGAAGATCTGGCGGCCTATGTGAAGGCCGGAATTCCTGAAGACCGGGGTACCCTGAAGGCTGCGGCGACACCGGGAGAGGTCATCACTTCTGAGGTACAGCGTTTTGTCGTCGATACCGTGGTATCGGGACTGAACGTACCCTGGGGACTGGCGTTTTTCCCCAACGGCGACCTGCTGATTTCCGAAAGGGAAGGGAAGCTCTACCGCTTCTCGGGGGGTGAACTGTCGGAGCCTGTCGAAGGACTGCCCGCCATCATGGCGGCAGGCCAGGGCGGGTTGCTTGACCTTTGTCTGCATCCCGCTTATGAAGAGAATGGCTGGATTTATATTTCCTACTCCTATGAGGAGACGGTAAAGCCCAAACGGACGGGGAACACGGCGATTATGAGGGCCCGGCTGGAGGGAAACCGCCTGGTCGATCAGGAGGTGATCTTCAAGGGAGCCCCGGCCACCGACCGTTCCCACCATTTCGGCTGCAAACTGGCCTTTGATCGCGAGAATCACCTCTTTTTCGGCATAGGCGACCGGGGACAGCATTTCATTTTCCCCCAGGAGCTTGGGAACCACAACGGGAAAATTCACAGGATCAATGACGACGGATCTATTCCCGCCGACAATCCCTTTGCCGGTCAGTCGGGCGCCATGGCCTCCATATGGAGTTACGGCCACCGCAACCCCCAGGGAAACTGCATCCATCCCGAAACAGGGGAACTATGGGAGTCGGAACACGGTCCACGCGGGGGTGACGAACTCAACCTGATCCTTCCGGGGAAAAACTACGGATGGCCGGTCATATCATACGGTATCAACTACGACGGAACGGTACTTACTGAGTTTACTAAACAGGAGGGTCTCGAACAGCCCGTCTTTTACTGGACCCCCTCGATAGCTCCCTGCGGCATGACCTTCCTTACCGGTGACCGCTACAGGAACTGGAAAAATAACCTTTTCGTGGGTTCCCTGCGGTTTCAGTATGTCGAGCGTGTGGAGCTCAATGGTCATGCGGTCGTCCACCGTGAGAAACTGCTGGAAGGCATCGGCAGGGTCCGCAATGTGGTGGAGAGTCCCGACGGATTGCTTTATGTGGCCATCGAAACGCCGGGGAAGATCCTGAGGCTGGTTCCGGTGGAATAATGCCGGAAAGTGTTGCCATAATGCAGAAATCCTCCGTTTCCATGCATCCCGGTGCGCGTTGGCTCCGTTGGCCCGGCCACAGGGTAAGCCAGGATAATCAGGAAGACCCTGACGGAAACGGCTTCGTCGCCGGCATTCCCGCGGTGGGTTATATTCCGCAGAACGGTGCCTGCGTGAACAGTGCTTGCAGGAACGGTGTCTTCCGGACCAATGCCTGCGGGAATGGACCTTCCCGGACCAGTGCATTCAGGGGTGTGATTCTGCGGGCCCTGGTGGTGACGGCTTTGCCGTGGCTCTTTTTTCTTCCTGCTGACCTGGTTGCCCAGGAGGAGGCGAAGACACGCCTGCCTGCCGCCGATTCCACATTGCTGATTGAGGAGGTCACCGTGGAAGCCTACCAGATGGCCGGTCGGTTGAATGTCGTGCCGGGAAATATCACCCGGATAAGCGGGGACGCCCTTGCCACGGGTGACGGCCTCCGTTTTGCCGATCTTCTCAACACCCTTCCGGGGGTGACCATGCACAGCGGTACCCTGGCCACGGGAAGAATTGTCATCCGCGGCATGGGCAGCCGCACCCCTTACAACACCAACAGAATAAGAGCTTACCTCGACGGCATTCCCCTGACGGGGAGCGATGGGATCTCATCTCCCGAAGACCTCGATTTTGCCGGTCTCGGAAGGATGGAGGTCATCAGGGGGCCTTCCTCGGCCCTTTACGGGTCGGGACTCGGGGGAAGCATCGCCCTGTATACGCCAGTAAGTCAGGGGGATTCCGGAACCGTGTCGATGCAATACGGATCCTTCGGTACCGGGAACCTGCGCCTGGCGGGGAGTCTTCAGGGGGAACAAGGACAGCTCTGGAGCAGTGTCAGCCATCTTCACAGCAACGGATTCAGGGAGAATGACCT
>CAYWUJ010000056.1:0-12397 GCA_964461455.1 uncultured Prolixibacteraceae bacterium | reverse complement strand
CCACCCCCATAAAGGCGGTTCCGGCCACCATGATGGTGGTTTGAGCGATAAACTCATTTTCATCGGCTTCCGATTCCGCTACCTTAGCCATCTGATAATCAAATTCGGCACTTCCCTGGATCTGGGCGTTAAAGGCATTCCTGAGTTTCAGGGCATTATCGTAGTCTCCTGAAACCACAGCCCTGGCATCGAGGAATTTTTCGGCCAGTTCCCGTGCTTTTTCCCGCTGTTCTTCGGGCATGAGGTTGATCTGACGATAGACCCGGTCGGCAATCTGCCGGGTGGCATTGACCCTGGCCACATGTACACGGGTGCTGTCAATGAATTTTTTCCTGGCATAATCATCAAAAGGCTGACGGGTATGCACCGTTTCTCCGGTTTGAAGGGTGGTGACGGCATCTTCTTCGTTCTGCCGGGTCGACTGAAAGCCCATGATCCGCATGTCGATCTCCCTGATTTGCGCCATCAGGCTTTTGCGCGTCGCATCATCTTTGGCATTGAACATATCGGTTGATAAGCGGTCGCGGATTGATTGCTCCCGTATGATCTGACTGTTGATGGATTCGATGATTTCGCGGCGTGAGGCGATAGATTCTTCCCGTGCCAGCTTTTCCGCGGCCAGGGAATCCTGAAGAGCAGCAGCGGTACTGCCTGACTCTCCGGGAGCCTTGTATTTCTCATCGAGTTCGGCGATTTTCTGTTTTTTGACTTTCCCTTTTAGTCTTTCGGCATCAAGGTACTCCTTCATTTCGGCCTTCATCTCTGTCAGAAAATCATCGAGGGCTTCGTCGGGGATCATCCCGCCGGGGCCGGCCGGATAGGTGGCCCATTTGTTCCCATAAGCCCATAGGAGGGCCCGCTTGAAGAAGAAACCTGCCGTTTGTTTGCGCGCCAGGTAGCGATTGCAGGTGTTGGTGAAGGCTTTGCGTTCTTCATAATTTTCGTCCTCTTCATTCCCCGGCGCAGCCATGGCCGACAGCATCATCATTCTCATGTAGGAGGTTTGCTTGAACTCCGGAATCCGCGGATAGGTCACCCGGCTGAAATCACCATTTCGGGTTTCCATGCTTTTGTCGTCATCGGTAACCACCTCATCAATCTGATGCACCCTTATTTTGTCGAGCCACTCCTCATCCGATTCCAGATTGTCGGTTTCGATATCACTCAGTTCGATGATCTGGTAAACCTCTTTATCATTTACCTTCACCTTCAGCAAGTGCCTGAAAAGGGGTTCGTACAGTTGTTCGAGCCCTTCAGCCTGCACGGGGCTCTGGGTAAAGCCGGCCCAGCACTCTCCCAGGTCTCCCTGCTTTTCCATTTTGGGCAACATGCGTTTATAGTTTTCGGCGGCGGCGCATTTCGCTTCCACCGGACTGGGGGGATTGCCGAGTGCTTCTATCTTTCCGGCAAGCTCCGTCATGGCCTTTTCCAGCAGGTGGAAAGCCGATCCGTGAAAGCCCGCTTCATTCATGGCTTTCTCCCAGGCCTCCTGATCGTCGAGTTCCACGGCATACCCGGCATCGAGCAGAACCATGGTTACCGCCTGCAGGTTGCTCACATAGACCTCGCGGACCGCCAGGAACTGGCTGATGAGCGGATTCAACCGGTTGAGGTAGTCGATGATCTCCTGTGTCGGAAAGTCGAACAGCGGCGCCCATACCGCTTCAAACTTACGGGCTTCTTCATCGGGCATGGCCCCGTATACCAACCGCATTCCTTCAAAAGCCACCGATACGGCGGCATGGTAGTTGAAATCCGATAGTTTGTCAAGATCGGGAATAGGGGGAGGAATGACCGCCTCAATACCGGCAGGAAGCGGGCTGTTAATTTTCGCGGGGGATGGTTCCCAGGGGGTTCCCTCTGAGACTTTGTTTTGGGGAGCGCAAGGGTCGGCGGAAGAGAATTTCACTTCGGGAATCTTCCCTTTTTGCACGGGAATTGCCGGCAGTTTATTCAGGTTGGGAAAAACGACCGAAGAAGTATCAGGGCCTGCTATGTAACTGGCATTAAAGGTCTCAGAACCGGGAGCTTCTGTGGTGATGCCTGGGTTTTGATGGCCGTGTTGCCTAGCTCCAACGGCTGACATGATGAACATCAAAGAAATCAGGCCAAAAGTAAACCTGAGAAAAGGAGCAAAAGGAGAAGGATTTGGTTTCATGTTAAATGGCATTGTGAAAGTTTGTTCCGGGCAGTGTTGCCTGTTGGATATCGTTTAAAGCTGGTTCTCCATTGTAATTTCGCATCACTAAACTAACTTTTATTTTGGTTATTTTGGCAGGAATTGTAACATTTTCAGAGATAAAGGAGTCAAATAGAACATATCAAAACTGATCATTATGAAGACCAAATGGTGGGCAGTGGTTGTCCTCTTGTTTATGGGGATGACCGCCTTTTCGCAGGAATTCGACAAAGGGAAGCTTAACAGCTATTTTGATGCCCTTCGTGACAACGACAAATTCATGGGAAGTGTGGCCATTTCCCGGAACGGGGAAGTCATCTTTTTGCGGTCGGTGGGATTCGCCGACATGGAGAAGCAGCAGGTGGCCGATACCGACTCGCGCTACCGGATCGGCTCCATTTCGAAGACCTTCACGTCGGTGATGGTTATGAAGGCCGCGGAGAAAGGCAAGCTTACCCTGGAGGAGACGATCGACAAATATTTCCCGGATCTTCCCAATGCGGAAAAGATCACGGTGAGCGACCTGCTTTACCACCGCAGCGGCATCCACAGTTTTACCGACAATGCCGACTATCTTTCCTGGTGTACGCAACCAAAAACCCGGAAGGAACTGGAGGAGATCATCGTCAGCGGCGGCAGCGAGTTCGAACCCGGCAGTAAAATGGCCTATAGCAATTCCAATTACGTGTTGCTGAGCATTATGCTGGAAAAGATCTATAACAAACCGTATGACAAGCTGCTCAGGAAGCAGATCACCCGGCCTGCCCGGCTGAAGTCCACCTATTACGGGGGAAAGATCGACCCGAAGAAAAATGAGTGTTATTCCTACAAGTATGAACAGGGGTGGAAAGCGGAAGCCGAAACCGACATGTCGGTACCCCTGGGAGCAGGGGCCCTCGTCTCCACTCCCGCCGATCTGGTGAAATTCATAGAGGCCCTCTTTAGTGGGAAACTGGTTTCCTCCCAAAGCCTGGAAAGTATGACCACCTTGAAGGACAACTTCGGGTTGGGACTGATGAGGTTTCCCTTTCACGAGCGCTATGCCTACGGCCACCCCGGGGGCATCGACGGTTTTCAGTCGATCGTCTCCTGGTTTCCCGATGATAAGGTGGCATACGCCATAACCTCCAATGGGATCAACACCAATATGAACAACATCAGCATTGCCGTGCTGAGCGCCGTCTTTGGAAAACCTTATGAGATTCCCGATTTTAAGGCTTTTGAGGTGAGTCAGGAGACGCTGGACCTATATGCCGGGGTCTATTCCTCGGAACAGCTGCCCATTAAAATCACCGTTTCCCGCGAAAATGACAAACTGAAAGCCCAGGGCAGCGGACAGCCGGCATTTTATCCGGAAGCCAGGGCGAAGGATGAGTTCAGTTTGGAACAGGCCGGCATTGTGATGATCTTCCAGCCCGCCGAAAAAAAGATGATCCTGAAACAGGGCGGGGGAACGTTCACCTTTACAAAGGACTAAGGGACTCTAGGGTTCTTAGCCGGTTTCTGGAATCTCGACATGGTCGAAATTGTGGCTGCGGCACCAGCCCGCGAGAAGATTCAATCCTTCAGGAAAGATCTGGAGACCGCCATTCTGGAAACCATTCAAAGAAGGCCCTGTACAACTGATGACCTGGGGAAAATCCTGGGCATGTACGTGAACGAGGTCAACAAATACCTCGATGTGCTGGAAGCTGCAGGAAAAATTGAAACGACCCGGCTGGACAGAGGGATTTTTTATAGGGTAAAAGAAAAAAATTAACTCCCTGTTTTTGATTTCTCAATTCAATTTTCTAATTTTGAACAATCTTTAAATAGGAATTATTATCAAAAGAGGTTTATTGTAGTCATGGATAACGTTGCGTTGAGAGATTTACTGATTGCCCGGGGGATTAAGGTTACTCCCCAGCGGATGGCTGTACTCGACGCCGTTTATCAGCTTGACAGCCACCCCACTGCCGAGCAGATTCTGGAGTTTGTCAGGCAGAAGGACGCAACCATGGGGTCGGGGACCATTTACAAAGTGCTGGAAACGCTGGTGGAGCACAACCTGCTGAAAAAGGTGAAAACCGAGAAGGATGTAATGCGTTACGACGGGACCCTCGAAAACCATCACCACCTATATTGCATTGCCTGCGATTATATCGAAGATTTTCACAACGGAAAGCTGGATCAGATGCTGGCCGCCTTTTTTGAGGAAAACAAAATCGACAATTTTCAGATCGAAGATATAAAAGTCAACATCACAGGAAATTTCATCGTGCACCGGAACAAAAATCATTAACTGCTGATAAACCCATTTAAATATTTAAAACACATTAATACAATAAATTATGGCATGTGCAAATGGTGTAAAACCACTCAAGAAAAAAGTGATTAAAGAAAATTCAGGTGAAACTAAAAATGTGGAGGAAAAAAGAATGAGCAGTTCGTCATTGGTAAGGCAGCAAATGCCGGAATTCGAAATGGATGCGTATGAAGCCAAAACCGGCCATTACATCACGGTGTCGAGTAACGATTACAAGGGCAAATGGGCGGTGGTATGTTTTTATCCGGCCGACTTTACCTTTGTGTGTCCCACCGAGATTGCGGCCATGAATGCTCATTATGATGAGTTCCAGGAGATGGGTGTTGAGATTCTGGCGGTATCGGTTGATTCTAAATTCTCGCACAAGCGTTTTGCTGAGACGGAACCCATCCTGAAAGGGCTGAAGCTGACCATGGGGGCCGATGCCAACCAGGAAGTCAGCCGTGCTTTTGGCGTGCTGGTTGAGGAGGAAGGCGTAGCCCTCAGAGGCCGTTTTCTCTTTAACCCCGACGGTGTTTGCGTTGCCCAGGAGGTACAGGCCGATTCGGTAGGCCGGAATGTCAACGAATTCCTGCGGCAGATCAAGGCCTGGCAGCACGCTGCCAAGACCGGCGAGGTGTGTCCCGCCGGCTGGAGACCCGGGAAAAAGACGCTGCCCGTTAATACCGACGTCGAAAAGATGACCGGAAGAGTAGGGGATTACATTACTATTGAAGAGATCCTGAGCTGATTGACATAAGGAAACAACATGACTTTGCCGCCGACCAGCGGCCGTAACCCAAAGGGGGACGATGTGACTGATCAATGGCACCGTCCCCTTTTTTTGCTCGGTTCCGGAGAAGACTCCCCATCAGGACCCTCCGATTCAGTATGCCGCCCTGAATGGAAATGAAACAAAAGCTAAAAAAAACCGGAAATCAGAAACTCTCAGCATATGAAGGGATATATCCAGGTCTATACAGGTAATGGGAAAGGGAAAACCACCGCGGCCTTCGGACTGGCCCTGCGGGCTGCCGGCGCCGGAATGAAAGTGTTCATAGCCCAGTTCGTGAAGGGGAGACCTTATTCTGAAATAGAAGCGGTCAGGCAATACCTCCCCGGAATAACCATCCGGCAATACGGCCGGGGGTGCTTTATCGTGAAATCTCCTCAACCCCTCTCTGAAACGCGACACCTGGGAAGATTTCAAAAAAATCGTATATAAATATCGCGAATTGGCGGATCCCCACCACTTTTCAGCCCACGTGTGATTCCTTAGCTCCAGACAGAAAAATCCGCCTGAGAAAGATTTTCCGGCCAGTAATGGTGGAACGTATTGAAAATCATCATAAATTAATAGGTAAATATGGCCTGTAAAAAACTTAATGATGATCACGATGAAAGGAATAGTTTTATTTTTTTTGTTGGTGTTACTGGCTGGTCTGACTCCTGCGGGAGGGCAGCAATCTTTTGAGAAGGAGATCACCGGGATTACCTGGAGCCATGGTGATTTGGGAGCTGAGGAACACTGGATGCCTGTATGGCTGCCGGTCGTACCGACAGGATTTCGCTGGAAGGCAGGGATTAAACTTTCGGGCGGTTCCCTGGCCGTTTCCTGTCCGATGAAAGTCAGGATGGAATATAACCAGGATGACGCTACCGGGGGAAGATCCATGCGATTCCGGGTGAAGGCAACGCCTCAATCCTCTTCACAGAATACCTTTGACAGCAGTTTCGGGTTTTCGCTGCCCAACAAAACACAGGTTGGTTTGATCAGTGTTCCCGGACTGGACAACATTTTACCCTGGTTTGATACGGGTATTGACCTGTGGGATCTCTTTTCCATTGTTCCGGTGGTGGGATCGCCTGTTTCAGCGGCTGTCTCCAATGTGGGTGTCAACATGCGGTCGACCGATGCCCTTCCCCTGAATGGATCAAGTGAATACCATGATACCCGGACCCTCTTCAGTTACGACCTGACAGACCTGATCAAGACAGATGCCAAGAAAGCCAATGCCGTAACCCGGCTTTTCAACAAAATGAGCCCCGAAGCACGCAGCAGGGTATTGACCGCTATCAAGGTTGTAAAACGTTGCAATGATGCAGAAGCCCTGGGTATTTTTGAGGGAATTCTGGGAACTGCAATTGAAAAAGTCGCAGGTCTCGGTTCCGTGGGAATCAAGGGAGATCCCTATTTTAAAGTGGAGGGGTTAAAGATCGTAATGGTCATAAAATTTAACGTCGGAAGCCGCACTTCCGGCACAACGGTGGTGACGCTGACTGATCCCGCGGATTATGGGGAGTTCTTCGTGAGCATTCCCCCCTTTGTTGCCGGCGGGGAACAGCTGAATGTCATCGTAGACGAGATTTCTTATGAGTTTAAGCTGAGCCAGACCCTCAATTCGCAACTGGCCATTCCGGTGATTGGCGATGTTGATATTGTGGATTATACGAAGGTCATCACCTACTCACGGGCGGAAAAAAATCTGTCAGATTCTGAGTACAGGCTGTCCATACCGCTGCAACCTTCCAATCTTCCGATTCCCGAGTATATAGTGAATTCAGGTGCCGTTTCAGCCATTTATACCTATGTGAGTCCTTCCATACCCCTGAAAGGCGTGCTCGAAGTCAAGAGTGGTTCCCGTATCATAAAAACGCTAGAGGAGCAAAATTTTAAGACGACACATGGTCTGATCGTCACGGGCCTGACCCCTTCAACCACCTATTCCTATCATTTGTCCGGTTATGACGCGGCCGGTCATCTTTATTCCATTCCCGTGGTGACCAAAGCGACCAAAAAGGAAATCAGCACCCGGGCCCTTCAGGAAGAAGTGAGCGGACAAGCCATTCATGATTTAAATAGCACTGCGGGAATGGACAATTTCACGCTTACCTGGAACACCGGTCGTAGCTCTTCAACCGAGGTTTACTTTTCTGCTTCGGCAGAAGAGTATCTCACGCACTATTTATCAGGAGTTAAAAAGACGGATAACAGTGTGGCTGTGGGATGGGCCGATGCCGTCAATCTGCCGGCTAAACTGGAAACTGCCCATTCGATCAGGATTACTGATCTGGAGCCCGGAACAAAGTATTATTACCGGGTTTCCTCGCGGTTCTACAAGGATAACAATGTAAATAATCTGGTGGAGTTTTATGTCGATAAAACAGGAACCGTGACCACCCATACATTTCCATCTGTCAGGGTAAAGGCGATGGATGGAACGCGGGGTGTGGCCTCTCTTCCTGTGGAATTGGTAAAAACGGGTGGAAGCCCGGCTTCCTTTGCAGCGACCACGGGGATCAACGGGGTAACGCCTCCGTTTACCCTGGAAGCCGGGGCCTCCTATCAGGCGCGTCTTCGTAACCATCCCGGATTCGCCGATGCCGTTTCTTCAACCATTCAGGTTTCTTCCACCGCACAGAATGAGTTGGCCCCGATTGTATTAAATCTTGCCAGGAAGCCTTCCCCGGGAGGGCGGGTGGTGGATCAGCAGGGTATTGGAGTCGCCGGGGCGACGGTGAAAATAAGCGGAACCCAAACCAAGGTGACAACAGGCCAGGATGGAAAGTATAACTTCACCAATGTTGATTATTTCACCGACAAAGAGCTGATCGTGACCAAATCCGGTTTTTTTGAGAACCGTGGAAACGGATCCTTTAATACGTGGGGACAGTTTTCAGCCTTGCCTATTGCCTTAAGAAGCAGTAGCGTCAGTGGTCAGATCGAAGTAATAGCTGATCATGCCCCGTTGGGCAACGCCGGCATTAAAATTAAGAATTCCGCCGGTACAGTGCTCAAAACGGGCGTTACCAACAGCCTGGGGCGCTATGATCTTCAACATAACTTTTCGGCTGATCCTCCTGCGGGAGTCTATAGTGTGGAAATTACACCCCCTTCAGGGTCAAAGGTGCTTCCGGCGCTGGAGTATATCAGTCTGGAACCCGGGATGAGTTATGATTATCATATTCAGTGCGTTTCAGACCATACGGCTCCTGTGCTTTCCGGGATTGTCATCGGGCAGGAAAGCGGAAACCTCATGGCCAGCTTTGTTTCCAGTGAAGCCGGCACTTACCAGGTTGTCATCACAAAGCCCGACAACACCTCAGCCACCCTTCCATGGAGTAGTTTCCCGGCAGAGACTACGGCAGTAAGCAACAAAGTGATTCTGAGCAATGCCGTCACCGGGAATTACAAAATCATTATAAAAGTGAGAGATAATTACGGGAATGAGAGTGCATCACCTGAGCAAACCTTCTCATTTTTCTCCTCCACGGCGCTGCAGTTACAGGCGGCAGAAATTACTGCGACAAGTGCTCAGCTCCGCTGGAATCAATATCCCAACAGTACTGATTTCGGAAAGTATGTTCTTTACAAAGCAGGGGGGGAGACGGCTACTTCCGGAACGAAGGTGAGGGAATTTTCCTCGATATCCATGGTATCACATCTGTTATCAGGCCTGGAATCGGGGACCACTTACCATTACCTTCTCAAAGTATTCAACAAGGCCGGACAGGATATGGGTTCGTCCCAGAATCCTGCGAAGGTTACATTCACCACCCTTTCAAATCCTCCGGTCATCGGCAATGTGGAGATAACTCCGTCATCACCTGAAGTGAATCAACCGGTACACATCACGGCCACCATTGATGATGCCGATTCCAAAATCAGCGGGGTGACGGTAATAGTTTCTGACGGAAACCAAAAGAACACTGTTTTAAATGTTAAACCCCTTGTTCAGCACTACAAGCTGGATGTACACTACACTCCTCTTCTTGCAAAGAAATACCAGGTGACTATCCTGGCCACCGATGGGAGCAAGGAGGTTGCCATGGAGTACTATTTTGAAGTGTCGGGATCTTCCACTCCGGAAGGTCAGGAGGGTCCTTCCGGTCAGGAGGAACAGGTGAGCCCGGAAGAAAAGGCAATTCAGGAAGAATCAGCAAGCCCCGATGTACGTATTGCCGGAGTGGTGATGCCCAAGACCGGAGAAATCAATACATCAGTTCCCATTGAAGTCAGTTTTATCAACAGCTCCTCCATTGCTGTACCCAAGGCCACGCTTTTTCTGGAGGGGCCCGACGGATATACCCAAAAAAGGGTGTACTCATTAAAGGCCGGGGAGAAGCGGATGGCAAAATTCGCCTGGTACCCAAAGAAAAAGGGAGATTTTCAGATGACGATAAGGATAGAAGCGGCAGGCGATGCGGTGGCCGCCAATAATGAAGTGACGAAAAGAATCATCATTCAGTAATTATCGCGCCGGTGAGAAAAAGTTTCGTTTTTCTTTGGGTAATCTATTATTTTTCCGGTTAATAAACATATAGTGGATATGCAGAAACGCTGCTTGTTTTTTTTGTTTGTTCTGGCCTTTGCTGTTGGTGGTATCCTGAAAGCCCAGGAGGTGGAACCCCTTCAGGCCGACCGTCCCGACCAGACCGAATGCGCCGCTTTGGTGCCCCCGGGATATATCCAGGCCGAAACGGGCTTTCTCTATGAAAAGAGAGGCCTTGACGCGCGAAGCTTTCTCTTTCCTTCGATCCTCTGGAAATACGGGGTCAACGACCGTTTTGAAGTGCGGCTGATCACCGAAGTGGGCATGGAGGAGTATGGAGAAGAGCGCATTTCGGGATTTTACCCGCTGACGGTGGGCTTCAAAACACGGTTGCTCGATGAGAATGGGATCGTTCCCCAGACGGCCTTTCTGGGGCATCTCACCTCCTGCATGTCAGGAAAGGAGGCATTCCGGCCCGAATGGCTGGCTCCCTCCTTCAGGTTGTCCATGCAGCACACCCTCTCCGACCGCCTCTCCCTGGGGTACAACCTGGGAACGGAATGGAGCGGGAATTCCAACAAGCCCACCTATATCTATTCCCTGGCTTCCGGAATTTCGCTCACCCCTCAGCTGGGAGGATTCATCGAAGTGTACGGGTACTTTCCCGTGGAAGAGGATGCCGATCACCGGTTCGACTGCGGAGTGACCTATCTGGTCAGCAATGACTTCATGATTGACCTGTCGGCCGGGGTGGGGATCACCCAAAATGCCCCCGACAGCTTTATTTCCCTGGGTTTCTCCTGGCGGTTTGATGTGAAGAAAGAGTGACGACCCAAGGCACCCTGTTATCCGGGAAAAACATCAATTATTCGCAGTATATTGCGAATAAAACATTAATTATTCGCAGTATATTGCGAATAAATAGTATATTTAATTATCCAATGCGACTAATATGGATTTGAATTTCAGGCAAATCATTGCAGAACAACGGGAAGAGATTAAATTCATTCTGGAGACAGGGTGGGTTCCAAGGGATAGGGAGGCATCGGTAAGTACAGAAACCCGTTTGGTGCAAATAATCACCGGTGTCAGAAGGTCTGGCAAATCCACCCTTGCACACAGGGCGTTTCAAGATTTGTCTTATGCATATCTCAACCTGGACGATGAAAGGTTGATCGGGATAACTACTCCTGAACTTGATCAACTGCTTGAAGGTTTGTACGCTGTGTATGGTAAGTTCGAGAGGTTGATTCTAGATGAAATTCAAAATGTGGAAGGCTGGCATCTTTTTGTAAACCGGCTGCAGCGAAGCAATTTCAAATTAATACTAACCGGATCCAATTCAAAATTATTAAGCAGTGAGTTGTCTACTCATCTTACAGGCCGTTTTTCTTTGGTCGAATTACTGCCTTTTTCATTTAAAGAGTTTTTAGCTGCCAAAGGAATAAATACCCGGGAAATTATCACAGCAAAAGATAAAGGTCTGATTACCGGTTACTTCGAACAATATTTCACCTCTGGTGGTTTTCCCGACATCATTGCCGGAGAATCAAGATACCCCTACATCTCTACCCTGTTTAATGCCATAGTGACTCGTGATATCATGTACAGGCATAAAATAAGGCATATTCGCTCCTTGCGGGAGATGGCAGTATGGTTGGCTGGTAATAGTGCAACAGAGATCAGTTATAACCGGCTGAGGAAAATATTCAATTTGGGAAGTGACAACACTGCCAGAAACTATGTTTCCTTTATGGAAGAAGCCTGGCTTTTTTTGACTCTGCCGAAGTTTTCGTTTAAAAATCAGGAGTCACTCCGCTACCGGAAAATTTACATGGTAGATGTAGCTTTTTCCATTTTGGCAGGAGCACTGACCACACCCAATCAAGGTCACCTTCTTGAGAATATCGTTTTTCTGGAACTTTTCAGGCGACGACAAACAAGCCAGTACGAACTATATTATTATAAGAAAACCATTGAGGTAGATTTCGTGATCTACCAAAACAGGACAGTTCTTGAGCTCATTCAGGTGTGTTGGACAATCCGGGATCCCAAAACCAGAAACAGGGAGGTCAGGGCACTTCAAACCGCTGCCCTTGAACTAAATCCGCGAAAAATGACCATTATTACCATGGATGAAAGACTGGAAATCCCTGTTGACAATAAAACCATTGAAGTTGTTCCGGTTACGGAATGGCTGTGCAAACAAATTTGATATTGCGTAAAGTGTTATTGGATAGGGTTATGTCGTATTGTAAAAATTCCTTTTGAGAACATCTTGAGAACAAACCATTGAAATATCAAGGTGAGTTTTGGCATTATTCATTAAATAATCTGGGCAAGATCCCTGGATTGGGGCAGTTCAGGAACTTAACTGATTTTAGCGTAGTGGCACACCAGGACGTTCTGTTTGTCGCCATGCCAGTTGTGGAAGCCGTTTCCCTGGCAGTCTCTGAATTCGGGGCACTGGGCACATTGCCCCCTGCGCATCCAGCTGCGGTCCCTGAAGGGCTCAAATTGTGATTGCCAAACCTGATAAAAGTTGTCGTTGTAGATGTTGCCCTGGGCGAAGGAGCGGTCTATGTTGGGACAGGCGGAAATGGAGCCGTCGATCAGGACCGACCCGATGTTGATGCCCGCCCTGCAGAAGAAAGGGGTGTC
>CAYWUJ010000055.1:0-12640 GCA_964461455.1 uncultured Prolixibacteraceae bacterium | reverse complement strand
GTGGAGATAAGGGGAGTCGAACCCCTGGCCTCTACAGTGCGAGTGTAGCGCTCTAGCCAACTGAGCTATACCCCCATGGCGTGCAAATTTACTCTTTTTCAAAAATGAAAGGTGGCCGGAATCAATTTTTTGTAACTTTATCGTGAGCACCAGGCCGATGAACCAAAATATAACATAAACTATGGAAGACAAAATCATTGCGTTGCATGACGATTACCGCAGCGGCCATACCGGTCGCCGTGATTTCCTTAAAAGGCTGGCCCTGCTGACCGGAAGTACCGCCACCGCCCTGACCCTGCTCCCGGTTCTGGAGAACAACACCCTTTCGGCTGCCGAAAAATGCGAGAAGCTGAAAAAAGTAATGGCAGAGGCGATGACCTACCCTGCGGAACCGATGGAGATGAAGGGATATCTGGCCCATCCTGTGCGGGGAAAGAAATTCCCTGCAGTGGTGGTCATTCAGGAGATCTTCGGGCTGAATGAACACATCAGGGATGTCACGCGCCGCATGGCCGGGGAGGGATTTCTGGCGTTGGCTCCCGATGCCCTGAGTCCGCTCGGGGGAACCCCGGAGGATACTACGGGTGCCCGGGGCATGATGGGCCAACTGGATCCTGTTCAGACCACGAAGAATTTTGTGGCTGCCGTGAAATACCTGAAGACCCACCCCCTGTCAAACGGAAAAGTGGGGTGCACCGGCTTCTGCTGGGGCGGCGCCATGACCAACCAGGTGGCGGTAAATTGTCCCAGCCTCGACGCAGCTGTCCCTTATTACGGAAGCCAGCCCAAAACAGAGGAGGTCCCCAAAATCAAAGCCCCACTGCTCATCCACTATGCCGAAAATGACCAGAGAATCAACGCCGGAATTGAAGCTTTTGAAGAAGCGTTGAAGGAAAACGGCAAGGAGTTCCAATCGTTTATCTATCCCGGAACGGGTCATGGGTTTAACAACGATTCTGCTCCTGAGCGGTATAATGAAGAGGCGGCAAAACTCGCCTGGAGCCGCACGGTGGCTTTCTTTAAGGAAAAGCTGAAATAGTCTATCAGGAATTTTCAACACAAAGATTATAAGACACTAAGAAGAACTGGTTTAGTGACTTTGTGTCTTTATTTTCCCAAGGAAGCCAACGAAATCACATGTATTCCATCTGGTCGGCGATAGCTCATACCTGTTCCGGTAATAATGTTCATTGTTTTCGGTAATTCCATTTTGGAAGTATCAATATTTGATGCAAATTTCTTAAGATTTTCAGCGGCTTCGTCGATATATCCTACTCCGGGTTTTATTGTGCAGAATATATGGATTCCGTTGTGCAAAAAGTAGGAATTCTTTTGTGCTAAAAATCAGAGCGCTTTCAGGGTTTCCACCATGGGAAGGCAGTGGGTGAAGAAGAGTTTGTATCCTGCACACAGGTAATTGAGGCCGGGTTCTCCGTCGGGGGTGGTGAGAAACCTGTTTTTGGGGCATTCGCCATGGCACATCTCCAGCACCGGGCACTCCCGGCAATAGCGTGGCAGGGTCGTTTTTTTTGCGGCTCCGAAGGCTTTCTGTCGGGGTGAATCCAGATAATAAGAGAGGGAGTGTTTCCTAAGATTCCCCAGCCGGTAGTCAGGGTTTACATAATGATCGCAGGAGTAAACATCGCCGTTATTTTCCACCACGGGGACGCCCCCGCATCCGGTCTTGAAAATGCAAAGGGTATGTTCCTGGTCAAATGCGGCGCGCAGGGCCTCTTCGAAAGTCTGGATGGTGACCGTTCCGATATCGTGTTCCGCCCATTCGTCGAAGATGGTGGCCAAAAAACGGCCGAAAGCCATGGCAGGTACCGTTGAGGGGGTCACGCCACCGGGCAGGCCGGGCAATTGTTCCACCAGGGGAAGAAATGTGATATACCTGGCTCCCGACTCTTTAAAGAAACGGTAGATTTCCAAAGGATAGCCGGCGTTGAAAGCATTAACCACACAAAGGATTTCGGTGGTCACTCCGAATTTCTGCAGCAGGTGGTATCCGTTGAGGGTAGCGGTGAAGCTGCCTTTTCCCCGGCGGTCTTTCCGGTGCAGGTTATGAAACTCCTCAGGGCCGTCGATACTGATGCCCACCATGAAATTTTCACGGGCCAGAAACCGGCACCACGTTTCATCGAGCAGGGTGCCGTTGGTCTGGATGCCATTGAGGAGCCGTTTTCCCTGTGGAAGCATTCTCTTTTGCAGGTCAACGGCCTTCCTGTAAAATTCCAGTCCGGCCAGGGTGGGCTCACCCCCGTGCCATGAGAAGAAGACCGTCTCAACGGTGGTGGCTTCGATATGCTGTCTGATGTATTCTTCCAGAAGCTCCTCCTTCATCAGGGGGAAGGCTTCACCGGAAAAGAGTTCCTTCCGGGAAAGGTAATAGCAATAGTCACACCGGAGGTTGCACGCAGGGCCCACCGGCTTGACGAATATCTGGAATTCCCGTGAAGCCTGGTCCATACGTTCCGGTGCTATTCTGAGAAGCAGTATAGGGAGCTGAAGCCCCGCAGAATAAGGTCGTTGCCGACGATGACCGGTGAGGCGTGGAAATCGTCGTCGAGAGTGTTGGAAGCCAGGAGTTCAAACTGATCTCCTGCCTTGATGACCAGTACTACCCCTTTGGAGGCGATGTAAATCTTTCCGTCGGCCCCGGTGGGGGAGGAGAAGAGGGTGCTGATGCCCTCCAGTTTCTGTTTGGAATAGACCACCTGGCCGGTTTGGGCGTCGAGACAGGTGAGGAAGCCGTTGTTGACCCTCAAAAAGTATAGTTTGCCCTCCATCAGCAGCAGGTTGGGGGTATAGGGGGTATCCTGGTTATAGCTCCAGAGAATGGCGTCGGTCCCGGTGATGTCCCCTTTGGCTTTCGAAAGGTCGATGGCCATCAGGGCGCTGCCGCGGAAACCTGAGGCCAGGTAAAGGATGCCGTCGTCATACACCGGATTGGGAATGGTGTTGCGGGTCATTCCCGTGGCCGTCCAGATCAGCTCTCCCGATTCCGCATCATAACTCCGCACCTGGTTGGGGGCGCTGGTGACCACCTGGGCCTTGCCGTTCACTTCGATAACCAGGGGAGTGGCCCATGAAGTCACTTCATCGCGGCCGGCACGCCACAGCTCGTTTCCCGTTTTTTTATCGAGGGCTACCAGGAAAGACTCCCCGTTGTGGTCCCACTGTATGAACAGCCGGTCCTTGTAAAGGTAGGGTGATTCTCCCTCCCCGAAGCTCATGTGTTTGTTCAGCTGGCCGAAATCTTTCTGCCAGAGAATGTTCCCTTCAAAATCGAGACAGTGAATTCCCCTGGAACCGAAATAGGCGAAGATGAGTTCCCCGTCGGTACCCGGGGAGTTGGAAGCCCAGCTCCCCAGGTCGTGGGTCCCCTCCTGCGGCATCTCCTTGGCTACGCTCTTCTCCCAGAGGATCTTGCCGTCGTTCCGGCCGACCATGATCACCTTGTATTCATGGAGGTATTCCGAGCGGACGGCCCCCATTGGACTGCGCTGCCCCTCCTCAGAAAGAGCGGTACCTTCTGTGAATTTTTCCTCCGTAGGCACCGAAGTGGTGATAATGATCTTGTCGCCCCAGACGATGGGAGTGGCATGACCCTTTCCGGGGATGGCGGTTTTCCATTTCAGGTTTTTTGCTTCACCGAAGGTGACCGGTGCCCGTCCATCGGGCGAAACTCCCGTGTGCATGGGACCGCGCCATTGCGGCCAGTTGCCGTCTGTCTCCCTTTCACCGCCGGAAAGCCGGCAGGAGAGGAGGAACAAGGCTGCGAAGGTCAGGAAAATGGTGCGTTGAATCGTCATATTGCGTATTTTGGATTTTGGTATTTGACAAATATAGAGAGATCTGGATTAATCGCAACACTCCTGAAAACCAAATGGATTGTTATTTTTGTTCCCTGAACGGGGCCTTTCCCATGATTTTACAGTATGAACCAACCCGGGCGTCTCTCCGACCGTAACTATTACGCCTTTCTCTGGCATGCCGCCTTCCTGGCGTTTGCCCAGAATTTCATGGACGTGGATACCGTAATTCCCTCCATGATCATCGAATCGGGCGGAGGAGCCCTTCATATCGGAATCATGACCACCATCCTGCTCGGAGGCTCCAGTTTCACCCAGCTCTTTTTCGCCCCCATGCTCAGCAACGTGGCTTACAAAAAGAAATATCTCCTGCTGGGCATCAACGCCCGTATTTTTGCCCTTTTTGCCCTGGGAGCCATCCTGCTCTTTCTGATCGGGCGTTTCCCGGGACTGACGCTCTGGTTTATTTTCTTCTTTATCACCCTCTTTGCCCTGGCAGGAGCCTTTACCAACATCAGCTATACCGATATCCTGGGAAAAAGTGTGGGGGAGGAGAAAAGAAAGCACTTCTTCTCGGCGAAACAGGTATTGACAGGCGTCATCATGTTCTTTTCCGCCTTTCTGGCCAAAAGAATTCTCGCAACCCAGGGTTTCCCGATCAACTACGGGATGATGTTCTTCCTGGGAGGGGCATTGCTGCTGGTAGCCTCAGGGGGATTCTGGAAAATCAGGGAGTTTGCGCCTTCTGCCATGAAGATCAATGGATTCAGGGACTTCATCCGCGTTTTGAAACAGGAGCTTTCCCAAAATCCAAAGCTGGTCTATTTCCTGGGATTCATCAATACACAGGGAATTATCATCTCTTTTTTACCCTTTGTAGTGCTTTATGCCCGGGAAGCCCTGGGGGCGCAAAGCAGCGATACCGGGTTTTTCCTGCTTTTCAAAGTCGTGGGGATGGTGTCGGTGAGCCTGCTGATATTTCTGAGCGCCCGCAAAATCAGGTATAACAATATCCTCTATCTCAACTTCGGGCTCTCCCTGTTGATGATCGGAGCAGCCCTGCTGGTTCAGGATGCCCGCGTTTTACGATACCTCTTTGTTCTGGGGGGAGTTATCTTTTCCCTCTATTCCATCAGCATGAACGGGGTGTTGCTCGAGATCTCCGGAAAAGAGAACCGTGCCATTTATACGGGTTTCGCCGGGGCAGGAAATATCCTTCCGGCATTGTTCCCCCTTACCGGAAGTCTCCTCATCGGCAATTTCGGGTTCAGGGGATTTTTCCTCTTTTTCATGGTTATCGTGGCATTATCCTTTATTTTTATCAGAAAAATAGATTGTAAAAAATAAGTGAACCGATGATGAAGAAAATTTTCAATTTCTGTGGGCTGGTCCTTACAGTCCTGTTTTTTGCCGGATGCGCCGGCACCGGACAACCCGTGCCTGTCGATCGGGAGGCTTCCCTGGAAACCGTGAAACTCTTTCAGAACATGCTGAAACTTCAGCAGGAAGGGCTGATGTTCGGGCATCAGGACGATCTGGCCTACGGGGTGGGCTGGGTGTACGAGGACGGCCGTTCCGATGTGAAGGATGTCTGCGGCGATTACCCCGCCGTTTACGGTTGGGAACTGGGTCATCTGGAGCTGGGAGATTCCTACAGCCTCGACTCGGTCCACTTCGACAAAATCAAAGAGCTGATCCGCACCACATACCAGCGGGGAGGCATCAACACCATCAGCTGGCACCTGCGCAATCCCCTGACCGGGGGAACGGCCTGGGATGTCTCTTCCACAGAGGTGGTGAAATCGGTATTGCCAGGGGGTGAAAAACATGACCTTTATATCGGATACCTCGATAAGCTGGCCACTTTTCTGGGGAGCCTGCAGGATGATCACGGGACCAGGATCCCGGTCATCTTCCGTCCCTTCCATGAGCATACCGGCAGCTGGTTCTGGTGGGGCCGGAACCTCTGCACCGTCGATGAATATAAGACGTTGTGGCGGATGACCGTGGATTACCTGCGCGATACCCGCGACCTTCATCACCTCCTCTATGCCTACTCCACCGACCGTTTTACCACCGAAGAGGAGTACCTGGAACGCTATCCCGGCGATGACATCATCGATATGCTCTCTTTCGACCTCTATGACCGGGGTCCCGAATTCCCGGAAACCCTGAAAAACTGTGCTCAGATCGTCTCCCGGCTGGCCGGGGAACGGGGCAAGATCGCCGCGGTGAGTGAAAGCGGAGGCCCTATTGCCACGCAGCCCGACTGGTGGACGGTCTCCCTGCTGGAACCGCTGCGCTCCATTCCCCTTTCATACGTTCTGGTATGGAGGAACCCCTGGCAGGGTGGCTCACACGCTCCTTTCGGCCCCCACCCGGGAAACCCTTCCGCCGATGACTTCGTGAAATTCTATAACGACCCGCACACCCTTTTCCAGGAGGAAATCACGGGCCGTAAAGTGTATGAATAGGAAACCGGAAGGAACCATCCCTTCCGGTTTGCCGGGAATGATCACCATGCGCAGGTCCTCTCTCCAGATGATCTGAAGCCCCCATCAGGTTATAAATAAGATACATCAGAAAAGATATGCGTTTTTTATTTGTTATAGCGATATTCCTGATCCAGGGAGCCGGTTTTTTGACCGGGGCGGCAGCTTCCCCTGCACCGGGGGATACGCTGGTGACGCCCAATCCCTCGCGCGAGGCGGTGGCGGTATACCGCTACCTGCGCGACATGAAGGGAAAGCTGATCCTGTCGGGACAGCAGGATTCTCCCTGGGGTATCAATGAGCTGACATACATAAAGAGTACCACCGGCAGGCAGCCGGCTCTCAGGGGCATGGATTTCATCCATACGGGTGACAACGCCGGGGAGGTGCAGCGGGCCATCGACTGGTGGAATGCCGGGGGCCTTCCCACCATCATGTGGCACTGGGGGGCCCCTACAAAAGGGGATGGCTATGAGCAGAGCAAGATGACCATCGACATCAGCCGCTGTTTCCTCGAAGGCACGGCGGAATATACGGCTTTTTGGGCGGAGCTGAAGAAAAAGGCCGACCTGCTTCAACAACTCGAAGACGCCGGCGTCCCCGTATTGTGGCGTCCTTACCACGAATTCGACGGAAACTGGTTCTGGTGGAGCAAGCAGGGAGCGGCGCCCTTCAGGAAGCTCTGGACCACCATGTTCGACTATTTTGTAAAAGAACGCGGACTTTCCAACCTGATATGGGTGCTGTGCTATACCTCGACGGTCGATCCTGCCTGGTATCCCGGCGATGCCTTCGTCGACGTGGTGGGCGCCGACACTTACAACAGCGGTGACAGCCCCCAGATGACCATGTTCTATAAGCTGAAGTCGTTAACCAATGACCGCTATCCCCTCGCCTACCATGAATGCGGTATCCCTCCCGTTCCGGAAGAGTGCCTGCTGCAGGGCGGAATGTGGTCATGGTGGATGGAGTGGCATACCGACTGGCTCACCGGTGTGGATAAGAATTACCTCAGCACCGTGTATAACCACGATCTCGTGGTTACACTCGATGAGGTGCCCCCATTGATGGAATATTACGGTAACGACACCTGCGCGGCCGATCCGGTTTTCCCCAGGTACCGGATTGAGGACGGGGAATGGATTGAAAGGAATCTGATACAGCTCGATTCCGGGAAAATGGTCACCCTGGACCCGCAGGTCACCGGTGAGGGCGTATGGAGCTGGAGCGGACTGGGAACCTCGGGTTCGCAAGCCACACCGACCATCACCCTCAGCGGCCCGGGAAGCGCCCGCGGTCTCTTTATCAACAGTTGCGGAACCGCCAGCACCGTCCTGTTTCATGTGATAGACACCTGTCCGCCCGTAACCATCACCCCCAGGGCCCAGGTGCAGGGAAGCAATTGGGTGACCCAAACCGAATTGGAAATCACGGTGGGCCAGTATGTAAGGCTCAGTCCGGGAACCGATGCTACGGGCTCCTGGAAGTGGATTCAGGGAGCGGGTTCCTCAACGCGGGAAATCACCGTCTTCCCCAGGGAAACAACCACGTTTACCGTCAGGTTCACCAGCAGCTGCGGAGCGGTCAGTCAGGTTACCTACACGGTAGTCGTGCAGACGGTCACGGCAGCCCCAGGGAGCGTGAAGGGCGGGGAATTCTCCGTTTTTCCGTCGCCATGCCATGATGACCTTTTTGTGGTCATGCCAGGGAGTGGTCAGGAAGTGCGGGGTTATATCTCGGTCTTTACCCTGACCGGTGAAATGGTCCTGAAAGAATGGGTGCAACAGGAGAGGACCAGGCTCCGTGTTTCCGGCTTAAAGCCCGGAGTGTACACGGTAAAATACCATGGAAGTCCAACCTCTTTTGAGGCAATTTTCATTAAGGCAGGGTAAATCCCTGACCATTTCAGAAGACCGCTTTGGCGATTTCTTTCACGTTATCAGAGATTCCGTAGGTGTAGATGTGCAACCCGGGCACTCCGGCCGCGATCAGTTCCCTGGCCTGGTGAATGGCCCATTCGGTGCCGGCCTTCCTGGCTTCGCTGTCGTTATTGCAGCCATGCAATGCCTTGCTGAGCTCTGACGGCAGGCTGATGCTGAAGATCTTCGGCAAGACGGTCAGTTGGTTCATCAGGGCGATAGGCTTGATGCCCGGAATGATGGGGACGGTGATGCCCATATGACGGCATTTCTCCACGAAATCGAAAAATACCCGGTTATCGTAAAACATTTGGGTCACAATATAGTCAGCCCCGGCATCCACCTTTTGTTTCAGGTAGCAGAGGTCGGTTTCCATATTGGGGGCTTCGGCGTGTTTCTCGGGATATCCGGCCACCCCGACGCAAAAATCAAGGGGAGTGGTATTTTTTAGTTCCGGATCGAGGTAAACCCCTTTCCTCAGTTGGGAAATCTGGCTGACCAGGTCGATGGCGTGGGCATTTCCCCCGGGTTCAGGGCGGAAGATGTGCTCCCCCTTGAGCCCGTCCCCCCTGAGTGCCAGCACATTGTCGATGCCCAGGAAATGCAGGTCGATGAGGACATGCTCTGTTTCACTGCGTGTAAATCCTCCGCACACGATGTGGGGAACGACAGGGATCCCGTATCTGTGCTGGATGGAGGCGGCAATGGCCACGGTCCCCGGCCTCTTGCGCACCACCCGGCGTTCTATGGTCCCGTCGGGCTGCTCCCTGAATTCAATTTCGTCACGGTGTGTGGTGATGTTGATAAACCGGGGATTAAACTCAAGCAGGTTTTCGATGGTACGGTATATGCGCGAGGCATCACTCCCCTTCAGCGGCGGAAGCAGCTCAAAGGAGAGAATCGTGCGGTCGGACTGGCGAAAAGCCTCTGTAACTTTCATGATGGAAATTTTTTAGTTCACGGCAATCTTGGCCGTGAGACGGCTGTACTGTTCAATGAAGATTTTCCTGCCTGCCGTTAATTTTTCAATGGCCTCGGCAGTGTAGTGGCGGATGGTCACCAGGGTAAGCCCGGTGTTGTATTTGACTTCGTACTCTTTTCTGAAATCCAGCATGATGCTCTCCAGTCCCAGCTCGGGAGCATCGACCAGAAGGCTCAGGTCGATCGCCGACTTCTGGATCAGGTTCACTTTAAGTCCCTTCCCTGATAACAGGGAAAACACCCTGGAAATATCGTCAGAGGAGATAAAGGAAAAGTCATAGGGCGAAAAGGTGATCAGAACCTGGTTTCCCCGGGTAATGAAGACCGGAGTCAGCTCCAGGAGATGGTCCACCTGGTGGATGATGGTCCCCGGTTCCGCAGGGTTCAGGAAGGAGCGCACATAAAGGGGGATATTCTTGTTATGCAGGGGTTTCATCGTTTTGGGGTGGATCACCTGGGCCCCCGAGTAGGTCATTTCAATGGCTTCGCGGTAGGACAATTCCTTGAGTAGGACGGTTCCCGGGAAGAACTTGGGATCGGCGTTGAGTACCCCGGGCACATCCTTCCATATGGTCACGCTTTCGGCATTGAGCAGATGGGCCAGTATCGCCGCCGTGTAATCTGATCCTTCACGCCCCAGGGAGGTGGTCAGGTTGGTGACCGTAGAACCGATGAATCCCTGGGTGATGTACATAGAGGTGCCATTGAACTGAAAGGTGTTATTCACCAGCATCTCGGTCCATTTCCAGTTGACCGAGGCATCACGGTATTTATCGTCGGTGCGGAGACTCAGCCTGATGTCGATCCAGCGGTTGGGCTGTCCTGATACTTCCAGGTAATGACTGACGATCAGGGAGGCGAGGAGCTCTCCATAACATATGAACTGGTCATATTCGAAATCGTAAAGCAGGGAAGGCGGAAGTTGCAGCCGCCTGTTGATCTCACCGAGCATGGCCGGTATGGTTTCGGGAATCAGGTCGCTGCCGAAGAGCTCGGCGGCGATTCCCAGATGAAATTTGCTGAAGTCATCAAAGATCTCCGTGGTCTCATCCCACCCGTTGAAGTGGGCTTTTACCAGGGTCTCCAAAAGGTTGGTGGTTTTCCCTATGGCTGAAACGACCACCACCAGTTCACCCTCACTTTGCGCAATGATCGACGCCACATTCCTGATGCCTGCCGCATCCTTTATCGAAGCCCCGCCGAACTTGTATACCTTCATCTGTTTGAAATATTTAGTTCCTGTGGTAAATTCCGTGAAACCGATGGAATACCCATGCGGTTCATCATCCCGGTTGGTGCGAAATAATGGCATGGGTATTTCATGTGACTATTCTTCACTTTTTCAATGGTGCAAAACTACGATTTTTCGATGTGAAGAAGCCCGGGAGGTTTCAGAACAGGGATTTTGTTTTGAAAAAAAGTGTATATTGGCTTACAGAAACCTTTAAATGTGGTGCGCCATGGATATTCAATCGACTGTAAACCTGAGTAATGGAAAGAAAATGCCCCTTTTCGGACTGGGTGTTTTCATGAGCAAGGAGGGGCATGAAGTGGAAACAGCCGTGTTATCGGCTCTGGAATCAGGGTACAGGCATATCGACACTGCGGCGGTCTATGGCAATGAAAGGGGGGTAGGCAAGGCTGTGCGCAACAGCGGCATTCCCCGGGGTGACGTTTTCATTACTTCCAAGGTGTGGAATTCCGACCAGGGTTACGAAACCACATTTGACGCCTTCAGGGAGAGCCTTGAACGCCTCGGTACCGACTATATCGACCTTTTTCTGATCCACTGGCCGAAGGGGCCTCTCTCTCTGGAAACCTGGAGAGCCATGGAGGAAATCTACGCCTCAGGACAGGTCAAAGCCATTGGCGTCAGCAATTTTCTGGTTCATCACCTCGAGGAGCTTCTTGCTGTATGCCAGGTCAGGCCCATGGTCAACCAGGTGGAGTTTCATCCGTACCTCCAGCAGCCCGGATTGCAGGCGTTCTGCAGGGCTCAGGGAATTGTCATGGAAGCCTGGAGTCCCATTATGAAGGGAAGGGTAAACGAAGTTCCCGTATTGCAGGCGCTGGCGGCACAGTATGGCAAAACTCCGGTACAGATAACCCTGCGCTGGGAACTTCAGAAGGGGATCGTCACCATTCCCAAGTCGGTGCACCGCGAACGTATCCTCGCCAATGCCGATATCTTCGACTTTGAGATTTCCGGAGCCGACATGGAAAAGATCGACCGGCTCGACCGTCATGCCCGCATCGGAGCCGATCCCGATAATTTCAATTTCTGATATTCCTGCTCTCCAAGGGAAACTTCACCGGGCTAGATTCCGGCGATTTCCCTGATGCGGGTGATCATTTGCCGTGCCAGGGCATCGGCAGCTTCGCGGGTTCGGGCTTCCGCATAAATCCTGATGATGGGTTCGGTATTGGACTTCCGCAGGTGTACCCATGATTCGGGAAAATCGATCTTGACGCCGTCGATATCGGTGACCTTCTCCTCCCGGTATGCCTCTTTTATGCTGCTCAGCAGCCTGTCGGTATCGAAGCCCGGGGTGAGTTCTATTTTATTCTTGGAGGTGAAATAATCGGGATATCTCATGCGCAGTTCAGAGCATTTTTCCCCTGACAGGGCCAGGTGGCTGAGGAAAAGGGCGACGCCCACGAGGGCATCGCGGCCGTAATGGCTGGCCGGGTAAATGATGCCGCCGTTGCCTTCGCCGCCGATAACCGCATTGGTTTCCTTCATGGCCTTCACCACGTTGACTTCGCCCACTGCCGCTGCGGTGTAACTGCCGCCATGGCCGATGGTGACATCACGCAGAGCCCTGCTTGAGGAGAGGTTGGAAACCGTATTTCCGGGGGTGTGGCCCAGCACATAATCGGCACAGGCGACCAGGGTATATTCTTCATTGAAAAGGGTGCCGTCTTCGTTAATGATGGCCAACCGGTCGACATCGGGATCGGTGACGAAACCCACGTCAACACCGCTGTTTCGGATGATACTGCAGGTTTCGGTCAGGTGTTCGGCCAGGGGTTCGGGGTTATGGGCGAACTGGCCCGTGGGGTCGCAGTTGATCTCCACGACGGCGGCACCCAGTTCCCTGAGGAGGCGGGGCAGGACGATCCCCCCCACCGAGTTGACGGCATCGACGGCTACTGTGAACCCCGCCGCCCTGATGGCTTCCGTGTTGACCAAAGAAAGCCCCTTGACCAACTCGATGTGGCGGCCGGTATAATCTTTTGTGGTGACGGTTCCCAGGTCGTCGACCCCGGCAAAGGTGAAATCTTCGGCGGCGGCGATGGCGAGGATCCTCTCCCCTTCGGCCCCCGACAGGAATTCCCCGCGGTCGTTGAGGAGTTTCAGGGCATTCCACTGTTTGGGGTTGTGGCTGGCCGTGAGGATAATCCCCCCGTCGGCCCCCTCTTCCGTGACGGC
>CAYWUJ010000054.1:0-12775 GCA_964461455.1 uncultured Prolixibacteraceae bacterium | reverse complement strand
CTCCGCCTCATTCTAGTCCAGTTCGAAGACTTCTCCCTGTGAGGGGATCTCGATATTGGAATATCCGGCTTTTTTCATTTCTCCCCTGTAGAACTCCTGGGCGTCAATATCACCATGGACCAGGAAGACCTTTTTCAGTTTCTCCTTGTCCTGGCAGCTGAGGTAGTCCAGCATCTCGTTGTAATCGCCATGTCCCGAGAAGGCTTCAATGCGCTCGATATCGGCGTTTATCTCGTGACGCTCCCCGAAGATAGATACGGCGCTGTCGCCGCGGAGGATCCTGGCGCCCAGGGTGGTGGGGGCACAATAACCGACGGCCAGAACGGTGTTCCGGGGATCGGAAATGTTATTGGCCAGGTGGTGCTTGATGCGCCCGGCCTCCATCATTCCCGAGGCCGAAATGATCACGCAGGGTTTTTTGGATTTGTTGAGTTTCTTGGAATCCTGGACCTTGGTGATATACCTCAGTGATTTGAACCCAAAGGGATCGGGGTCATTTTCCAGCACCTGCTGGACATCCCCGTTCAGGCTGTCGAGGTGCATTCTGAATATTTCGGTGGCATTCACCGCCAGCGGGCTGTCGACAAAAACGGGAACTTTGGGGAGTTCTCCCGAGTTGAAGAATTTGTTGAGGGAATAGACCACCTCCTGGGTACGGCCAATGGCGAAACTGGGGATGATCAGTTTTCCCTTCTTGTCGATGCAGGTTCTTCGCATGATCCGGAGCAGTTCTCCTTCAGCCTCCTGAAACTGGGGATGGAGCCGGTTGCCGTAGGTCGATTCGGTAATCAGGTAATCACATTGTGTGAAGGGTTCGGGCGACTTCAGAATACGGCTTGAGGGTCTGCCGATGTCTCCGGTGTATCCTATTTTATAGGTTTTTCCGTTTTCCAGGAGTTCCAGGGAAATGGCGCTGCTGCCCAGCATATGGCCGGTATTGTGGAACTTCACCCTGATATTGTTGTCGATATTGAATTTGCGGTGGTAGGGCACCCCGATAAAGAGTTCCATGCTGGCGCGGGCCTCCTTTTCGGTGTAGATGGGGTCAATGGGGGCTTCTCCTCTGGCCACTCTCCGTTTATTGAAAATCTTGACGTCGCTTTCGTGAATGTGGCCGCTGTCGGCCAGCATGATGGAGCAAAGGTCGCGCGTGGCCATGGTGCACACCACCGATCCGCGGAATCCCCGCTTGTAGAGGTAGGGAATCAGTCCCGAATGGTCAATATGGGCATGCGACAGGATAACGTGGTCGATCTCGGTGGGTTCAAAACCCAGATTGCGGTTCATCGTTTCCGTCTCCATCCCTTTCCCCTGGAACATTCCACAGTCCAGAAGGATCTTCTTGCCATTCTCAATGGTGATCAGGTGCTTGCTTCCCGTCACCTCGCGGGCTGCTCCTAAAAACTGAATTTTCATACACTTATTTATAGGTAAAACATTTCTCTGTTAACCGGAATTCCGGTCTTCCCAAAAGTAATGAAATTGTTTTCCGAAAAAAATGAATATTTACTATTGGAGCGAGGATCAGTGGCGAGGAGACTCCTTTTCCCGGGGGAAATCACTATTTTTGGGGAATATGAGCAACGGTCCGACAAAAGCGATCCTTTTGGTTTTTTTGCTGCTGATCTCCGCGGCGTTCCTCAGTGCGCAGGAAGCTGCCGGGGTTTCCCAGCCGGCGGGGGATTCCCTGAATCTTAAGCCGGTGGAGCCTCGTGACCAGGGGACGCCACAGATGGTGATGGAGAACTTTTTCCCAGGAGCTGAGATGTCCTCTTTTTCCCCGGAGCTCCTGGCCCCGGGAATTTCCGGAGAAGGGATGAAAATGCCAGTTTTTGACTTTTCACAGGCTCTGATGGGTTGGAGGAGTGAGGGGTTGTCGTCATTTCCCTTTTCCTGGCCGGGTGCACTATGGACCACTCAGGGCGGCGCAGGATCTCTGTTTATGCAGGGGCAGGCGACTCTTTTCAGCCAGGCCTCGCGGCAGCTCAACAACCGGTGGACCATCGGGGGCAACAGCTTCGGAGTGGCTCCGCCATGGGCCGTGCCTTTGCATGGCCACGGCGACAACCGCTACGACTGGAGGGGAGCCTCGATGTTTATGGAATACAAAGTCAGCAGGAATTTCAGGATTTCCACCCAGGTTTCGGTCTCGGGAAGCCCCCGTCATCCGTAAGGTTTCAGACAAGTTATCTAAGAGAATATAAACCATCACCTGCTTATGCTCACCATTTACAAAGCTTCCGCCGGCTCCGGAAAGACCTTCCGGCTGGTGGTCGATTACCTGAAGCTGATCCTGGCCGACCCTCTGGCCTACCGCCATATCCTGGCCGTCACCTTTACCAACAAGGCCACGGCAGAGATGAAAGAGCGCATTCTGGAGCATCTGGGGAGGATGGCCAATGACCGGGAGTCGAAGTATATGGAGACCATCATGGAGGAGATGGGGTATCCCGAGGGTGAAATCAGGGAGAGAGCCTCGCGTGCCCTGGGCAACCTGCTCTTTGACTACGACCGGTTTTCGGTGAGCACCATCGACCGGTTCACCCAGAGGGTACTGAAGTCGTTTACCAGGGAGCTGGGGGTGAATCCCGGTTATCAGATAGAAACTGACAGCGACCTGCTGATTGCCGAGGCGGCTGACCGGTTGATCGCCGGAGTGGGGAATAATAAGCGCCTTCAGCGGTGGCTCGAAAGTTTCATCAGGGATAAAATCAACAATAACCGTAGTTTCACGATAGAGAGGGATCTCACCAGCCTGGGGGGTGAGCTGTTCAGGGAGCGCCTTCAGGACCGTCTTCACCTGCTGACCGCTTTTTTCGCGGAGGGAGAGAATGACCGCAGCTATCTTGAACTGTTGCATAAGGTCATCAACGGCTTTGAGAGTACCATGAAAAAAATGGCTTCCGCGCTGGTCGCGATTTACAAGGCTGAAGGTTTAGAAATGGATGACTTTCCCTACAAAGGAGGGGGAGTGGCGAATTTCCTGGAGAGAACAGCTGCGGGAGTGATACCTGAGGAGATCACCGTGCGGCCCCGGGGGGCATCAGAGCGCCCGGAAGCCTGGGCCACAAAGAGCCATCCCCGTTATCAGGAGATCCTGGCCCTGGCCACTTCCCGGCTGCAGCCGGGACTGCAGCAACTGGTCTCTTATTTTGACGGGCAGTGCCGGAGTTACCTTACGGCACAGGTTATTGCGGCACAGTGGTATACCGCTGCCGTACTGTCCGACCTCAACAGGGAGGTCTCCGCCCTTTCACGCGAAAAGGGAATCCTTCCCCTGGCAGGCTCCAACCTCCTCCTCAGGGGGGTGATCGACGGCAGCGACACTCCTTTTATTTATGAGAAAGCAGGAAATACCTACCACCATTTCATGCTCGATGAGTTTCAGGATACCTCGGTAATGCAGTGGGACAATTTCAAACCCCTGGTGGCGAATTCCCTGGCCGGAGGATTCCGCAGTCTGGTGGTGGGCGATGTCAAGCAGAGTATTTACCGCTGGAGGAACAGCGACTGGGATATTCTGGACCGCCAGGTGGCGGAGGATTTTTCAGGGTTTCCCATCAGGACCGGTCCCCTGAACACCAATTACCGCAGCTCGCCTGAGGTCATCGGTTTTAACAATGCCTTTTTCCAAACCCTCCCGCAGTTTTTCGCGGAACCGTTGATCGGGGTGAAGGCCCCGGAGGAGTATGTGGCCCGTTTGATAGGTATTTACAGTGATGCCGTGCAGCTCTCCCCGGAAAGAGAGGATGCCGGCGGTGGCGGTTATGTGGCTGTGGAAGAGCTCCCCGGAAAGGGGAACGATTTCATGGAAGCCTCGCTGCAACGCCTGACCAGTCAGGTGAGGGAGCTGTATGCCCGGGGGTATCAGGCTTCGGATATCGCCATTCTGGTCCGTAAAAAAGATCATGGCTCCCGCATTGTCAGCCACTTCCTCAGTGAGGCGGCCCGTCCCGAAAACAAGGACCTCGACCTGCGGGTGATCTCCGCAGATTCCCTGTTGCTGAAATCCTCGCCGGGAGTGCAGTTCATCATCCATCTCTTCCGCCACCTCGGCGACAGAGAGGATGCCCTGACCCGGGCCATCCTGGTCCACTTGTGGAAAAGTTTCACCTCCCTGCAACCCGGTGAGGGGGATCATAAGGAGGCTATTTTCATGGGTGACAGCCAGGGGGAGTTTGAACGGCTTCTGGCCCCCCTGGTGGTGCAGGTAGAAGCGCAAATGCCCACCAGCGGACTTGACGAAATGATCATCAGGGTGGCCTCGCTCTTCCGGCTGACCAGCCTGCCCTCAGAACTTCCCTTTATCCGCACCCTGGCCGATAAGGCCTCCTCCCTGAAACTCTCCTCAACAAGAGGAATTCCCGGATTTCTCACCTGGTGGGAGGAGAAGGGGAGTGACACGGCCGTGACCGTGAACGAAGAGACCGATGCCATCAGACTGCTGACGATTCATAAGTCCAAGGGCTTGGAATTCAGGGTGGTTCTCATTCCCTTCCTGGACTGGGTGACCATCGACACCCAGAATAAGAATATTCTGTGGTGCGTACCCCGGGAGGCTCCCTTTGACAGGGCGCCGTTGGTGCCTGTGAATTATTCCGACCGGCTGGGGCGCACCATTTTCACGGAAGAGTATTTCCGGGAGCAGTTCAGTATGCTGGTCGACAACCTGAATCTTGTCTATGTCGCCTTTACCCGTGCCGCTGAGGTTCTGTGGGTGAACATCCCGGCGCAGGCCGAAAAGAAGAGAATCGGTTATTTCATCGCTAATGCCCTGACGCTTATGGCCGACGCGAAGAGTGTGGTCTGCCGGCAGGAGGGGGAGGAGAGGACCTTTTCTGTGGGGAGCCTGCCCCGGGTGACTCCTCCGCGGGAAATGCCGCAAAGGGAAAAGCCCCCGGTATGGGAATTCCATGATTTTTCGGGAAGGCTTCGGTTGCGCACCGGCAGTGATGATTTTTTCGCCATCAGCGGGGGAGGGGCTTCGGGGAAAAACCTGGGTACCGTGGTCCACGCCATCCTGGCGGGCATGCAACAGGGCGATGAGCTGGAGAAGGCCTGCCGGAGGGCCCTGGCCGCCGGTGATTTGCAACCCTCCGAAGTCGCCGCCGTCAAAGCTGAGCTGGAGGCCATGTTGCAGCATCCCGAGGCGAAAGAGTGGTTCCGCGGAAAATACAGGGTCATGAACGAGGCTTCTCTCTTAACGCCCCTGGAGACCCTCCGCCCCGACAGGATCATGATTGCAGGGGATGAGGCGATCGTGGCCGACTACAAATCGGGGGAGCTCAGGCCCGAATCGCACCGCAAACAGGTGGTCCGTTATTGTGAAACCCTCAGGAGTGCAGGCTTCAAAAGGGTCACCGGCTACCTCTGGTATATCCGGGAAAACGAACTGGTCAAGGTCTTCGGGGGATGAAGAAAATCACTATTTTTGCACAAAAAAGAGATGATTCAACGTATTCAGACCGTTTATCTGCTGATTTCCATCCTGCTGCTGGGGTTGCTCTTCTGGCTTCCCCTGGCCGATATTACCAGCGGTACCGATATTTATCAATTTACCATCAAGGGGATCACCAGGGGTGAAGAGCAGCTATTCAGCGGACTTCCCTTTATGGTGTTCCTCATGATCATCATTCTTCTTCATCTGGCGGTGGTCTTCATGTACAAGAACCGCATCCGCCAGATCAGGATCCTGGTTTTCTCCATGGTTCTGTTGCTGGGCCTCTTCGGGGTTTTCTTTTATTTTGCCTATGCCGGTTTTGACGGTGCCCGGGCGAGTTTCAGAATCCCTGTGGCCTTCCCGCTGATCGTCATGATCCTCGATTACCTGTCCATCAGGGGCATTGGTAAGGATGAGGCTTTGATCCGCAGCCTGAACCGCATCAGGTAACAAAACAACTAATCACATGAAGGCCATGATTTTTGCGGCCGGACTGGGGACGCGATTGTATCCCCTGACGGCAGAGCGTCCCAAGGCACTGGTGGAAATCGGCGGGAAGCCCATGCTCCAGTGGGTGATTGAAAAAATCGCCATCGCGGGAATCAGCGAAATCGTGGTCAATGTGCACCATTTCCCGCACCTGATCCGTGATTTTCTGAGACGGAACCACTCTTTCGGACTGACCATCCATGTTTCCGATGAGAGTGATGAACTCCTCGATACCGGGGGTGGACTTATGCATGCGGCCGAATTCCTCAGGGGCGGCGAGCCGGTGCTGGTCCATAATGTCGATGTCTTCAGTAATTTGGATATCCAGGAATTGGTGGATTTTCATCTGACCCGTGGAGGTGTGGCCACCCTCGCGGTCAGGGAGAGGGAGACCCAGCGGTATCTTCTTTTTGACCGGGAGATGCGGCTGACGGGATGGATGAACAAAAAAAGCGGGGAGCTCCGGCGCTCCCTTCCGGCTGTTGAGGAGATTCCCCTGGCCTTCAGCGGAATTCATGTGGCAGACCCCCGTATTTTTGACCTGATCGCCCGCAGGGGTAAGTTTTCACTCATCGAGGCTTACCTGGAGCTTACCGCCACCCAACCGGTGTATGGTTTCCATGACCACTCCTCCCTTTGGATGGATGTCGGAAAGCCGGAACAGCTCCGACAGGCCGGGGCGTTCTTTCTTCCCGGAAAATAAGGGGGGTTTCACCGCACGATGGTGAAGTTCCTGAATTCAAATGGTCTGATGCCGGTAAGTTTCTCAAAGTGGTAGAGGAGGCGGTAGCGAAGGCTCATTTTCCGCCTCCCGGCACCGATGCCGGCATCCCAGTTCAGCCGTTTGATCCTTTCTTCCATCACGCGCGGATGTGTTCCCCGGAACCGCGCCAGGGCATCATAATTCCCCCGGTAGTCGAATTCCTGAAGTCTCCCTTTCTGGCGGCTGTGATGCGGGGTTTGCGGCTCTTCCGCAGTGATGCCGTCGTAAAAACGGCGCACCGCATCGACTTTGCGCTGCATGGACAGGGGGTGGCGAACCCAGCCATAGTGGTAAATTTCGGCATCCACGGGAACGGCTCTGATTTTTTGCCCCTCCTTGCGGAACCCCTGGGCATCGCGGTAAGACCTTATTGACTTGTCGTTGCGGATGATTCTCACCTCGTGGCGGTACCAGTGGCGTGAGTCGCCGACATGGTCGAAATCACCATAGAAATGGAGATACCTGAAGAGTAATCCTTCCACGTCGTGAAAGGGCAGCCACCGCTCCATGGACTCCCTGACCACCCCGAGGTATTTTTCATGCAGGACTTCGTCGCCCTGGATATAGAAACACCAGTCATAACCGGCGGGAATGGCATCGAAGGCTTTGTTGGTTTCCGAGGCGTACACCTCCCCGCCATGTGTGAGGCCCTCCCATTCGGTGGGGATGATGGTGATCTTGTCGGGGGCGGTTTTGCGTATGAGTTCCGCGGTGTCATCTTCCGACCGTCCCACAGCCATAAAAAAATGGTCGCATAATGGCAGTACCGAAGTAATGGCTTCCACGACCGGAAAGTCATATTTTACCGCATTGCGGATAAAGGAAAACCCCGCTACCCTCATTGCTGCTTATTTCTTTTTCTGGTTTTCAGAAGGGTGATCAGGATTTCGATGCCCGCGATGAAAAAGAGGGCGTATCCGAGCAGTTCTATGCCCTCTTCGGCAGCGTTTTTCGCCCACCGGTGGTAGTGGTCGCCCAGGAGGGTGGTCCACAGGGTGGTTTTCCCGAAGAGCCGGCTGAAAATGAAGGTGACCAGGAAGCCGGTGACGAAGTAGGCGGTCACGGGCATTTCCAGGAACCGGTGTGCTGCGGTCACCAGGTTTTTGCGGTCGCGCACGGCCAGCCAGGCAAAGAGCAGGAGAAGGGGCAGGACCAGGTAAAACCAGAAATCGATCTGGTTATTGAACTCCCTGATGAAAGCCATAAAAAAGAAGACGCTGATAAGGCGGTTTACGGGCGCCATGGACTTGTTGAGGCGGCTGGCCGCCAGAAAAATAAGCCCCAGCAGAAAGAGGATGATCTCCTGCATGATTTCGGTCATGGAGGTTTCCCCGAATTTTCCCGTGGCTGTCTCCACCCGCGCATCAATCATGAAAATCCCATAAAGCAGCACCATCAGGGCCGCATATATGATCACCCTAAGCGTAAATGATAGGATATATTTCAAAGAGTCGTTCATACTCGGTTTATTTTGGTGAATGCAAATATGGCTATTTTCCCGCTTTATGGGAAGAGGCCGGTGAACTTTCGGGTCGCCTCAGAGGATTTGGGCGACCGCATGGGCGAAGGCGTCCTCTTCGTTGGTGGGGAGAAGCCTGAAATTCTGCTTCAGGATTTCGGGGGCGTTGTCGGTCAGGAAGGAGTGTTCCGTGAACTCGAGCAGGTCGATATCGTTATAGTCGTTGCCGATACCCAGGGTGTGTGCCGGGTCGATGCCCAGCAGGTTGCACAGATAGAGAACCCCGTTCCCCTTGGAAACGGAATGGTGGAAAATTTCGATCCAGATGAACCCGGTATTCAGGGGTGAACTGGAGCGGATGACCCTCACGCCGGGACTGATGGCTTCCACCTTCTGTTTCATCTGGAGGAAGCGGTGTTCATCATTGGGGATGATCACCAGAAACTGGCAGAGGTCAGAGCCTATCTCCCCTGACAGCGGGAGGGGAAAGGCAAAGGAGCGGTGGAACTCGAAATAACGTTCAAACTCCTCACAGGGTTGGCTGCTCCTGTGGTACCAGAGGTGGTGGTTGTCGGGAGCTTCCCTGAAAGCGTGAAAGCTGACGTCTTCACGGAGGAAATAGCGGATGAGGGTCGTGGCCGTCTCTTCCTTGATATTGCAGGTGTAGAGGTGGCGGTTTTCCTTCCTGTTGAAGACCCCTGCCCCTGAGGAGTAGATGAAAAAGTCGAAGGGAACATCATCGGGGATCACCTCGTAGACTTTTTTCAGGTTCCTTCCGGTGGCGGCCACACGCACAATGCCCATTCTCCCCAGGGCGTGGAGGGCATCAATGTTGGACTGGCTGATGCTTTTATTGTCCCTGAGAAAAGTTCCGTCAAGATCGGTGGCTACCAGCCTGATGTTTTGCATAGGATGAGAATTGCGCCAAAAATAGTAATTGTCACCGTTAAAAAACGGCAGTTCGCCGAAAAATGAGCGGCGACCTGAGCAGGGTGACCTACTTTTCCCTATATGTTATATCTTTGTGACCTGCCGGAAAAATGGCGGCCGGTGACTTCGCTGGTGCTTGAAAAACATTTATTCACATGAAGATAGGTCTGATAGGATACGGGAGAATGGGGAAGGAGATTGAGGCGATTGTCAGGGAGAGGGGGCATGTGGTGTCTCTGATTATTGATGCCGGGAACCCTGAAGATCTGACCCCCGGGAATCTGGCCCTTTGTGATGCCGTCATTGAGTTTACCGTTCCCTCCTCGGCAGTCGGCAACTACATGGCCTGTTTTGAGGCGGGGGTGCCGGTGGTGAGCGGCACAACGGGATGGCTCAGCCAGCGCGCGAAGGTCCATGAGGCCTGCCAGCGCCACGGCGGCACTTTTTTCTATGCCAGCAACTTTTCGGTGGGGGTCAATCTCTTTTTCCTGCTGAACCGCCGGCTTGCCGCGATAATGACCGGCCATCCCCAATATCAGCCCGGGATACACGAGGTGCATCATACCCGGAAACTGGACGCTCCCAGCGGTACGGCCATCACCCTGGCCGAGGAACTGGCGGGTCTGTTTCCCGATAAAAAGGGATGGGCCGTCGCGGGGGAATCATCGACAGAGATGATCCCCGTCAGCTCCGAAAGGAGGGGCGACGTTCCGGGTATTCATACCGTCACCTGGGAGTGTGACGATGACGTTATTTCCATCACCCACAGTGCCAAAAGCCGCAGGGGCTTCGCCCTGGGGGCGGTATTGGCGGCAGAATTCTGCCTGACACACCGTGGGATCTTGTCCATGAACGATTTGTTGAAATTTTAAAATAAATATTTTGTAATGAATTCAATCAAGGAGAACCGTCAGGAAAAGAGAACCCAGGGAACTTCGGGCCAAAAAAGAGCCGCGGAAAAGGGTCCGGGAAATGCCGCTATGGGATTGCTGACGAACAAATGGTTCAAGTTCGGGGTGGTGGCCACCCTTTACCTCCTCTGGGTGATCTGGCTGAAAAATTACTGGTGGCTGGCCGGATTAGCCGTGATCTTTGACATTTACATCACCCAAAAGGTGCACTGGGCGTTCTGGAAAAAGAAAAATCCCCCCGACGGAAAGCAGACCAAGGTGGTGGAGTGGGTCGACGCCATCATCTTTGCCGTGATCGCGGCTTCCTTTATCAGGATGTTTTTCATAGAGGCCTACACCATTCCCACGTCGTCGATGGAGAAATCGCTGTTGGTGGGCGACTATCTGTTTGTGAGCAAAACAGCTTATGGGCCCAAGACCCCCAATACTCCCCTGAGTTTTCCCTTTGTCCACAATACCTTGCCGCTGTCGACCCGCAAATCGTATGTCGAGTGGATTAAAAAGCCTTACAAGCGGCTGGCAGGTTGGGGAAAGATAAAAAACGACGATGTTGTGGTATTCCATTTTCCCGAAGGGGATACCGTGGCCTTTAAGGTGCAGAACCAGAGTTACTACCAGTTGATCAGGTCCTATGGCAGGGAGAGGCTGTGGAATGATGAGGCCAGTTTCGGAAAGATCGTGGCCCGTCCTGTCGACAAACGGGAGAATTATATCAAGAGGTGTGTGGCCATCCCCGGTGATGAGCTGGAAGTCAGGGAGGGTGACCTTCTTATCAACGGTAAGCCCCAGAAATCATTGGATGGATTCCAGTACAACTATATGGTGACCACCACCAGTTCTATCAATCCCAAGGCCCTGGACCGCATGGGGATTTCCTTTGCCGACCGTCAGGAATACAACAGTATGCAGTACATCCTCCCCCTCACTGAAAAGATGGTGGCGGAACTGAAAGGATTCACCAATGTGACCGACGTGAAAAAACTTCTGGATGATCCGGCAAGGTGGGACCCCAATATTTTTCCTGCCGACAGCCGTTTTCCCTGGAACGTCGACAATTTCGGCCCCCTGAAGGTTCCGGCTAAAGGAGAGACTGTGCAGCTCACCCCTGCTAACCTCCCCCTTTTCAGGAGGATAATAGAAATTTATGAAAACAACAAGCTGGAAGTCAACGGAGACCAGATCGTGATCAACGGCCAGCCGGCCACCAGTTATACCTTTAAGATGGATTATTACTGGATGATGGGGGACAACCGGCACAACTCAGCCGACTCGCGCTATTGGGGATTTGTTCCCGAGGACCATGTGGTCGGAAAGGCCTCTTTCATTTGGTTATCCCTCGACAAGGACAAGAATTTCCTCTCAAAAATTAGGTTGAACAGGTTGTTCCGGAGTATCCACCCCGACTGATCAGGGGCGGTGAAGAAGGCACTGGCTGCGGCCGGAACCTCCTTTCTGCAGGAGTAAAAATGATAAAATGAGAAGGACAAATGATCACACTCACCAGAGCGGAGTAAGCCCCCAGCTGGTCGTGAACCTGGTTTTGGCGGTGTTGCTGGTGATTTTTACCCTCCAGAATCAGGAAAAGGTATCCATTCGTCTTTTCTTCTGGACCATCGGGGAGATCCCCGTGGCCTTGCTCTTGATGATCTGCCTGCTGGCGGGTTATCTGATTCCGTTTTTTACCCTGTTGTTTCGCAGGAGGAACCCTGTGGGGAATGGCCCTGATTACGGGGAGAGGCCTGAAGATGACGGTGACAGGGTCGGTCAGGAGGATCAGGAAGAAGAGGGAGATGAGGCGATGGATGATCGCGATGAAGATACACCTTCCGGTGAAGAGGGCTCTTCGCGCAGGGGCATCCTCCGCAGGCCCGATCCTGAGGGCGTTCCCTTTGATGATGAAGAGACCCCGGGAAAGAGGGAATCGTCGATCACCCGGAAATTTTTCAGGGAGTGACCATGGAACTTCCCGGTAGCGTATTGCTGGCGTCGGCCTACTGTGGTCCGGTGCATTATTTTGCGCAGATGGCCGGGTTCGGGAAAGTTTACATTGAGCAGCACGAGAATTACATCAGGCAGACTTACCGCAACAGGTGCGTGATTCTGGGATCCAATGGTCCGTTGCCGCTGACCATTCCGGTGGAACATGGCCGCAGTCCGGGCGTGAAAATCAGGGATATCCGCATTGCCTGGTACGAGAAATGGCAAATGAACCACTGGCGGGCCATCTATTCAGCCTACAACAACTCCCCGTTTTTCGATTATTACGCCGATGATCTCAGGCCATTCTATGAGAAGAAACGGGAGTTCCTTTTCGACTTTAACCGGATGCTGACAGAGAAAATCATGGATCTGACGGGACTGGAAAAGGAGCTTCACCTGACGGAAGCCTTCGAGACCGTGCCCGGCCGGTTTGCCAACCTCAGGGAGGTGATTTCTCCGAAGGAAAAGGCCACAGACCAGGGGTCTGTCAGCCGTGAAATTCCCTATACCCAGGTTTTTGAGGGAAAATTCCCTTTCATTCCGCAATTGAGTATCCTGGACCTGCTTTTCAATGCCGGACCCGAAACCGTAGACATTCTCCGCCGGAGCTTTACCGGCGGCGGAAGCCATTGACGGCCCGTCATGCCGGTGGTGGTGTTGGCAACAGGCAGGTCTGTTTGCACCTGTCATGTTAAGCTCTTTGATTTACCGGCCTGCCTCTGCAATGTTACGTCCCCTGATTCCCCGGCCTGCCGGAGATCCTAAACGGGTGTGCCGCAGACCTTGCGCAGCAGTTCGGTGAC
>CAYWUJ010000053.1:0-13412 GCA_964461455.1 uncultured Prolixibacteraceae bacterium | reverse complement strand
TGCGGACACGCTTGGGACCAATCAAAATGCCAAAGGTTTTGATAAAATCGACCATGCCCAAAACGCCTTTGGTCGGATGCTCCAGAAACTCTTCATCCATCAGACGCATCACCTTCAAATCTTCAGGCTTTTCTTCTACAGGCTTGTAATAAAGGCTGCTCCGGTTCACGTCCAAGAGTTCGCATTGTCTTTTTATACTCAGGTCTGGTCGTGGGGAAATTACTTTTTGGAGGGTTTCAGTATCCCCAACTGCTCTGATACCCTTTTGCAAAAATCCACCTCAACCTCCAGCCGACCTATCTTTTCATACAACATCTTCTCTCGCTTTGCAGCTTCTTCATCGGGCGCTTTAGTTGAAAAAATCTCAGACCCCCGGAAAACAAACTCCTGCTTCCATTTGGAAATCATTTGTGGGTGGAGACCAAAACGCTTTGCCAGTTCCCCAAGCGTTTCCTGCTCCTTGATCGCCTCAATGGCCACCTGGGCCTTGAATGTGGCACTGTGCTTTTTCCTTGTCTTTTTCATCTTGAGTAAATTTAATGGTTTTTATTAAACTTACCCAGCTGTCTAAATTTCAGGGAGTATTATACTTGGCGGTGAAGGATTTCCCGCAAAACTGACAGGTTTTATCTATGCGAATGTTACTACTCATATTTGTTGCTCTGTGTAGCTACATGTAGCAGAGTGTTGCTGTATGTAGCATAATTTCACCCTTAGTGTTGCCCGGCAACAAATATTGTTTTTAGGGCAACATATAGGCAACAAATATAAACAAAAAAAGTGATTTTAGGCAACAAAAATGAGAAAATAAAAGAGTGTAATTGTTAACAAATAGAGGTACTTAGATAAAAAGAAGAGTTAACTTTACTTTCCGATACAGAAGTTTTTAAAGATATACCCCAGGACCTCGTCTTCCGAGATATCACCGGTGATGCTTCCCAGGAACCACAGGCACTCCCTGATGTCCTGTGAGAGGAGGTCTCCGGGGATTTGCTGCTCCAGTCCGGCCTGTACCCTGATGATGGCCTCATGGGCATGGGTGAGCGCCTCATAATGACGCAGGTTGGTGACCACCACATCGTTGGCACCCACTTTATTCACCGACAGGGTCTCCTGCATCCTGGAAATCAGTTCTCCCAGGTTTTCCCTGCTTTTGGCAGAAATAAAGACCAGCTCTTCGTGGTCCCCCAGGGGTATCTGCCGCAGGGCCTCGGCGGTATCTGCGCGTTGCCGGTCGGCCTTATTGGCCACGATAATCAGGTGCTGACGCCCGATCAGTCCTCTGATGCGGCCTATCAACGCCGTCAGGGCAGGAGAGGGGAGGGTCAGGTCCACAACCAGCAGAATGATTTCGGCCTGCCTGAGTTTGCTGAAAGTCCGCTCAATTCCCATGCTCTCAATAGCATCTTCTGTTTCGCGGATCCCTGCCGTATCGAAAAAGCGGAAGGCCGTTCCATGAATATTGACCACATCCTCGATCACATCACGCGTAGTGCCGTGGATGTCACTGACGATCGCTTTCTCTTCGTTCAGCAGGGCATTCAGCAGGGTACTCTTGCCCACGTTGGTCTCTCCGATGATGGCCACCGGAATGCCGTTTCTGATGACATTTCCCAGTCTGAAGGAGCCCGCCAGCCGGCTGATCAGCTCTTCTATTTCACTGACCAGTTTCTTCAGGGCCCGGCGGTCGGCAAATTCCACATCCTCTTCGCTGAAATCGAGTTCCAGTTCCACCAGGGCGGTGAAACGCAACAGCTGCTCCCTGAGATGGCGGATTTCTGCCGAGAAACCCCCTCTCATCTGGTGAAGGGCCACCCTGTGTGCGGCCTCATGGGTGGAGGCGATCAGGTCGGCCACGGCTTCTGCCTGGCTCAGGTCCATGCGCCCATGCAGAAAAGCCCTCCGCGTGAACTCCCCCGGTGCCGCCATCGTGGCCCCCCGGTGAATCAGCATTTCCAGGATCCGCTGCTGTATATATAAGGACCCATGGCATGAGATCTCCACCACATCCTCCCCGGTATAACTGTGAGGAGCCCTGAATACCGCCAGCACGGCCTCGTCCACCATTTCCTCACCGTCATGGATAACCCCCACCGATAAAGAGCGCGATGACGACTCCCCGGCCATTTTCTGCTTTCCATGGGCCTCAAAAAGAGACCCGGCAAGGGTTATCGCCTTCGGCCCCGACATCCTGATCACTGCGATCCCCCCGACACCGGGAGGCGTGGATATGGCCACTATGGTCGAAGCATCTGTCATCTCTGCGTTTTTAGTTTCTGCAAAATTACCCATTCGTACCTTAGCAGAAAAATAAAAATTTCACCGTTTCCAAAACAATACTATTTTTGTTCATCACCGATTCATCTATTTTATGGAAAACAAAATAAGTCAGGCTGCCCAAAAGATCAGGAATTCATCTTTTACCCTGGCTTTCACCGGCGCCGGCATCAGCGTGGAAAGCGGCATCCCTCCCTTCAGGGGAGCCAACGGATTATGGAGCAAATATGATCCTGAAGTACTCGACATCAACTATTTCATGGAAAATGGCGAAAGATGCTGGAAGTATATCAGGGAAATCTTCTATGACTATTTCGGGAAGGCAAAGCCCAACCTGGGTCACTTCGCCCTGGCTGAAATGGAAAAAATGGGGATGTTGCACGCTTTGGTCACACAAAATATTGACAGCCTCCACCAGAAGGCGGGAAGCAGGGAGGTATATGAATTCCATGGGGCCTCAGAGACCCTCGTATGCCCCACCTGCCTTTCACATTACCCTGTCGGAGAGATCGATTTGGACCACCTGCCTCCGCGCTGTAAACACGACCAAGAGATCCTCAAACCCAATTTTGTCTTCTTCGGAGAGGGAATTCCTTCCGAGGCATGGAACAAATCCTTCGAAACTGCCGCACGCTGTGAGGTGTGCCTGGTGGTCGGCTCGACCGGCGAGGTCGTTCCCGCCTCTTATGTTCCACGGAAAGCCCAGGAACGCGGAGCTTACATCATTGAGGTCAACCCGGAACGCTCCCAGTTTACGGGAAGCATCACCGACCTGTGGCTCCGCGGCACGGCCGGAGAGATCCTTCCGGCACTCCTGAAAGAGCTGCAAAAGCCCGGATAATGGCGGAAAACCCTCCCTCAGAGAATAAATACCGATAAGTAGAATTTTCTTAATTGACGCAATATGGATTTATTGAAAGGAAAAACAGCCATAGTGACCGGGGCTTCCCGGGGAATTGGAAAGGCCATCGCCCTGAAGTTCGCCGCCGAAGGTTGTGACATCGCCTTCACCGACCTGTTCAGGGATGAAAATATGGTCAATACCGAGAATGAACTGGCAGCCCTGGGCGTGAAAGCCAAAGGCTATGCTTCGAATGCGGCGGATTTCACCGATACCGACAGGGTGGTGAATGATATCGTGGCCGACTTCAGCAGGGTGGATGTCCTGGTCAACAATGCAGGAATCACCAAAGATAACCTCCTCATGCGCATGACTGAAGAACAGTGGGATGCCGTCATCAATGTAAACCTCAAATCGGTTTTCAACTTCACCAAGGCGGTCCAGAAAAGCATGCTCAAGCAGCGGTACGGCTCTATCATCAACATGAGCTCGGTGGTGGGTGTCAGCGGAAATACCGGTCAGGCCAACTATTCAGCCTCGAAAGCCGGAATCATAGGCTTTACCAAATCCATAGCCCGGGAACTGGGCTCCCGGGGTATTCGCTCCAATGCCATCGCCCCGGGATTTATCATCACCGAGATGACGGCGAAAATACCTGAAGACGCCCGCAAAGCCTGGGAAGAGTCGATCCCGCTGAAGAGGGGGGGAACCCCCGAAGAGGTGGCCAATGTTGCCCTGTTCCTCGCTTCCGACCTCTCCTCCTATGTCAGCGGTCAGGTGATCAGCGTCTGCGGAGCCATGAAAACCTGACCCGCGGGACAGTTCAGAAAGGTTGCCCGGAAACCATTTTTATAAAAAAAGTGCTGCAGTGGTGATTACTTCGGGAAAAAATCATAAATTGACTTGGGATTAATGCTCTTTCTCGCTCATGTCTAAAAAACCACTGGCATACCGTTTCGGTATGTACATATCTTCAGCCGTACTGATCGTTTATGCCATATTCATCGTTTGGGCATACCAGTACAATTTCATCCTTGCTGAGGGTAATGCAAAGTATAAGGCCTTGAACATCAACAATTCCCTTGTCTCCCCTGTACGGCAAAGGGTGATCGCCACCCAGGAAGTGGCAGCCAATATAGCCACCGAAATCTCTTTCTATCATCAATACGGCGAGGCCGCTCCGTTTCTCAGGGGATTGCTGGAGAAATATCCCTATATATGGTCGTTCAGGATAGAAATGACGCCCCGTGATGACCTGGGGAAACCGGTCAGCCTCCTGATCCCGCGTGATGACACCATCCATCTATGTGCCGGCTGCGGGTTGCTCCCGGGGAAATGCCTCAACGATGAAACCCTCCTGTGGCGCGGTTTGGACAGAAAATCCCCGGGGTGGTCGGAACCTTTCCGATGCGAAAACAACGGCTTGATCCTCTCGGTCTATTACTATCCCTTCGCCACGACGGGAGAGACGGGCGACACCCTGATGACCGGATATGTGGCATGCCAGTTATCCCTCGAATTTCTGGGTGACCTGATCAATGAAATCCCAAAAGGCGAAAAAGGCTTCGCCTTTCTTATTTCAAGGAGTGGAAATTTCATCACCCATCCCAATCCTGGTTTTATCCTTAACAGAAACCTTTACCGTCTTTCCCGTGAAGTATTCCCCGATGATTCCGCCACCCTGGCCCGCAAATTCGTTCAGGAACTGCAGCCCCTCACCGTCTATCCCGAAATTCTCTCTTATGTGAAATCCTGGGCTTATCCCACCCTGATCCCCGAAAACGGGTGGATCATGTCGTTTGTAATGCCCTATTCTGAATTTTACAGGGAGCTGAACAGGCTGCTGCTGAAGATGATCCTGGTGTCGATCGGGGTGGCTGCCCTGATATTTTATATCGTCTTTGCCATATCGCGCCGTTTAATGCGGCCGATTTCTGCCATCAGCAAGGAACTGCACAGCTTCAGCATCGAAAAACTGGACCCCCAGCCTGGAGAAACCAACGAGGCCGTCCTTCTCCAGGAAAGCCTGATCAGGCTTCAGAAGAGATATGAGAAAAACCTGCAGAGTGAAAAGGAGCTGAGCCAGCGCCGGGCCAAACTCAGGGATGACATGCTGCTGGCAGCTGAAATCCAGAAAAGCTTTATCCCCCCCGCGGGAAACCACTACCTCCACGATGGCGGGGTTTCCCTCCATGCGGTTTACCATCCCCTGGCCACGGTCAGCGGTGACCTCTTTGACTTTTTCATGATCAGCGACCATAAGATGCTGGTAACCATTGGCGATGTCTCAGGTGCAGGCATCCCGGCAGCCCTCTTTATGGGGGTGGCCCACACCTTTATAAAAAGCAACGCCTTCGCCGGCAGCGCCAGTGAAATTGTCGACCTGGTCAATAAACTCCTGTGTAAAAATAACAGCAACCAGTTCTTCCTCTCTCTCTTCCTGGGAATCCTGGACCTCGAAAATGACACCCTTAATTACTGCAACGCCGGGCATACCCCTTCCTTCCTTATCCACCTTGCCGGAAACGTCAGAGAACTCGGCGATCCCCACGGATTACCCCTGGGCCTCTATTTCGACCGGGGCTATAAAGAGAATGTGGTGAAGTTCAGCAAGAGTGATATCCTGATCATGTACACCGATGGCATCACGGAACAAGTCAACGAGACCGGTGAATTGTACGGCGTCGATAATTTCTACAGAATTTTCGACAAGGTCAAAAATCAAACCACCGAGGAAGTGGCCGGCATGATCATCGGAGAAGTCAACTCCTTTGCCGGTGCCAGGAGCCAGAGTGATGACCTCTGCCTTCTGGTACTCAAATATGAATGACCTCCCGGTCATGGGCGCAAGCCCTCAGGAATCCGCTGATTGCTCCCCGACCTTTGTTTCCGGAGTCAAAACCCTGAGAAGAAGCTTCTCGTTGCTCTCATCCATGACCACCGAAATGGTATCTCCTGCCTGAACCGTCGCCTTGATGATGATTTCAGCCAGTTCGTCCTCGAGATACTTCTGAATGGCCCTCTTGAGGGGACGGGCGCCAAACTGCGGATCATACCCTTTGTCGGCAATGAAATCCAGCGCTTCCGGAGAAAGGACCAACTGGTAGTTGAGAGCGTCGACCCTTTTGTAGAGATCGGCAATTTCCAGTTCGATAATCTTGTGAATGTGGCCCTTGTTAAGCGAATTGAACATGATCACGTCATCGATCCTGTTGAGAAATTCCGGGGCAAAGGCCTTTTTTAACGCTTTCTGGATGATGTATTTGGCATTTTCATTTTCGTCGGCGGGAGTTCCCGAGTTGAAGCCCACACCCCGGCCAAAGTCCTTCAAATCACGGCTTCCGATATTGGAAGTCATAATGATGATGGTGTTGCGGAAATCAACCACCCTTCCCAGACTGTCGGTCAGACGTCCTTCATCAAGCATCTGCAGCAGGAGGTGAAACACATCGGGGTGCGCCTTTTCGATTTCATCGAGAAGAACGACCGAATAGGGCTTCCTTCTCACCTTTTCGGTGAGCTGTCCGCCTTCCTCATACCCCACATATCCGGGAGGAGCTCCCACAAGCCGCGAAACACTGAATTTCTCAATGTATTCACTCATGTCAATACGGATCAGCGAATCAATGCTGTCGAATAGATAGGTGGCCAGAACCTTGGCGAGCTGGGTTTTCCCAACTCCTGTAGGTCCCAGGAAGATGAAAGAGCCGATGGGACGGTTGGGATCCTTGAGTCCGGCACGGTTTCGCTGAATGGCCTTCACCACCTTGGCGATGGCATCTTCCTGACCGATCACCTTACCTCTCAGGTCGGCATCCATGACCGCCAGCCGCCGTCCTTCTGCCTGGGCAATGCGCTGCACCGGAATCCCCGACATCAGGGCCACCACCTCGGCCACCTTCTGATCATCAACGACCTCCCGGTGGTGGAGAAGCTCCTTTTCCCACTCCTCCTTCTCCTGGTCCAGCAACATCAGCAAATTTTTCTCCTTATCACGGAAATTGGCCGCCAGCTCAAAATTCTGACTTTTCACCGCTGCGATCTTCTCCTCGCGCGTTGCCTCGATCTTCTGCTCCAGTTTGACGATCTTCTCGGGCACGTTGATATTGGCAATGTGAACCCGCGATCCTGCCTCGTCGAGGGCATCGATGGCCTTGTCGGGCAGGTAACGGTCAGTGATATAGCGTGCCGTAAGCTTGACACAGGCATCTATGGCTTCGGGAGTATAAGTGACATTGTGATGGTCCTCATACCTTGACTTGATGTTGTTGAGAATCTCAATGGTCTCTTCCACTGAGGTGGGCTCGACCATGATCTTCTGGAACCGGCGCTCCAGGGCCCCGTCCTTTTCGATATGCTGGCGGTATTCGTCAAGAGTGGTGGCACCAATACACTGAATGTCACCGCGTGCCAGGGCAGGCTTCAGCATGTTGGCCGCATCGAGCGAACCGGTAGCCCCTCCGGCACCTACGATGGTGTGGATCTCATCAATGAAGAGGATCACGTTGCTGACCTTCGACAACTCGTTGAGAATCGCCTTCATCCGCTCCTCAAACTGACCCCGGTACTTGGTCCCTGCCACAATGGAGGCGATGTCAAGACTGATCACCCTTTTGTCAAACAGAAGCCGGGAAACCTTCTTCTGGACTATCCGCAGGGCCAGACCTTCGGCAATAGCCGACTTTCCCACTCCGGGCTCTCCGATCAGAATGGGATTATTCTTCTTGCGCCGGCTCAGAATCTGCGCCAAACGCTCTATCTCCTTCTCCCTTCCCACAATGGGGTCGAGACTGTTCTCTTCAGCCAGACGCGTGATGTCGATTCCAAAATTGTCGAGAACCGGCGTGTCGGTCTTGGGATTGGAGGTTTTCTTCTGGGCCCCGGAACCCTGCTTCTTGCTGAAAGGATCATCGGAATCTTCATCTTCATTCTCGGGAAAATCAGACCTCGACTGCGGTTGCTTGTAATCCTGCATCTGCGTCCTTACCATATAATAATTTATACCGGCATCAGACAGTAGGGTGGTGACCAGATTGTCATTGTCCTTGAGAATCGCCAGCAGCAGATGTCCGCTGTTGGCCAGCTGACTTTTAAAGGAACGGGCTTCCAGGGAGATCACCTTCAGGGCCTTTTCTGCCGTCTTCGACATGGCGACCTGGGCATCGAGGTCAATCTTGCGGTTCGAACGCATCTTCTTTTCGATCTGCTTCTTGATATCGGCCAAATCAACGCCCATATTCTGGAGAATCTCCGTGGCCATGCCCTCCCCGTCACGCAAAATGCCCAGGAAAAGATGCTCGGGACCGATATAATCATTCCCCAGCCTGATGGCTTCCTCGCGGCTGTAGGCTATAATATCCTTAATTCTTGGTGAAAATTGTGAATCCATGCTTCAATATTAACTGACTGTAAACACCAACAAAAATTGTTCCTAAAAGTTTTAATCAAAATTACCAATAATTCCCGCACCCCCGGCAGCCATACCGATGAGTTTTGCCCAAAATAACAGCTTTTAAGCAGGATTTCTGCACCCTCATTGTTGATATTTTCCCTGTCCTGAGGGGTGAAGAGGTGAGGAAAAATGCCTTTTTGGCAGGGATTTTTTACTACTTTTGCAAGTCCGGTACAAACCGGGGATAAATTTCATAAATTATTTCTTAAATGGCTGACAGCGAAAAAATTATCAGGGTAAACATTGAAGAGCAGATGAAGTCTGCCTATATCGATTACTCCATGTCGGTAATCGTATCACGTGCCTTACCCGATGTGCGCGACGGACTGAAGCCGGTGCACCGCAGGGTTCTTTTCGGAATGAACGAATTGGGAACCCTCTCCAATAAACCTTATAAAAAATCGGCAAGGATAGTAGGGGAGGTCATGGGAAAATTCCATCCCCACGGCGATTCCTCTGTATACTTTACCATGGTGAGAATGGCCCAGGTGTGGTCATTACGCTATCCCCTGGTTGACGGACAGGGTAACTTTGGTTCCGTCGACGGGGACAGTCCGGCCGCCATGCGTTATACCGAAGCCCGCCTGTCGCGGATCGCTGAGGAGACCCTCGCCGATCTGGAAAAGAATACCGTCGATTTCCAGCCCAATTTCGACGAATCCCTCCAGGAACCTACGGTCCTGCCCACACGACTGCCTAACCTCCTGGTCAACGGAACCTCGGGTATTGCCGTGGGAATGGCCACCAACATGCCGCCCCATAATCTGACCGATACCGTGGATGCCATTGTGGCGTACATCGGAAATCCTGACATATCGATCGACGAACTGGTGAAAATTATCAAGGCTCCTGATTTTCCCACCGGTGGGATCATCTATGGCTACCAGGGAGTGAAGGATGCTTATGAGACAGGCAGGGGAAGGATTGTCGTCCGCGGTAAAGCCCATATCGAAAATGAGGGAGGTCGCGAAAAGATCATCGTCACCGAAATTCCCTATATGGTCAACAGGGCTGAAATGATCCAGAAAACTGCCGACCTGATCAACGACAAGAAAATCGAAGGCATCTCCAACGTCAACGACGAATCGGACCGCGAGGGAATGAGGGTGGTCTATGACCTGAAAAGAGATGCCATGAGCAACGTGGTCCTGAACACCCTCTACAAGCTCACCCCCCTGCAGACCGCCTTTAATGTCAACAGCATCACCCTGGTCAATGGCAGGCCACGTACCCTGAACCTGAAGGAACTCATCCGGTATTTCGTAGACCATCGCCACGACGTGGTCACCCGCCGCACCCGCTACGAACTCGAACAAGCCGAAAAAAGGGCCCACATCCTTCAGGGACTCATCATCGCCAGTGATAATATCGACGAGGTGATCGCCATTATCCGGAGTTCCAAAACCCCCGAGGAAGCCAGGGAGAGGCTGATGGAACGCTTCGGACTCACCGACGTCCAGTCACGCGCCATCGTTGAAATGCGACTGAGGCAGCTGACCGGACTGGAGCAGGAAAAACTGCACGCCGAATTTGAGGCCATCATGAAACAAATCGAGCACTATAAGGAGATCCTCGCCAACGACTCCCTCCTTCTGGGCATCATCGTAAGTGAACTCCAGGAACTTAAAGCCCGCTTCGGCGACAGCCGCCGTACCGACATAGAACATAATGCCGAAGATTTCAATCCCGAAGATTTCTACGCCGACGACGAAATGATCATCACCATTTCACACCTGGGCTATATCAAGAGAACCCCGCTGTCGGAATTCAGAACCCAGGGGAGGGGAGGGGTGGGCTCCCGCGGAGGAGCTACCCGTGATGAGGATTTTATAGAACATATGTTCGTGGCTTCGATGCACAATACCCTCTTGCTCTTCACCAAAAACGGACGGTGTTACTGGCTTAAGGTGTACCAGATTCCCGAGGGAACCCGGACCGGCAAGGGGAGGGCGATACAGAACATATTGAATATCAGCAATGAAGATCAGGTTCTGGCCTATATCAAGGTTAAAACCCTCGAAGATCGCGAATTCATCAACAGCAACTATATCATTCTGGCCACAAAGAAGGGAGTCATCAAAAAGACGACCCTGGAAGCTTATTCACGACCCAGGCTCAACGGGGTCAATGCCATCACCATCAGAGAAGGCGATGAGCTTCTGGAAGCCCGCCGGACCAGCGGAAACCACGAAATCATGATGGCCGTCAAGAGCGGAAAATCGATCCGTTTCAACGAGTCCATTGTACGTCCTATCGGGCGTACTGCCTCGGGAGTTAAAGGGATAACCCTTGGTAATGAGAAAGATGAGGTTATTGGCATGATTTGTGTGAATGATCCCACAGATGACGTTCTGGTGCTTTCGGAGAACGGTTACGGGAAGCGATCGAGCCTGGCCGACTATCCGATCACCAACAGAGGGGGAAAAGGCGTGAAGACCATCAACATCACGGAAAAGACCGGCAAACTGATTGCCATCAAGAATGTGGGTGATGATAACGACCTGATGATAATTACCCAGAATGGACTGACCATCCGGGTTGCCGTAAAAAGCATCCGCGTCATGGGAAGGGCAGCCCAGGGAGTAAGAATCATCAACCTCAGAGAAAATGATCAGATCGCTTCGGTGGCCAAGGTCAGAAGTTACGAGATTGAGGAATTGGAAAAGGAGGAAGGGAATGACGAGACACACGACACTGAAAACCTTCCACAGGAGCAATAAATCGAATCATTTGTTTTTGTAAGGAATAATAAATCGTATATTTTTGTGTCAAACTAAAATTTAAAACATCTGAAATGAAAAAATCTTTTATTCTGCTAACCTTCGTTTTCTTAACAAGTGTAGCTTTCGCCCAGAAAGGGGTTTCCGGCGCTCTTTCGGCCAAGGAACAGGGAAAACTGGACAAGGCATTGGAGACCATCGAAGCCGTGATAAATTCCACCAATCCCAAAGATGCCAAGACGATCAATAATCCACGGACATGGGAAGTCAGGGGTGAGATCTTCCAGGCCATCGCCCAGTCAAAAGACGCCAATGTGAAAAAACTGGCCGCTGAACCACTGGCTGAAGCCCTGAAATCCTACAAAAAAGCGCTCTCCCTTGACACCAGGGGAAAGAATGCCAACAGCATCAAGATCAAGCTGACCCTGATGGAAAATGACTTCATGAACCAGGCCATCGAAGCCTTCAATAACGAAGACTACAACAAGGCCATGCTATCCTTCGAACAGATGCTCGACATGAAACAACTGCCCGTCATCAAGAAGGACAATCCCGACGCCATCGATACGGTCATCATTTTCAACGCCGGACTGGCTGCCTTCAACGCCCAGAATTATCCCAAGGCCATCGAATATTACAAAGAGGCCGCAAAATACGGGTACAACGGCGGACGTACATACTCACTGCTTTCCAAAACATACCTGGAAAACAAAGATACCCTGACCGCCATCACCACCCTGAATGATGCCTTCGAAAAATATCCCACCGACAATAGCGTGCTGGTCGAAATGATCAACATCTATATCAACACCAAGAGGAGCGACGAGGCCATGAAATACCTGACCCTGGCCATCGAACAGGATCCCACCAATGCCTCTTTCTACTTTGCCCAGGGTTCACTGCTCGACGGCATCGGAAAACAGGAGGATGCCATCAAGAGCTACGAAAAAGCCATCGACCTCAACAAGGAATACTACGATGCCTATTACAACCTCGGGGCTCTCTATTATAACAATGGTGTCAAGCAAATCGAGGTGGCCAACAAGGTGCCTGCCAACGATAACAAGAGATACGAGGAAGAACTGGCCAAATCAGATGTCTGGTTCGAAAAGGCTCTGCCGTTCATGGAAAAATGCCAGGAACTCAAGGCCGGTGACCCTTACTCGCTGGAATCACTGAAAAACCTCTACTACAGACTCAAAAAACTCGACAAGTACGAAGCCGTACTCAAACAACTGGGAGAATAACATAAAAGGGGAGACCAAAAATCTCCCTTTTTTTTCACCCTATTAATTTAACATAATATCAATTATAAGACAAAAGGGTTTGCCGGTCCCGGTATCCCTTTATCTGCGGAATTGCTCGTTTACAGGGGCTTCGTTCATCACGGTGCAGCGACCTTCATCAAGGGTGAAACGGACACACGACAAACGCCTCTGTTTTAGCGGATCAGTTTTCTTCCTGCGCGGTGCCTCTACGGTTCATCTTGTTCACCTGAATGCTGTAGGAAAATTTCCTTTCCGTTTCTTTCGCGGGCGCAGCATTTTCCCTGGCCGTTGCATTTCCCTGCGCGCTTTGATCTGCAGACTGGTTTGTGTAGTTGTAGACGATTCTGGGGGGCTCATTTGGAGTTTCTCCTGAAAGCGTCACGCTCCCTTCCGTTTTACTGCTGTTTTTCCGGAGATATCCGGCAAGGTCGAAACGAATCCTGAACCTGTGGCGGACCCTGAGCCTGAGTCCACGGTTATGAACTCCGCCATACCTGAGTCCGGAAATCAGCCTGACGGCCTCCTCATCACAACCAAAACCAATCCCTTTTTCTATGGAAATGTCCGTAACTCTCCCATTATCATCGACTTCCGCTGATAAATAGACCGTTCCGGAGACTTTCTCCCGGACCGCTGCTTCCGGATAGATCAGATTATCAGATATATACCTCTTAATCTCATCTTTACCCCCGGGATACTGCGGAAAATGAAGGAATTTCTTCTTTTTGGACATCTGGTGAGACGATTTAGCCGGCGGTGGAGCGGCTCGCTTATAACGCTGCAAAGATACGGGGAAAATCAGAAAGGCCGGCTATGGTGGGCCGGCCTTTCATTGAATACGAAAAATTAATCTA
>CAYWUJ010000052.1:0-13728 GCA_964461455.1 uncultured Prolixibacteraceae bacterium | reverse complement strand
CCAGAATGGCCGCAAGGGCATCGGGACGGTTATAGGTGACGATGATGGCGGAAATCAGCATGAGGTAAAAATAAGGCTATTTTCAGATAAAATCCTGCCGGGATGAACCTTTTTGCCCCCGTGTTGTTTAATCAGAAAACAAAAATTATGAACATGAAAAATCTGATTTATATTGGTGCGTTCCTTTTGATGGTCCCTGCCGCACTTTCGGCACAAACAGGAGCGGAACAGAAAAGCTGCCATCAGTTTCCGGAACTGGGATATGCCTTTGACGCCCTGGAACCTTATATTGACGCCCAAACCATGGAAATTCACTACACGAAGCATCACCGCGGCTATTTCAACAATTTTGTGACTGCCGCCACGGAAGCTGCTCTTATGCAAACGCCCCTGGTGAAAATCCTGGAGAATATCAGCCAGTATTCGGTCACCCTCCGTAATAACGGAGGGGGTTTTTACAACCATACCCTTTTCTGGGAAAACATGTCTCCGGTGAAGAAGGAGATCCCTGCACGGCTGAAAGCGGCCATTGAGAAGGATTTCGGATCGGTGGAAGCCTTCCGTACCGAGTTTGAGAATGCCGCCAAGAGCCGTTTTGGCAGCGGCTGGGCCTGGCTTTCGGTGAGTGAGGACGGAAAGCTCTTTGTCTCCAGCACCCCCAATCAGGACAATCCCCTGATGGATGTCGCCGAAAAGCGGGGAACTCCCCTGCTGGGCCTCGATGTATGGGAACATGCCTACTACCTGAAGTACCAGAATAAAAGGCCCGATTACGTCGCCAGTTTCTGGAATGTTATTAATTGGGAAGTGGTGGATAACAGGCTCCCCAAAGCCATCAAATAAACAGTAACTTATTTTGAGAACCCGGTGTTTTCAGGGGAAGACCGGGAGCCCGTTGTTTTTGGTAAATTCAAAAATAACGGGCTCTTCTTTTATACTCTCGCCTACAATTTCTATCTTGCCCCAAAATTAGGGTATGTCTTTTTTTAAGGATGATATCAGGGAGATCAGGGCGTTTCTTTTTGACGTCGATGGTGTTCTTTCCGAGGATGTTTCGCCGCTCGATGAAGAAGGAGACCCGGTGCGGACGGCCAATGTCAAGGATGGGTACGCCATTCGCCGGGCTTTGGCTGCGGGTTTCACGGTAGGCATCATCACCGGGGGTACACAGCGGCGGGTCAGGTTACGCTACCAGAAACTGGGAGTCCGCCATTTCTACGACAACGCCCCCGAGAAAACAGGATGTCTCGACGATTTTATCAAGGCCACCGGGGTGAGCGAGGAGCAGATCCTATACATGGGGGATGATCTTCCCGACTATCCCGTGATGACCCGGGTGGGAATCCCCACCTGTCCGGCCGATGCCGTACCCGAAATCAAGTCGGTGGCCCGGTATATTTCCGACAGGAAAGGAGGTCACGGCTGCGTCAGAGATGTTATCGAACAGGTCATGCGTTCCTGTGACCTCTGGAATATTCCCCTTTCCGGCAATCACCAGGCCCTGTGAGCCTGATGATATATTTTCCGGCAGTGAAGAATCCGGCTCTCAGGGATGCTTCCGGGAAACAACAAAAAGTTCTCAGGATGTGTAAACTTAAATCTTTCAGATGTGAATTGGTTCCCTTCCTATAACTATATCCTGGCTTCCAAATCGCCGAGGAGAATACAACTGCTTCGTGACATGGGTATCCCCTTTACGGTACAGCCTGTTGATATTCCCGAGAGTTACCCTTCAGGACTGGGAATGCTGGAAATTCCGGTTTACCTGGCCCGGGAGAAAGCCCGTCCTTTTGAAGGCCAGCTTCATGATAATGACTTGCTGATTACTGCCGATACCATTGTCTGGCTGCGCCGCGATGTGCTCGGAAAGCCTTCCGGCAAGGATGAAGCCCGGGTGATGCTGCGCAAACTCAGCGGCCATATTCACCAGGTGGTCACCGGGGTGTGCCTGAAAAGTAATGTCAAGGAGAGAACCTTCCATGCCGTTACCCATGTGGAATTCAAAGAACTCACCGATAAAGAGATCGATTACTATGTGACCCATTTTGACCCCACCGATAAGGCCGGAGCCTACGGCATCCAGGAATGGATAGGCATGGCGGGGATCACCCGTGTCGAAGGTTCCTATTACAACGTGGTGGGACTGCCCGTGCAGCGCCTCTACACCGAAATCATGGGTTTCTGATCCTTTTTGCCGCTCTTCCTGCTTCCCGGTCATTTTCTCAGGTTATGGCAACCCTTGCCCTTCATCTTCCGTACATGGTATTGATAATTAATACCAGATGAAATATGAAGTGTGGTTTGAAATTCTTTACCCTCCTCCTTCTGGTTTTTTTGATGTCGGGGTGTGATCGGCCTGAGCCGGTGAAGATTGGTTTTTTGCTGCATGCCTTTGATAAGGAAAGGTGGGAGAATGACCGTGATTACTTTGTCACCAGGGCAGAGGAACTCGGGGCAACCGTAGATGTAATGGAAGCAGGCAATAATGCCGAGATCCAGCTGAAGCAGGCACAACAGCTGTTAAGTGAAGGGGTTAAAGTGCTGGTTGTTGTTCCTGTTGATCAGTTTGCTGCCGCCCGCATTGTGGAAGAAGCCCACAAGAACAATGCGCGTGTGATTTCCTACGACAGGCTGATCCTCAACTGCAAACTCGATTACTATGTGTCGACCGACAACGTGGAGATCGGGGAGTTACAGGCCGATTATCTCACACGAATCAAGCCTGCCGGGAATTACGCCCTGATCGGAGGTGCCCGCAATGACCATAACAGCCAGTTTCTCTACCTGGGGCAGATGAACATCCTCTCTCCCCTGGTGGAAAAGGGCGACGTGAACCTGGTTTTCAACACCTTTACGGAACAGTGGAGTGAAGAGGAGGGGTATACCCTGACCAGGGAGATGCTCACCAAAACGGCCAACAGGGTCGACGCCATCATTGCCGGTAATGATGCTATTGCCGCCGGAGCCATCAAGGCCCTGGAAGAGAGAAAATTGGCGGGGAGTGTGCTGTTGGCGGGAATGGATGCCGACCTGGAGAACCTCCAGGAGATCGTGAAAGGGAGCCAAACCTGTACCATTTTCAAACCTATTCAGAAAATGGCTTCCGCAGCTGCGGAAATGGCGGTTCGCCTGGCGCGGGGTGAACCCTGCGAAAAGAGTTTCGAGACCACCAGCAACGGCGAAATGCTGGTTCCCTCGCTGCTCGAGAACGGCGTGGTGGTCACCCGCGACAACCTGAAACTGACGGTGGTCTCCGAAGGATACCAGAAAGAGGAGGATATTTTTAAATAAACTTTATATTTGGGATTCTGATAACCAAATGTAAAAGTTTTATAATGAGAAGACGGTTTCTGATGTTAGCGGTGTTTTTTTTCACCGCTGTTTCCCTTTTTGCCCGGGAGGGAATGTGGGTCCCGGCGCTGATGAAGAAATATAATATCGAAGAGATGCAGCGGATGGGGTTCCGGCTCTCGGCTGAAGATGTGTACAGTAGGGAACACCCCAGTATGAAGGATGCCGTGGTCATCTTTGGCGGTGGCTGCACCGGCGAGCTGATTTCGGGGGAAGGCCTCCTGATCACCAATCATCATTGCGGGTACAGCCAGATCCAGCGTCACAGCACCCTGGAACACGATTACCTGACTCATGGGTTCTGGGCGAAAGCCCGTGAGGAGGAGCTTCCCTGTGCGGGACTGAATGTCAGCTTCCTGGAGTATATGGAAGATGTGACCGAAAAGGTCCTGAAAGGGGCCGATACCATTGCTGCCGGGGAGGCCAGGGAGCAGTTCATAACCCGGAAAATCAGGGCGATTGAGACAGAAGCTTCCGGAAGCGGAAAGTTTCGTGCCCAGGTGAGGCCTCTTTTTTACGGGAACCTCTATTACCTGCATGTCTATAAGGTATATACCGATGTCAGGCTGGTGGGGGCCCCGCCCTCTGCCATCGGCAAGTTTGGCGGAGACACCGACAACTGGGTATGGCCCCGCCACACCGGGGATTTCAGCCTTTTCAGGATATATGCCGGCAAGGACAATGAACCCGCCCCCTATTCTGCAGACAATGTTCCCTTCAAACCCAGGAAATTCTTCCCCATCTCGCTCAAGGGAGTGCAGCCGGGCGACTTTACCATGGTTTTCGGGTATCCCGGCCGGACGACCAGGTTCCTGACTTCTGAAGGTGTGGAGCTGATCGCCGGACAGCGGGATCCTGACCGGATCGCCATCAGGGATATTAAACTCGACGTCCTCAACCGCTTTATGAAAGAGGACCCCGGGGTGAGAATCCAGTATTCGGCCAAGCATGCCGGAATCAGCAATGCCTGGAAGAAGTGGCAGGGTGAGGTCATGGGCCTCGAACGTTTCGGCGCCCTCGGTAAAAAACGCCAGTCAGAACAGGAATTTGAAGCCTGGGCGAGAACAAGTAACCTCTGGGAGAACAAATACGCCCCATTCTTCAGTAAGTCAAAGGAGGCGCACACGGCGTATGCCCCTGTGGCCCGGGCCGCCGATTACTACAGCGAGATTGTCCTCAATGGAGTGGAGGCTTTTACCCTGGCCGGATATATCCGTCTTTTCCTCAACATGGTGGAACGGGAAGGTGGCGTCACCGAAAATGCCCGAATCACCCTCGACCGGCTGGTCAGCGGCTTCTACAAAAACTACCATCAGCCAGTCGATGAAGAGTTGTTTGTCAGGTTGTTGCCCTTGCTGGAGAAGGACCTGAATCCACAATGGCTTCCCACGGGGTTTCCGGGGTGGATGAAGAAGTATGCCGGGGAGAAGCTGCTCACCCGGGTGTACCGGAAAAGCCTCCTCACCGATTCCCTGCGCCTGAAGCAGTTTCTGTCGGTAGAGGATCCCGAAACGCTGAAGAAGATCACCCGCGATCCCCTGGTGTCTCTTTTCCTGAGCCTCCGGAACCACTACGATACACAGATACAGCCCCGCCAGCTGGAACTGGAAGCCACCATAGATGCCGGAATGAAGGATTACGTGGCCGGTATCATGCAGAAAAACGAGGGGATGCCCCTCTATCCCGACGCCAATTCCACCCTGCGGGTCTCCTACGGCGTGGTGGAAGGTTACCAGCCCCGCGACGGCATTTTCTATAACCATGTCACCACCGTCAAGGGCATCCTGGAAAAGGACAATCCTGACATTTACGATTATGATGTCCCCGACCGTCTGAAAGAACTGGCCCTGGATGGGGATTACGGCCGTTACGGCGAGAACGGGGAACTGCCGGTATGTGTGGTGGCATCGAACCACACCTCAGGGGGCAACTCAGGGAGTCCCCTGGTCAATGGTGACGGCCACCTGGTGGGGATCAACTTCGACCGCTGCTGGGAAGGCACCATGAGCGACATCATGTACGATCCTGACATCTGCCGGAATATCTCCCTCGACATCCGCTATGCGCTCTTCATCATAGACAAGTTCGCGGGGGCAGGATACCTCCTTAACGAAATGGAGATCATCGAATAAATATAATCCCCTTTCCCGTGGTGCCGGGGAAGGGGATTTTCTCTGTATAGGGGGGACTGCCTAAAAAAGGATCAGTCCACCATGTTGTTGCTGACCAGGGCATACCAGTTGCCGTCGATCTTTACCAGGTCAATATCGTTGTCCTCTTCCTTTCCGTTGCCGTAGGTCTGGACGATCTCCACTTCGGCCTTGTTCCCGTCCTCAGAGATTTTTTCGCCGGTCACCTTGACCGACTTCAGGCCGCCCTCTTTTTCGTAGGCCATGACCACCATCGGCAGCAAAGCTTTGACCTTGGCGACCTCCTCTTCGGTGAGGGCCTTCCCGTTTTCACTGGCATACAACTTCACCGCATTGTCGTAGTCTTTGTCGATGACATACTTAAAGAGTTTTTCCACTGCCTTTGAGGGAGAGTTTCCCCCCGACTTGTCCCCCCCGCAGGAGGTCATCCCCAGGACCAGAACCATGGAAAGCAAAATCAGAATTCCTTGTTTTTTCATTTTTTAAATTATTAAGTTAAAGTGGGTAAATATGTGAACACCTATCATTTGGCTTCGCCGAACATCTTTTCCCATGTGGTAAATTATCCTCGTTGGTGCATGATCAATATATGGGTTAGTCATAGTGCTTGATTCTTTAAAAGAGAGTAACAAGTTGGAAATGTGGATTTTCGATCAGGTTTCCGGGAAACATGACGGTGATTTTGCCAAAGATCAGGTCGAGTTCCGTCATTCCCACTCCCGGCAACGAGGCTTCAGCCTGCCGGAAGGCCTTGATTACCAGTTCGGTGCAGTAGAGTTTGTCGTCTGAATCCATGTCGTACCGGTCGTCGAAGAGGCGGTGTTCCCTGAAAAAGGCGTAAGCCCTTTCAGCCGCACGATTTCTGGTATCAGGGGTGAAGTCGGCCCGGTATACGGCAAAGCGGGAAGCCTTTTCCGGCGTGAGAAAATCGGCCACCGTTTCCCTCCTGATGTAGTCGGGGCCTTTTCCGTTTTCTCCCGGAACGGCATGGATCACCCAGGCCGTGGAGCCTTCCATAGTGACAATGCCGACATGGGAATAAGCACTCTTGTGACCGGTCAGTAATACGGCATGGCTTTCCGCAGAGCGCCCGCGCCTGAATACGAGATCTCCGTTCTGCAGGGATCCGGCAGGAACGGAAAATGGCCTTTTCTGATGGTAAAAAAGAGAGGTGTCTCCGGCAATGATTACAGAGAACAGAAGGAAGATGACGCCAGGAAAGAGTGGATGAAGTCGCACAAGTCGTTGGTTTCTCCACCAAATTTACAGAAAAGAAGTGAAAAATATGAAAAATATGTTGGGTTTTTTGGTCCGGACTTTCACTTTTTTCCGGAGGTCCCGGTAAGGGTATTTTCCGCGCATCAGAGGGTGTAAAGGATAGTGAGTTGCTGTGACTGGTCAAGGATGCTGAAGTCGACCCAATGGAATGACCAGTTAAAGCGTCCTTTAACCCTGGGGTGGTTAATGAAGTACCAGATGGCGTCGGTACGCAGGAGGTCGTAGAAGCGGTAAAAGGGGTCGCCATGGGCGAATTGCAGGGGATCCCCGCTGTGAAGGGTGGTTTTCAGTCCCAGGTTGTGGTAGCGGCCGTTCCCTTCGACATGGAGGCTGTGGTCCCATTGGAATCCGTCGGTCACCGACCGCTCGCGGTACACTGAAGAGAGGAGACCGCCCCGGAGTTCGGCGCTGAATGCTTCATGATCTCCTGTGCGCCACCCTGCCAGCACGGCAAAGCCCAGGTGGTCCCTGATATGCTGGCCTTCGACCCTGGACGAGGTATGGGCGAGGTGGTTCATGAGGATATAATTCTGCAGGAACCAGCTTTTGATTTTTAACTCTCCGGAAGTTCCGGCCATAAAGGATTCCCTGACCAGGGCAGTCTGACGGCCTGTCCAGTCGACAAAGGCCAGCTGGTGACCCCAATGGCCGCTTAGCTTTCCCGACAATCCTTCGATCTGCGGGCGGTAGTATAGCAGGGTATCGGCGAGCATGGCCAGGGGAAAGTCAATGGTGCCACGGCGGGGAAATGAGCCAAACTGAAACTGTTTCCCCGGCTCTTCATAGGCATAGTAAAGGATCAGCTTTGGGGTATGGAAATCGATGGGACTCCCGAATTCGTATAATCCGCTGATGCCGGCAAAGAGGCTGTGGCCGTCAATGGTGGTGCCGATCTGTGCCGAACCCAGGGTTCCCAATATGGTTTGGGCCCTGGATTTGCCGTTGTGGAACTCCCGGTTGTCGCCGATTCCTTCCAGGGTAAAGCGGAATACCGGTTTTTGGGCAGTGCCGGACAGAGCCAGGAGTAAACAAATAATCGGGAGAAGATTTTTCATGAAGATTTCAACAATGATCTGCTTATTGTGGCAAAGTTAATAAATCCGACTTTAATTGGTTCGGTTACATTGCGACCCTGACCTCAAACCTGACCGGCCCTATTGCCGCGCTTATCGGCGCTTTACCCCGACCTTATTCGCATACCAGGTAAGTTTCACGGCGGGGGTTGACCACCAATACGGGGAAGTCCTCTGCCTGGCTGACGATTTTCTCTTCGGGGAGGCCCAGCACCACATCGAGAAGGGTAATGGCGGAGCTTCCGAGCAGGAGGAAGAGTCCGGCCTCCACCTCCCGGGCGGCGGCAAGGCCTTCGCGGTGCACGGCCAGGCTGTTGCGGCTTCCCCGGTAGATCTTATGGGAGACTCCTGCTCCGGTGAGGAGTTTTTTCAGGGATGCCAGAAGTTGCGTCACCAGCTGCCTGTTGTGCCGGGAACGGTCGTTGGCGCCGATGGCGATGATCTCGCTGCCGTTGTGTTTGCCGAACCACAGGGCCCACTTCATGGCGTCCTTGTTCTGGGTGCGCAAATCGACCGGGAAGATGACCCTGCGGAAGTCGGAACGGAATGGCTTTTCCTCGCTGACGAAGAGAAAGGGGACGGGACTGGCATGAAGGGCCCGTGAGAGCTGCCGGCAGCGCGAGGCACCGGCGATGATCATGATGGCTTCATGTTCATCGGCCAGGGTGATGGAGAGGTGTTCCCCCCGGAAGGGAGCCACCATGACCGACACCGGCAGTTGGGGGATATCCCTGTAAAGGGTACGGCGAATCTCCTCCAACTGACGGTCAATCTCCAGGGAGTGATGGGCCCCGGAAGCCTCATAAAAAAGGCACAGTTCCTTGCGGAAAATGGAGGCTATCCTTATTCCGCAGAGGATCAGGGGATTATCCCTCTCGCTGAGGGTCGTCAACACCACAATTTTCTGGAGCATCGTCGTAGAATGGCTTATGCTGCGTAAAACTAGCGATTCCTTTTGTGATCTTCATCTCCCGTGGCCGGTGAATTCGGTATTACTCTGCCAAATGTCAGATAAAGGTGAAAACTTTTAAGTAATTTAGTTCGCTCAATAATGCGCAAGTCATGATTCATGAAAAACTTCTGAAGCCCGGCAGTATTGTGGTGATAGGGGGCTCCAACCACCTGAATAAGCCGGGAGGAAAACTGGTGAAACATCTCATCGACCACGGGTTTAGCGGGAAGCTTTATGTGGTGAATCCCAGGGAGAAGGAGGTGCAGGGGGTTCCTGCGGTGGCTTCTGTGGAAGAGCTCCCCGAAGTGGATCTGGCCATTCTGGCCATTCCGGCGCCTGTCTGTCCTCCCGCCATGGAAATTCTGGCCCGCGAGAAGAATACCCGGGCTTTCATTGTCATTTCGGCGGGGTTCAGCGAGATGGGCCACGAAGGGAAACTTATGGAGGAGGAGATGGTGAGGATTGTGGATGAAGTGGGAGGGACGCTGATCGGTCCCAACTGCATAGGCATCATGAATCCCTGGCATACCAGTGTTTTCACCACGCCCATTCCACCGTTGTGGCCTAAGGGGTGTGATTTTATTTCGGGGTCGGGCGCTACGGCAGTCTTTATCATGGAGGCCGGTATTCCGAAGGGATTGCGGTTTTCGAGCGTCTGGTCGGTGGGCAACAGTGCCCAGACGGGCGTAGAGGAGGTTTTGGAGCACATGGATGAGACCTTTGATGCGGAGGAGAGTTCGCGGGTGAAGCTGCTCTATCTGGAATCTGTCAGGAATCCCGACAAGTTGCTGGAGCATTCGGCCTCGCTGATTCGCAAGGGGTGCCGCATTGCCGCCATCAAGGCGGGGAGCAGTTCCGCGGGAAGCCGTGCCGCCTCTTCCCATACGGGGGCGCTGGTCAGCAGCGATGCCGCCGTGGAGGCTCTTTTCCGGAAAGCAGGCATCGTGCGCTGTTACGGCCGTGAGGAGCTGGTCACCGTGGCCAATGTCTTCCTGTGTAAGGAGCTGAGAGGTCCCCGCATGGCCATCATCACCCATGCCGGAGGTCCCGGGGTGATGCTCACCGACGCCCTGGAAGACGGGGGACTGAAAATTCCCGAGATTGGGGATTCGCCAGCCAAGAGGGCCCTGAAAGAAAAGCTCTTCCCCGGTTCTTCGGTCGAGAATCCCATTGATTTCCTGGCCACAGGGACTGCCGACCAGTTGAAGATGATCATTGACACCTGCGAAAAGGATTTCGATGTCGACGGCATGGCGGTGATCTTCGGGAGCAACGGACTGGTTCCCGTCAAGGAGGTGTACGATCTTCTGGCCGAAAAGACCGTGGAGTGCAACAAGCCCATCTATCCGATCCTTCCCTCGGTGATCCATGTGAAGGAGGAGGTGGCGCAGTTTCTCTCGCTGGGCCATGTGAATTTCCCCGATGAAGTGTTGCTGGGGCGTGCCCTGACCAAAATCATGAATACGCCGGCGCCTTCCGACCGGTCGATTTTTCTCGAAGGGGTCGATATTCCTGAAATCAGGCGTATCATAGACCAGGCGCAACCCGGTTACCAGCCTCCGGAAGTGATCCACAGGCTCTTCAGGGCTGCCGGTATTCCCACCGTCAGGGAGATCGTGGTCACCACTGAGGAGGATGCCCTGGAAGCTGCCCGCGCGATCGGTTTTCCCCTGGTGATGAAGGTGGTCGGACCGGTCCACAAAACCGATGTGGGAGGGGTGGTCCTCAACGTCAGAAATTTGGAGAGCGTTTCGAAGGAGTTCCGTCACCTGATGACCATCGGGGGGGCCACGGCCGTGCTTCTGGCCCAGATGGCCTTCGGTACAGAACTTTTTATCGGCGCCAAATACGAGCCTACCTTCGGGCATGTCATCCTCTGCGGACTCGGAGGGATCTATGTCGAGGTGATGAAGGATTTCACCTCGGGACTGGCGCCCCTGACTCCTGACGAGGCCTGGTCCATGGTCAAAAACCTACGCTCTTACAACATCCTGAAAGGATACCGGGGGAAAAGCGGAGTCGACATCCGTAAATTCGTGAAAATCATCGTCTCCCTCTCCAGCCTGCTCAGGTTCGCTACGGAAATCAAAGAATTGGATATTAACCCGCTCCTGGGCAATAACACCTCCATATTGGCGGTCGATGCCCGGGTACGGATAGAAAAATAGAAAGCCATGTTAAGAATTGAAAGTGAACACGACAAATTTTACGGCTCCATAGCCGGGTATTATGCCGGAATATTCCCGCTGAATCCCTCGCAGGTGCAATGTGTGAAGAAAGAACTGGACCCCCTGGAGGGAAAAGCGATTTTAGACATCGGCTGCGGCACCGGGGAGCTGGCCTATGCCCTGGCAATGGAGGGCGCTACGGTAACCGCCATTGACCTTAATGACCCCCTGTTGAACGAGGCCCGGAACAACAGGAACCATGAAAGGATCCTCTACCGGAAAGCCAATATGCTGCATACAGCCCGGTTGTTTGGCCGTTCAAAATTCGACGGGGTGGTTTGTCTGGGCAATACCCTGGTCCATCTGATGAATCCCATGCAAATGCGCGATCTCTTCAGCGGAGTACTCACCGTTCTCAAGCCCGGAGGCGTATTTATCCTCCAATTGCTGAACTATGACTACATCTTCAAAAACAGCATCGACACCCTGCCGCTGATCGAAAATGAAACCCTCAGGTTTGACCGGACCTATCGTTTTGTGCCCGATACCCGGGAGATCCGCTTCCATACGAAGCTGACCATCAAGGCGACGGGGGAGGTCATCGATAACGAGGCTGATCTGCTGGGAATCAGCAGTAATGATCTCATTTTGATGATGGATGTGGCCGGATTGAAGGAGATCAGGCAGTATGCCGATTTTGAAGAATCGCCCTTTACCGGGGATCACCTCTCTCTGGTCATCACCAGCCGGAAAGTGGGCTGATACAGGGTTTACGGTATCCCATTCCCCTTTCCTGAGGCCTGGAAGATGACCTGACCCCGGGGTCAGCTAAGGTTCTCCGGGTCAGTCGTCGATGGCCTGGCCGATGAGAAGCCTGAACATCATCTCGGTATCATCACCCGAGGTTCCCTGGGTTTGCTTCATCAGAATGCCTATTGTTTTTTCTTCGGGGTCTCCGAAATACTGGGTGTTGAAATAGCCTCCCCAGTCGAAGAGACCTTCACCGCCTTTTCCGCCTTTGGCCTTTCCTGATTCGGTAAGCACGCCGAAGGCCAGACCGTAGTACCGGTCAGGCCCCTGCCACAGATCGCCCACGTGGTTGGCCATGATGGTCTCCACGGTGGTGCGGCTCAATATCCTGACGCCGTTAAGCTCGCCCCCGTTAAGGTACATCTGCAGGAAGGTGGCATAATCCCTGGCCGTGCTGGATAGTCCGGCACCTCCTGAGAAAAAGCTTTGAGCTCCCTTGATGGGGTAGTCAAGGTCAAAGAAGGAAGCGGCTTCGTAAGGTTTCCAACTGCCCTGACCGTCGGGGATTTGCACTTTCACCAGTCTGCCGGCTTTTTCACGGGGCAGATAAAACCAAGTATCATTCATTCCCAGAGGGTCAAAGAGATGCTCCCTGAGATACCGGTCGAATTTCTTTCCCGACATGATTTCAATGAAATAACCCAGCACATCGAGTCCTTCCCCGTAGGTATACCCTTCTCCCGGCTGATGGTGCAACGGCATGGAGGCCAGTTTTTTGACATTGTCGGCGATCACCACCTTCTCTGTGGTGAAAGCGTCGGTGATTCCTGCTTTTTGGAAAATCAGCCTGAACCGCTCGTCGCCGTCGATGGCGCCGTATCCGATTCCCGAGGTATGGGTCAACAGGTGGCGGATGGTGATCTCCCTGACTACCGGCACCGTGGTGTAGCTGGTGTCACCATAATGGAAGCTTTTCAGTACCCGGGCATTCTTAAACTCGGGGATGTACTTGCTGATGGGGTCGTCGAGGTTGAATTTTCCCTCTTCCCAGAGCATCATGACGGCTGTGGCGGTGATGGCCTTGGTCTGGGAGGCGATCCTGAAAATGTCGTCGGTGGCCATTTTCTTGCCGGCAGGGGTGTCGGAATGGCCAAAGGCTTTGTGGTAGACGATTTTGCCATTGCGGGCCACCAGGGCCACCACGCCGGGGATCACCCCCTGGTCGATCTTCTCCTGTAACATAGCATCGATGCGGGCCAGCCTTTCTGACGACATCCCCACGCTTTCGGGGGGGGCAGGGGTCAGGGGCGCCGACTTCTTGCCTGATTTGGTTTGGGCTCCCGATGCCAGAGCGAAAACAAGGAGCAGTAAGGCCAGCCACCGGCCGGCATCCATCCGGAAAAAACGTGAACTCTTCATGGGATATTAGTTATTTAATGCGTAGTTAATCAGTCATATACCTAGTCTCTTCCTTACCGGATTTTCCAGCATGAGAATTGGTTCTCCATTGCATCACCGGATTTCCTTCCACATGGAGGTAAAAGTAAGCAAAAGGGCGTAAATGTGTAAATGACGGTCCGGGAAAAAATGTGAAATTGTCACCTGAAAGTGAATTTTTCTGGCAAAATCGTGTCTGAAACGTTCGTCCAATGATAAATGTTTTATTTTTGGTCCTACTTGTGAAGAACCCGGTGTGATGAGGATAAAGGTGTTTGTACTGATTTTGTTTTTGTTTTCATTTTTGTTTTTGTTGGGGGAGGCACCCCTGCTGGCGCAGACCGTGCCCACGGAGCGGAAAATGAACCTCTCCTTTTCGGGGTTTGTCAAAAATGATTTCATCACCGATACCCGGCGGAATGCCGAGGCGGTTGACGGATTGTATACCCTTTGGCCGCTGAAGCCTGAGTGGGATGCAGAGGGTAAAGATATCAATGCGCAGCCCAGTGCCCGTATGTTTAACATCTCGACCCGTTTTTCGGCGCGGCTGTCGGGGTGGGAGATGGGCA
>CAYWUJ010000051.1:0-14264 GCA_964461455.1 uncultured Prolixibacteraceae bacterium | reverse complement strand
GGTTCTCACTGTTCACCACCACGTCAACCACCGTCGTGCGGGCGGGAATCAGCACCGCGTCGATCACGTGCACCACCCCGTTGTCGGTCATGATGTCATCGACGGAAATACGTGCGTTGTTGATAAAAATGCCGGTGCTCCTGATCTCCACGTCAACATCTTTACCGAGAAGCGTCGTTAAAGATGAGAGAAGGAAAAAATCGGAAGAGGAGTATTTTCCGGCAACGACATGGTACTTCAGGATATCGGCCAGGGCACCGGCAGGATCAGCCAACAATGCTGAGAGAGTCCCTGAAGGCAGAGCTTTGAATGCTGTATTAGTCGGAGCAAAGAGGGTGAAAGGACCCTCGCCGCTCAGCGCTTCCGCCAATCCGGCAGCCACCACCGCGGCTTCCAGAGTCGTGTGGTTCTCACTGTTCACCACCACGTCAAGGACGGTAGTCCTTTCAGCAGCGTTCAGACTCAGGAAGAAAAAGGATGCGATTACCATCGCAGACAGCTTCCGGGTAACTCCCGGAATCAATTTCAATAAAGAGATAAAACTATCCATGGTCTTTTAATTTTTAATTGTTCGCAAGCAAAACAATGAAAAGTTTCATTTTGTTCATCTTTTTTTGTTTTTTCTTAGACATTTTTTAGAATTTTTCGTATTCCCCTCATTTTCTTTAATTTACGAAACAAAAAATGTCCACCAGAGTAAGCTCTGGTGGACATTTATGATTTAACGGGGATAACCGCAAGTTACTGTATGATGACTTTTCTGATTTCGATGGTGGAACCGTTGTCGTCTTCGAGATAAACCAGGTAAACCCCCGGACTCCAGGATGCCAGGTTTATGGTTTGGAGAACCTGAAGGGCATCTGAACTGAAGAGGGCTTGTCCCAGGCTGTTTTTAATGACCAGGGCGTAGTTGTTTTGCCGGGCATATTCACTGAGCTGAATATTCAGGTGTGTTTTTGCGGGATTGGGGTAGAGCTTAAGTAGTTCCCGGGTGGCCTGGGTGCCGTTGGATGTCAGGGTGCTGACGACCACCATAGTATCGGGAGTTACGATACTACTGGACACCAGCAAGGAATCGTAAACAGTCACATGAACGGTATCGAAGCGGGTGACTGATATGGTATCAAAAAGGGTCACCGTCAGGGTATCGAAGGAGGTACACACCACGCCGGTGGTATCGAAGACGGTAACCTCGTGATGGTCTGAGGCGTTACACCCTTCGGGTGAGGTATAGGTATACGCAATGACCGATTTTCCCAAACCAGCCAAGGAGGGATAGAAAAGGCCATTGCTGATCCCCTTCCCTGAGAAGGTTCCTCCTGATGGTTGTCCCGACAACTTAACCGGATCATCATGGAATTCAATGAAGGATTCCAGGGTATTGATGGATGCCGTTGGCCGGGGATGGACGGTTACGGACACAGAAGCTTCCGTGATGCAGGTTCCCGAGGTAATCACGACGGAATACAAGCCCCCTTTGCTGACCGTGATTTTGTTTGTGGCGTCACCCGTATTCCACAGGAAAGAGTCTCCGCCATGTGCTGTGAGGATCACGTTTCCTCCGTCGCAAAACACCAGGGGTCCCGAGGCAGAAATGGTCGCTTCTGCCGGAACAAAGGCCTCAACGGTGATGTGTGGGCTGGTGCTTCTGCAATCTCCTTTAGTGAGGATCACCGAATAGTTCCCTGACCGGGAAGCGGTAAAAACAGAATCGACTGCGCCGGCAATCAGGGTGTCGTTTCTGAACCATTGGACCGATGCTCCTTCCGGAACACTGGTTTTGAGGTCAACGGAGCCCCCCAGGCAGAAGGAAAGGTCTCCCAAAGGGGTAATGGAAGCTTCCAGTCCCGGGCATCCTGATAAAAGGGCAGAGATTTCGGCCACCGTCAGGGCCCTGTTCCACATACCAACGTCGTCAATGTTCCCCGTAAAATAGTAAGCGGTGGCGCATGTCGGTTGACCACCGGCAATCCGTCCTATTTCGAAATTTTGTTCGAAGACCTCGATGGGGCCGCTGGTCCGGTAGCTGGAGACCATCCGTCCGTTGACATAAAGCCTGGCATAGCTGCCATCGTAAGTTCCCACATAGTGGTTCCAGTTACCGTTTTTATAAATGACGGTATCCTCATGGGGATAAACCTTATAATTGTCTTTGGTTTTCAGACCGAAATTGACGCCGTGGTTGGTATCGGCGACGTTAAAGCAAAACTGTTCCTTATTGACGCCGACCGTTCCGCCGTAGTTGTTCCATTTCCCCAGCACACCAGCCAGGCTATGGTCAGTGGTCGTTTGTACCCACATGGAAAGGGTCAATCCGGAAGTGGGGTTGAGGGAAGCGGTATCCCGGACATCTATAAAACTTTTCCCGTCAAAACTAAAGGCGCTGTTTTCTGTTCCGAACCGGTCGGAAATCAGGGAGGCCCCATGAACGACCCCATGGTGGGCGTTTCCGCTGGCATCATTACCATTTCCTGACATAGGCCAGAAGGCGACGAGGCCATTTCCGGGCACCCATGATGGAAGGGTCTGAGAGTAGATTGGAAGGGTCAGCAGGAGAAGAGCAGTAAACAAAAAAAATAATTTCTTCATCGGTGATTTTTTTAATACCGGGTCCTGATCAAATAAGCTGCACAAAATAGTGAATTATTGCTTTTATGAAACACCCCAGCAGGAGGAATGTTCAACGTGCCGTGAAGGGAGGCTGCGGGTCAGTCCCTTTTAATTTGTCCCCGGCTGTAGGAGAAGTAGATACCGACGGTGCAGATAGCGGCAAAAACTGCGAATCCCCATTTCATGGCACTCAGGAAGAGGCTGACAGGCACGGCGTCGAGGGCTTGTTTGCCGAAGTATGCGGCGAAGAAGAGGGTCACGATGGTCATGCTGATGATTTGTCCGACCACCCGCATGGTAGAGGCGGTTCCGGAAGCCATGCCATACTGGGTTCTTTCGACCGAACTCATGATGGTGTTCATATTGGGAGATGAGAAGAGGGCAAACCCCAGTCCGACCCCGGCCAGGAGGGCAATAATGACGGTCAGGGGGGTCGTTGCCGTGATTTGGGAGAAGAAGGCCAGTCCCAGAGCGCTCAGGGTCATTCCGGCAGCTGTAAGGTAGCGGGGCTGTACCCTGTCGGAGAGTCTTCCGGCCAGGGGAGAGAGGAGGGCCATGACCACGGGTTGGGCAATAAGGATAGCCCCGGCATCACGGGGATTAAGGCCTCTGACTTTCTGGAGGTAGAGGCTCAGCAGGAAAATAATGGCAAAAGTAGCGCTGTAGTTGATCAAAGCGGCCAGGTTGGAATAGGCGAAGAGCTTGTTCCGGGTAAAAAGGCGGGTTTCAAACACAGGAAGGGGGGAATTTCTCTCCAGGAACCAGAAGATAAGGATCATCAGGAGGCCGCCGCCCATCAGAAGGTAGCCTTTTGCTGCGGGAATGGCAGAAGAGCCATAGACGATGGCCACCAGTCCGGCCATGTAAAAAAGGGTTCCCCGGAAGCTGATTTTGTGTTCCCTGAGGTGAGGGGTGTCGTCATTTCCGAGGAAGAGGAAGGCGATAAGGGTCGTCAGGGCACCCAGGAAGGCAGAGATAAAAAAGATAGAGCGCCATCCCAGGTATTGGGTCAGAAAGCCTCCTGCAAAAGGGCCGAATGCCAGTCCCAGGTATACCGCCGACACGGAAAATCCGAGCACCCTGCCCCGGTAGCGGGGAGGAAATGCAGATACGAGGATGGCTGAACCGGTGGTATTGGTAAAAGCGGCCCCTATTCCCTGGACGAAGCGAAGGATGATCAGGCTCCAACCTCCTGCTGCCCATCCGCATAGCAAGGTGGCGAGAGTGAAGATCACCACGCCGGTCTTAAAGATCCGGCGGATGCCCGTAAGATCACCCCAGCGGCCTACCGGTAGCAGGAACATGGCTGTGGAGAGAAGAAAAGAAGTGACGATCCAGCTAAGGGAGACGGCATCGAGGTCAAACTCCTTTCCTATCGCCGGAAGGGCAATATTGATGGAGGAAATCAGGAAAGTACCCATAAAGGAAGTCACCGCCACAATGGTGATCAGCGAAATCTGTTTTCTGCTCCATTCCATACGCTATGGCAAAAACAGAACAGTTACTGTTCTGCCAGGGGTTTCCTGGACCACAGGGTGGAGAGGATAAGCCCCGAGACGATATGCCAGACTCCCCACCAGGCAGCGATGACCGCCATGCCCCCCAGCTCGAGGTCGGGGGGAAAGATTTTGGGATTAAACATGAGCACCAGTGCCAATCCCGAGTTCTGAATACCGGTTTCGATGGTGATGGACCGGCGGTCAACGCGGGGCCGGCGCATAATGGAAGCAAAAGAGAATCCGGTGGCCAAAGCCAAAGCATTATGTATTAAGACGATAAAAAACACCAGGTGAATGGCCCGCATAAAGTTGGAGTAGTTGGCCGCTAACAGGACGATGACAAAAATGATGAAGATGATAAATGAGATCTGCTTCATCGGCTTTTTGATTTTTTCGGTCAGGCGGGGGAACTGCCTGGCGACGAAGAGTCCCAGGGCTACCGGAATGCCCAGGAGGATGAAGACCGTTTGAACCACCTGCCAGAAATCGATTTCTATCGGCCTGAGCAATTCTGTGGCCCCCTGTTTCTCATAAAAGCTGATGTAGAGGTCTCCCCAGAAGGCAAAGTTGGCGGGGGTCATCACCATGGCGATCATGGTGGCCAAAGCGGTGAGGGTCACCGAAAGGGCAATATTTCCTTTTGCCAGGGAAGACATGAAATTGGAAACGTTACCACCGGGGCATGCCGCCACCAGGATCATCCCCAGGGCGACAGTCGGGGTGGGCTGAAGAATCAGGATAAAGAGAAAAGTGATGGCCGGCAGCAGAATAAACTGGGAGATTAATCCGGTAATGACCGATTTGGGTTTCAGAAACAGTTCCTTGAATTCTCCCAGTTTAATATTCAGCGCCACGCCAAACATGACAAACGCAATGGTAACGTTCAGAAAGAACAGTCCCCCTTCCGAAAAATTGAGGTGGATATGGTCCAGGGCCAGCAGTGCTTCTCTCATTTTTCCTGATTTAGTTTGTCCGTGAAATTAATTATTCTAATTAAACAGACACCAATATCAAGGGAAAAACCGCTTTTTTATCTTTTCGGGGGGGCATAAAACGCTCTTACCTGTCGAGCCAACTTTTAAATTCAGCGATTCTTTCACGTGCGACAACGATACCGGGGTCGTCAATACCGTCAATTTTCAAGCGTAAACGAGAATTGGACCAGGCCAGAATGTTAGTGCAGGCATCGATAGAAACGATATATTTCCGGTTAATGCGGAAGAATTTTCCGGGGTCGAGCAGAGGTTCGAGTTGATCGAGCGGAAGGTCAATGCAATAATCATGTTTATCGCGCGTGTGGATGTAAGAAGCTTTCTCCCTGCTAAGAAAAGCAACAATTTCTGCGACCGGAATGCTTTTTATTTTATCCCCAACCTTCACCATGAAGCGCGATTTGAAATCTTTTCCCGCGGAAGGAAAATGCAGGGACGACAATTTTTCGAGGATTATTCCAGGCGAGAAAAGGCGGGCCTTATCCATGGCCTGGCGAAGCCGTTCTTCCTCTATTGGTTTCAGCAGATAATCGATGCCATTGGTTTCAAAAGCTTTTATGGCATAATTGTCATAAGCGGTAGTAAAAATTATCGGACACCGAACGGTCACCTTATTGTAAATTTCGAAACTTAACCCATCGGCCAATTGTATGTCGGAGAATATGATCCCGGGTTCCGGGTGGCACTTCAGCCATTCTACTCCCTCGCGCACCGAGTCGAGTGTGACCACTACCTGCATGCCGGGAGCGATCTTCGCCAGCAGGCGTTCCAGATGATGGGCTGCACGTGGTTCGTCTTCAAGAATGATGATCTTCATGGTTAAGCAATCTTAAAATGGGTACCCGAACCAGAAAACTGTCGTCGGATGGAATAATTTCTATGGGACGGTCAGAAAAAAAGGAAAATTGCTGAATGATGTTCTTTAATCCGGTTTTCTTGGAATCTTCACCTGCATTTTTAAGACGCAGACTATTTTCAACCTCCAGATAATCTAATCTTTTCCGAATGGAAATCCGCAGGGGAAACGCCTCGGAAGCCTCATTGTGCTTTACAGCGTTCTCAACCAGAAGTTGCAGGGTCACCGGCACAATATACTCATCGGGATGGGCCGTGAGATCCAAGTCGATCATCAGTTTATCCTCATACCGGGTCTTCAATAAAAAAGCAAATGAACGAATAAAGGCCAGTTCATCTTTCAAGGGGACCACCTCCTTATCGCGGCTGTCGAGCACATAACGGAATAAATCGCTCAACTGTCTGATAAACCGCACTGCCATGTCCTGATCGTCGTATACCAGATCGCTGAGCACATTCAGGCTGTTAAACAGAAAATGCGGATTAATCTGATTCCTGAGTGATTCATATTTGTAGGCCATCATTTCCAGTTTAAACTTTTCCGCCTCGAGCAAGGATTTCTTCCAGGCAAAAAAGAAGCCGACAGCGGTAAATAACAAAGAAATAACGAATGAAATCAGGAGCGTTAAAGGCAGGGCCTGAATGATTGAATTCCAGGATTGAGAAGGCAGAGTCCCATTCCAGAGGTAAGAATTGAATAACTGGACCAAAATAAAAGCGCTGATGGAATAGGTCAGTAAGGCTACAACCTGGATTAGTGTTTTCTTAACGGGAGTCTCAATCCATGAAATTTTTCGGTTTATATAGCTATGAATTAACTGAATACCTGTCCATTGTGTTATGCAAATACTGAAGGTCCAGAAAAAACCTAATCCAAAAGTCCGCAAGTCATTGTAACTTCCGGGCAAGAGGATCGTGACCAGGAAGAAACTCAATACTGCATTGATTAACAGGAACTTTAAGATTCCGGAGGGTTTATTCCAACATTCGGGTTTAGGCATTTTCATCGGCGTTGAGATGACACTTTGCTGGCTGGGTAAAGATAATCACGTTCCGGAAGAAACACCCTTCCGGAATCGCGATTTAGTGGCTATTGGCATCCTTTTACCATTTCCTTCACCTGTTCTTTTCCCCAATTTGGGTGGATTGATGATTTTGGCTTGTAATTATCCCAGCCGGTGAGTAATTCTTTGGCCTGTGGGCAGAAGGAATGTGGATCCATACCCATAAAAGAGGCAGAGCCCATGTCCATCTTGATTTTCAGCATTTTTGCACGGGGGTTGGCCGGATCCAGGGCCAGAGCTTGAGCGACAGCCTGGTTCACCAATGAGGTATATTTCTGGCCGCGTTCGATGGGGTTAACCACCAACCGGCCTGTGAGAAGGAAAGAGTGCAATACAAAAGCTTCGGCTTCGGCAGGAGCCATTTCAAGCACCTTTTTGATCGACTTTTCAGCCACATCCAAATAGCTGTCTTTTTTTGACGCATCTCTCTGTTCCATAAAACTCAGCAGGATATAACACTGCGCATGGTAATAGAAAGGCAGCCATTCGGATTTTTCAGCGATGGCTATCATTTCGAATTTATTTCCCAGAGCCTGCATATCGGCGGCACTTCCAACGGTTGAAAACTGGCCGAGCGTTTCGCCCATGGCTTGATAGTATTCCGTCTTCTGGGCCACGGAAACCAGAGTAACCATCACAACGGCAAGTAAAATAACGATCTTCTTCATATGACTCAATTTTTATGGTTTGATGTATATTTGTTCATCCTATCGTCAACATGATTATTCTATCTTTTCTAATTGGTTTTGTATTCCGCTGCGGGTAAGGGTAATAAAACACCCCAACACAAAAAACCGTTCCGAACTGGGTTGAATGGCTGTCCCCGGAAACTTTCCTGAAATGTCGGGAGTGGTGGCATAAGTGCGGCCGAATTCATTTTTAAAACCCGCCACATTGGTCACAGCACCATAGAAGATGACATGCTGGCGATACAGAAAGCTCCAGCTCAGATCGAGACTCCGGTAAGGCAGCATTTTCTCTCCGTTAAAAACGGGTGAGTTGGGGTCGTTGTAAACCCGGGGTGATGAATACTTGAGATTGATCCCTGCCAGTGACCGCAAACCTCCCAGCCAATGTTTGTAAACCACCGACCAGTTGTGCTTGCTTGCGAAAGTCGGAATCGCTGTCTCCGGGAAATTCCGGTAATCCCGTTTGGTATCCAAACAGGAATAGGAAATCCAATAATCGCCGTTCTTGATGGTTTTTTTGTCTCTCCAGAACATATCGATTCCTGTTGCGTAGCCGTATCCCTGGTTGGAATAACCTGAGGGCCTGTAAAATTCGCTTCCGTGCTGTTTCACCAGCTCTTTATAATCTTTATAGTACCATTCAACCCTGAAGGTTCGGCTGTTTGCTGAGGATTGGAAACTCAAGATGTAATGATCGGCGCGTTCCGGCTTTAATTGATTGGTGTATAGAAGATAATCATCGACAGGATATTGGTAAAACCAGCCATAGGCAAGCGAGAACTGGCTGTTGGGGGTCACTTTATAGGCAGCAGAAAGGCGTGGCACCAGAGTGAACCGCTTCAGATAGCCGGAGTATTCGGCCCGGCCGCCAAGGCGTGTGACCAATTTAGAAGAGGCATACAGCTGTGCTTCGGCAAATCCGGAATAGGTATGGTTGGTAAAGTCGTGGTCATATTCTCCCTCTTCCATCTGAATATATTGAGAATATGATTTTCTGAAGAATTCACCGCCCAACTTCATGGTCAGTTTATCAGTGAAGGTGCAGGTAAACACCTCCTTGAGGAATAATCCCTGCAATTTTTTACTGATGGTGATCGGGGAAAAACGGATGTCGTCCTGGTTATTGGTAAAAGAACCGGCAGCATGCAAGGCCCATTTTCCCCGCAGTTTGGTGTTCCAGGAAACGTTCATGAAATGATGATCGTTGTTAAGGTTGTAATCCACCGGGATTCCTCCCGAATCAAGGTTATTCTGGTTGAGGGTAAATCCTCCCCTGTCGAAACTGGCGTATATTTTGAGCAGTCCGGTGTCACTTGTTTTCTGCCTGATGCTAAGGGCTCCTGAAGCAGACTCGGGGTAATGCTTCCAATCATAATTCTGAGGGGTGATGGTCATGTAGGGGGCCATATTGTTGTAGGTTAGAGTACCGGTGATGGCTCCCTTGTTCCACTTTTTTGTTCCGGCCATTTCCACACCGATCATCAGCAATGACAAATCCAGTTGATCTTCAGCTGGCATATCGTTGGTATGGAGCAACAAAACTGAGGAAAGAGCCTGGCCATATTCTGCCGAATAGCCACCGGTACTGAAAACCGTTCCTTTAAACATGAAGGGGTTGAACCGTCCCCGTGTGGCATGGTTGGGAGCTGTGGAAGTGTAGGGAACCGCGACCAGAGATCCATCAATAAAAGTGAGAGATTCTTCGCTGTCGCCGCCTTTTACAAAGAGCCTGCCCGATTCGCCGTTTGTTATGGTTCCGGGGAGTGACTGCAGGGCACCATAAACATCGCCGGCAGCACCGGCGGTGGTCAACATATCGAGGGGAGTGATGGTGACCGCCTGTTTCTTATCACCAGCCTCGAAAGTACCGGCGATGATGGTCACAGCTGTCAGCTCGTTAAAAGCCTGCTTTAATCGGATGTTGATGTAGATCGTGTCCCCTTTCAATTCCACCTGGCGCGAAAAAGGTTCGTATCCCAAATACCCGGCCTGTAAGACAAAGAGTCCTGTTTTTGTCGTTTTGAATCTGAATTCTCCGTTGTCCCTGCTCGTTGTGCCATCGTAAGTGCCCAGCAGATAAACATTTGCTCCCGGCAATGATTCGCCGTTTTCCTGACAGACATTCCCCGTGATGACACTCTGCGAAAGAACCTCCAAGGCTATCAGAAAGATGAAAAAAGAAAGGACAAATCTCTTCATGGATCAAACACATTCCGGTTTAATGAATCAAAAATGGAACAACGCCCGGTTGTTACAAAAAAACAACAGCTGAAGTGTCGGATTTCATAGATGAACCGTCATAATGAGTTTTTTGAAGACGGGAATGAACTATCAGCTTGTCTTCCGCTGTCGTTTCTGGTTAAGAAAAACTGACCGTTGTAGCAAAACATACCTAAAGTTCTGAATTCCGGGGGGGGGTATAAATGTGTGAATGATATAAATCATTCTCTGAATTGTGTAATGCTTTCCTGGTCAAAGGAGATGATCTTTGAGTTGTGGTAATATTTCCACCCCTGTTCCGCCATTTGCGGAAATTAAAATTTACAAAATGAACAAGACAGAATTAAAAGGAAACTGGAATGAACAGAAAGGTAAACTCAAGCAGAAATTTGCCAATTTAACTGATGACGACCTGATGCTTATCGAAGGAAAAAAAGACGAGCTGTATGGAAGGCTTCAAATAAAGCTTGGAAAAACTGAAGAAGAACTGCAAAAAATTCTGGCAGAGCTTTAATCATCTGATTTCCAATTTTGGTATCGCTTAGCGGGACATTCGCTAAGCGGTATCTTTATTATCATTTTTTAAAAAATTAACAATGGTTAAATATGAATAATCTGTTCAGAGGATTACTATCAGGGTACGGAGCATACAAATTAGGCGGAGGTTGTTTAGGCACTATTGTGGTTTTTGTGATTATCTGGCTTATCCTGGGACAATGCAGCTGAAATAAAAATGGCTGCCAACGTCGAAGTTTGAATAGTTGAAGCAGGTCGGGAAGTTCCTCAAGAAAACAAAGACAAGTGAACCTTAAAATTACAAGAAGTGGAAAACTTTGAAACAAACTGGTCAAAAGAAGAATTGAAAGTTTATCTTTTGGTTTATTGCGCTAACGCAGATTTATGTGAATCAAAAGAAGAAAACGAGTTTATTCTGTCAAAAATCAAAGGACATGGTTTTGAAAAAATCCATGATGAATTCGATCAGGATAACGATTTTCAGAGCATTCAAAAAATACGCTGGACACTTGAAAAGTATGGCTACTCCAAAGATGGGGTAGATCGGCTATTTAAAGAAATAAAGGAGCTTTTTTTATCTGATGGAAAATACGACACATTAGAACAGAATCTTTTCCGGGGGTTGAAACACATTATCGGAATTAAATAGTATACAACCTTTACAATTACGACTACACCCTCTTAGATGTCAGGCTTGGGAGTGGAAATATGGAAATGGTCCAGGGTCTGTTTACTGTACACTTTTGTTATCATCACTATTTCAAGGGGCCCCATGGTGCATAAACGTGCATGGTCATTTCACGGGCTCATATTTAAATGATTTATCAGGGAATGGCGGGAAAGGCGGAATGACCACCGGTTCTTCCTTTATCTTCTTCTGCAGAAACCGGATGGCCGCTTCCAACTGGGCATCTTTCCCCTGGTAAGTTTCAAACGGAAGGTTATCCACCACCTGGTCGGGATCGACGCCATGTCCTTCGATCAGCCAGTTACCCTCCTGATCATAGACACCCATCTCTGATGCGGTTGCGATACCGTTATCGACCAGCCGGTTAGATGAGGAAAGCCAGATTTCCCCACCCCAGGTACGGGTGCCGATCACTTCTCCCAGGTCGAGGCGTTTGACTCCTTCGGCAAAGGCTTCACCATCGGAAGCGGTATTTTCATTGCATAAGACCACGATATGACCCCTGAAAGCATACTGCATGTTCCAGTAGGGCGATCCAGCCCTGGATTGCCAGTAAAACCAGGCTTTGCGGAGCAGCCGGTTCAATATCCAGGGGTCTATGTTACCTCCGCGGTTGTTCCTCACGTCGATGATCAGCCCTTCCCGGTTGAAAACCGGGTAATACCCTTTCACAAACTCCTGGAAATTATCGCCGCCCATGGCACGCAGGTGGAAATACCCGATGCGGTTGTCACTCCCTGATTCCACTTTCTGCCGGCGGGAATACTCCCATTCATTATACCTGAGGTTTGCATCGGCCTGCATACTCACCGGTTTGACGATTTGCTCGTAGTCCTTTGCGCCACCGTCTTTTAAAGCCAGCCTGACCTCCTGGCCTTCCTTTTTATCCAGCAACCGGCTGATGTGCTCCGCTTCAAGGACCCCTACCCCGTTTACTTTGGTAATCACATCCCCTTCCCTGATCCTAAGATGCGGCAAGGCCAGAGGTGACCGTTGCTCCGGAAAATCAGGATCCCCGGTATAGATGTGCTTAATAACATACCCTCCTTTGGCCACATCTTTCACCAACCGGGCACCCAGCGAGGCCGGGGCAATGTCATCGGGAGACTCCCGTTTATCTCCGCCATACACGAAGGTATGCAGGGCCGAGAGTTCCGACACCATGCTGATAAGAAGGTCGTCAAGTTCGAAACGGTCGGTGATCCGCTCCACAAGAGGCAGGTGGCGATCAAGCACTCCCTTCCAATCCACACCGTGCATGTTCTTATCGTAAAAATAATCCCGTTCCAGCCGCCAGGCATCCACCAGCATCTGTTTCCGGTCTTCGACAGGGTCCACCCTGAAAACCCAGTCCTTCAGGCTCACCTTTGCATCTTTTAATTCTGCTTTCTTACCGTCGGCTTCGGTGACATAAATACCATCACTTTTCCTGAGCAATAGCTTTTTACCGTTCCCCGAAATGTCATATCCGCCCACATTGTCGGCAACTTCAACCGGTTTGTTGTTGATTTTGTTGGTGATCTCGAGGGAATACAACTTCCGGTTCGAGCGGTCGTTCATATCGGACTGGATCCAGTAAAGAAATTTCTCGGTAACACGCAGTGAAGAAATATTTTCTGCAGGAAGAGGAACTTCCACGTAGCGGGAAGGCGCACCCTGCATATCGGGCAGTTTCTCAATTTTTGCTTCTTTCTTTTTCTCTTTTTTGGCATTTTCCGCCGCATCTTTGGCCTCTTCTTTTTTCTCCTCTTTCGGATTCAGCTCATCATACCCCAGGAAAGGGGACCGCAGGGAATCGTATAAGGCAATCATGTAAATTTTAGCGGTTTTATTGTAGTAGGGTTCCGGCTGTCGGGGGCCCCACGGACTTCCCACCACGGTGTTGAAGGTCCTGTCTGTAACAAAGTAAAGCCATTTTCCGTCCCCGCTGAACCTGGGATTGTAACTCTCCACCCGGTCGGAGGTGAGATAAAAAGTCTGGCCCGACTCAACATTCATCACTTTAATTTGGGAGGTCTGGTTATCGGCCGGATCGGTATAAGCCAGCCATTTGCTGTCGGGGGACCAGGAGAGATCGCCAAAACCACCGGTTTTGTCCTGGTCAATTTGCTTCGTTACTTTTTTCTCCGTATCAAAAAGTTTCAGGGCGTAATCCTTTTCCGTGTAGGCAATGTACTTTCCATCGGGTGATGGCAGGAATCCCATGATCAGCACCCCGCTGCCCGAAGTAAGCTGAACCGACGCCGTCAATCCCTCCTTCCCTGCTTTCCACAGTTCCATCTCTCCTGATTTATCAGAAAGGAATACCACTTCCTCTTTCTTACCCATGAACCTGGCCGATTTAAACCGTATCCCATAGTCCCGGGTAACCTCTGCCCACCGACCGCCATTCACGGGAGCCGTAAAAACCCTTCCCCGGGAGGTGAGCACTACGTGTTCCCCGTTGTCTGAGATCGACGCTGATTCCAGCCATTTGAGAGGTTCTTTTTCCCAGAAGGGTCTTTTTTGATCAAAGTCGGAAATCAGGGAAATATTGAGCATTTTTTCGTTCCCGGAAGCAATATCGTAGACATAAAGATCAGCCTGTTTCTGGTAAATGACCCTGCCGGTATGCAATTCCGCTTCTTTGAGATCCCAGGCCACTGACCGGGTGTGTTGTTGTATTCCGGAGCCGTCGGGCAGCATCGACCAGAGGTTCATGGTCCCGTCGCGATCGGTGAGAAAATAGAGCCTTCCCTGGTAAAACATGGGATTCTTACTTGTACCGGCATAGTCAGCCGTCAGGGGCACTGCCTCCTGCGATCCGTCAAATTTCCAGAGATTCTGAACCCTTCCTCCCTTGTAGCGTTTGGTATGGCTGCCCTGGAAAGCCAGCCGTGTAAAATAAAGGTTGCCATTTTCATCGTACGCCCCTTCGTCGGCCTGGGCAAGCGGTACCGGCACATTATCACCCGTCAGGGGATCTATCAGCAGCAGCTGCCTGCCTGGAAGCAGGGTATATGCGCTGCTTGACACCATCAGTTTGCCCTCCCGGGTCCATCCATACAGTTCTGGCCCGGAACCTCCTTTCACCCCTTCAAAAGTAATCCGTTTGGGGATCCCTCCTCCGAAGGGAATCAGATACACCTCGG
>CAYWUJ010000050.1:10288-14542 GCA_964461455.1 uncultured Prolixibacteraceae bacterium | reverse complement strand
GTCACAGGGCTGCGAATTTCCGGTTTCTGATGATCATCCAGATGACGATGGGGATTCCCAGCAGGGCAGTCACCGAGTTGATGGGCAGGGTAGCCTGGAACCCGGGGAGTTGGGCGATGATGTCGCTCAGGAGCATGGCATTGGCGCCAAGAAGGATCACCGCCGGCAACAGAATCCGGTGGTCGGTAGTGCGGAAGATCACCCGTGCCAGATGAGGCACCGCAATTCCTATGAATCCTATGGGGCCGCAAAAGGCAGTGATGGTTCCCGCCAGAAGGCTGGCGCTGAGGAATATCCATAGTCTGCTACGGAGGATGGGGACCCCCAGGGAACGGGCGTAGTTCTCGCCCAGGAGAAAGGCATTCAGATCCTTCATCCTGGAGAGGGCCAGAAGGATACCCGCAATGACGGCAGGGACCACCACGGTGAGCTGTTCCGAGGTGATGCTGCCCAGGCTGCCCATGGTCCATACTATGAAGGCCTTGAGCATCGATTCGCTGCTGAAGTACTGCAGGATGGAAACCACGGCTCCGGCAGCGCTGGAAAAGAGGATGCCCAGAATCAGAACGGTCATGTTGTCGTTTACCCTCGAGGAGACAAAGAGGATCAGCAGCATGACGGCAAAGGCTCCCGCCCACGCGATGGTGGCCAGGGACCAGCTGCCTGCAAAGGAGAATCCCACCGCCAGAAAGGAGGAGAACCCCAGGGCGAAAAGGGCAACCGCCAGACTGGCTCCAGCGCTGATTCCCAGGACATAGGGGCCAGCCAGAGGATTGCGGAAAACGGTTTGCATCTGGAATCCGCTGACCGACAGGGCCATGCCGGCCATCAGCGCCGTGATGGCCTTGGGCAGCCTGAAGTCCCTGACGATGGTGTTGACGGTTTCCCCAGCCATGGAGGGCCGGAAAAGAGCCCCGGCGACCTCTTCCAGGGGAATGAGTACCGACCCGGAAAGGATATCGGCTACGAAAAGCACCACGGCCAGCAGGGAGAAGGCTGCCAGCAGCCATCCCTCACTTTTGCGTTTTTTATGATGAAGCAGGGCGTTCACAGTACCTCCCTGTAATAGTTCAACTCTCCCGGAGGCAAAAGCCCGGGATGAAAAATGCGGATCAGGTCTTCCAGGATCAGGTCGGGCCTTACCGTTCCGCTTTCCCAGAAGTCGTTGCCCCCGGCGGGGGTGGCGTGCCTGTTGTTGTTGTATATCCTGGCCTTCGCGAAGGCGGGGAGGCTTGCCAGACGGCTGTCAGAAGCCAGAATTTCCTCTTTGGTGGTCACGTTGCCGGTGTTGATCCAGAGGGAGGCATGAGCCGAGAGGCCTATGGCCTCTTCCATGCTGATGACCACACTCTCCCGTGAGGCGTTTTCCCTTCCGGCAAAGCTGCCCCCGGCGTCGCTGATGAGCCGCGCCATATAGGAGTTACCGCCCGGAATCCACCAGGTGTCGCGGTAGGGGAGTCCCACCATGACTTCCGGGTTTTCCTTCACGCTGCCGCTGAGGGCCTGCAGGGAGAGATAGCGCTCTTCGGTAGCGCGGAAAAGGGAGTCGGCGGTCTCTTCCCTGTCGAGGAAGGCACCGGTAAAGCGGATCCACTCCGCCTTGCCCAGGGGAGTATCCTCCAGGTATTCTGCGTTGACGACTGCCGGAATCCCCAGATCTCTGAATTTCCCCAGGAACCCGGCGATTTCGCTGTCGACGCCATACAGCATGACCATTCCTGGTTGCTGCCTGATGATCTCCTCGAAATTGAGGTTCTGCCCATATCCCACATCCACGGCCAGGCCCTCTTCCAGTCGCTTCAGAACCCTGGGCGAAGTGATATAGCCCCTCCCTGAAACCCCGGTGATTTTCCCCGTTTCCCCGAGGGCCTCCAGAAAGGCCAGGTGGGAGGTGCTCATGCAGATGATCCTGTCGACAGGGGTGCGGATTACGGTTTTTCCATCCAGGTGTGAAGGAACGGGGTCCTCTTCCGGGACCAGGTAATACTCCATCACAATATTCCGCGCTTGTCCCCAGGGATTGGACACCCTCACCCGGGTATATCCCCCGGAATCAAGGAGTGAGAATCCCCGGGCATAGTGGTTGCCTTCAGCCACGCCTCCCTGGGGATGGCTGCCATGGCAGGAAAAAAGAAGAGCCAGGGAAACGGAAAGAAGGGACAGATATGCTCGCATAGCGGATCACCGGCTGGTAAGTACTATTTTATGCCGGGAATATCCCTTTTCCCACTTGATAATCAGGAGATAGACACCCGGCGGGTAGTGGTCCATGCTGATGCCGGTTTCCCCGGGCGCCAGGGAGGTGACCCTGACGGGCAGGCTCTGGCCTGTCATGGTGTGGAGGGAGACCATTTCGGGCAGGAGAAGTCCGCTGCTTTTTACCGTAATGTGGGAAACTGCGGGATTGGGATAGATCAGGATCTGTTCAGGGCGCTCCCCGGTAAGGGTGTCGTTGGTGGAGAGTTCCGCGTTGAAAGCCGCGATTTCCAGGGCCAGGGCACCGTACCTCCCATCAGGGAAGAGGTCTGAGAATTTGGTCCAGAGGCCATCCTTCAGCAGGAAGAGATTCTCGGGACCCGAAGTACGGATCGTCTGGAACAGCGCCAGCGTATCCCCGGTGCTGATGTTTTCCAGGTTCAGGGCCACCAGGAAGGAGTCTTCAGGCAGAAAAACCGGATCTATAAAGACCAGGTTCATGGCATCGGAAACCAGGCTTTTCAGGGCGATGGTTTTCTCGTAACCGAAGGGCATCACCGTGTTTCCCTGAAGGTTGTAAAACCGCAGGGCTACCGTGCTGTTTCTGTCGGCCGCTTTTATTTTCCCCACTCCCAGTGCGACGGAGTGAACCATCTCTTTTCCGGGAATGGAGAACTTACTGGCGACTTCCGTGATGCCGGTGTTGTTGGTGCCGGTCCAGTAGCCTTTCCAGGGGGCGCCGGCACCGCTGATGGCCAGCAGGGTATAGGCATCTCCTTCCCTGAGGGGGGAGAAGGTTCTGCTGAGCTCCTCGCCCTGGTTGAACTGTTTCCCGTTGATGCTGATGGGATTGGTGCGGGCCGGGTCCAGCCAGTATTTCAACTGGCGGGCGGAGTCTCCCCGGTAGTCCCAGGCCAGGTCAAAGCGGGCAAAATAGTCGTTGACGGGATTGGAGCAGTTGGCAGCTCCCCCCGTCAGGGTGCCGGTGACCTGGCTTTGCCGGTTGAAGAGTCCGCATCCCGACGATCCTATTTCGGTGGTGCCGGCTTCCCAGCGGAGCACTTTCCAGAAGCTGTTTTTTCTGAAAGAGGAGAGGAAGGAGGAGCTCACGGCGGCCTGGTGATCAATGGCTATTTTTTTGATATCCCCCTGTGGATGGTGAATGGCGGCTATGGTGTCGGCCGGGACGGGGTCGCGGTTCCACCCGGCATAGTATGGTCTGAAGGAGGGAGGTGGTGGGGTGTTGAGTTCCACCAGGGCAAAGTCGAGGCTGTCGAGAGTCGCCCTGAGACGGCTCCCCGACAGGGAGTTGATCACGTCACCGTCGAGAGGCCCGCAGAAAGGACTCTCATAATTGAAGAGGAAAAGGGAGCCCTGGGCTTTCATGGCCGTACTGATGCAATGGTTGGCCGTGAGGATATAGGGCCTCTGGTCGGAAGCGCTGTTGTTGAGGAGGGTTCCCGTACAGAGGTCTCTTCCCTCGACCATGATACGGCATACGCTGTTCTGCACCTCCCGCCATCTGTCGGCGGCCAGGCAGTTGACATCTATGTTGCAGGCTTCTGCGGTCACCCCCATGGGACGGCGTTCATCGACGTATTTGAGGATTCCCAGGAAATCGTGGTTGACGGTGGAAATCACAAAGGGATGGTTGGCAGTGTCACCCGGTGGACACTCGTACTGAATGGTCATGACGTCTCCGGGAAGCGGAGTGGTGGCAAAGACACCCCCGGGGTCGTTGTTGGCTGAGGTGTAGGCTCCCCTGATCTGCTCCTCTCCCGGGGTGAACAGGAAAAGCCTGGCATTTCCGCGAAGGGAGAACTGGCTGAAGATGACATTCAGGGAGAGCGCCCCCGGTGAATGGAGGGTCAGTTGCCAGATCTGCCATCCGTCAGCGGAAGCCGCCCAGGTGCCATGGGTCGCCGGCGTGTAGCCGGTCGCAAAAGAGTGGGCAAACCTCAGAGGCTTGAGTCTCCCCAGTGCGGAATCCTCCTCCCTTTCAGCCATGCTCTGCCACAGCAAAAGCTCATTGCTGACCTCCGGCAGGGTTTCCCGGGA
>CAYWUJ010000050.1:0-10188 GCA_964461455.1 uncultured Prolixibacteraceae bacterium | reverse complement strand
CCATGCTCTGCCACAGCAAAAGCTCATTGCTGACCTCCGGCAGGGTTTCCCGGGACAGAGAGGCCGATTTCACCGCCAAAGGAACCCTGGGAATTCCTCCTTCCGACAATTGTGCCCACAAGGTGCCGGCACCCTGAAAGAAAAACAGGAAGAGTATGAAACTGAATTTTCTCATCATATTAAGGTGTGCCAAAGGTACTAAATTTAAAATATTCCGTGGTCACAGCGATCGCTATTGCGGTGAAAACCGGAACCCCTCAGGATCATGAAAAACCGGGATGTGTTGAGGTTATTCATTCAGGAAAGTTAATTTTGCAATAAGGGATCTTTGTTACACATGATCTCCCTTAATAACGAAATATTTGGCACATGAAAGTTCTGATGATGGCGGTGACCCGGTTTGCCTATACCCCGGGAGACAAGACCCTGGAGGATGCCGAAGTGGTGGACCAGGGAGCCGAATACCGCGATGCGATGGTGGCCTTTATCCAGGTGGAGGAGGGAGATGAGGAACAGGGGGTTGCCAGCAGGGAGAAGAAGCTGGTCAATCATGTGAAATGGGCCTTGCGAAAAAACAACCTGTCACGGGTGGTCCTTCATTCGTTCGCCCATTTGTCGGCTTCCAAGGCTTCGGTGGAGTTTTCACGGGAGCTCTTTATAGAGGCGGAGAAGAGGCTGAAAAACGGGGGCATCGAGACCTGGCAGACCCCCTTCGGTTATTTTCTGAATCTTTCGCTGGAGGCTCCGGGTTATTCGCTGGCACGGATCTGGGCCGATTTGTGATCTTTCGGTTGTTGCCGCGTGTGGGAAGAGGCCGGTGTGAGCGCCGTCAACCTGAAGGGGATCAGGTGGTGGGAAATAAAAAAAAGGGTTTCTGATGAAACCCTTTACGCCGGACTGAAGGCCGGTTATAGTTCGGTTTGGTCCCGCAGGACCAGAGATCCTTCTGATTAATACTTGTTGTAGCCACCACGGTCACCGCCGCGATCACCACCACCACCACGGTTGCCGCTGAAGCCGCCGCCGCCGCCGCCGCTGCCGCCGCGACTGCCACCATAGCCACCGCCACGGTTGCCACCGCCAAAGCCACCGCCACCACGGTTACCACCGCCGAAAGGTTTCCTTTCCGGACGATCTTCACGGGGTTTAGCAACGGAAACATTGATGGTTTTGCCATCATACTCAGCCTGGTTGAGCTCCTCAATAGCCTTGCGGCCTTCCTCATCGTTCGCCATTTCAACAAAACCGAAACCTCTCGATTTTCCTGAAAACTTGTCTGTGATCACTTTTGCTGAAGAAACTTCGCCGTATTCTTCAAATAATTCCTTTAAATCGTTGTCATTGACATCGAAACTTAAATTTGAAATGTAAATGTTCATTTAAACTAAAAAATTGATAATTAATTAAGTGGCGTTGAGGTTGAAAACAGTTAGGCGTGATAAAACTTTTCAAACGGTGAAGCTCTGAAAGTAAAACCTGACACGCTGCTGTCAAGACTCAAATCGGGTGCAATATTAATTATTTTATTTGAATCAACATACAGAATACAGAATTATTTTATTTTTAACCGCCTGACAATAAACTAAGAGGAGGTAAAATGAGGGAAGAGAGGGGAAATATATTTCCGGAGGCTTTTCTGGAAAGGATGAAAAGTGAGCTCGGGGAGGTTTTTAGTGATTTTGAAACCTCCTTATCGGGGGAGTCTCCGGTATCGGTGCGGGTCAATCCGCTGAAGTGGAGAGCGGGTTTGCCTGCCGATCAGGTGCCCTGGTGTTCCACCGGATATTACCTTGCGGAGCGTCCTTTGTTTACTGCCGATCCCTGGCTTCACGGAGGGGCCTATTATGTGCAGGAGCCATCATCGATGTTTATCGGGGAGTTGTGCCGGGCTGTATGGCCCGATACTCCGGCCCTGGTCCTGGACCTCTGCGGGGCCCCCGGAGGAAAGGCCACCCACCTGATGTCGCTGCTCCGTCATGGCGATCTTCTGGTTACCAATGAGGTGATCCGCAGCAGGGCACGCATTCTTCAGGAGAATGTCAGCAAATGGGGAACCCCCGGGGTGGTCGTCTCCAATGGGGATCCTTCCCTTTTTTCCCGCCTGGGGGAGATCTTTGACCTGATCGTCGTCGATGCTCCCTGCTCAGGAGAGGGCCTTTTCAGGAAGGATAACCGGTCGGTTGCCGAGTGGTCACCTGCAAACATCAGGTTATGTGCCGCCCGGCAGCGGAGAATTCTGGCAGAAGCCTGGAAATGCCTGAAACCGGGAGGTGCAGTGGTATACAGTACCTGTACCTTCAACCAGGACGAAAACGAGGAGAATATGGAGTGGCTGGCCAAAGAAGCCGGCGCCCTTTTTCTGGAAGTTAACCCCGACCCTTCGTGGCCTATCGTCACTTCCCGCAAGGGAAAGATCACCGGATACCGCTTTTATCCCCACCTGGTCAGGGGTGAAGGCTTCTTCGCCGCTGTGGCACGTAAGGAAGGGATCCCCGCTTCATCACTCCCCTCCCGGTATTCCCTGAAAAAGTGGACCCCTTCTGACAAGAGTATTGCCCGGATCCTGGAAAAGTGGGTGAAGCCCGGCACTTCAGGGATTTTTCTGAGTAACGGCGAACTCCACTCCTTTTTTCCCGCGGAAGGAGTTCCCCTGCTCTCGCTCCTGGAACGGGAAATTCCCCTGCTGCAGGTGGGAATCCCTGTCGCCTTACCGGCAGGGGCCAATATGGTTCCCCATCCGTTCTCAGCTTTCTCCCGCGTCCTCCATGATGATGCCTTCCCTGTCGCCAACCTCACTCTGGAAGAGGCATTGCGATTCCTGAGAAGGGAAAACATTACCCTTCCCGGCAGGGAAAAAGGATGGATCCTGACCGCCTTCAGGGATGTCTCCCTGGGATGGGTCAAAAACCTGGGCAACCGGACCAATAATTACTTTCCGCAGGAATTCCGCATCAGAATGACCTTTGACTCCATTCCCGTCCCCTGGCACCGGGAGTTGTGGTGATCCCGTAAAAAAAAATATATTCTTCGATTTGTTGATGGTTGTGAGGAATTGATTATATTATAATCGGAACAATGATTAAAATATAATCAAAGATGTATCTTAACTGTCACAGTTATTTCAGTTTGTGTTACGGGACGTTATCGTTGGAGAGGTTGGTGGGGGAGGCCTCCCGGAGGGGAGTGACGGCGATGGCGCTTACCGACATCAATAATTCCACCGGGATCCTTGATTTTTTCAGGGAGGCTGTGGCTGCGGGGATCAAGCCTTTGGCGGGGGTGGAGTTCCGCAACGGCCAGCAGCTGATGTACACCGGCATTGCCCGCAGCAATGAAGGGTTTTATGAGCTGAATGATTTCCTGAGCCAGCACCTGATCGGAAAGAAGCCATTTCCGGGGATGCCTCCTTTTCTTCCCAACGTATGGTTTGTTTTTCCCTTTGGGAGTCGCCGGCTGGAGCAGCTCAGTGAGAATGAGTACCTGGGGGTGAGGATTGCAGACCTGAACAGGTTACGGATACTTTACTCCAGGGCTGACTACCGGAAAATGGTCGCCTGGGCGCCGGTTACCTTCGGCGGGGATGAGGATTATCTGTTGCACCGGCATCTCAGGGCCATTGACAATAACATTCTGCTGAGCATGCTCACCCATGGGATGCTGGCTCCCGATAACGAGGTTTTCATGCCGGAACCCAAACTACTGGAATTGTATGCCGACTTCCCCGAACTGTTGCAGAATGCCCGGCGTATCCTGGATGAGAGCAGTGTCAGTTTCGAATTTGGTACGGTCAAGAACAAGCAGACTTTTACGGGTAGCCGGAATGATGACCGTGCCCTGTTGGAGAAACTGGCCCTGGATGGCTGGAAATACCGCTATGGCAATGACCGGGAAGCCCTTGACCGGGTGCGTCATGAGCTGGAGATCATCGACAGGCTGGGGTTTTCCTCCTATTTTTTAATTACCTGGGACATCATCCGTTATTCCCTGGGGCGCGGGTTCTACCATGTCGGCCGGGGCAGCGGCGCCAATAGCGTGGTCGCCTATTGCCTGCGCATCACCGATGTCGACCCCATTGAGCTGAACCTCTATTTTGAGCGGTTTATCAATCCGAGGCGCTCTTCGCCTCCCGATTTCGACCTCGATTTCTCGTGGAAGGAGCGTGACGAGGTCCAGGATTACATCTTTAAAAGGTATGGTGCCAAACATACGGCGCTGTTGGGGACCATCACCACCTTTCAGGGGCGTTCCACCCTGCGGGAACTGGGGAAGGTATATGGTTTGCCCAAAAGCGAGATCGACATGCTGGTCAACGAGCCTGAAAACAACCTCAACGAGAACGAGCTGACGCGGCGCATGTTCCGCATCGGGGCGATGATGGATAATTTTCCCAGCAGCCGCAGTATCCATGCCGGGGGGATCCTCATATCGGAGAAGCCCATCAATTACTATACGGCACTGGACATGCCCCCCAAGGGATTCCAGACCACCCAGTGGGATATGTACGTGGCTGAGTCCATAGGCTTTGAGAAGATTGACATTCTGAGTCAGCGGGGTATCGGCCATATCAGGGAGAGTGTAGAGATTATCCGCCGCAACTGCGGTGCCGATATCGACATCCACCGGGTGGGTGATTTCAAGAAGGATGAGCAGGTGAAAAGGCAGCTCCGTTCGGGGGAGACCACCGGCTGTTTTTATATCGAGAGTCCGGCCATGCGGGGATTGCTGAAGAAGCTGCGGTGTGACAACTACATCTCCCTGGTGGCGGCCAGCTCCATCATCCGACCGGGGGTGGCTAAAAGCGGCATGATGCGTGAGTACATCCGCCGTTTTCACCATCCCGACCAGATCGAATACCTGCATCCGGTGATGAAGGAGCAGTTGGAGGAGACTTACGGGGTTATGGTTTACCAGGAGGATGTGCTGAAGGTGTGCCACCATTTTGCCGGTCTTGACCTGGCCGACGCCGATGTGCTGCGCAGGGCGATGAGCGGCAAGTACCGGTCAAAGGCAGAGTTTCAGAAAATCGTGGAGAAGTTTCACGAGAATTGTGCCCTGAAGGGATATCCCGGGGAGCTCACTGCCGAGGTATGGCGGCAGATCGAAAGTTTCGCCGGTTACTCCTTTTCCAAGGCCCATTCGGCGTCCTATGCCGTGGAGAGTTATCAGAGTCTTTACCTGAAGACCTACTATCCCCTGGAATTCATGGTGGCGGTGATCAACAATTTCGGGGGTTTTTATCAGACCTGGGTTTACGTGAATGAGGCACGCCGCTGTGGTGGCTGCATTGAACTTCCCTGTGTCAACCACAGCGGGAAGCTGACCACCATTGAGGGGAAGAGCATCTTCCTGGGACTGGGGCTGCTGAGCGGACTGGAAGAGAAAACGGCCGGGGTGATTATGGATGAAAGGGTGCGTTTCGGGGCGTTCTGTACCCTCGACGATTTCGTGAGCCGGGTGCCCCTTCCCCGGGAACAGATGACCCTGCTGATCCGTATCGGGGCCCTTCGCTTTACCGGCAAGTCAAAAGCCCGCCTGCTCTGGGAGGTGCATATGCTCATGACCAGGAAAAGGACCCTGCAGGTGCAGCACCAGCTCTTCCCGCGGGAACAGAAAAACTTTGAGCTTCCGCACTTTGAGGAAAATCCCATGGAAGCGGTCTACGATGAGCTGGAATTGCTGGGATTTCCGGTGACCATGACTTTTTTCGACATGCTTCAGACCCGCTGGCGCAGCGACATCCATGCCCACAACCTGGCGGCATACGAAGGCCGGACCGTCAGGATGCTGGGATTGATGGTCAATGTCAAGTATGTGCGCACCACAAAGGCGGAAATCATGCACTTCGGATGCTTCCTTGATCACTTCGGGGAGTTCTTTGACACCGTTCATTTTCCCGATTCCCTGCGTGACTACCCCTTTAAGGGGAGAGGGGTCTACCTGTTGCTGGGCAAGGTGACCACGGAATTCGGCCATCCTTCGCTGGAGATTAAAAAGATGGCCAAAATGCCGTTGCAGGGCGATCCGAGGGAGAAATAAGGCCTTGGCTTCGCTCAGGCAGGTCGAGGTAAATTCGTCAGCTGACGGACTTCGCTGTGCTCCGGTAGGTCAAGCGTCGCGCAATAGTATAATAGTCAACGGGATTTCTCCTAATCACCTATCCATGGTTTGAAAACCGGAGGTCAAGGGCACGGGCGTGCCGTGATCTCTGCCGGAACGGGGGTTCGCTTTGGGATGGGAGGTCATCACCCTGCCGTTATGGCATGGTGAGAGGCCTGCTTTTCCCCCGGCTGTTGGTGAAGGAAAGGCCGCAATCTTATTGTTGGACGGCGATAATCACTTTTTGGGTGAAGGTCAGTTCCGGGGTTTGCATAGTGAGGAGGTAAATTCCCGGGGAGAGCCTGAGCTCCCGGGCCGAAAAGTGTGCCTGGCCGGCCGCGGCTTCTGTACGCAGAACCAGGGCCCCTGACAGGGTGCGGAGGAAGAGCACCCCGGCACTGCGTGCGGAGACTGTGAACCGGTCGCTGACCGGGTGGGGATAAAGGGTGAACAGGGGAGCGGGAGAGTTTCTGATTTCCTGAGTGGCGGCTGTCGGGACGAAGAAATCGACTTTCCCGGCCCCGGCAGAAGCTTTGACCAGATCAGGGACGGCCGCGGCATCAACGGGAGAGTAGGCGTAATACTCCCCGGGATTAAACATGGCGTCACCATTCAGCGCGTCAAATCTGATCGATTTGTTTCCGGGATTGAGCATGGTGAGGTTTATATCGGCCGCAGTGTACACTCTGGTCAGTCCGCTGTCGTCGTAAAGGTTGTTGAATTGCTTCAGTCCGGCTGCCGGGTAATTTCCTGTTTCGGAGCTCCAGGGGCCGTAAACGGCGGTAAAGTCGGCCTTGGTGCGGTCGGCATACATGGGCCATACCGTATTGCGGAAGAAGTTGCCTTCGGCGACCACCCGGGCCTGGTTGGCCGCGGCGATGCCGTAGTTGGTGACCCCTTCGTAGGTGTTGTTCAGCACGTGCACCTCACCGAACCGCACCCGCGGATGGCGGGAGTGGGTGTTCAGGTAATAATTCATATAAAAAGTGCTCTTCAGCCTTCCGGTATCGGTCGTTCCATTATTGTCGGAGTGCCCCACCAGTCCGGTTTTCCAGCTGTTGCGGAAATGACACCATGAAACGGTGATGTAACTGGCGCCATCCTTGATGTCCACGCCGCCGTCGGGATGATCCTTGTTGACAGGCCGGGTGGTAGGGTGCCCGAAAGTACAGTGGTCCACCCACACGTGATGGGTCTCCGGTTCGCCGATGTTGACGCCGTCGTCGTAATAATCCTGAAAGGTGATGTTGCGGATGATCACATTCCATGACCGCTTCACGTTGATGCCGAATTTCAGCACCACATCGCCACGGCCGATGATGGTCAGGTCGCCCTGTTCCTGGATGGCCAGCATGCTGTTTCCCCATATGCTGCCGCTGTTGGGTACTTCCGCGGCTTCGGGATAGACCCCCTCTTCCAGAATAAGGACCAGCGGTGCATATTTTGCCGTACCGTAGTCGGCTTTGTTACGGTAAGCCTTATTACGGTCATAAATCAGGTATACCAGCTTGGGGAATTCCGCCGGTCCCGTTATGGTCACCACATTGCTGCTGGTGGCCGGCTCTCCGCCTCCCGTCACCGGACCGGCATAGCCGTCTCCCCCGATGGAAGCAAAACCCACCGGACCACCCCCATCCATGCCCATTGCCTGACCCGGGGCTTCCCTGCTCTGCAGCGACAGGAGGAGGGCCAACCCTGCTGTTATCAGCCACACCCTTTTCATACCCCCCAAGATAACCAAAAAAAAGCGGACTGTTTCTTTCTTTGACCTCCGAAAGGCCGGAAAGTGCGGGTTTACCGTGATTATTGGGGTAAAATGAACTTTGATGGGGAATTCCTGTTTATTTTTGGCGGGAATTGGGGCTGTCTTTTGACATGCAGAAGCTCCTTCAGATTGATACAATAAAATGAAAAACGCTTATATGATATTCTTCCTTGTCGTCTTCACGGTGTTGACGCTGGTCAACCTCTATATTTTTTTCCGCACCCGCAACCTGTTCCCGGTGGAGCAGCCCCTCAGGTGGGGGGCCATCGTGCTCTTCTGGGTGGTGGCCCTGGGCTACATGGCCGGAAGGATCCTGGAACGCACCGGCGCCGGGGGAGTGGCCGAGGTGGTGATCAAAGCAGGTTCCCTCTGGCTGGGCGCCATGGTCTACCTGACCCTGTTGTTCCTGCTTTTTGACGTGCTCAGGGGAGTCAGCCATATTCCCGGACTGAAGGGTTTCTTTTCCTTTCCGTGGGCCAGTGAAAAGGGGCGGTGGATCACCGCAGGCGTCTATGGGGTGACTACCCTGATCCTGGTGGCGGGCTTTTTCAACGCCCGGAATCCCAAGGTGGTGCATCAGCCGGTGGTGCTGGACAAAGAGGTGCCGGGAGGGACCTACAAAGCTCTGCTGGTCTCCGATATTCACCTGGGCATCATGATTGCCAACGGCCGGCTGGAGAGGCTGGTGGAGCTGATGAACCGGCAGGAAGCCGATGTGATCCTGATGGCTGGCGATATTTTTGATGAGGATCTGGGACCGGTCATCCGGAACAACCTGGGGGACCTGCTGAAGAACCTCAGGGCAAAGGAGGGGGTCTTCGCCATCCTGGGAAATCATGAGTTTTACGGCCATTCAGGGGATGCCACCCGGTACCTCGGGGATCACCACATCAGGGTTTTACGCGACAGTGCGGTGACGTTACCTTCGGGGGTGGTCGTTGCCGGAAGGGAAGACATCACCGGGGAGCGGATGTTCCGGGAAAAAAGGAAGAGCCTGCAGGAACTGCTGGCAGACAGCGATACTTCCCGTCCGGTCATTGTGATGGACCACCAGCCCTATCACCTTTCGGAGGTGGCCAAAAATCAGGTCGACCTGCAGGTATCGGGGCATACCCATCACGGCCAGCTCTGGCCTTTCAACTTCATCACCAAAGCCATCTTTGAGATCAGTGCAGGCTACGGTAAGATAGGGAACACCCATTTTTACGTTTCCCCCGGCGTGGGCACCTGGGGCCCCCCCATCCGCACCTCCGGCCGTCCTGAGGTCATCGTGCTCGAAATAACCGGAAAATAGTGGATTCTAGTGCGAATATTGTTATATGGTAGAAGAAGGAGTATTAACGTTATTGGAATTATTTTTAAAGAATTATGATGATTGATACTCAATACTACGACCGTTGCATTAAGACATTGCAGAATGCCTATCAAAGAATGAGAGAGGTAACTCCCTCTGATATTGAGTATGATATATACCGGTCCGCGTGTATCAAGGAAATTGAGATTATTCTTGAGCAAAGTGGAAAGCTGCTCCGTAAAGTGTTTAAACCTTATTTTCCTTCTACCAAAGAGGTGGATAAACTCAGGTTCAAAGATGTTTTCAGACATGCCGTTTTGAGAAGCCTGATAACTGAAGAAGCTTGTGAATGATGGTTTATCTATAGGGATAACTGCAACAGTACCGCTCATTAAGGTTCTCCAGTTTTCGCCCCATCTCAGAAAATTTTGCCAGATGGCTGATTAAATGTTTAAGCGAATTGTCAAGCTTCCGGCTGTAATTCTTATTTCCAATCCGCAAGTACCAGTAGTTTAAGATGTCAATACGGTCAGATAGGGCATTTGCAGACCAGATTATTCGCTTAACCATTTTTCTGCCAATAAGTCAGCCTGATGATTGGTGAATGTTTTTCCCTCTTCAAATTGACGATAAGATTCCTCGATTCGTTTTTCTTGCCAATCTGTTAATTCCGGTTTTTCCAGCAAAGTAAATTTCTTTTCAACAATTTGCTTCAAGGCGGAAAGAAAATCGTTATCGTCAATATTTTCTATGCTCTCATGGAGGGCTGTCTTTATTTCTTCTGTGCTCATTGAATGCTTTTATTACAGAAATAATGAATTGCCGTTAATTAATTGTAGTATTTTTTGAAAAGCAATGGAATGGATAGCAGAAATCATCATGAAAGTAGCCATATCACCCTAACAGCAAGTCTGAAATTTGGCAGACTGTTGACTATGCGATCACCGATCACCGAATACCTATTTCTGATGTCCGTTTTTACTGGCAGTGAATATACTTCCTCACAAGTTCTCTTGTGGCTTCCTCATTGCCG
>CAYWUJ010000049.1:0-14583 GCA_964461455.1 uncultured Prolixibacteraceae bacterium | reverse complement strand
CGCTGCTTCCGAAAACCCCGACGACGGGGCTTCCTATGATTCAACGGGGCTTCCTTTGATTCAACGGGGCCTCCTATGATTCAACGGGGACTCATTGCTTCACAGTAATCTCCTTGGGAGCGACGACACTGCTTTCGATCTTCCCCTCCTTGTCTTTCACATGTTTCACCCGCACCACACCGTAAGGGGTGGGGAAGGTGCCCTCCACCCATTCCAGGTTGCCCAGGTGGGGTTCAATCTTCAGGGTTTTGCATCCCGGTTCCACGATTTTGATGCCCAAAACATTCTCCGACAGCCATGCCGTCACGCCCGACGCCCAGCCATGGCACAGGCTGTGCCGGTAGCTGGGATAACAATAGGCCCCGAAATCACCGTGGATATCCTTCTTCCCTTCAGGGGTGAATTCATCGATCGGGGCTGCATTCTCCATCCATTCGATGTTGAAATCCTCCCAGAATGTGGTGGCCCCCATGTCGAGCATCCCTCCCCAGTAAGCATCGATGATCTCCAGGGCCTTGTCGTGCCGGCCGGCCATACTGAGGGCATCGAGCATGTAAAGGCCATAAAAGGTGGAAAACCGCTGGGCCCCGTCGACCGCGATGACTTCTTCACAAGCCTTCACCGGATCGAGGAGTCCGGCCACTGCCATCAACGCCGCAGCCTGTTTGAGCCCGTTATGATCCAGGATCTTGCGGTTCAGCTTCTGAACGGCCCGGCGGCATTTTTGGGCCGTTTCGGGGACACCCAGAATTTCACAAAGTTTGGAAGCATCCTGCAACGCCCACACCAGCAGCGCCCGGTAGCCCGCTTCCACCCCTTTTGTGTTGGGTGTCGATGGCCAGTCGAGAAACCGGAAGGGACTGAGCGTCTCTTCCCCTTCTTCACTGATTTTTGAATCGATCAGGTCGATCAGTCCGGTGATGTACCCCTGGTGGCTCTTCAGAAATTCCAGGTCCCCGTTTTGCATGTACCAGTCGTGGTGGATGATGAGGTACCACATCGAGTAGGAACTCATCCCGTTCATCCAGTCGGGAAGGGGATATTGTTCGCAGGCCAGGTCCAGGCTCCGGGGTACCACCTCATTGGTGCCGAAGACCCGGGTGATGGTTTCCAGTTCGGGATGGAAATCACCCAGCCACACCAGGCGGTCGCGCTTGATGCCGTCCCAGAGGTATTCCTGCATGTTCAGGTGGGTGGTGTAAGCACCGGTCATCCAGATGTCGTTGAGTCTTTCACTGCTGCTGTTGAAAGTGCCGGTATATTCGATGTCGCGGGTGCGGAAAACAGCCCGGGCCTCCTTCAGGTTAATGGTGGTATTGGCTTGCAGCAGGTCGATGCGCACGAAGCGGAAACCCGTATTCCCCACCTCGATCAATCCGGACCGGGGAATTTCCATGACGATATCGCGCTTGGCATGGTCATCGGTCGAAAAGCCCATCAGCCAGTCGGAATTGTAGGTGGTGCTGTTGGCTTCGCCGACCGATTCCCCGAAACGGATGCGCACCAGCGAGGGCTCCCTGCGCGAAGAACCTCCCATCACCAGCTGCAATCCCCCGTGCAACTCCCTGCCGTAATCGAGCAGGAGGGATGCCGTGTCACTACCCGTGGTTTTCAGTGCGCAAAAGAGAGTATGCCTGCTCATATCTGACTGGCTGTTTCCGGGATTCAGCAGGACTTCCTGGTTTTTGACAAGTTCTCCTGCAGGATCGGAGGTCCACATCACCCTCACGGGAGAGATGAAAATGCGTTTCAGCGCATCGTCCTGCGCAACATAATGCTGCCCGAAAACGGGGGGCAGGCCGGAGTCCGCAAAGTGCTTCTTTATAAAACGTAAGAAAATGTCATAATCTCCGGGAAGGGTGCCATGTCCTCCTTCATGCATATAATAGCCCAGGGGATCGAAGAAGGGAATTCCTGCCGGCGGCATGGTTTCCGTAGCGGGACCTGTTTTCCCGAAGAGGCGGTAGACCGGTTCTGCGGCTTTGGCTGCCAGAAATTCCCCTTTGGGATCGGACCAGCCGTCGGTATCGCCGGTCTGCAGGAGCAGCGGCCGCGGCGCCATCAGGGCCACCAGCATATGGGCATCAACGGGTGACCCGGAGGGATCGTCGCCAAAGGCGGCACGGTTGCCGCAGAACTGGTAGAAATAACGGGTCGGGGCAGTCATGTGTTTAATGGTCTCCCCAAAGTTCCTGCGCGACAGGGCGGCTCCTCCCTCTCCCGAACAGCTGGCGATGACCATGCCGAAACGTGGGTCACTGGCGCCGGCCCAGAGGACCGTCTTCCCCAGTCGGGAAACCCCGAAAAGAGCCACCTTGCGGGCGTCGATCTGCCGGTCGGTTTCCAGATAGTCCATGGCACCGCTGAGCCCCCATGCCCAGGCGGCAATGGCGCCCCATTCATCCCCGGCAGGCTGCGCCGCTCCCGGCTTCAGGAAATGACCACGGATCCCGAGTCGGAGCCCATCCGCAAAATCGGGTTCTATGTCGCCATAATAGATGGTGGCCACTCCCAACCCTTCCGCCAGGAACTTCTCCACATCGAGTATCGGACCCCGGTTAACCTCCGGAACGGCTACCCGCTTGCCCTCACGGTCCCACATCGTCCCTCTGCGTACCCCCAAATCATCGACCGTCATGGCGTTGGGCAAAAAGCTGATGTTGAAAAAGAGAGGTACCGGCTTGTGCGCACCCGCGGGAAGGTAAATCAGCAGATCGGCCCGGTGGATGCCGGTATCCCGGGTAAAATAAAGCGTGACCTGTTTCCGCAGGGCTTTCCCGTCAAAAGCCAGGGTCCCCGGGTCAAATACCCTGAAGGAGACTTCATCCCGCCCGGGTGCTTTGCCAAACTGGTGGGTCCTGAACAATTCCAGGATCTCACGACGCCGCTGCAGGGTCCACTCCTCCGCCGTGGTGATCTTCTCTCCGTTGTTCAGGGTGAAGAGATCGGGTAACTCATAAGAACCCGTGAGCGATTCATCATAATTAACCGGAATTCCGGCCACCTTATCCGGCGGATTTTGGCCCTGCACAACACCGGCAAGCTGAAGCAAGCAGGCGAAATAAATGACTCTGTATAGGAAAATCCTCTTCATAAGCTGTAAGGTATTGGATGAAAGTGTTTTCCATATTTACCAGTCCTGCGTGCCGATCCACCGTTTTACAGGCTGATGGCGGCTACCACGAAGAGCCGTTCCTCGGCGGGATTCAGAATCACGCTGCCCGTCAGGGGAAGGGTGAAGTGGTCGGTGATTTTGATTTCCCGGGTGGTGGAAAGGCCCAGGTTGCAGAGGTTGAATTCTCCGTTGGGGGTGTGCCAGCCGGTCCCCGCACCGGCAAACAGGGTCACCCTTCCGGTGGTATACCCGGCCTCGAAATAGAGGTCGCCCCCATATGCCCCGGCACCGTCGTTCAGAATGGCGTTGACCGACAGCTCCCACCGGCCCGGCGCCAGTCCGCCATGGAGCTCATAAGCGTGGTTGGCCGTATTCCACCATTCGGTGCCTGAATAGTAATAATCCATCAGCCCCAGGGTAAAACTCCCCAGGGTATAGGTGGCGTAAAGATCGGCCTCCGTATGGTTGGGATCGGCAAAATAGTAGGACCCCCAGGCCCCCACGGTGAACCCTCCCACGGTGAACTCCACGCTGGGCTGAAAAGCCGGACCGTTTCCCTGCCTCACCCCACGCCAGATATAACTGCTCACCAGATCCATGTTCACATGAAACCCGCTCTCTTCTTCCTCCGGAAGCCCTTCTTCCTCCTCCGGAAGTTCCCTGGTCTCCTGTGAACCGGCCCTCATCTCCTTCAAAGGCCCCTCTCCTTGTTTCCGGAACCCCTCACTTCCTTGAGTGAGGGCCATCGTTTTCTCAGTGACGATACCAGGCGTCCCCGAAAATTCCTGGCTCTCCTGCAGAAGCTCCCTATTCTCCTGCGGAAAAGCCGCCGGCGGACTCCCGGCTGCCACAATCAGGACCGCGGCCAGGGTGCATATTCTCTTTACAAGGCTTGTCTCAGGTGTACTCATGACGGTTTCATTTTTATCGATGGCCTTCTTCACTCCGGGTCGAAAAACGGGGGCCTGCAAGCCCGTCGACCTCTTTGTGCCGGAAGCAGTGAACGAGGTGGTCGTTGACCATTCCGGGTGACCGTAAGTTGGTTTATTATGATGAATTTCCAGCCTAAAGTTACACCTTAAAACCCATTCCTGAGAGGACGTTTGTCATGAACAAAAAAAAATCAGACCCCTTTTAAAGAGATCTGATTTTTTTTTGAGGGCTTCTTTCTAATCACTGCTCAGCCTGATGTGGGCCCAGAGGTGTGCGGGGTTATGCTCCAGAGCCTTGGTGAACTGCTCGCGGGCTTCCTTTTTCTTCCCCTGTCCCAGAAGGGCCAGCCCTTGCAGGTAGGCATTCTGGGCTTGCTGAAGGGCGCCCGCGCCTCCTGCCTCAAAGGAGCGGAATGCATCGCTGTCGCCTCTTCGCTGGGCCTGCTCCTCCAACACCCTGAACTGCTCCGTGGCCTTGGCCTTGTCTCCCAGCTTCCCGTAAGCCAGTCCCTTTTCATACAGGTATTCGGTGCGCTCGGCCAGCTCCGCAGCTGCCGCCTCATAACGGCTCCGGGCTTCTTCCTTTTTACCCTGCTTTTCGAGATAGGTCCCCATCAGGTAGTTCATCTGGGCCCTGCGCTCACTGCCCCAACGGCCGATGGGAAAATCCAGTGCCTGCTGCAGGTCAGCCACCGCCCCTGACAGATCGCCGGCATTGCCCTTCTCCAGTGACCTCAGAATGTAAGTGTTGTGGAAGACATCCCTGAAGGTGCGGCTGCCCTCCGACTCCACAAACTGGGTCGTCGCAATGATCTCCGCCACCTCATCATACTTCCCCAGGAAAAGCAAAAGCTCGATCTCCCTGAGGAAAGTGCCGCTGTGCTGCGAGGAGACCGCCCGGTTATTCCCGAAAATCCTGGCATACCGCGCCTGGGGCGTTGCCCCCGCCGCGGCCAGCACCTGGTCGTACTCATACATCAGCCTGACGTCGGAACGGTTTCTCTTAAAAGCCTCCTCATAGAGACCGGCAGCCTTTTTCTGGTCTTTCGCCTGTTCCTGTGCCGCCAGGGCCAGGTTCCTCCACACTATGTAAAAACGGTCGTCAGCAGCGCGCGACTTCTCCCACAGCTCCACCGCCAGTTCCGGCCGGTGTTCATAATAGAGATTCCCCAAATAATAGAGGGCTTTGGCATCACCGGGATTGGCCTTCAGAGCATCCCCCAGCACCTCCGTCATTTCCTCGCGGAAGGGAAAACAGTAGTCGTGCGGCTTCGTGCCGGCCAACGCATAGTACTCCAGAGCCTTCTGGCGGTCACCCCCCCGGGCATGATAATATCCCAGGGTATAATAGAGCAGGGGATAGGAATTTCCCTTTTTCTCAAGGCGCTCCAGGATCTCCGTGGCTTCTGCGAAAAATCCGGCATTGGCATAAAAGGTCGAAAATTCGAGATACGATTCTGTGGCGCCGGCCATGATCTGTTCCAGCTCTGCCAGCATGGCGGCAGCCTCCTTCTCCTTTTGCTGCGCCCTGAAAATAAGCACCAGTTCGTTGCGTGCAACATAGTCGAGACGGTCCCCGGCAAGGATCGCCCGGGCTTCCCGTTCGGCCTCTTCCGGGCTTCCCAGCTTGCGGAGGATCGCCACCTTCAGCCCCCGGCCTTTCACATGGTTCATATTGGTGCTCAGGGCCCGCCCGATATGGTCGAGGGCAGTGGCGTAATCGCCGTTCTCACAGTCCATCTCCGCCAGCTGATGGTAGCTCTGGGTGTGCCATCCGGCGTTCCACGTGGCGGCATAGAGGTGGTCGTAGGCTTCCTTCCGTTTGTTCAGCTTTCTTTGCACCACCCCCAGGTAATAGAGGGCCTCACTGTCCATGGGACGGGTATAACGCATGGTGATGCGCTCCACGGCCTTCCGGAGGTGCCTTTCGGCGGCTTCGAAATCCTTGCCTTTGGCATACAGAATGCCCAGCTGGGTGTTGACACGGTAGTCGCCCGAATCGCGCTTCAGCGCTTCCTTATAGTAAGGCATCGGATCAACCGAGGCGTTGTGAAACTGGTTGAGGCGCAAGCCGTGGAGGTAGAGCTCTTCTGTGGATTTTACCTCTTCGGGTTTGGGCGGCGACGCCAGAGCCGCGGGTTTCGCTTCTCCCCGGGGTTCCGCAGGCCTGAACGACAACAGACCTTTCCCATCGGCCGCGGTCACCGTCAGCCGGAGCTTCCCGCGGGTGACCGGCGTGGTCAGTTTCACCTCCCCGGAAAAGGGAGACGCCGGACTCAGATCCACGGTACGCGTGTACTTCTCCTCTTCTCCGTAAAACAGGGTGACCTTCGCTCCCCGGAACATGCGCGTGGCATTCACCCGGAAGGTGACCCTGCCATCGTCACCCACCTCCAGATTAAGAGCCCCGTTTTTGTTGGCCTCCGTCATGCCCCCGAGATCCCGGATCGGAAACCACGTCATGGTCACCTCCTTGCTCTCATAGGGCTGCAGCCAGCTGTAGTCGGGCTGGTTGTCGGTGTAAGCCCCGGCCATCAACTCGATGTACTGTCCGTCGCTGTCGGTCAGACCGTCGTTGATCATCCGCCCGGCCGGATTATTCCCGTCGGCCCAGTATTTCATGCCCGGACTGGTATGGTGGTTGCCGATCCAGGCGGTACCGGCCTCCTTGCCATGGTCATAACCCCCGAAAAAGTCCTCCTGGGGATTCCACGAGAAAAATGAGGAGGGAACCCCGGTGTTCTTCCACAGGCTGATGTCTTTACCCGTATAGTCGAAACGGTTGTAGCGCCCGTCGGCAATGGGCCAGCTGGTCATCTCACTCTTGTGGTGCTGCGTGACATACTCGACCGAAGGCGGAAATATCACCTGGTAGGTGGAGTCGACATGCACCGAGGGATTCGCCCAGAAGAGAAAGGAACAGGTGTAGGGCGTGGGATTGTAAGGCTTGATGGTCATCTCCACCGTCGAGGAGCCGGGCCTGACTGTATAACCCAGCAATACCCGCAAACGGTGCATCTTCTCGATATGCGAAATCCACACCGTCGTGCTGCCGTCGGCATGGCTCTCTACCTGGTAGTCCATGGGTGCCACGGTGTGCGGACCGTGATGATGCGGATACCCCCAGGCATTTCCCCCCGAAATCCAGTAACCCACCATCCCGATCAGCGATGGCTTGATCACATGCTGCCGGTAAAAAAAGTTATACCCGTTGGTCTTGTCGACCGCCTCGAATATACGACCCCCCAGTGTGGGCATCACCCCGATGCGGATATACTCATTCTCGAGGTACACGATGTGGTACTTCATGTCGACCTTCGTGCGTGTCAGATTGTCATTCATGGGGTAGGGGTAATAACGGCGCTGCACCCCCTGGTGCGCCTGTCCCTCGTAAAAACGGGGCATAGGATTCGGCGGAAGCACCACATAGGTGGGCACCAGCAAAGAGTCTTCCTTCACCCTTACCGCATTCTCCGCCACTGCGGAAACGGGGCCTCCATTTATTCCGGAAACGACAGTCTCAGCGCTGTTTTTTACACCTCCGGAAGTGCTGGTCTTTATTCCGGCACGGGCCACTGTCCCCGGAACCTGTCCGGGAAGCAGTACGATCAGTATGATTAGTTTATAAATCAGGTTTTGCATATGTGTTGTTTTAATCGTGATGTGATATGGGCTGGTCATAGAAGACAATTCCCTCAGTATGGTCTCTCTCTTTCCTTATTTGATCCGCATTCCCCAGAGGGCGGTGCGGGTGGTGACGAAGAGGGTGTTACCCTCCTTACCGCCGATGGTCATGGAGATGGGGCGTTCTTCCATCGAAATCCTGCCGGTCTCCCGGCCCGAAGGGTCAAAGACGAAGATCTGCCCGTCGGCCAGGTAGAGGTTTCCCTCTTTGTCGACCACCGAGGTGTATTCCCCGCGGGCGTGAGCCTCTTTCATGTTGCCGGCCTTCCCTTTATCGTCAACGGTCAGCTCAACCGTGCGCTTCAGGTCCTCGTCGGCCACGAAGAATGTCTTTCCGGGGGCTGTGCGGGTCAGCGTGGTGGAGCGGTAGATGTCGTAGGTCTCGGGGATGATGGTCACCCCGTCGGGAGCCACGAACGAGGAGTCGGGCATGCTGACGACGATGTCGTTGAAATCGTAGCGCCACCGTGAAGAGGGGTAGAAAACCCTTTCCACTTTCGGAATGGCACTGTTGGCTACCCGGGGCAGCAACCTGATGGTCTCATCGGGATTTTCAGGATCGACGGAATAGGCCCAGGCGGCCCATCCTCCATTGCCCCAACCACTGTACATCGGATTGTCGTCGGGAAGCACCTTCACGCGCTCCTGCACTCCGTTGACCAGCAATCCGGGTTGCGGATCGTACCGGAAGACCACCAACAGGTTGTCCTTTGTGTCGGTGGCCAGGGTGAGGGGCTTATAGGGATAATCGGCCAGCATGCGCAAGGTGTGGTCCGCGGCATTCCACTGGTAGATCCTCTTCAGCCGGGTCTCGCAGAAATAGACGTTTCCCTTGCTGTCACTGGTGGCTCCCGTGGTGAAGTTAAATCCTCCGGCCAGCTTTTCCATCTTTCCGGGGGTGACGGGGAGCTTAATTTTTCCGGTTTCACGGCCTGTGACCGTCAACCGGGCAAAATCCCAGGGATAGACGGGCAACTCCTTGTTGGCCTCGTAGACCGGAAATTCGATGACCTGCAATACCTGGGTGTAGCTGTGCATGTTGCGGAATTCTATGTTTTCGCTGTTGCGCACCTTGATCCCGTAAGGCTGGGGCGTGGTGACCCTGATGACCCGATACATCCAGAGGTTGGCGAAGAGGAGGTCGCGGCATCCCGAGATCTCCATCATCTGGCACTCCTTGCCTTCACGTCCTTCCTCCTCGAACTGGAAGGCCATCATTTTCCAGTTCTGCACATTCTCAAAGCGGGCTTCGTTACGCACGTGGTGTTCGAGCGACATGGCATAAATGCGCCCTGGCGTCGAGGTGTTGCTCACGTATAGTCCGCTGGCCGCATAAGTGTTGGCAGTCCAGATGTCCTTGATGATCCCCCCGCCGTTGTTGGTGACCCACAGACTCCAGTACTGGTTATCCCAGGCCAGGTCCATCCCCGGTGCCGTCACCGGCGATGAGGGAGAGCTGATGGCGGGACCCCGTCCCTGGGGCCTGGCCATTCCGGCCCGCTGGACAGCAGCGCCTTGCCCTGTCGTTCCGGTTCCTCCGGCGGGCTGGGCCGTAACTCCCTGAGTGGGTGTTCCCTGTCCCGACACCCCTGGCCCTGCAGAACGCTGTGCTGCACCATCATGTGCGATGGCCGCCACGGGCGGCGCCGGCTTCCGCATGGTCCCATGACCCCCGACAAATTTCACATCGTTGAGCAGAGACTTCTCCCCGGCCATCCATTTGCACCCCACGGCGCGGTAGTTGTAGCCCCCGGTACTCAGTCCGATGCCGTTGAACTGGTCATCACCCCCTGCCGAAGACTCCACCATGGCCACGGGAGCTCCGAAACCACTGAAGGCCGGCTCACTCTCTTTTAAAACGAACTGCGTGGCAAACGGGTGTAACCCGATAATCCGGGTTCCGGGCCGCATCTTCAGGGTCTCCGTGATCCGGTACCACCCCTGCGGAACATAAATCGTCTTATATTTCTCGAGGGCTTCCCTGAAAACCGGGGTGTCGTCGGTGTCACCATCGCCGACTGCTCCCAGTTGTCTGATGTTCACCCACTCTTCCATAGGCGGAAGCGCCGGAATTCCGGGAGTCAGCACCGCCGGAACCTTGTCAATGGGGACCAGATCGGTCATCGTCTCCATCCGGGAATCCGCCACCAGGTCCTCCATGACCAGTCCGTAAGTGAAATCCCTGACCCGGTAGCTCTTCTCAGGTCCCATGATTTTCTTACCGCTTTTGAGGAAGCTGGCCAGTACGGGCACCTGATGGCAGTCGATATTCTGAAGGTTCACCTGGGTGAAGGTGTTCCCTTCCATGCTGATTTTAACGGCAGCTTCGGTGATATTTTCAAAGAGGCACTCCTCCATGTACAGGCGGTCGGGCTTATTATCGCCCATTTCCACGACCACGGGCACATTTCTGACCTGCATCTTCACGATGGCCAGTCCGGCTTCATAAGTCAGAATGGCGGCCTTGCGCTGGTTCTCAAACCAGGTATCCACGATCATCATGGGCCACCCGGGTGAGGTCCGGTAGGTGTAAATCCCATACTCCCCGCCAATGAATTTTACGTTTTCCAGTTCGTTACCGACGTCAAAAATCCCGGCTTTTCCCTTGCCGATGTTCATCACCGCATGGCTCACGAACCCGTGCTGGGCGAAATGGGTGCGCAACACCACGGCATGCGGGTTGCCCTCTTCAATGGTGAAGTCGATGTTGGAAATGGCGCTGTAAAAGGTGCCAGCCCCGGCATCACGCGGGGTGTCGCCCGATCCCACCATATTTCCGGTAAACCAGAACATGTAGTTGGCCTTTCCCTTATCGCCGGTAACCTCCTCCTGAAATCCCGGGGTGTTCTTCCCCAGAATGAAAACAGGCCGTTTTTCGCCATAGCCGATCACCCGCACTGCCGGAGGAATGTATATGGTCCGGCTGATCCGGTATTTCCCCTCGGGAATGAAGAGAATCCCGAAACTCTTTTCCCGTTTGACCTGGTTAAGGGCTTCCTGAAGGGCGTCGGAGACGTCGCTCTTCCCGTCGGCCTTGATGGAAAACTGTTCCGGAGTGAAAAAGAGGGCCTCGGCGTCATCGGGTTTCTGCCGGTATACCGAACCTTCCCTGACCGTACCGGCCCATGCCGGCATCATCCCCATGGCCATGGCCAGGAGAAGCAGGAATCTGTATTTGTGTTGTCTCATCGTTTTGTTTTTTTTTGGTGAATTGTTAAGTCTGTCAGATGGGAATGTCTGGTGAATACCTCTCACCATTCCATTATGCCATTCTCATTTGAGGTTTTTTAATTGCCGGTGGCCATCGGATGCCGCCTGATGTATCGGAATCCTATACCGGAGGTGCTGCCATAGTGTGTATTGCCGTTTATGGCTTGACGTAGAACGGGAAGTTGGCGGTGCCGGCTTTTCCTTTTCCATCGGTGAGATAGACGAAGAGCCGGTAATCCCCGGTTTCGGCAGGGGCCACAAAGCGAAGTTCGCCGTTTTTATCGGCGATCACCTGCAGGTCTACTTGGCCGGGTTCCGCTTCAAAGGCGCCTCCTTCGCTGCGCTGGCCCACCTCTTTCATGATCACCCACCGGAAGGTCAGCGGGTCATTCTCAGGATCTGCGGCAAACACCCGGGCCTGGCATACGGCACCAGGGGTCACCGTGAGGTTGTCGACGCCATTTCTGTCCTCCATTTTGAGGGAATCGACGCGGGGGGCCCTGTTTTCGGGATAGCGGCCGGTCCAGTAGCGGGTCAGCTCGTCGACCACGGCCGTGGCTTCCCCTGATTTCAGGAAGATCCCGTACCAGGTAGGGGTGCGCTCCTGTTTCTGGCCCCACAGGAAGGCATAACCTCCCAGGCATAACCCCTGGGGATCGGCGACCAGTCCTTTCTGGATCCTGTCATACAATCCCGTGGCCTTGGCGGCACTGGTTTCCTCGATTTCCCGGCCCCAGGCGGTTTTGGGCATTTCCCAATGGCCGATGGGACCATATTCGGTCACGGCAAAGGGCTTGGTGATCCCCGCGGCCTTCACCATGTCGGGAATACTGGAAAGTCCGCCATATACCTGCAGCGAGATAAAGTCCAAATCGGGACACCTTTCCAGGGCCACGGCAACGTGTTCGCGCGAAGCCCCGGCAAATGTGGTGGTCACCGGGTGGCGGGGATCGGTGCGATGGATGTAATCCACGATCTCCTTCAGGGCATCGTAGACCTTGGGATTCACGGGAACCCTCCGGTTGGGGCTGAGGTTCAGTTCATTGCCGACCACCCAGCAGAGGAGGTTGGGATGCTCCTTATACTGGTCGATCACCCTGATGTTCCGCCGGTACTGCTTGCCCACGGCGGCAGTATCGTTGTAGTTGAAGCCGTGAAGCTCCTGGCCCATGCCGATGCCCATGGCTACCATGATGTTGTATTTGGCCGCGGAATCGAGGATCTGGTTTGCGTTGTTCGGACTCCAGGTGCGAATCGAGTTGCCGCCGGCACGGTGGAGCGCGGCCAAACTGCCGCCTCCCCCGGCGCCTTTCAGTTCAAAAACGACGCCGTTCACGAAAAAACGGTGCTTTCCCTCCACCTGGCGAATCTCTACCTTCGAAGGCCCGCCGGCACTGACAGCCATGGAGCCTGAAATACCCCAGAGGGTGAGCATACCTGCACAAAGGGCTATATTTACTAATTGCTTCATACGAAAATTGGTTTTTTGTTACATAACACAGGTTCCTTGTGGTCGCGGGGCCTTATTCATCCCACAGGTCGGGGATCTGACCGTGGCCGCGGGCGCGCAGGGGCTTCTGGCTGAAGGGCTCGGCTGTTCCGGCGTGGACCTCATAGAGCCTTTTGGCCGTTTCCACCATGGCGTTGACCTGGTGCACATAGGGCCTGTCGGTCACATCAACCAATCCGCAGTTGTAATTCTCACCGTCGTTACGACGGCCTGTGAGATCCTGGTCATTCCACTGGAAATAGGCGGTTCCGATGAGGCCGGGATGGGCATAGCCGTTTTCGGTGTAGAAGCGGTAGGCGACACCCCTTTCTTCCTGCGAATCGACCTGCCAGAGCGACTGTGCCATGCCCCGGTCGACCGTGCCAAAATGGTACTCCCCGATGATCATCGGCAACCCCGTGATCGCCAAAGCCCTGTCCATCATCTCCTTCCCCGGAACCAGGTCATAACAGTTGAAACTCAGCACATCGAACGACTCCTTGCAGATGGCCAGGATTTTCTCATCGATGTTGCTGATGTTGCCAAAGCGGTAGCCCAGGTTGAGATGGTTGGGGTCGTATTTCATCTGTGCCTCCTTCACGGCCTTGAGATAAGTCCTGAAGGTGTGATATATGAACTCTTTGCGCCTTTCCGGAGTGTCGCCGTCCTGCAGAAATTTCCGGAATTCCGTTTTGATGGGGCGCTCATCGCCGTTGAGGATCAGTTCACTCAGCCGTTCTTCCTGTTCGAGCCAGGAAGGTTCGTTGCCCACGAAATAACCGATCAGCCAGGGATTATCCTTGTAGCGGGTCATCGATCCCTTCATGGCTTCGTCGAGTTTTTCCCGGAAATCGGGGGCATACACGTCGGCGAAGCCCATCAGTCCCCGTTCCACGCCTGCCGTGCGCATGGTCACCATGAAGGCTTTCCTGTTCATGGCGATGACTTCCCCGCTCGACCAGTTACCGATGGTATTGACACCCCATTTGTCCATTCTCTCAATGATCATTTCGTTGGCTTTTTCCCGGAATCCCCCGCCATAGCGGCGGTAGAGGTTCCACATGCCAAAGTGGTAGTCGTTAGGCCGTTCATTAGGGCGAACCTGCCGGGTGCTGTTGGCGTTGTTGGCCGGAGCGGCCAGCAGTTCCTGCGGGGGAAGTTCCCCGAACATGTTCCTGCGCTTGTCGACTTCCTTGGCGTTCCCCCCTCTTCCGGGCGTGACACAATCGACGCCCACCGAGAGAAAGAGGTACCCCTCGGGATCAACGAACCACCAGCGGCCATCCACCATTTCGGTGCGGAAAAAACCCGTGGCTTTCACCTGTTTCTGGAGATATCCCCCGTATTTCGAATAGTTAAAGGGTTCCGTAGAGGCCGGTTCCCCGTCCTCGAGGGCCCACTCCTTCTGCAGTTGCTCCAGGGAATGGATCTTTCCCGCGTAGTCGCCCAGGTTCCACTGCCCGAAGGAGTCGACCGAAGGGGTGGCCTCAAGGTATTCATCGCCGGGGTCTTCAACCGACAAGGCAATGGAGCGGATCTCAAATTCCGGGGTGCCAATGGGTGCCCGCATGCGGATTCCTATCGAGTCGACTCCGTGCAGGGGACCCCTGCGGCCCCCCAGGTTGACCCACCCCGTATAGCGCGGCTGGTTGTAAGTGGCCGCCAGATCAATGGCGGCATCGGGAAGCTCCCGGTAAAACCTCAGCGGTATGGCCAGCTTGTTCCACCCGTTCGGAACATAACTCATCACCCGCAACTCATTGTACCCCGAATCGGTGGTGAAACCGATGTGAAAGCGCTGCGCCGTGGTGATCCTGAACTCCAGGACCACATAGTTGTACTCATCCCAGTTCGCAGGTAACCCCGGCGTAATGTCGGCAATGGCAAATTTCTTCCCCGACACCTCCTTTGTGGGGTCAAAGACGACTTTGAAACTCTTGCTTTCCGGAGTGCCACACCCCCATAATCCCACAAGGAACAAAAACACGAGGATCCCTGATATTTTCTTTTTCATACGGATATTTATTAATTATTGTATGGTCATTCTGTTATTTATCGATTCTTATCACTTGCGGTCGATTTTCACGCCATAGAGTCCGCTGCGTCCGGTGATGAAGAGGATGTCCTTCTCTTTTCCGCCGAAAACGAGGGTC
>CAYWUJ010000048.1:0-14652 GCA_964461455.1 uncultured Prolixibacteraceae bacterium | reverse complement strand
AGGAGGACCAGTACAGGGAGTTTTATTTCCTGATTGCGGCGGCTTTTATCCTTATCCTGATGATTCTGGCTTCGGTGTTTGAGTCGCTGTCGACGCCCTTTGTGCTGTTGTTTTCCATACCCCTGGCGGCCATCGGATCCTTTGTGGCGCTGATCCTCACGGGAAACAGCCTCTTCAACGCCAATACGCTGACAGGGTTCATTATCCTGCTGGGAGTGGTGGTCAATAACGGGATCATCCTGATTGATTTTACCAACATCCTGCGCAAGCGTGGTCACCGGAAATCACGGGCCCTGATGGAAGCGGGGCTTTCCCGGGTGCGCCCCATCCTGATCACCGCCATTACCACCATTGTGGCCATGTTCCCTCTGGCCATGGGACAGTCGGAATATGTCGGCGCCATCGGTGCTCCCTTTGCCATAACGGTCATCGGCGGTCTGGCCCTGAGTACCCTGCTCACCCTGATCTTTATTCCCACACTTTATGCCGGGCTCGAAAATACCCTGATATGGATGCGTCAACTCGACTGGAAAATCAAAGCATTACACCTTCTGCTTTTCCTGGCCGCGGTATGGTATATCTACTTCCGTGTTGACTCCTTCATCTGGCAGCTGCTGCTTTTCATGCTGGTGATCCTTCTCATCCCGGGGTTCACCTGGTTTATCCAGAACAGCCTGCGCACTGCCACCACCAAACTGATCGGCGAGGATGACCCCATCAGCATCAGGGTCCATAAACTGGTGAAGATTTATGAACGAGACAGCCGTTTCATGCGGGAGTGGAAATCGGGACAGAAAATAAGGGAAAGAGCGGGCCTGGTGCGCACCTTTACACAGCCCCGTGATTTCAATGACCTGATCTGGCAGATTCCCCTCTTCGGGTTCCTGGTTTGGTTTACCTTTTTCCACCTGCGCAACAACTTTGCCATGCTGGTTCTGGCCGTGGTCCTCTATTTTTTCCTCTTTCTGTTGTGGCAACCCCTGGGGGCTGTATTGGAACACCGCCAGGCCCAAACCGGGAAGGCCCTTTTCGGGAAGCTTCGCAAGTGGGGGGTTAACCTCCTGATGTGGGGCGCGCCCATGCTTTTCCTGGCAGTTTTTTATCTGAAATGGGACAATACCGGTATGGTGGTCTTCGTCGGACTCATCTTTTTCCTTCTTCTGGCCGTGTACACCTCTTCGGAGTATGTCCATCACCAAAATGTGAACGTTGAACGGATAACGGGCCGTTTCGGGGGCCTCCGCAGGGGGTACTTCAGGGTGGTCAAAGAGATTCCTGTCCTTGGCAAGCGGAAGATACCCTTCAAGGCACTCAACGGGGTCTCCATGGAAATCAACACGGGGATGTTCGGCCTTCTGGGCCCCAATGGTGCCGGGAAATCCACCATGATGCGCATCATCACCGGAATCTTTGAACAGAGCTACGGTAAGATCTATATCAACGGTCTCGATACCCAAAAATACAGGGAAGAACTCCAGGGACTGATCGGTTACCTTCCCCAGGAATTCGGAACGTATGAAAATATGACCGCCTGGGAATTCCTCGACTACCAGGCGATCCTCAAGGGCATTTCCGATGTGCAGCTCCGCACCGCGCGACTGGAATACGTGCTGAAGGCGGTTCATATGTATGACCGGAAGGATGAGAATATCGGGTCTTACTCGGGGGGGATGAAACAGCGTATCGGCATCGCCCATATCCTGCTCAATCTGCCGCGAATCCTGGTGGTCGATGAGCCTACCGCCGGTCTTGACCCCCGCGAGAGAATCCGCTTCCGTAACCTGCTGGTGGAACTCAGCCGCGAAAGGATCGTGATCTTCTCCACACATATCATCGAGGATATCTCCAGTTCCTGTAACCAGGTGGCTGTCATCAACAAGGGAAAGCTCAAATACCTGGGCGTTCCCACCGACATGGTCAACCTGGGCGAAGGTTTCGTGTGGCAGTTCACCCTCACCACTGCCGAATTCGAGCGTTTTCCCAATAAGCAGATGATCACCAACCATCTCAGGGAGGGAGAACTGATTAAGGTGCGCGCTATCTCAAAAGAGAAACCCGTACCCGATGCCGTTAACGTCAGGGCGCACCTCGAAGATGCCTATTTGTGCCTGCTCCGTGATATTGCCTGAAAATCAGGATAAAAAGAAAAACATGAAGCTGTTTCAGAAAAATTCAATGATCAATTTGTGGCGCAACATACGCTACAACCTGAAGATCATCTTTGCCGGGAAGTTCTTCTGGTTCCTGGTGGCCTCCTTTGCCTTTTACCTCTTTTTTGCCATCACGGAGGTGATCAACAACCAGTCGATCGGCGAGGGCGACATTTATAACCTGATGCTTTTCCCGGGTGTGCTGCTGGTTTTTTATCCTTCGGTATTCGGCATCCAGAATGACGAAGACTCCAGGATCCTCGAAATCCTCTTCGGTATTCCCAATTACCGGTATAAAGTGTGGCTGGTCAGGCTCATGATGATCTTTATCCAGGTCTTCATTATCCTTATCGGCTACGGTTATCTCTCCTCCCTGCTGCTCTATCCCGTCAATCCCCTGGAAATGGCCGTTCAACTGATGTTTCCGGTCGGCTTCCTCGGCACTGCCGCCTTTATGTTCTCCACGGTGATCAAAAATGGAAACGGCACTGCCGTGGTGATGATCCTTGCCGGGGTGGCCCTTCTGATCATGGCAGATGCCCTGGAACGGTCACAGTGGAACATCTTCCTCAATCCTCTGGAATTACCCGACAATTTCAACCCCATCATATGGAGTGGCATCGTCACCCGCAACCGCATCTTCCTGGGAGTGGGCATGGTGATTTTCCTGCTCTACGGACTTTTCAACCTGCAAAAGCGCGAGCGGTTTGTATAGTACAAGATGACAGAGATTTCCGGTACTCCCACCATACACCCGGCGTTGTTCATCACAGGCAAGGCCGCGGGGTTTTTTACTTGGTTTCTTTTTGCCCTGGCCCTGGCAGGAAAGGGGACCCTCCACCAACAGGCGGGAAATGGGTTTGATATTGCGGCGTTTTCTCTGCTTCTGCCGGGAACGCTCCTGATCCTGATCAGTTCGTTTACCCTGGGGAGCTCCATAAGGATCGGCCTTCCCAGGGAGGAGACGGTGTTGCGGACTGCGGGGATTTACCGCATCAGCCGCAATCCAATGTATGTGGGGGTGCACCTGGTTACCCTGGCAGCCCTGCTTTTCACCCTGAAATGGTGGATCATATTGCCCGGATTATGGAGCATGTATATCTATCATCTGATTGTCAGGGGGGAGGAGGTTTTCCTGGAACAGCGGTTTGGGGAAGCTTACCGGCAATACCGGAAGAAGACCCGCAGGTACCTCTGAAAGGGGCCGCACACAGGCCTGCTAAACTGATTTGAGGCGCCGCAACTACTCATTTTTCCTCTTATTCAAACAGGAAAGCTGCTGTTCTAAAAGAAAAAGCCTGTTAATCACTGATTAACAGGCTTTTGTGGAGGTTCCTGGCGGAATCGAACCGCCGTAGGCGGTTTTGCAGACCGCTACCTAACCACTCGGCCAAGGAACCTTGTACCTTGTTTCCGCGGCAAATATACTAAATTTTCATTTGCTCCTCTCCAGGGTAACGCTCACTTTTTCGATTTCCCCGCCCATGGGCGGGTTCATCTTGGAAATCTTGATCAGGGCGTGGCTGATTCCCTTCACTTCAGTGAAAAGGGCCTCTGCGATCCTTTCCGCCACATGTTCGAGCAAATGGGAGGGAATTTCCATTTCCCTGCGGACCAGGGCGTGGAGCTGCTGGTAATCCAGGGCATCTTTCAGCCTGTCACTCCGCAGTGCTGCTGTTTCACTGCTCTCTACCGTCAGGCTGACCAGGAATTGGTTGCCTACCTTCTGTTCCACTTCATAGTGGCCATGGTAGGCGTAGAATTTCATATTTTCGAGCTCAATGAGGATCTTTTCATTCATAGGAAACAGGGCATTAAAGAAGTGCGAATTTAAGAAATTAAAATCCCGCGGCTACATTTTTAAGAGAGGGGATCGATGGGCAAAAATCATTTTTTAACTTTGACGCGCCACAGGGTGGTTTCCCGCATCGGGTGCCGCATGCTGTCGTGGTTAACAGGTTTTGAAGGAAATACAATGATTGAAAAGGAAACGAACGGACAGGAAGCTTCTGTAAAGGGTAATTTCATCCATCAGCTGATTGAAAAGGATATCAGTGAAGGGAAGAACGATGGCAGGGTGCATACCCGTTTTCCGCCCGAGCCAAACGGATACCTGCACATCGGGCATGCCAAGTCGATCTGTCTCAATTTCGGCACAGCCATGAAATACGGAGGGCTGACCAACCTGCGGTTTGACGATACCAATCCTGAAAAGGAGGAGGATGAGTATGTGCGTTCCATCATGGAGGATGTTCGCTGGCTGGGGTTTGACTGGGGTGACCGGCTCTTTTACGCCTCCGATTATTTCGGCAAGTTGTATGCCTTTGCCCTGAAACTCATCGGCGAGGGGAAAGCTTATGTTGACGACCAGGATGCTGAAACCATCAGCAGTCAGAAGGGGTCACCCACCCGGCCGGGAATGGAGAGTCCCTTCAGAAACCGCGGTGTGGAAGAGAACCTCCGTCTTTTTGAAATGATGAGAAAGGGGGAGTTCGGGGAAGGATCCTGTGTATTACGGGCGAAGATCGACATGACGTCTCCCAATATGCACATGCGTGACCCTATCCTCTACCGGATCATGAAAACCCCGCACCACCGTACCGGTGACCAGTGGGTGATCTATCCCATGTATGACTTTGCCCACGGTCAGTGCGACTTCTGGGAGGGGATCACCCATTCGGTGTGTACCCTCGAGTTCGAGGTGCACCGTCCCTTGTACGACTGGTTCATTGACCAGCTCAGGGACGGGGAATACCGCCCCCGGCAGATTGAATTTGCCCGTCTTAACCTGACGTATACCGTGATGAGTAAGCGGAAGCTTCTGGAACTGGTGAAGGACAAATATGTAAACGGCTGGGATGATCCGCGCATGCCCACCATATCGGGGCTTCGCCGCAGAGGGTACACTCCTGCCTCTATCCGCAATTTTGCCGAAAGGGTGGGGGTCACCAAGGTGGAGGGGATCAGCGATGTTTCTCTTTTGGAACACAGCGTGCGTGAAGACCTCAACAGGACCGCCCTCAGGGTGATGGGAGTCCTCGATCCCCTGAAGGTCATCATCACCAATTTTCCCGAAGGCCTCACCGATGAGGTGGAAGCCATCAACAACCCCGAAAACCCGGAAGACGGAACCCGGAAGCTCCCCTTTTCCCGGGAAATTTATATTGAAAGGGAGGACTTCATGGAGAATCCTCCCGCCAAGTTCTTCAGGCTGGCCCCGGGCAGGGAAGTCAGGCTGAGGTATGCCTATTTCATCACCTGTCATGAGGTGGTCAGGGATGAACTGGGGGAAATCACAGCCCTGCTCTGTACCTACGACCCGGAAACCCGGGGAGGCAACGCCCCCGATGGCCGGAAAGTCAAGGCCACCATCCACTGGGTGTCGGCACTCCATGGTATTCCTGCAGAAGTGCGCCTTTATGACCGGCTTTTCCTCGTCGAAGATCTCTCGGAAGAGAAAGACCGCGACTTCAAGGAGTTCCTGAATCCCGGCTCGCTGGTCGTCAAAGAGGGCTGTGTTGTGGAGCCCTCCCTGGCCACGGCCGCCCCGCTTTCCCATTTCCAGTTCGAAAGAGTCGGCTATTTCAATGTCGACCCTGATTCCCGTCCCGGAAAACCGGTTTTTAACCGTACCGTCGCCCTGAAGGATTCCTGGACCCGCGAAAAGGGAAAATAACGATACCGGGGTGTGCTTTCTCCCCACTACCTCAGCCACGACATAGCGAATTTCTTCATTTACCGGCATTTTGCCCCGTTTAGCCGAATCTCCTGACCATCAGGTTCAGGAAGTTGTTAGTTTTGATCCATCATCAAATTCTTCTGATCATGGACAAAAATTCAAGTGACGAACGTTCAAAAGTGGTGCTGGCGGTGATCCTGATCGCCATCGGGGTAATCTGGTTATTGCGTCAGCTGGGAATACACCTCCATATGGAGGTTTTTTTCCGTCCTTTCTTTTCCGTTTTCAGTTATCTGGGAAGAATTCTTTTCTCGTGGCCCATGATTTTGGTGGTCGTGGGACTGGTCATGCTGGCGGGTAAACGCCCCGGAGGGTGGATCATCCTCGTTCTCGGGGGAATTTTCCTGATCCCGAAGATCTTCATGATCCCCGGCTTCTCCTTTTCCCTTATTTTTCCCCTTTTCCTGATCGTGGCCGGAGCAGCCCTGGTGTTCAGGAAGCTTTAAAGCTTCCTGGTGTTGTTTTACCGGCAGAACTATTATATTTACCGAAAAGGATGAACATGTAAAGCGTATTTTGTATTACATTTAAATAAAAAAACAGGACGTCATGGAATTACAACAAGGCAGCAACAGAAGGTTTTTATTCGGGGTCGTGCTGATCGTTTTCGGCATGCTCTGGTTGCTGGAGAAACTCCACATCCTTCCCGAATCGGTAAGCGAGATGGTCATTTCATGGCAATCACTGCTGATTATTATTGGCGTGGTTACCCTGATTAACGGCAACCAGGTATCAGGGGGAATACTCATGGTCCTGGGAGCTGCCTTTATGGTGCCCCATTTTCTGGACATACCCTGGGAGATGAGGCGGCTGTTCTGGCCGGTATTGCTTGTGGCCATCGGGGTGATTCTGCTTTTCCGGTACAACCGCCCTGAGAGGAACCCTGGTGAGGGGGGCCTCAAAAACCTCAATTTCTTCGATGACTTCGTCATTTTCGGTGGTCGTGAGATCATCATCAACTCGCAGGGCCTGGTAGGGGGAAAGAGCACCTCTATTTTCGGCGGCTCTGAGTATGACCTGCGCAACGTCACCCTCTCAGAAAACGGGGCCGTTGTTGATTCCGTAAGCATTTTCGGGGGAACGGGTTTCAAGATTCCGCCCGACTGGACCGTAAAGAACGAAGTGACCACCATCTTCGGGGCTTTCACCGACAAACGGGGATCGATCGTTCCCGACTACCAGAACCTCAGTAAGACCTTTATCATCAGGGGATTTACTGCTTTTGGCGGCATCGAAGTGAAAAATTTCTGACCTGAATGAAACATCCGCTTCTCTCCAATTCCCGCTATCTGATCCTCTACGGGTTTTTCTGGATTCTGGTCTCCACGGCGAATGCCATGATCGGCTGGAATTATTACGATATGCCTATAGAGCAGGCCCTGATCAACAGCTTTGTGCAGTATATCTTTTTTGCCGTTCTGGCCCTGAACATCTGGTATGTGGTCAAATACAACACGGTAGAATCCAACACCTGGCTGCGGCTTTTTGTATTCCACCTGGTGGCGGCCACCATCTTTGTCCTTCTGTGGGTCTATTTTTCAGGGCTGGTCATCGGGCTCATCGATCCCAGGCTCAGGGACTACCTGACCATGAGCTTTCCTTCGCGGTTTCTCTCGGGTTACCTCTTTTACGTCTTCTACGTCTTTTTCTTCATGGCGATAGTCTACTACCAGAATTTCAGGGAGAAAGTGAAGCGTGAGGGCGAACTGAAGTCCCTGATCAGGGAGGCCGAATTACATGCCCTCAAGTCGCAGATCAATCCCCACTTCCTGTTCAACAGCCTCAACAGCATCTCTTCGCTGACCATGTCTGATCCGGGGCGGGCCCAGGAGATGGTGATCAACCTCTCGACGCTGATGCGTTATTCCCTGAAGCACGGACAGGACGAAAGGGTGACCTTCGGTACCGAACTGGAGAATAATAAACTCTATCTGGCGATTGAAAAGGTACGCTTCGGCAGTAAGCTGCAACCGGTGTTCAGGGTGGATGAGAGCTGCTTTGGCGCCCTTATTCCCAACATGATCCTCCAGCCTGTCTATGAAAATGCGATCAAATACGGGGTGTATGAGGCCACCGAGCCTGTGGAGATCATCACTGAAGCCTCCTGCAACGGGGAATTCCTGGAAATCACGGTGAGCAACACCTATGACCATACCATCAGCAGCAAAAAGGGGGAGGGGATAGGCCTCCGGAACATCAGGGAGAGGCTGCAGATCATCTATGGTAATCCGGGGCTTCTGAAAATCAAGGATACCAGACACCACTTTTCCATTACTTTAACCATACCTCAAAAATAAACCGATATGAACAGCGAAAAAATCAGAACACTGATCATTGAAGATGAAGAACTGGCCCGGAACCTTCTCCGCTCTTACCTGGGAGAGCATGCTGATTTGGAAGTCATTGGCGAATGTGAGAATGGCTTTGAGGGGGTGAAGGCGATCAACGAGATGAAACCCGATCTGGTTTTTCTGGATATCCAGATGCCCAAGATTACGGGGTTTGAAATGCTGGAGCTGATTGACCACCATCCCGAGATCATCTTCACCACGGCATATGACCAGTTTGCCCTCAAGGCCTTTGAATACAACGCCGCCGATTACCTGCTCAAGCCCTTTTCGAGGGACCGGCTGCAGGGAGCCCTTGAGAAAGTGAAGGAAAAGCTGGCCCGGGAAACCGACCATGAGGATATGGTCGAGAAAATCACCAACTTCCCCCGGGAAGAGTTTCTCGACCGGGTCGTCGTCAAAGACCGCCATAAGATCCATATCATCCCTGCCGATCAGATCCGTTATATCGAGTCACTCGATGATTATGTGATGATCTACACCCATGAAGGGCGGTTTATGAAGCAAAAAACCATGCATTACTTCGAGAATGCCCTTGATCCCCGGAATTTCTCACGTATCCACCGCTCCTTTATCGTCAGGGTCGACCAGATCGCCCAGCTTCAGCAATACGAAAAGGAATCCTACATCGCCATTCTTCACGACAAAACAAAACTCAAGGTCAGCAAATCGGGTTACAAAAACCTGAAGGAGATGCTCAACTTTTGATTATTTAAATGTTAACTGGGAGTTCCCCGCTTCCTCCGGCAGATTTTGGTCAGGAAAATCAATTATATTTGCAGTCCGTTTGAACATCCTGTGAAATAATTGTTTAATATATATACGTAAATAGAATTCTCATGAAGGTAACAGTCGTCGGAGCAGGAAATGTGGGAGCCACCTGTGCCCAGGTGATCGCACAGAAGAACATTGTGCAGGAAGTCGTTTTAGTCGATATCAAGGAGGGAATCGGTGAAGGCAAGGCACTCGATTTATGGCAGACAGCCCCGGTGAATTATTACGATACCCGTTTGACAGGGTCTACGAACGATTATTCGAAGACCGCCGGAAGTGAGGTGGTGGTGATCACCTCTGGGGTTCCCCGGAAACCCGGAATGAGCAGGGATGATTTAATTTCCATCAATGCCGGTATTGTGAAAAGCGTTACCGAGAATGTGGTGAAGTTTAGTCCCGATGCCAAGATCATCATTGTCTCGAATCCTCTTGATGTGATGACCTACGCTGCCTACGTAAGTGCCCATCTTCCCCGCACCAAAGTGATGGGGATGGCCGGAATCCTGGACACTGCCCGTTACCGTGCCTTTCTGGCTGAAGCCCTTGATATATCGCCGCGCGATATCCAGGCTCTTCTGATGGGAGGCCACGGCGACACCATGGTCCCGCTGCCACGCTATACGACGGTGTCTGGCATTCCCGTCACCGAACTGATCGATGCCGAAAAGCTGGAGGCCATCGTTAAACGGACCATCAACGGCGGCGGTGAACTGGTGAACCTGATGGGGACCTCGGCATGGTATGCCCCCGGGTCGGCAGCCGCCCAAATGGTAGAAGCCATCGTCCTCGACCAGAAGAGGATCTTCCCCTGCTGCGTGAAACTCGAAGGCGAATACGGCCTTGACAACATGTTCGTGGGCGTACCCGTCAAACTGGGTAAAAACGGCGTCGAACAAATCATCGAGGTGGGACTCAATGAGGAGGAAAAAGAACTCCTCAAAAATTCAGCCAACGCTGTGAAGAAAATCATGGAAGTCCTCGACGGTATGAATATCCTGTAATCATCATGATATGAACAGAAACGGATGGTCACGCGGTCATCCGTTTTTTATTTCCCGGAATATGAAAATAGTCATCCCGCTTGAACTGGTAGAACTGGAGGAGAAGAGTTACCACATGGCCATGGTGGCGCAGTTTCCCCACGGTGAGGAGCTGACCTGGCTGATCGACACCGGAGCATCACGGAGTGTCTTTGACCAGTCGCTGACTTCCTGTTTTGAGCCTCTTTCGCACGATGAGGGGAGCCCGGTGCAGTCGGCAGGAATCGGCAGCACCTCATTTGACGCCTCCCTGGCCCTGCTCAGGGAGTTCTCGCTGGGAGAAGTGACCCTGCCCCGCATGAAGGTCGCCCTGATTGACCTTTCGCATATCAACGAACTCTATTTTCATGCTGTGGGCATAAAAATCTGCGGTCTCATCGGCAGTGATTTTCTGCTGGAATACAGGGCTTTGATCGATTACGGCCGCCGGCAGATCACCCTGCACAGCCAAAGGCGGGCCGGTTTTTGCAACTCCCGGGAAGCGGAAAAATGACCTTTGTTTCCGGTTCTCACCACGCCGCTGAATTTTTTACCTCCTTTTTTGACAATCTGCTCATAAACTGTATATTTGCGTCCGCCAAAAGGGAATATGGTGAAACTTTTCAAGTACATATCCAGGGGAAATTGTCTGAGGCTGGGAGTCTTCCTGGCCTTGCTGGTTGCTGCCTGGGTGTTCGACAGCTGCCATGAGGGAGGATCCGTGATGACGGAACAGACCGGGGCAGCAGGCGAAGAGGCGAGTGGTCTCTCCGCCCGTTTTTATGGTACCCTTCAGGCGACGGTGAGCCTGAAGGCTCCTGCCGGAAAAGAGTGCCATCCCCGTGCCAGCCAGGAAAGGTACAACAGGCTTCTGGTGGCCCATCTCAAGGCCCGTATGGCATACCTCCGCAAAGCCGAGGAACAGGCGCAGCCCCATGGCCTCACGCCGGCGCGCCACCTGGTTACCCGGAAATATTACCTTTACGTCAATCCCGACGACCAGCCTCCCCTCTCCTGAGGTTTCCGGCATGCTTACCTGCCATTTCCGGCGCCTGACAGGAACCGGAAAACATGCACCGGCTGTTAAAGGCAGAAAATCCCATCAAAAAGAGAATTAACTATTTAATATTTTAACCATTATGCAAAACAAAGGAGCAATTACAACATTTGCTATTTTGCTGGCGGCAGTGTGTCTGTATCAGCTGACCTTTACCTGGAAGGCTAAGCAGGTTGAGAACCGCGCAGAGGAGTACGCCCAGGGCGATCCTGCCAGGGAATATGCCTACCTCGACTCCGTTTCAGGGGTTCCGGTATACAATTTCCTGGGTCTTAAGAAATTCACCTACAAGGATGTTAAGGAGCTGGAAATGAACCTGGGTCTTGACCTGAAGGGGGGGATGAACGTGACCCTCGAGGTGTCGGTGGTTGACGTGATCAGGGCCATGTCGAATAACAGTACCGACTCGACCTTCAATGCCGCCCTCAACAGGGCGGTGGAGTTGCAGCGTAACAGCACCCAGGATTTTGTGACTCTTTTCGGCCAGGCCTTTGAGGAGATTGATGCCAACGGCCGGCTGGCAGCCATTTTCAATACCCTGGAGCTGAAGGAAAGGGTGAAATTCGACTCTTCGAACGAGGATGTCCTGAAGGTCATCCGTGAGGAGACCGATGCCGCCATTGATAACTCCTTTAATGTTCTGCGCACCCGTATTGACCGGTTCGGGGTCGCCCAGCCCAACATCCAGCAGTTACAGACCCGCGGGCGTATCCTGGTGGAACTTCCGGGTGTCGACAATCCCGAACGTGTACGTAAGCTTCTGCAGGGGACGGCCCAGCTCGAATTCTGGGAAACTTACGAAAACCAGGAAGTCTATCCCTACATGCTTCAGGCCAACGAAAGAATCAGGGATCTGACTGCGGGAATTTCCGCTGCTGCCGACACTCTTGCTGCCGATAGTCTGACTGCCGGAGCGCTGACCGCCGAAACCACCACGGCCCCTGCCGATACGGTAGCCGCAGCCACCGAAACGGTTTCCCTCCTCGATGAGATCAGGAGTGACACTTCGGCTGTTGCCGACGGAACCACCCCTGCCGATCTGGAGAATTTCCGCCGTGAGTATCCTCTCTTCGCCATATTGAACCCCAGTACCGATCAAACGGGCAACCTCTTCCCCGGACCGGTGGTGGGCACGGCCCATGCCAAGGACACTTCCGAGGTGAATGCCTTCCTGGCCAGGGAACAGGTGCGTAATATCTTCCCCAGGAACATGATGTTCCGCTGGACTGCCAACCCCGTTGATGAAGAGGGGAGTTATTTCCGGCTGATCGCCCTGAGGTCGACTTCGCGCGACGGCAAGGCTCCCCTGACGGGCGACGTGATTACCGATGCCCGCCAGGACTATGACCAGATGGGGGGTCGCCCTGAAGTGGCCTTTTCGTTGGACAGCGAAGGCGCCAAGGTTTGGGCCCGCATGACCAAGGAAAACATCGGCAAATCGATCGCCATCGTCCTCGACGATTATGTGCGTTCCTTCCCTACCGTGCAGAATGAGATCACCGGCGGCCGTTCCAGCATCACCGGACTGGAGAGTGTTGAAGAGGCCACTGACCTTGCCAATATCCTCAAATCGGGGAAAATGCCGGCACCGGCACGGATCATGCAGGAAGACGTCGTGGGTCCCTCACTGGGAAGAGAGGCCATCAATTCAGGTTTCGCCTCCTTCGGCATCGCCTTCCTTTTGGTGCTGCTCTACATGCTTTTCTTCTACAGCCGCAAGGCCGGACTGGCGGCCAACGTGGCCCTGATATTCAACGTGTTTTTCCTTATCGGGGTTCTCGCCTCTCTGGGGGCCGTACTTACCCTGCCTGGGATCGCCGGTATCGTGCTTACCCTGGGGATGGCTGTCGACGCCAACGTGCTGATCTATGAAAGGGTACAGGAGGAGATATGGGCAGGCAAAGGCCTGAAACTCGCCATCACCGACGGATATAAAAATGCCTACTCCGCCATTATCGACGGTCAGGTGACCACCCTGCTGACGGGTATCGTCCTTTATATCTTCGGTTCGGGTCCCATCAAGGGATTCGCCACCACCCTGATCATCGGTATCCTCACCTCTCTCTTCACAGCCATTTTTATCACCCGTATCCTCTTCGAGTGGCAGCTGAAGCGCAACATCAACATCACCTTTACCTCGAAAACCACGGCCAACTGGCTGCGGAATACCAAAATCAAATTCATCGATAGCCGCAGGATTGCCTTTTACATTTCGGGCGCCTTGTTGACCATTTCCATTATCTCCTTTGTGGTCCGCGGATTTGAACTGGGTATTGACTTCCAGGGAGGGCGCACCTATACCGTGCGTTTCGACCAGGAGGCGAAGGTCGCCGACGTCAGGGCTGCCCTGGCCAATGTGTACGGAGCGGCTCCCGAGGTGAAGACCTTCGGCTCGGCCAACCAGGTGCGTATCACCACCAAGTACAAGGTGGATGATATGAGTGAGAATGTGGACAACGAAGTGGAACAGCTCCTCCATAAAGGGCTTACCGACGGCGGTTTCCTGACGAATGTCGCTTTTGAGGATTTCTCGGCCAATTACCGCATGAGTTCCCAGAAGGTGGGGCCCACCATTTCTGACGACATCAAACGCGATGCCGTGATTGCCGTCTTCTTCGCGCTGGTGGCCATCTTCCTGTACATCCTTATAAGGTTCAACAACTGGCAGTTCGGTTTGGGCGGCGTGGTCTCCCTGGCGCATGACACCATCATCACCCTGGGATTCTTCTCCATTTTCCACGGCTGGCTTCCCTTCTCCCTGGAGATCGACCAGGCCTTTATCGCTGCCATCCTGACGGTGATCGGTTATTCGATCAACGACACGGTGATCGTCTTCGACCGCATCAGGGAGTATATGCACCTTTATCCCAAGCGTGACATAAAGAGCAATATGAACCACGCCATGAACAGCACCCTGCGCCGTACCTTCAGCACCTCGCTGTCGACCCTGGTGGTGCTGATCGCCATATTCCTCTTCGGAGGCGCCAGCATACGCGGGTTTATCTTCGCCCTGCTGATCGGTATTGGCATCGGTACCTACTCTTCCATTTTCGTGGCTACCCCGGTAGTCTATGAAGCCATGAAGAGAAAAATGAAAAAACTGGCCAAAGCCCAGGCTTAAGCCAACCATAGCATAAAAAAAACCCGGCCAATAGCCGGGTTTTTTTATGCCTGCCGGTCAGGTCGAAGGCATAGAATTTTGGATTTCACGTCGGTCTTTTTCCGGGATCGCTGATCAGGGGGTGGAAATATTATCCGTTTTTCAGGATATAAATCAGTGAGCTGCACCTCTTTTTATCGGCCAGGGCTTTCCACCATGAGATCTTCCCGTACCAGGCTCCCCTGAGAAGGGGGAGAGAGGATTTTTTATATTTCTCGCTCAGGATAGAGACGTAAAAGCTGTCGAAGGGCATCCGGTGGCTGTTGATCATCCTGAATCCGTAATGGGAGGCCATCATTTCCAGGTTTGCGGGGGTGAAGTGCCAGAGGTGACGGGGGGTATCCCAGGCTGCCCAGAATTCGCGGTAGTGCGTGGCATCCCAGGATCCGGGATTGGGGAGGGCGA
>CAYWUJ010000047.1:0-15063 GCA_964461455.1 uncultured Prolixibacteraceae bacterium | reverse complement strand
GCGCCTGAGAGGCTTCTCACCGAGACCACACCCAGCGTGCGGGATGAGACCAGGGTGACCTTTCCTGTGGTGGGATTGGGATAAACCGACAACTCTCCTCCCCTCGCTCCCGTGAGGGAGACACTGTTCGGCGCAAAGGGGTCGGCCATCTTCCGGGAGGTGAAAAGTTTGAACTCCCCGGGACCCAGGGTGATCGCCTGCGCAGCAGCCGTCACCTCATAGGTGGAATTTCCGAAATAGTCGTTCCAGGTGCCGGTGGCCGGAAAATCCAGGGAGATACTCCTGGCGGCAGTGGCAAAATTACCCGCTGCCACCACATGATCGCTTCCATTGCTCAGCCGGTACCACTTCACCTCCCCGTTAAGGCTTCCCGTATAGGTGCTGCCCGATGAGAATTCGTCATAATTCACCTTCAGGTAGTTGAGGCGCCCCATCATCATGTAAAGGTCCTTGCGGTTGGTCTGGTCAAAATAGTTCCACAGGACAGGCTTGGGAGCCAGGCGGCAATCGGGCCTCACCTCACTCGGAAGTTCACAGGTATTGATGGAATAGTCATAGCCCAGTTCCCCGAACTGCCAGATCATCTTGGGCCCCGGGAGCGGAAGCATGAAAAGGGAGGCCAGTTCCGCACGGTCGAGGGCCGTGGGCAGCAGTCTGATGTTATAGGTGCCTTCCGTTCTTCCCCCGTTCTTGCATTCCAGCACGATACGCTCCTCATCATGGCTTTCCATGTAGGTGACCAGATGGGGATGCTCCCACCCGCGGTTTTTATAGAATCCCCATCCCAGGTCGGAAGTGTTCCCCTTGGCGGCATCGGAATAGGCATAATGCTGGTTTCCCCAGAGGAGGATACCATGCGCGGCCAGCTCCTTCTCCTCACTGTTGTCGGAGAGATGCTCGAAGATCACCAGGGAATGGGAGTTGCGCCGCCATATCTCGTCGGCCATCCGCTTCAGGTTGGCGATACGGGGGGCATCATAGGCACTTCCCCAATCGTTCTGGCCATACACCGTGTTGGAAAATCCCTTGGTGAAGTCAAAGCGGAACCCGTCGACCTTATACTCCTTCATCCAGAAGCTGTTGATGCTGTCGATGAGCTGGCGGGTATGCGTGCTTTCGTGATTGAAATCGTATCCCCACTGGGCATCGGGATTCTGGAAGTTGTGCTGGGTGTTGTACCACGGATTTTCAGCCGTGGGCTTCCAGGAAGAGCGGTCGAGGTACATCTGCACCAGGGGGCTCTGACCATAACTGTGGTTGAGCACCATGTCGATCACCACGGCCATGCCCCGCTTGTGGGCCTCGTCAATCAGGCGTTTCAGGTCATTCCGGGAGCCATAATACTTGTCGGGGGCAAAATAAAAGGAGGGGTTGTAGCCCCAGCTCAGGTTGTCCTCGAACTCGTTGACGGGCATCAGCTCCAAAACGTTGACGCCCAACTCCTGCAGGTAGTCCAACTTGCCGATGACTGACTCATAGCTGCGTTCGGCGGTGAAATCCCGGATCAGCAGCTCGTAGATGACCAGGCGGTCTTTGGCCGGAGGGGTGAAGGAAGTCACCTCCCATGCATAGGGGGTTTGTCCGGTTTCCAGGACCGCGGCCACCCCCTGGGCCTTCCCCGTGGGGTACTCCGGCAGGCCGGGATAGGTGGCCGTGCTGATATACTGGTCGTTGGGATCGCTGGTCTGCTCGGTATATGGATCGGCAATGCGGATCTGTCCGTCGATCAGGTACTGAAAAACGTAAGGCGTTCCGGGGGTAAGTGCGGTGATGTCCAGCCAGAACCAGTCACCGTCCTTTTTCATCTGAAACCCGTTGTTCACCTCCCAATGGTTGAAGTCGCCCAGCACGAAGACGCTCTCCTTATAAGGGGCCCACAGTGCCAGGGCGGCGGAAGTTTCGCCGGTATAGTTGATCCCCTGCCGGTAGGCAGCAGGTTTGGGAACCTGGGTCACCGGTTCCTTGACAAAGATGCGTACCGAATCACGCACCGTTTTCTCCGTGGTCGCGGCTTCGGCGATGATCCACTGCCATCCGCTGACCGCAATGGCGTGTTGATGGGTGATGCTCTTTCCCGTGGTCTGGGCCAGCTCCTGCTCCCCTGCCAGCAACCGCAGGATGGCCTCCTGCGAAGAGGTCGCCGCTATGGTGAAGGAGGCGCTGACATCGACCATGGTGCCTTCACCAGGCGAGGTCACAGCGATCACAAGCCCTTCCTCATAGACATCGACAAACAGGTCATTGGTCTGTTTCTTGTCACTGTCCCAGTTGGCCGAACGGAAGACAAAAGCCATCCTGACCACCCGTTCCGTGGTGCCCACGGAATAAAAACTCCTGATATCGGGGGTGATCACCAGTTCATAGATGCCACCCCCCTTGTTGGTCAGCTTGGGCTGGTTGCTGTTGTTGGCCCAGTCGCCGATCACATGCTGCCATTCGCTGTTGCCGGCAACGATGACCCCGGTGTGGGCATACAACTCCCCGGTGAAACTTCCCAGTCTCTCCTCCTTGGAAGAATCAAAGGTGATGGTCACCGCTTTTGTCTCCACGGGCAAGGCCGGGTCGGTGGTGATCTGTGCCACGGTGAGTCGCCCGGAGATGAGAAAGAGCACCGTGATCAGCAGGAAGAGGGTTCTTGTTTTCATGGCCTGAGTATTGGAAGTGATGGTTAAAGATAATAAAAAAACCACAGAGAATTCCGGTGAAATACACGGCTTTCTCTGTGGTTATAAGAGGATCACCAGGTGCTACTGGATGATCTTGTAGGTATTCTCGCTGAAGTCGAGTTCAACGGTATAGGTTCCTGCGGTGGCCGGAGTGGGAATGGAAGCCGGGTCGCTCACCCCTTCGTTCAGACGGAAGGCGAGTTTTCCCATGGCGCTGTTGGCGCCGGCCACGGTTCCCCACTGGGGAGCCCAGGCTCCGCTGTTGGAGTACATGATCTTCAGGTTGGCCGAAGCATTCAGGGCTGTGGTGATGGTGTACTTCCCGGGAGCCGTTCTGGTAAAGGGCAGACCGCCGGCAGGGTTCCATCCGGCGCTGCAGCCGTCACCCACCAGGTAAACCACAGCAGGCATGGCCGTCACCGAATACGTAAGAGCTTCGATGTTGACCACCACCAGGTAGTCGCCTTCGACCGGCGGACTGGGAATGGATGCCGGGTCGGCCACAGTTTCCGTAGGCCGGTAAGCCAGGGTGCCCGATTCCCAGGTGCCGCTGGCCTGTCCCCATTGAGGAGCCCAAGCGCCCTGGGTCTTGATCACCTTGATGTTGGCACCGGTCTTCAGGGGAGTGACAATCCCATATACGCCTACTGACCAGAAAGGCATCGCCTGGTCGGTCTTGTTATCCCAGCCATCGATGGTGGCATCTCCCAACAGATAAAGGGGAGGCAGCTTGGTCTCGAAGGGAATCACTGAGAACTTGAAGACCGGCGAATACTGAACAGGAGCATAATCTCCCACCGAGGCCTTCACCCGGCCTTCGAAACTATACTGGCTTCCGGCAGTGTAATTCTTGGCCAGCAACAACTGGTTAAGTTCCCCCTGGGTAAGGGCATACTGCAACCCCTGGGTCACCGCAATATTCATCAGTCCGGCAAAATTCTTCCCGGCCTCAGCAAACTGCAGCGTGTAGGAGATCGCCGCCGGAAATCCGAAATCGGCAGCCGTCCACGTATAGGTTTCCATCACATCACCGGCTTTGGCCTCCTCGAGAATGAAACTTTTAGTGGCCGCGGGTGAGCTGATGGCGGGACTTTTCAGCAGGTAAATCTGCGGATCGCGTTCTTCCTCGGCACAGGAGGCCAGGAAGAGGATGCCGGTGAACAGCAGAAATATTTTATTGAACTTTTTCATATTCTTCACTCATTAAATATTAGTAACCTTTGTTCTGTTTCAGGTTGATATTGGCAGCCACATCGGAAGAGGCCAGGGGGAAGAGGTTAAACTTGGCATCTACGCCAGCGCCCTCTTTCACTGCGCCTTTCCAGGCCCAAAGGTAACTGCTGCCCGTGAATTTCCCGAAGCGGATGAGGTCGGTACGACGATGGCACTCCCAGTAAAGCTCCCTGGCGCGTTCGTCAAGGATGAAGTCGAGGTTGAGATCACCCGAACCGATATGGCCTTTCACATCCTTGTAAGCCCTTTCCCTGATGGCATTCACATACTGAAGGGCAGTAGCGGCAGAACCTCCCGCGCCTCCCCTGAGGACGGCCTCGGCATACATCAGGTAAGCATCGGCTAAACGGAAGACGGGGAAGTCGGTATCCACAAAATCCTTGGCTGAACCATTTTGTCCCGTCGATGTCATGTTGCTCCATTTCGTGATGGCATAACCTGTGGTGAATTCGAAGAGGTCATCGACTTCAAGGGTTTGTCCATCGGTGAAGAACATCGCCCGGTTATCGGTGGCATACTTCTCAATAGTGTAAGTATAATCGGGCATGCCCAATTTCAGCTTGATTTCGTATTTCCCGGGAGAGGCCACGGCAATGTTATCCCCACCATATTCCAGGATCCCGTCGACACCCGTGTCGCCCAGATTGATGTCCCAGCCATCATTGGCCCTGAATTTAATATCACCGGCACCCAGTTCCACGATCATTTTCCACATCTTGGTCACCGGATCGTATTCCATATTGGTGTCGTTATCCCATCCATCAGGAGTGGCATTGCCAATAAGCCCCCAGTCGGTCTTTACCATCGAATAGCTCATGGTGTTCAGGTCGACGTTGATCTTATAATAGCCTGCCGTGGCCGTCAGGTTAGCGCCATTGGGTTCCAGGGTGCCGTTGGCCCCGTCATCACCCCAGTTGACATCCCAGCTGGGACCCGCCGTGAATTTGAATTCGGCATCGGCAGCAAAGTAGATGTATCCTTCATATTTGTCGTCGGAGCTGACGGAAGCCAGCTGCGGGGCATCGCCCGGACTCCAGTCCCCGGCGCTGTAGCCCCCGGCCACCTGGTATCCTCCGGGTACATAAATCACCGGGTAAGCCACCGCCTTCTTAAGGGGCGTGGCCGCATTTTTCAGGGTTGCCAGGTTCCAGAATTTGCCCACGAACTGCTTGGTGGTGCGTAAACCTCCCCAGCCACCGTCGATACCGAAGGCCGCGGGATCCATTTTACCACCTACAGCAGCCTTGACAATGAAGGTGGTCCCTCCGTAAGTCTTGGCATTCAGCCCGTCAAAGGCAATCGGGAAGATCATTTCACTCGACGTGTGGTTATCGGCCATGAAATTATGGGCATACTCGGGCTCCAGGGTGTAGCCGGCACCGATCACCTTGTTCAGGTAGGTGATGGCATCGGTATACTTCCCGGTTCCGGTGTAGACCTCTGCATTCATGTAAAGCTTGGCCAGCAGCATCCAGGCAGCTCCCTGGTCGGCACGGCCATATTCACTTTTGGGGGCCATCAGCTTACCTTCAATGTCCTTGAGTTCACCTTCCAGGAAGGTGAAGAGGTCAGCACGGCTGATCTGCTCGGGGAAGAAGGAACCTACGGCATCTTCTTCGGTGACAAAGGGAACGTTTCCGAAGAGGTCGATGGCGTGGTAGTAGCTCAGGGCACGCAGAAAACGGGCTTCTGCACGGTAAGTCTCAATCTTGCTGCGGATATCGCCCGTGACATTTCTCTCGTCGAGCTTGGCAGGCGTGGTTTCACGGATGAACTCGTTACATGCCGACACCTGGTAGAAAACACGGTAGTAGAAGGTACTGATGAAACCGTCGGAAGCCGTCCAGTCCACATCGTGCAAATCACGCAACGTGGCGTCGTTCCACCCGATCAGGGCTTCATCGGTGGGAAGTTCCTGGAGGTAGAAATATCCGCGGAGATACTGGCCAAAGCCCTCATCCATACCGCTGATATCACCTCTTCCCGCAGGACCCTGCTGACCGCTGAGCGAAAGCCCGGCATAAAGCTTGGCCAGCACATTGATATAATTCTGGGGATTCTCATAGACACTCGCCGAAGTCACTTCGTCCTTATCAAGAGGCAAGGTGTCGAGGTCTCCTATACAGCCTGAAAGGGCAATGGTCATCGCCGCAAAGGCCACCAACAGGTATTTTAAACTATTCTTTATCATGTTGTTCACAGTTTAACAGATTAAAAATCAATATTCACACCGAAGACGTAGGTCCTGGGACGGGGATAGAGGTTGTTGTCAACCCCGCCGCTGATTTCGGGATCCAGACCTTCATAGCGGGTGAAGGTGGCCACATTCTGCAGAGTGCCGTAAAGCCTGACATTGAGTTTTTCCTTCAGGAAATTGGGGAAGGTATACCCCAGCGCAATGTTGTCGATCTTGAAGAACGAGGCGTCGGTCACGTAATAATCGCTGAAGTAACGGGGATTCTCAAAGCCCGTGGCATAAACGTTGTAATTGAGGTTGTTGGTGAAACCTGCCGAATTGTAGAGGTTATTATAGGTAGCACCCCCCGACCATATATTATTATACATGTAGTTACCAATGTACGACCTTCCCGAGGCATAGAAGTCCCAGTTCTTCCAGGTCATCTTGGTGGTGACCCCCATGATCACATCGGGAGCCGCTTTTTTATACCTGTAGAGGTCATCTTCGGAAATGATCCCGTCTTTACTGCGGTCGACAAAGACATTTTCGATGGGCCGGCCTTCGCTGTTGTAAACCTGCTCATACACAAAGAAGGAGTTGGCGGGGTATCCCACACTGTGGATCTGGATGTTGTTGCCCACACCTCCGGAAATTCCTCCGGTCTCTACGCCCAGGTAACTGGGATCGTCGGTAGCCGTCAGCTTGGTGATTTCGTTCTCGTTATAGGAGGCGTTGAAACCGATATCCCAGGTGAAATCGGTGGTTTTCACCGGAATGGCATTGATCGAGAATTCCACCCCGCGGTTCTCCAGGTTACCCACGTTGGTGAGCAGGTAATTGCTCAGGTTGGTTCCGGCAGGAACGGGAATGAAGTTGATCAGGTCGTTGGTGACCCTCTTGTAAAAATCGAGGGTACCCGTGATACGGTCATTGACAAAACCGTAGTCCAGACCGATGTTGTAGGTCACCGTCTCTTCCCACTTGATATTGGCGTCATACCCTTCAGCCCTGAAAGTGGGAATCCAGGTATTTCCGAAGAGGTACATGGCGTTGGGATCTCCCTTGCTGTATCGGGCCAGGTAAGGATAGTCATTGCTGGTGATATTCTGCTGACCGGTGATCCCGTAACCCAAACGGAGTTTTAGCTCGGAAATGGCCTCTGAATCTTTCAGGAAGCCCTCTTCCTTGATCCTCCATGCCAGGGCATAGGAGGGGAACAAGCCCCAGCGGGTGTCGGGAGAGAAACGGGAGGAACCGTCATAACGCAGGGTGGCCGTCGCCATAAAACGCTCAAGGAAGATGTAATTCAACCTGCCGAAGAAGGAAACCAAGTAATTCTCGGTTTCGTAGTCGGTATTCTGGTGGACGTAACTCCTTTTGAAGTTTTGCTCCAGGAAGGTGCCGGCTCTCCAGAAATGCTGCCAGGAATACCCGGCCATGGCGTCAATGCGGCTCGATATACTCTCGAAATCCTTCGCATAGTTGAGGTAGAAATCGAGCAGGGTATTCCGCTTGTCCTGCGTGTATTCGTTATTGCGGCCACCGCCCCTGGCGGCGTCATAATCGCCGGGATGGGTTTCGGGACGAATGGTGGTTCCGTCAGTGGTGGAAATATCGTACCCCAGGTTCAGGTTGGCACGAAGGTCATTCAGGAAGTGGAAACGGTAGTCGAGTTGTATGTTACCGAGGCTCCTGAGTACGGAAGCCTGGTCATCGTTCAGCATCAGGCGGGCTACCGGGTTGATGGGTCCTATGTCGACCGGGTCCCCGTTGGGCTGGGTCCAGGTGAAATAACCCCCGTATTTGGCGTTGCCATCCTTGACCGGCTGCGTGGGATCAAAACCTACGGCTCCACCGATGGCTCCCTGGTCGGCAAAGTTATTCTCAATCATCATCCCCTTCAGGTTGAGATTGATTTTCAGATGATCATCAAACAGGGAGGGGGTCAAGGCCACGGCTCCGGTGATACGGTTGAGGCCGTCGTTCAGCAGGATCCCCTCTTCATCGGAGTATCCTACCGAAACCCTGTAGGGAACGGTAAAGGCATTGCCGGTGACACTCAGGTTATGGTCATGGCTGATGGCGGTCTGGTAAATCTCATCCTGCCATTCGGTTTGGGCATCTCCTAACAGAGCCTTGGCATTTTCGTTAGAGGCATACCTCTTTCTGAAGAGATCCCCGAACTGGTCGGCCGACAGCACATCGACCGATTCACTCCTCTGGGCCACCGACACAAAACCATTGTAGTTGATCTTCATGGGTCTTCCCCTTTTCCCCGTTTTGGTGGTGATGATGATCACCCCGTTAGAGGCCCTGGAACCATAAATGGCCGTTGCCGAGGCATCCTTAAGAACGGTAAAGGTCTCAATGTCGGTCGGATGAATGGTGCTCAAAGGGTTACGCATCCCCGAAATTCCGTCGTTATCAATCGGCACTCCGTCGATCACGAAAAGAGGGTCATTGCTGGCCGAGAGGGAGGATCCCCCGCGGATGCGGATGGTCGCTCCTTCACCGGGAGCACCCCCGCCATTGGTAATCTGTACCCCGGCAATCTTTCCCGATACCAGCTCCTGCGGCGATGTAATGGCTCCCCGGTTAAAATCATCAGAGGTGACGGCCTGCACCGATCCCGTGGCATCCTCCTTCTTGGTGGTACCATATCCGATGACCAGCACCTCCCCGAGAGCCTCGGTCGACATTTCCAGCGAAACATTAATCACATTCTGGCTTCCGACCAACACCTGCTGTGCTTCATAGCCAATGAAAGAGAAGGAGACCGTCTGGCCGGTATTCACATTCAGCGAGTAATCGCCATCAAAATTGGTAATCGTCCCAACCGTGGTGCCAACAACGACTACTGTCACACCAGGTAACGGCTCCCCATTCGATCCATCGGTCACCTTACCGCTGATTGTCTTTTGCTGTGCATACCCCGCTATGGTCAATAGCAGAAATGACACCATCCAGAACAATTTCAGATTTTTTCGAATCATCATCATTTGTACGTTAATTTGATTATTAAACTTCTAATCCCGATTAGTTTTTGCACTAACTCCAAAGATATCTGTAGAATATCCCGGCAAATTTCACCAAATTTAACTTTAAATTCACAATTTTAACGTCTCCCACTATTAAATATCTAATGCAAACGATTGCGGTGACGATTGCAACAAATATGTTTTAGAACAGGTCGGGAGAGGTAGGGTTGAAAAAAGCAGGTCACTGGAACCCGGAACCGGGGAAATTAAATTAAGTTCAAATAAGGGAGAGGAAAGGAATTTTCCTATTTTTATCGGTTGAACCAGAATAGGAGGTATGCATAGCGGACATGTGACCATAAAGGATATAGCCCGGATCCTGGGGGTTGCCCCTTCGACGGTATCGAGGGCTTTACAGGGGCACCCCGACATCAGCGAGGAGACCCGCAGACAGGTGCGTGAGCTGGCAGCCCGGATGAAATACCAGCCCAATGTGGTGGCCCAGGGACTTAAATTCCGCAGGTCCAACACCATTGGGGTGATCATCCCGGAAATCGTCCACTATTTCTTTTCCCAGGTCATCAGCGGCATTGAAGATGTCGCTTTCAATGCCGGGTACACGGTCATCTTCTGCCAGTCGAACGAAAGGTTCGACCGGGAAGTGGGCAACGTAAAGGCCCTGATGGCGCACAGGGTAGAGGGGATTCTGGTATCCCTGTCAAAGGAGACCAATGATTTCCAGCATCTTCACGATGTCAGGGAGAATAACATCCCCCTGGTCTTTTTTGACCGGGTGGCTCCCGGAATGGAGGCCGACCAGGTGGTGACCAACGACAGGGAGGCCGCTGCCATGGCAACGCTGCATCTGATCCGCCAGGGCAGGAAAAGAATCGCCCATTTCGCCGCCCCGCAGAACCTGCTGATCAGCAGGGAAAGAAAACAGGGATACCTCGACGCCCTGGCCATGGAGGGCATTCCGGTCGATCCTTCGCTCTATGTGGAAGCCGACACTTTCGAAAAAGCAGAACGGGAGGTGAAACGGATGATCGCCGCAGGGAACATTCCCGATGCCCTTTTCGGCGCCAACGACCTGACCGCCATCGGCGCCATGAAAAGCTTCCAGGCTGCAGGTTTCAGAGTCCCCGGGGATATCGCCGTCGCCGGCTTCTCCGACAGCCGCTTTGCCGAAGTCGCCCAGCCCACCCTGACCTCCGTCGACCAGCACGGCTTTGACATGGGAACACAGGCCACACAAATGCTCCTGCGCAGAATTGACGCCGGGGATGAGGAAATTCCCTTTGAAACCAGAATCGTCAAAGCCGACCTCATCATCAGAAATTCATCCACGCCAATCAGCTGATCCGTTACTCCAGGCCAATCACCCCTTATGGCCTGCCTGACTATCAAAAATTGATAAAACCCAAATATTGAGCATAATGACCACTAAAAAACCACAACTCTCCTTCTGGCAAATCTGGAACATGAGTTTCGGCTTCCTGGGCATTCAGTTTGGCTTTGCCCTCCAGAATGCCAATGTATCCCGGATCTTTGAGACCCTGGGGGCCAAGGTCGACGAAATTCCGATTCTATGGATCGCGGCGCCGGTGACCGGGCTGATCATCCAGCCGATCATCGGGCACATGAGCGACAACACCTGGAACAGGCTGGGACGCCGCCGTCCCTATTTCCTCACCGGGGCGATCCTGGCTTCCCTGGCCCTGCTGATCATGCCCAACTCCCCCACCCTGTGGGTGGCCGCCGGCATGCTCTGGATCATGGACGCCTCCATCAATATCTCCATGGAACCCTTCCGGGCCTTCGTCGGCGACATGCTCCCCTCAGAACAACGCACAAAAGGCTTCGCCATGCAAAGCTTCTTTATCGGCACCGGTGCCGTGGTCGCCTCCGCGCTTCCCTACATCCTCACCAACTGGTTCGGCATCGCCAACACCGCCCCGGAAGGCCAAATCCCCCCATCGGTGAAATACTCCTTTTACCTGGGAGCTGTCGCCTTTTTCTCGGCCGTCATCTGGACCGTCATCCGCACCAGGGAATATTCCCCCGAAGAGCTGCGCCAGCATGCCCTCGCCGAAGGCCATGCAGCCGTCGCAACCCACGGCGATGACATCCCTGACCCTGCCGCCACAGGCAAGACTTTCCTCCGGCGCAGTTTCATCTGGATAACCATAGGAGTGCTTTTCTCCCTGCTGATCTACTACCTGCAGAAAAACCCCGGAGTGATCAATGATTACCACATCCAGAGTGAGATGTACATCTTTTCCTTTGGCATCACCATTTTCGGAATTCTGACGCTGATATCGGGACTTCTGATCAAAAACGGCCGCACGACCAACGGAGTAGCCGTGGTCATGCACGACATGTTCAAGATGCCCAAAACCATGAAGCAACTGGCCGTGGTCCAGTTCTTCACCTGGTTCGCCCTCTTTGCCATGTGGATTTACACCACCGCCGCCGTCACCAAGCATATTTACGGCACCTCGGACCCCACCTCGGAACTCTTTAACAAGGGTGCCGACTGGGTGGGCGTTTGCTTCGCCCTCTACAGCGGATTTGCCGCCATCATGGCTTTCCTGCTCCCGGTGATCGCCCGTAAAACCTCCCGGAAATGCACCCATATGATCTCCCTGGTGGCCGGGGGAGTGGGACTCCTGTCGATCTATTTCATCAAGGATCCCAACCTGTTGCTGCTCTCCATGGTGGGAGTGGGCCTCGCCTGGGCCTCCATCCTCTCCATGCCCTACGCCATCCTCACCGGCTCCCTCCCCTCCCATAAAATGGGCACCTACATGGGGATCTTCAACTTCTTCATCGTCATTCCCCAGATCCTGGCCGCCAGCATCCTGGGATTCGTCACCCGTGACCTCTTCGGCGGTGAAGCCATCTATGCCCTTATGCTCGGCGGCATTTCCCTTTTCATCGCCGCCCTGATGGTCATGTTCGTCCAGGACAAGGATGATGTCAAACCAGCCTGATCAATCGGCCACTCCGGAAATTGCTTGTTTTTCATGATTTACCTGAAAAATTATAAATCTTAACAAAATGAAAAAATATCTCTCCATTCTTCTTCTGCTCCTGGTCGTCCTGGGCTTTTCGGCCATGGGCAAGCCCCGGAAAGCCGCCCCCGTGCTGAAGCCCCGTGTGGAACCCACCTTCTGGTGGACGGGAATGCAAAATCCCCGTCTTCAGCTGATGGTCCATGGTGAAAATATCGGCACCACACGGGTCGTCCTTTCCCATCAGGGAGTCCGTGTCATCGGGGTGACCGCCGTGGAAAACCCCAACTATCTCTTCATCGACCTCGATTTGACGGGAGCTTCCCCCGGGAAGTTCGACATTCAGTTTCAAAGGGAGGGCAAAACCGTAGCCCTGTTTGCTTACGAGCTGAAGCAGCGGGAACCCGGGTCGGCCATGCGCCGGGGGTTTAACAGCAGCGACGCCATGTACCTGGTGATGCCCGACCGGTTTGCCAACGGCGACCCGGGTAATGATGCCAAGGAAGGAATGATGGACAAACCCAACCGCACCGATCTCAGGGGCCGTCAGGGCGGCGACATCAAGGGTCTGCGCGACCACCTTGACTATATCTCAGGCATGGGATTCACAGCCATCTGGCTGAACCCCCTCCTGGAAAACGACATGCCCGAAACCTCCTACCACGGCTACGCCACCACCGACTTCTACAAGGTGGACCCCAGGTACGGAACCAACGAGGAATACCGTGATTTCGCCCACGTGGCCCGCGAAAAGGGAATCAAACTGATCATGGATATGATCTTCAACCATTGCGGACTGGAACACTGGTGGATGAAGGATATGCCCATGGCCGACTGGATCAACCAGTACCCCGACTACCAGATCACCAACCATGTGAAAACCCTCAACCAGGACCCTTACGCAGCCTCATACGACAAAAACCAGTTCGTCGACGGCTGGTTCGTGCCCACCATGCCCGACCTGAACCAACGTAACCCCTTCATGGCCACCTATCTGATCCAAAACAGCATATGGTGGATTGAATATGCCCACCTGGCAGGCATCCGCATGGACACCTATCCCTATCCCGACAAGGAAATCATGGCCCAATGGAACCGCAGGATCAGAGAAGAGTACCCCGATTTCAACATCGTCGGGGAAGAGTGGCACATGAACCAGGCCATCCTGGCCTACTGGCAAAGGGGAAAAGAAAACCTCGACGGGTACAGCGGCGACCTCCGCAGCCTGATGGACTTTCCCCTGCAGAACGCCGTCAGCACCGCCCTCCGCGACCCGGGCACCGGGGAACTGATGAAAATCTACGAATGCCTGGCCAACGACTTCCAGTACCCCGACCCCGAAAACCTGGTGGTCTTCCCCGACAATCACGACATGACCCGGTTCTACGTCCAGGTCAACCGCAATGATGACCTGCTCAAAATGGGCATCGGCTATTTCCTGACCACCCGGGGAATTCCCCAGATCTACTACGGAACCGAAATCGCCATGAACCATACCGGCACCCACGACAGCGAATTCCGGAAACCCTTCCCCGGAGGATGGGCCGGCGACGCTGTCAACGCCTTCACCGGTGAAGGCCTCTCCACCGAAGAAAAGGAGATCCAGCAGTTCTCACAAAAACTGCTCAACTGGAGAAAGGGAAAAGAGGTCATCCATACAGGAGAATTGAGACATTTCCTGCCCTATGACGGCTGCTACGTCTTCTTCAGGTACAACGACCGGGAAAAAGTCATGGTGGTGCTCAATAAAAACACACAGGAGACGGAACTGGCTACCGCCAGGCTTGCGGAAATGCTCAACGGATGCAGCAGCGCCCGCGAAGTGATCTCCGGAAAACAAATCACCTCCCTCTCCTCCCTGAAACTCCCCCCCACTTCGATCTCCATCTTTGAACTGAAGTAACGGGCATAGTATATGCTACATCTCTATCACGGAATTAGCCATAACGAATAAATATTTCAAACTCATGAAGAAGTTGATTTTTCTTTTCGCCATGATGGGATTTCTGGGGCTGTCGGCCCAGGAACCCCTCGAGGTTAAAGTGGAGGCACGCCCCAGCAGCCAGGGTGTGGTCGCGGCCTTCGAAGTAGTGGTGCCCCAGGCCACCACGAACGATGCCATCGATCTCTGGAAAAAAACCATCATCCCCCGGGCGCTTTTCCAGAAGTCGCCCAAGATGGAGAAAGTAAAAGACGAGTGGATCGTCAGGGACCTCGTGATCAGCGATATCACCAACCTTCCCCTGAATGTATACACCCAGGTCTCCACCTTTCCCGGAAATATCTACGTGAGGATCTTCCTCCAGAGTGAAGGGGGCTTCCTGGGATCGGAGGGCTCCGCGGCAACCACCACCGATGCAGCGGTGCGCTACATCAGGGAATACGCCGTACAACTCCTGAAAGAAACCGTGGAAAAAGAACTGAAGGTGGAAGAAGCCAAACTGCGCGGCCTCGAATATGACCTGACCAAGATGCAACGAAAAAACAAAAGCTTTACCAGGAAGGTGGATGAAGCCCGTAAGGACCAGGGAAACCTCAGTAATGAGGTAGAGCAGCAGGAAAAAATGAAGGAGAACGGGGAGACCATTTATCTGGGTGATAGCGGTGATGATAGGCGCACCCCGCAGGAAGAGATTGATAAACAGATAAAAAGTACGGAAAAAGAACTCAGGAAGGCGCGCAACAGCCAGTCGAAGTTCGAGCGGAGAATCAGCAAGAACGAACGCGAACAGCGTAACAAGGAAGATGAAATCACCAAACAGAAGAACAAGGTGGAAGAGGTGAAAACCAAACTGCAGAGTATCCGCTGATCATGCTACGGGTCCTGCTCTGTTCCCCCTCACGGAAATAACACAGGGACAGCCTCCCTGCCCTGCACAATAAAGAGAGGGCCTCACCGCTGGTGAGGCCCTCTCTTCCTCTATTCGAGCTCCAGGGTCACCACCGATTTGGAAGGAAGGGTGACTTCCAGGGTTCCGGGAGCGATCATTTTA
>CAYWUJ010000046.1:0-16900 GCA_964461455.1 uncultured Prolixibacteraceae bacterium | reverse complement strand
TGGAGATAAACCGGCTCCCGTCGCAGGTGGTGAATCCGGTTTCTTTGGAAAGTTCCTCATGGCCTGGTTCCCCTGTCCCGTGGCAGAACCAGGGGGGCTGGCGCTCACCGGTATCCACATCCCTTTTCATTTCCCGGTTGTTGTTGTGGTGTGTCATCATGCTCCTTTCAGTGCCCACAAGTGCCGTTAAGTTTAACAGTGTGAACAACTTGTACGGCATTTCCGTCAGGGTGACCAACTCCATCTGCCAGGACGGAAACGGGTTCATCTGGGCCTCATCAAAAACCGGGATCATGAGGCTCACGGAAGATGATTACCGCATTTATCAGCTTCCGGAGGAAACGGAAGGGGTGCTCATGATATGGCTGACCTACGGAAATTCCAGACTGACGGCCTACACGAATAACGGCCAGGTGTTTGGATATAATCCGGTGAACGACCGTTTCGACCTGCTTTTCAGTTTAAACAAGCTTCTCGGCAATGAAGAATTTGACGTTTACTCCCTTCTGGTCGATGTACACAACGATTACTGGATTGCCCTGAATACCGGTTTGTACAGGTACCATGCAGGAACGCTTGAGAAAATAGAGACGGGGTCAGGCGTGAGAAGCTCCCTGATGTGGTATGATCCCCAACACCTGCTGATAGCCAGCGGTGAAGGAATCAGGCAAATCGATATCCTGACGCTTCTGGGTAAAACAGTATACCAGATCGACGAGGAGAGCCCGTTTTCCGTTTCCAGCCTTTTCTTCGACAGAAAGCGGAATATCCTGTGGATGGGAACGCTGTCGAACGGATTGATGCTTTACAATTTTACCAATCACCGGTTTTCACAGGTTCTGACATCGGTCATTCCGAAACAGCCCATCCTGGCCATCGAGGAAAATTCCGATTCCACCCTCCTCGTGGGCATTGACGGTCAGGGGATCTGGGAGCTGGACAAATGGGGTGACCAGGTCTTGCATATCTATAAGGAAAGCGCCGACGACCCGGCGTCGTTACCCGGAAACGGCGTCTACGCCATTTTTTATGAGCCCGGAAAACGGGTGTGGGTAGGGACCATTACCGGTGGTGTGTCGTTTTACGATGTTTCCTCACCCGTGGTCACGCAAATCATCCATCACTCCAATAATGTCAACTCGCTGGTAAATAACGATGTCAATGGCATCCTGGAAGACAGCGACGGGAAAATCTGGTTCGCCACCAACAATGGCATTGGGATCTGGGATCCTGAGAAAGACCAGTGGAAGGCCCTTTTCAATAACAATATGAAACAGGCACAGGTTTTCCTCGCCCTTTGTGAGGACCACCGGGGAAGAATCTGGGCCGGAAGCTATTCTTCGGGGGTTTACGTCCTGGACAGAAAAACGGGGAGGGAACTCGCCCGTTATGGGAAAGGGTTGCCGGCATCACCCGCGATCAGCAATTTTATCTTCGATATTTTCGAGGACGACGAACACAACCTGTGGATTGGGGGCATCAATGGCCATTATGCCTGCTACAATATCGATGAAAACTCCTTCACCACCTACCCCGATGAACCCGTCAGCTCCTTCGCACAGCTCTCTCCGAACCAGATTGTGGTGGGCCACAGCAATGGCCTTTCCCTCCTGAATAAACAGGACGGGAGCATTAAAAAACTGCTGACGGGTATGGTGGTGCAAGACCTCCTGACCCAGGGTGATAAAATATGGTTATGCACCAGCGGGGAAGGACTGGTAGAGTATGACCCCAAAACAGGAAATACCAACAAATACACCATGAAATCGGGCCTGCCCTCCAACTTCATCAACTGTTTCATCATGGCGGGAAAATACCTGTGGTTGGGCACTGAAACCGGATTATGCCGGTTCGACCCCGACGAAAAAACGGCCCAAACCTTCTCGTCGATATCTCCGCAATCTTCCATATCCTACAACAAAGGCGCGGTGACAGCCCTGAAAAACGGAAAACTGGCATGGGGATCAAGCCGGGGCGTCGTTTTCTTCACCCCCGACTCGCTGAACGAAAACATCGCCCGGGGAAAAATCTTCTTTCAGGATTTTACCGTCACAGGGCGCTCCATTCGCGATTCCTCGGTCTATAACCTCCGCAGACCCGTTGACCAGCTCGAAAGCATTGACCTGAAATATTTCCAGAATTCCTTCAGCGTTGAACTGATCCCTCTTCTGGTTTCCGCAGGGGCCCGGTTTTCATGGAAACTGGAGGGTTTTGACGAGGACTGGTCCACACCTTCGGGAAACCGGATCATTACCTATACCAATATCCCCAGCGGGAAATTCACCCTTCAGGTAAAACTTTACGACAGTTCCCTGTCCCGGGTTCTGAACCAGCGCTCCATCCACATTCACGTGATCCCACCCTTCTGGAAGAGATCCTGGTTTGTTTTTCTGGCTATCCTCACAACGTTAGCCATCGCGACGATGCTGATGCTATACTTCATACACAGCCTGAAACAAAAACACACCGAAGAAAAGGTCCGCTTTTTTACCCATACCGCCCACGAAATCAGGACCGCGCTCACCCTGATAAAGGCTCCCGTCGAAGAACTGGCGCTGGAGAAACTTCTGTCGGAAAAGGGAAGACAGCACCTGCAAATCGCCGTTCACCAGGCCCGGCAACTCTCTTCGGTCATCACCCAACTGATGGATTTCCAGAAAGTGGATGTCGGCAGGGAGATCTTTTCCCTGACCATGACAGACGTGGTCAAACTGGTATTGGCACGAAAACTGATGGTCGAATCGCTGGCCGAAACCAAGGGTGTGAAGATCCACTTTGCTGCCCTTCCGGAAAGCTATGTCACGGCCATTGATGAACCCAAAATGGAAAAGATCATCGATAACCTGATTTCGAATGCCGTCAAATATTCACACAACGATGGAGAGGTTTTCATCGAATTCAGGGGAGAGAAAAACAGATGGATCCTGACCGTTAAAGACCACGGAATCGGCATCAGCAAGAAGGCCCAGCGCAAGCTTTTCAGAGAGTTTTACCGCGGCGAAAATGCGATAAACTCAAAAATCGTGGGTTCGGGAATCGGGCTTCTGATGGTGAAAAACTACGTTTCCATTCATGGGGGCGCCATTTCGGTGGAAAGCCAGGAAAATGCAGGTTCCCTTTTTAAAGTGGTGATTCCGCACAGGGTAGTGGCCGTCAAAGAACAGATCCCTGCTTCCGGTGAAAACAACCCCCTTGTTGATGGCACAAATGACCTTTCCCCGGCTGCGGAAACCCTGCACGATAACATCGGCAAGAAAAAGCTCACTATTCTGATTGTGGAAGACAACGAAGAACTGCGCAATTATATGGCCGATAAAATCGGAGAGGAGTTTACCACCTGCGTCGCCGAAGACGGAGAACAGGCATGGCAGCTGATTTTGTCCCAGGCCCCCGATCTCATCGTTTCCGATGTGATAATGCCCCACAAAAATGGCTTTGAATTATGCCAACAGGTCAAATCCACCAGTGAAACTGCACATATTCCCGTGATTCTGCTCACCGCCCTGACCGATAAGGCCAAACAGTTACAGGGCCTGGGCCTGGGAGCCGATGACTACCTCACCAAACCCTTCGACTTCAGCCTGCTGTTGCAGAAATTCCGGACCATCATCCGCAATCGCGAAGCTGTGCGCGACAAAGCTTTTAGACTGCTCAACAACGACACCACGGAACAGCTGTATACCAACGAAATCAACGACAAATTCGTTAAAAGACTGATAGAAGTGGCCCGCGTCAACATAGCCAATTCCGGTTTCGACAGAGATGAGTTTGCCTCTGCCATGAACGTGAGTGCCTCCCTTTTATATAAAAAAACCAAATCACTCACCGGCCAGTCCCCCACCGAATTAATAAAAACCATCAGGCTCCGTCATGCCTTCGAACTGTTAAAAACACATCAATACACTGTGACCGAGGTCAGCGAATTGTGCGGTTTCAGCAGTGTGAGCTATTTCTGCACCGCCTTTAAAAACTTCTTCGGAAAATCAACCACCGACCTGTTCGGGTGATCCCCCCGGAGAGCGATAAACCATTCCTAAATACCTGATGAATCCCGAAAACCGGGATAGAAGGCTTTTTTATCTAAAATCAGAGTTGAAATACCTGAAATCGAAATGATCTAAACTTAAGTCGGGGATATATTTGTATCACTAAGACTTAAACCTTATACTTTATGAAACAAAATCGATTTATGAGGGTGGCGCTATTGGCGCTTCCCATTTTGTTTTTCTCGTTCTTAAGCTATGCGCAATTACTAACCGTAAATGGTACAGTAAAGGATGAGAATGGTTCTCCCATGCCCGGAGTAACCGTGATCGTGACGGGGACTACTCAGGGGACGATAACCGACGCAAATGGTCTCTTTGCGATCAATGTCGACGGTGCGAACAATTCCTTGACATTTTCATTTGTGGGAATGGAAACGCAGGTCATTGAAATTGCCGGACGCCGGAACATTAACGTGGTATTGAACACAGTAGTTTCCGACCTGAGTGAAGTTGTAGTGATAGGGTACGGTACTCAACAGAAGAGCGATGTTACTGGTTCTGTGGTTAAAGTTGGTGAAGCTGACTTGAAAAACCGCTCCACATCAGATGCTGCGGTTGCTCTTCAGGGAAAGGCAGCCGGTGTTCAAGTTTTATCAAACTCTGGTGCTCCAGGTAAGGGTGCTGACATCCGCATCCGTGGTATGTCTTCAAACTCTCAGTACAACGGCCCATTGATGATTGTCGACGGTTTGAAAGTGGACAACATCCAATACCTCGATCCTGAAATGATCGAATCAATGGAAATTTTGAAAGATGCTGCTTCTGCTGCTATCTATGGTGCTCAGGCAGGTAATGGTGTTATATTCATCACTACTAAGAGCGGTTCTAAATCAAAATTCGGAAATGTGTTCTACAATGCGCAGTTGCAGCTCAGCAGCCTTTCTCGCAATTTAGATGTTTTGAACGCTGAGCAGTATATAGCTTATGGTAAGGAACAAGGATTCCTCACAGATGAAAGATTAAAAAACTCTGGTTATGTTGCTGGTACTGACATCGATTGGGCTGATGAAGTATTTGAACCTACCTGGAACTCTCGTCACACGATCGGTTTCCAGGGTAGTAACGATAAAGGCTCTTACTTCGCAGCTGTGAACCATGTTAAAAACGACGGTATCTTCGCTGGTGACAAGGATCTTTACAAGAGATTATCTGTTCAGATAAACGGTGATTACAAAATTAAACCTTGGCTTACCGTTGGTTCCAATAACTCTATTGAAAAATGGGATACAAAGTCTGTTTCTCAACAGAGTGACAACGGTTCAGCGCTCTTGGGTGCAATTACTTCCGATCCTCTTTTTGGTCCTATAGCTGAAACCGAAGCTCAATTAACACAAAGACAGAGAGATGCTATCGCAAAAGGAGTCGCAGTTATTAAGAACGAAGATGGCAAATACTACAGGTTATCTCCAATTAGTGGTGAAACACAGTCTGCTAACCCATTAATCAGGAGAGATGCCATTGATGCATTAAATAAAGGTATCAATGTGCGCGGACTTTCTTATTTGAATTTTAACCCAATAAAGGGATTAGTTTACACTTCTCGTTTTGGTTATCGTATTGCTCAGAGCAATGCACACCAATATGAGTGGCCGTATGAAGCTAACGAATTTGTTCGAAGAACAACTTACCGTATAAGTGCAAATGCAAACACTTCTTACTACTACCAGTTTGAAAACTTCGTTAACTACAACACGACAATCGCAACCAAACACGAAATTGGTGCAATGGCAGGTATGTCCTGGGAAGCGAATCACTCAGACAATGTTTCTGTAGTTAGTGAGGGTGCAAACATTCTTAAAGGTTACGCACCAAACTACCAATATATTGATTATCTGAAAGCAGATGCTAAGGTGACTGCAAACAATCTTCCAAACGATTCAAAGAACCTTTCATACTTTGGTCGTTTGACGTATAGCTACGACAAACGCTATAGCATTCAGGCAAACTTCCGCGCTGACGCATTCGACGCTTCAAAACTTTCAAAAGATGCTCGTTGGGGATATTTCCCTTCAGTATCAGCAGGATGGACGCTTAGTAATGAGTCTTTCATAAAAGATAATATCAGCGAAAACGTTCTTACATTCATGAAACTTCGTGGATCTTGGGGACGCAACGGCAACATCAGCGTTCTTAGCGGTTACCCTTATCGGGGTGTTATCAATGCTAACAGCGACTGGTATCAGTACACTCCATACGCTTCTACACTTTCTTACGGTTCAGTACCGGGCAGTAGTATACCTAATCCGGATTTAGTTTGGGAAAAGTCTGAACAGGTTGACGTTGGTCTTGACGCTCGCTTCCTCAAAGGAAGACTTTCTTTAACTCTCGACTGGTACAACAAACAAACTAAAGGTCTTCTCGTAAGTGTTATACCAGTGATTGAGACAGGTGTTGGTTCTACCACAATCAATGCAGGTGATGTTAAAAACAACGGTCTTGAAATCGAACTTGGATGGAAAGATAAAATTGGTGATTTAACTTACTCAGTTAACGGAAACTTTGCAACCCTTAAGAATGAGCTCACTTACCTCGATCCAATAACTGATTATATTACCGGTGTCGGGCTTCAGGGTAGCGGTATCACCACACGGTGTTCAGAAGGCGAGCCTCTCTGGTATTTCCGCGGATATAAGTTCAAAGAGTTGGCTGCAGATGGAAGTGCAATATACCAGGACGTAAACGGTGATAGCGTTTGGGATTCAAATGATATGACAAATATCGGACAGGGACTTCCAACCTATACGTACGGTTTTACGATCAATCTTGGATACAAAGCATTTGATTTCTTATTGTTCGGAACAGGAGTTGGTGGCAACGAAATTCTTCCTCAGGGTTACCGCACAGACCGTCCATATTGTAATAACTATGCATGGTACTACGAAAACGCTGGAACTAAGTTCCCTACTGTTGCTAATTGGAATAGAGATGCATACAGCTCCGACCTCACTATATTCGATGGTTCTTATTTCAAGATTAAACAGATTCAGTTAGGATACACGCTTCCTGGCGCAATTACAAATAAGCTTCATATCAGCAATCTCCGAGTATTTGCATCTCTTGAAAACTTCTTCACATTCACCAAGTACATCGGTCTTGATCCTGAAGCTGCTTCGGCTAATAATTCCAGCTCACTTGGTATTGATATGGGTACATACCCGACAGCAAAACAAAGTCTCTTTGGTGTTAACCTTTCATTCTAAAAATTGAATCTATGAAAAAATATATATTATTATTATGTATTAGTGTCTTGGCATTTACAGGATGTGACCAAGACCAACTTGATATCGAACAAAAGGGTGTCCTGCCAGCAGATGCTTTCTACAAGACAGATGCTGATGCAGAAGCTGCATTGGTAGGTGTCTATTTCGACTCGCACAGGAACTTTGCCAAGTCGGACGCTGAGTATAACTTCGGACCACTCTTTGGACTCACTAACTTTCAGGCAGACGATATGTACCTGGCGGGTTCTGGTGTTGGTGACTGTGTAACCCAAAGAGAATACCAACAATTCCGTTATACAAACGACAACGCACTTCCGCTGGCGGCATATACAGCTTTCTATCGCTCTATTCACAAGTGTAACTTAGTGATCACAAACTTCACAGAAGAAAAACTCGGATCAGCAGTTACCCCGGTCATGAAACGCTGTATTGCCGAGGCTCGCGTTATGAGAGCATACGACCACATGATGCTCGGTATTTACTGGGGTACTCCTCCTATAGTAGAAGAAGTTCTCACAGCTGCATCGCGTCCCGCAAACGCTGCATCTCAGGAAGCAGTTATGGACTGGGTTGCTAAAGAAATCGATCTTGCACTTCCTGATCTGACAGAACGTCAAGGACCATCCGACAAGGCTGGGGCTGTGAAGATTACCAAAGGTTTTGCTTATGCAGTTAAAGGTAAAGCGCTTTTGTGGAAAAAGGACTTCACCGGTGCTAAGACCGCGCTTAAGGCAGTAATTTCTTCCGGCAATTACGCTTTGGTTCCATCTGCCGACATGGTCAAAATTGGTCATGCTAATGGAAAAGCAACAAGTGAATCGGTGTTTGAATTCAACATCCATCCTGATCCTGCTGTTGTTAGTAACCCCGCCCATAAATACCGTGTTGGTTGGAACGACCACATGACTTTTAACTGGCGTTTCGAGAACTTTAACGGTACCATTTCCGATGCGCAAATTAACAGCAATGGTTGGGGATGGCTCAATCCAACCGGTAAATTTGCCAGAGACCTTATCGCTAACGACGGTATGGAATCGGCTCGTCGTAAAGCCTGGATTAAAACATATGATGAAATCCTTTACGATCATCAGTGGGCTTCCGACGGTACCACTTTTGTACCTGGTAAAACTGCTTTCAAGGAAACAGATCCTAAGCGTGGTGTTGGTGGTGCTGCTGGCTTTATCTATGGAAACGAAGGATACTTCAGCTGGAAGTTTGTTGTTCACAAAGATCAGGGTGACCTCAATAAAATTGACAATTCCTGGGATAGGAACTTGATTCTCATGCGTTATGCAGAAGTTCTTCTTCTCTATGCTGATGCATGTGCTCAATCTACTGATGAGGGAGGTCTTGGTTTAAAGTCACTCCAGGATGTTCAGAATCGTGCAGGATCAGCTCATGTTTCTGCTACGCTCACGCTTGCTGAAGTTCAGAAAGAAAAACAATTTGAGCTGTGGCTTGAAGGTTGCCGGTCTGTTGACTTGATCCGTTGGGGCAAGACAGAAACTCTTGAAAAACAAGGTTCCTATGTTGCTCACCTTCGCGATAAGTTGAAAGAAGGCAAAGGTACAGTACACGAAGCTCTCATTGATGAGTCAGATGCTACCTACTATAAAGACACCTATGGTGACAATATTGGTTTTAAGAAAGGCAAACATGAATTGCTTCCTTTCCCAAAACAAGTAATGGATCTCAATACTGCTCTGAAACAGAATCCAGGTTGGGACCACTAGTATAAGATAAGTTAACATACAATTTTCATAAGGGTGTCCGGATAAAATTTATTCTGACACCCTTTTTCCTGACTTCGACAATGGGACACCTTAAAAATTTTTCTAAAAATTTTCATCGAACAATTGGGCTATAGATTTATGCCTTGGGGTCATAAGCATTGTTTGGGTCATTGTATGACCGCTTATGAGCAGGTTTATTTTTAAAGTCGTAATCGTTTTTGCAATGTCCAGGACCTTGTCAACACTCATGTTGATATGGCTAATTTTCAGTATTCGTTCAAGTTCTTTGTAAACCTTGTATCCCACAAAACATTATCTTTAAAAACTTAAAATCATTTAACCTATGAGAAATTACGCAATCATGATTCTGCTGCTGGCCATCACGGTTTGGACAGGGATGGCGCAGTCCACCCCGCCGGCGGTCATCGAAGATTTCAAACCCTCCGTGATCAATCAGCCCGGCAAGCTCTTTCCCCAGGTCAATTCCGAAGGAAGGGTACGTGCACAGATTTCAGCACCCGAAGCACACAAGGTACAACTCGATATCAGTGCCGTGAAATACGACATGGTGAAAGATGACCAGGGAGTATGGACCGGTGAATCAGCCCCCCAGGACGAAGGGTTCCATTACTACCAGCTCTGGATTGACGGCGCGGCAGTGCCCGATCCGGGAAGTCTCTACTTCTACGGGGCCAGTCGCTGGGGCAGCGGAATCGAAATTCCGGCCAAAGACCAGGATTTCTATGCCATGAAGAATGTTCCCCATGGCCAGGTCCGCGAAATCCCCTATTTCTCAAAGAGCAACGATGCGATGAGGCGTTGTTTTGTTTATACCCCTCCCGGATATGACCGGGATCTGACCACCCGCTATCCGGTGTTGTATCTTCAGCACGGGGGAGGAGAAGATGAGACCGGCTGGTCAAGCCAGGGACGCGCCAACCTGATCATGGACAACCTGATCGCCGCAGGAAAAGCCACGCCCTTCATCATCGTCATGGACAACGGCAGCTGGGCCATGCCCCGGCCAACCGGGCCGGCCCCACAGGCCCGTCCCGCCCAACAGGGCGAACGTCCGGCCGGACCATGGCCACCCGCAGGCTGGGCCGACGGATTCAGCAAAACCCTGCTGGAAGATATCATCCCCATGATCGATGCCAACTTCCGCACCCTGGCCGATCAGCCTCACCGCGCCATGGCCGGACTATCCATGGGAGGCATGCAAACCCGCGCCATCACCCTGGCCCATCCCGAGGTCTTCTCCCACGTCGGCATGTTCAGCGGCGGTAGCTATAGCCTCGAAGATGTCACCAATGCCCCGGAATTCAAGGAAAAAGTAAAGTTCCTCTTCGTCAGCTTCGGAAGCCGCGAACTCGAAAACCGCAGGGCCGGTTTCGGCGGAGACCCGGAAGCCAATACCGAAGCCCTCAAAAATGCCGGCATGAATACCCATTACTATGTTTCTCCCCTGACCGCCCACGAATGGCAGACCTGGAGACGCAGCCTCAATGAATTCGCCCAACGGATTTTTAAATAGCCGACAAAGCCTATGGCCTATTGCACTTCCCGCACCATAAAAATAACCGCCGCAGCGGCTGTTTGCCTCCTGATCCATTTCACCGGCATGGCGCAGGAAAAACTTTACGATAATACATTTCCCTCAAGCGATGTGACATTGCTTGAGGGAACTTTTAAACATGCCCGGGACCTCAATATCCGCGTTCTGCTGGAATATGATACTGACCGGTTGATCGCCCCCTTCCGGAAGGAGGCCGGGCTCCCTGAAAAGGCGAAATTGTACCCCAACTGGGAGGGACTCGACGGACATATCGGCGGCCATTACCTCACGGCCCTGGCCATGCATTACGCTTCCACCGGCCATCGGGAATGCAAAAAACGCATGCTCACCATGATCGCGGAACTGAAAGCCTGCCAGGAGGCCAACGACAAAAATAACCCTGACTGGGGAAAGGGATACGCGGGAGGTGCGCCCAACAGCAAACAGATATGGAGTACCCTGCAGAAAGGAGATTTTACAGCCTACCGCGCAGCATGGGTCCCCTGGTATAATGTGCATAAAATGTATGCCGGCTTGCGCGATGCCTGGCTTTATACCGGAAACAAGGATGCCAGGGAGATCTTTCTGAAATTCTGCGACTGGGGCATCAACATCACTTCCGCACTGACCGACCGGCAGATGGAGTCGATGCTCGATACCGAACATGGCGGCATGAACGAAATATTCGCCGATGCCTACCAGATGACCGGCGAGGAAAAATACCTGACGGCCGCAAAACGCTTCTCGCACCACATGCTGCTCGATGCCATGGCTGCCGGGAACGATAACCTCGACAACAAACACGCCAACACCCAGGTGCCCAAGGCCGTCGGTTTTCAGCGCATTGCGGAACTTACAGGCGATGAGCACTATGTCAGGGCGGGCAGCTTCTTCTGGGAAACCGTGACCGGAAGCCGATCCCTGGCCTTCGGCGGGAACAGCCGCAGGGAGTTCTTCCCCAGTGTGGCCTCGTGTACCGATTTCATCGACGACGTGGAAGGCCCCGAAACCTGCAACTCCTACAACATGCTGAAACTGACCGAAGATCTCTTCCGGGTCAGTCCACAGGCACGATATGCCGACTTCTACGAACGCACGATGTACAACCACATCCTCTCCACCCAGCACCCCGAACACGGCGGATATGTCTATTTTACCCCGGCACGGCCCCGCCATTACCGGGTTTACTCGGCACCCAACGAGGCCATGTGGTGCTGCGTGGGCAGCGGAATGGAAAACCATGGCAAATACAACCAGTTGATATACACCCATCAGCATGATTCCCTCTTTCTGAACCTGTTCGTAGCCTCGGAACTCCGCTGGCGCGAAAAAGGGGTGAAAATAGTGCAGGAAACCCGGTTTCCCGATGAAGAAACCACCACCCTGAAGGTGACCCGGGGAAAATCGAAATTTACCCTGATGCTCCGCTATCCGGGTTGGGTGAAAGAAGGCGGACTGAAGATCCTGGTCAACGGAGAACCTTATAATCATCATGCTCACCCCTCCTCTTATGTGGGCATTGAAAGAACCTGGAGAAAAGGGGATCGGGTAGAGGTCGTTCTGCCCATGCACACCTCGGTGGAGCCCATGCCCAATGTCCCCAATTACATAGCCCTTATGCACGGCCCCATCCTGCTGGGTGCCAAAACCGGTTCCGAAGATTTGAAAGGCCTGGTGGCCGATGACGGACGCTGGGCGCACATCGCGGGCGGCGAACGCCTTCCGGTCAACAAAGCCCCGATTATTACGGCCAACAGCCCCGGTGAGATTGCCGGAAAACTCATCCCCGTAAAAGATAAACCCTTCACGTTTACCGCCCCGGAACTGAAGATGACAAATGGTACCAACCCCGAGTTTCAGCCTTTTTCCCGAATCCACGACTCCCGGTACATGATCTACTGGATGTGGCTGACCCCGTCACAGTATGTTTCCTACCTCGACTCACTCGAAATTGTGGAAAAGGAAAAGATGGAACTTCAGAAAAGAACCGTTGATTTTGTGGCCCCCGGGGAACAGCAACCCGAAGCCGACCACCAGATGAAAACAGAGAGGTCCAACAGCGGCAATTTTCTTGATGAATTCTGGCGCGACGCCCGCAATGGAGGCTATTTCAGCTACAACATGGCCACGAATTCGGAAACAGGCCTGAGCCTGATGGTCCGGTACTGGGGCGCCGAATGGGGAAACCGGAAATTCGACATTTTCATAGACGATGAAAAACTCCTTACCGAGGACAACACCGGCAGGTGGAACCAAAGCAGGTTTCAGGAGGTGAAATACGACATTCCCGATGCCATGGTGAAAGACAAAACCCACATCAGGGTGAAATTCCAGGCTTTGCCCGGAAACAGCGCCGGCGCCGTCTATTATGTCAGGCTGGTGTTATAATCTCCTCGGTATTCCCAGCCACCTCAAGGGCTCCGTTGCGGCCAAATGCAGGGGAATTTTTTCTATTTATATAGTTAAATTGCCGCTGATTAGCAGGAAGTTCAACAATATTTCCGTGTTTATTGTTAACTTGGCACAGCGAAAATGTATCAACCATGAACGAAACTAAGAAGCTTATAAGAAAGCTTCTTCAATCAATGGTGTTGGTCTTATTGATGCTCCATTCTCTCTCAGGAGAGGGAAAAACCCGGAAAATATACGACATCACCCGTTTTGGTGCCGTTTCGGATTCCACGGTGGTGAATACGGAAGCCATCATCCGGAAAATTATCACCGGAAAATAACCAGCATACCCAAAATTATCCCACAATGAAACATCGTTTTTTCCGAAAAATGAACACCACCCCCCCTCACCGCTACAGCCTTATAAACTTCTTCCTTTCCGGAAGGAAGAGCGGGAGGCCGGCACCTTCCGTACCCTCACCCGTGATACTTTTGGGGCTCGTGACCATCACCCTGTCGTGCAATGCACCCCGTGCGGGGTCGTTCCCTGACATCTCCAATCCCCGGGCTTCCGAAGTGGCGAAAGCGTTTGCAGAGCCTCCGGCGGAATATTCCCTCTCCTTTTACTGGGGATGGGATGGCGAGGTGACCGAAGAGGTCATCGCCCGCGACCTTGATGAATTCAAATCAAAGAACGTAAGGATCGTCACCCTGGAACCCGGCTATGACATGCCGCATCCCTATCTTTCCCCGGGATGGTTTGAAGGGGTCAGAACGGCTGTACGCCTGGCCAAAGAACGCGACATGCGGGTCTACCTGGTCGATGAAGGCAAATACCCGAGCGGCTTTGCAGGGGGCAAAATCATCAGCGAAGCCCCTGAATTGTGCATGAAAGCCCTGGTGACCGATACCGTCATCACCGCGGCCGGCGGACAAACAATATCCCTGCCGCTGTCAGAGGAGGTCGTCAGCGTCGCCGCTTTTAACAAAACCGACAGTACCACTCTGATCCTGGAACGCATTGACGGAAAACCGGAGTGGACGGCTCCCGACGGGGAGTGGCTGGTTTTTGTCGTCAAGCATGCCTTCCGCTCCTCCCCCACCCGTTCGGTGAACAACCCCACCCGGGGCAAGGATGCGCGTCATGCCCTTATGGATTACCTCGACCCTGCCGCCACCCGGAAATTTCTGGAATTCACCCATGAGGAATACAAAAAAGTGGCGGGCGAAGAATTCGGCAAGACGGTTTTGGGATTCCGGGGTGATGAACCCGACTATTCCATCCGCGGAATTCCCTGGACGCCCCGTCTCTTTGAAGAATTTGAAAAACAAAAAGGGTATGATGTGCGCCCCTATGCGGCTTCCTTCTTTACCCCCCGCCTGACGGAGGAACAACGAAAGGCAAAGGCGGACTACTGGGATGTCTGGTCGTCGCTCTTTGCCGAAAGCTTTTTTAAGGTGCAGGCGGAGTGGTGCGCCGGCAACAGCCTCGATTACCTGGTCCACCTGAACCACGAGGAAAACATGGTGGGACTGGTCCGCTCCGAAGGGGATTTCTTCAGAAACATGAGCTCCGTGCAGCTCCCGGGGGTCGATGCCATATGGCACCAGATCTGGCCGGGGGAAGTCAATCCCGTATTCCCGAAATATGCCTCTTCTTCGGCACACCTGAACGGCCACCCCAGGTCGTTCACCGAAAGCTTTGCCGCATACAATCCCCAGCCTGACCTGAACCAGGCCAAATGGATCCTCGACCAGCAGCTGGTGAGGGGCATCAACATGGTGGAAATCATGTTCGTCATGGCCTCCACCCACGGAACCTCAGGGATGAGGGGATGGCTGGCCGATGAAAGATTCCCGGCGGTGGCAAAATACGTCCACCGGGCCTGTTACCTGCTATCACAGGGAACTCCCGCCGCGCCAACTGCCGTACTGTATCCCACCGCCAGCATCTGGCTGGGCGACAACGAGAAGGATATGAGCGCCCTGGAGGCGATGCAGGCGCTTCTCGACAACCAGCACGATTTCGACATCATCGACGAGCATGCCCTGACGTCGGTGCTGACACCCGGGAACGGCACACTGGTGAACCGGAGCGGACAGGCCTATTCCGCCGTGGTCATCCCCCCGGTCAGCGCCCTTTCGGAAAAGACGATCAGCCGTTTGAAGGAATTTGAAAAATCGGGCGGAAAAGTGATCACCCTGGGAAAGAGCCCCGTCATGGCTGTAAACCGCTCTTTCCTGAACGGTTTCGAAACCCGCCCGGAATGGGCCGTGAACGAACCTTCGGGAAAGGTGACGCCTTTTGTGCTGAATGCACTCCCTTCTTCGGATTTTATGCTGGAAACGCCCTGTGAATCTGTGAAATTTACCCACCGTAAATGGAAGGATGCCGACCTCTATTTCATCTTCAATGAAGGTGATGAAAGCCGGGAGCTACAGGTAACCCTGGCCGGGAAAGGCGTCATTCAGGAATGGAATGCCATGACCGGTGAGATCACACCGGTTTCCGGAGAAAAGGCAGGCGCCGGTCGCGTGACTACCCGGCTGAACCTGAAACCCTGGGAAACCCGCTTCCTCGTCGTGGGCGGAAAGGCAAAATAATCTCTTCGATCTTACCGGCCACCTCAAGGGCTCCGTTGCGGCCGGTGTCTTTCAGCAAAATGGTGCCCTGCTTCAGATCGGTCAGGGTGACCTCAATCACCGACGTCATGCTCTCCGAGATCCGTCCGTCCATAAAACCGGCCAGCGGGGAAGCCAATTCTGTGGCATGGTCACGCCGGGCCACGACTTCCAGACAGTAGTTCCTGTTCTCCATGACCAGCTCCACCGTTTCCAGTCCGGCCGCTGATTTCTTCAGCACCGACCCATTGTAAGTGGTGAAGCGGTACAACCGCCCCCCGTGCCAAATTCCGGCAATAAAGCCGGTAAACGCCTTGCCCAGCCAGGGTATGCGGGCTACCGACGCCTTGAAGGAGGTTCCGGGGGTGCCGAAATGGTTGGTCTGCATCCAGAAATAGGCCGAGGGAAAGGAATGGCCCCAGTCCTTCTCCGCATAGCCCCTTCCTTCGGAAAAGGATATCTCCTCCCCATGGATTTGCAGCGTCCCCTCCAGGGCATGGTCCATGCTCACAATCCCATGGTAACATTGCATAAAGGGAACAAACGTATAGGGTCCCATGATGCCGGGGGAATACCACCGCCTGGGCCACTCCACCTTGCCGCTGAAATGCAATTCTCCGCGGATGCCCGGCAAATCGAGCCTGATAAACTCCTCCGTGAACCGGTTATTCCCGATCTGAAGGTCAAACTTCCCGGGGGCCGGACAGAATGACCCGGCAGGAAAAGGATGATATTCCGCCGTCAGCTTCTTCCCGTCGAGTACCTGGATAAAAGCATGCCGTTCGCCCTTTTCATCCATGGCAATACCGGGAATAAAGGCAAAAGCCCTGTCCTCCGTGGCATTGACCACCTTGAAATACCACCCCTCAAAATAACGGCGGCTCCTGCCCCAGCCATGGTACTCCACAGGATGAAAAACGGCTTTGATCCGTCGTATAAGCATAGGCTGTTTTCTTAGGCTTGAATGTTTTTTAAAAGCTCTTACCCCAAATATACTGAAGAAAAATCTCATTTGATCTCATCCCTTCAATATTCCCGGCCCCCTCATCATGCCCCTGGTGGGGACTTGGTAACCAGATTTTTCTATATTTGTGCAAAACGGTTTCCATGAAGAGAAATATATTCCTGATGCTGGCCGGAGTGGGGCTTCTGGCTCCCCTGCGTGACAGCCATGCCTGCACCAACCTGATCGTGACCCGTGGTGCCAGCAGCGACGGTTCGGTGATGATTACCTATGCCGCCGACTCGCACACCCGTTATGGCGCCCTGGCCTTTTATCCCGCCGCCGACCACGCCCCGGGAACGGCCTGCGAAGTCTACCATTACGAAAAC
>CAYWUJ010000045.1:0-16981 GCA_964461455.1 uncultured Prolixibacteraceae bacterium | reverse complement strand
GATGGGAAGGGTGGAAAAATGCGGAACTTTACGTCTACGAAGCCATCATCTTCTCTTCCGCTGAAGATTCAGAATAATGGTGATTCAGACCCCGTCAGGCTGAATTCTTGGCCTTTTCGGCAAAGGCGATCAGCCGCCGGGCTACCTCTTCGAGGGTTTCGTTCTTCTTGGCAAAGCAAAACCGCAGATAACTGGTGGTTTTCCGCTTGTGCATGAATGCCGACAGGGGCGCCGCCGCCACTCCCCCCTCCTGGAGGAGCCTCAGGGCAAAGACTGTATCGGGTTCCGACGAGACCTTCGAAAAGTTGATCAGCTGAAAATAGCTGCCCTGGGTGGGCTGTAAAATATAGGGGGTTCCCTTCAGTAACCGGTTGAAATAATTCCTCTTGCCCTGGTAAAACTCGGTGATCTCCTCACGCGTGAAATCATTTTCCATAAATTCTGCCAGCGCCTGCTGGAACGGAAAAGCCACATGCGAAAGCTGGTACTCCTGAATCTTCCTGAATTCTGCGGCCATGGCTTCCGGCGCCAGACACCAGGCCAGTCCCCATCCGTTGATGTGGTACACCGGTCCGGGTGTCGAAATGATGAAACTCCGGCTGGCCAGCCCTTCGAACTGACCGACACTCTGGTGCTTGTCCTGGTCAAATGAGAGGCACTCATAACTCTCATCACTGATGATGTAAATCCCCGTGCCGGCGACCAGCCGCTGCAACTGCAAAAGATCCTCACTACTCAGCACCATGCCGGTGGGATTGTGCGGTGTGTTGAGAATGATCAGCCGGGTCTTCGTGGTGATCATCTTCCTGACGTCCTCCCATTCGACACGGAACCCCGGCTCCTTGAGAGGCACATGCACCGTGGTTCCCCCGTTGAGACGCACGGCCGGACCGTAAGTAACATAAGAGGGCTCGAAAATCATCACTTCATCGCCTTCGTTGACTACGGCCGTGATGGCCGTCGATATCGCCTGGACGGGCCCGGCACATATCGTCACTTCGCTCTCCGCAGAATAACGCTTTCCGTATTCGGTAAAATAACGCGACGATACCTGCTCACGCAGCGAAAGACATCCCTCTACCGGAGCATAATTGTGAATCTGATCCTGAATAACCGATTTTGCCAGCTCTGCAAGCCGTGAAGGAATGGCAAACTCCGTAATCCCCACCGACATGTCTATGGCATTGTTCTCCAGAGCCATGCTACTCAGGTTCCAGAATGAGCTTCCCTGTGTTTCCGGTAATTTCGTCTGCATAGAATATTTAGCCGTTTTTTCCCTTGTTGTTTCGGGTCGTTAGCATTCAACAAATGTAATCATATTTCCGTTCATTCAACCTCCGAAAAGCTCTTTTAAAACAGGAAGCGACTTCAGGGGCATCAAATTTCCAAAGTGATAATGCAGATACTCCAAAATCTTGTCTAACAAGAGATTACGCTGTTCCCGCGAGACCTTCAGGGATCCCAGTCCGTTGATATTCAGTTCCATGATCTTCAGCAATAGCGCGGTGGTCTCCCGGTCCATGAAACCCGTATGCAACGGCTCTGAAAACACAAATGTTCCTTTCTTCATGTCGAACCAGCGGTTCGCGCCACCTTCCGATTCCTGGGGAAAAATCCCCAGAAAACCGGTGAGCCTCACCAGAAACCAAAGATAGAAATGGGAACTCCCCTGCTCCATCATATCGAGAAAGAGCAGGGCACTCTCCATGAAATCAAAGAGTGCCTGATGGGCTTCCTCCTCCTGGAGGATTTTCCGCAGGATCTCGGCCAGAAAGAGAAGTTGTGCCGACTTGCTGACATCATAGGGAATGGTGAGATAGGGATGGGAGAGCCTGACTTCCTTGAGCATCTGGACCTCCCGGTTTTTATGAACGTAAGATTCCGTGTCGAGCAGATACAGGGGCTGTATCACCGCGGCCTTATTCCGGGCACCGGCGCCCCGGGCGCCGTGAAGAATGACCGTTTGCCTCCCTGACTTCTCGGTATAAAGGGTCACCACCAGGCTCCTCTCGGCATACCTGACAGTGTGAAGCACTATGGCGCGGGTTTTTAACAACATCGGCGGAATCGTTGACGGTGCGGCATGCTGCCGGCAGTTTCGGGCAGACAGGAATTCCGCTTAATTGATGAAGAGCAGTTTGGCAATATGGGTCTCATTTCCCGTGGCATCGGCACAAAAAACCAGGTATACCCCGGTGGCCACCCGCCTCCCGTTGAGGTTGCGGCCATCCCAGGTCACCCGGCTCCCCAGCGATTTTCCCCGGAAGACCAGGTTTCCCGCAATGTCGGTGATGCGAACATCGGTATCCTTCATCAGTCCCGCGATGGTGACATCCCCATGGTAGGTCTCCCGCACGGGATTGGGATAGACATACACCTCCGCGAAACTATCGCTGCCCGCAGGGGCATCTCCCTTGTAGGAGATCAGTCCCTGGTCGGTGCCTATGTAGAGCTCCCCGGTGAGGCTGTTCATGGCCAGACTGGTGATGATGTCTGACAACAGGGGGGAGTTATCGGTGGTGAAATGAAGGATCTCTTCGGTGCCCCGGTCCGAAACCAGGAAAAGCCCCGAATTGCGGGTTCCCAGCCACTTGCGGTTGGCGCCGTCGACCACGATGGCCGTCACCGTCTCCTTTTCCAGAAGGGGATGATAGAGACCGTCTTTCAGCTCCAGGCTCGGCTGGTAAGCATAGGTACTCTCGGCATTCCACACCCTGGAGGGATTGGAAAAAACGGCCACCCCCTTCGAGGTGCCCACCCATATCTCGCCGCTGAGGTCCTCAGCGATGGCGTAGACGTCGTTCATCCGGTTGAAGATCTCCTGCTCCCCGTTGTTGAAATAGGAGGTCACCGCCAGCTGCTTCTTCCGGGAGCCATCTTTGTCGACCACGTAAAGGTCACGGCCGCGGGGCAGGACAATCCACTTATCGTCATTTCCGGCCACGATGACTTGACCAATAGTGTACTGAAAACCCGACACCCCTGTGAGCTCATGGCTTTTCCACTCGCCACCGGGGGAGAGGCTGTGCAGTCCCTTCGACGACTGGGCATTGGTGATCCACAGGTTGTTATTGCGGTCGAAGGCCATACCCCCTATTCGGGTGTAGGGTTCCTGGGGTTGCTCGGGAATGGCGGTCTGCAGGGGACTGTTGGTGTTATCATAGTGCCTGACTAAGCGGTCATCCTTGAATTCCAGGACTCCCCCGCCCCAGCTGGCGGCAAATACATGGCCGGGATCAAGAGGATCGACGACCACCTGCACAATGTCGAAAAAGCCACTCATATCAGGAAACTCTTTCTTGCTGAAGTATTCCCACTCTCCCTCTTCCAGGCGCTGAAACAGGGGTGGCCTGAACTGGTTGTTCCAGGGATCGGTGCGGCCCCCCGCCGAAACCCACAGCTGGTGGCCCGAGGTGGTCAGCGAAAAGACATTGTTGTTCAGCGGTCCGCCGGGCAGGTACTGCTCGAAAGAAGCCCCGTTGGTGCGAATCAGGCTGTTGTTGTTGTCGGCAATCCAGAGGGCGTTGCCGGGTCCCACCACTGCCGAGGCGGGAACAATGGGAGAGACCTTCACGGTTCCCAGCTGGTACTCCCTGATACGCCCCGACAAGGCCAGGGCCTGATCATACAAAAAGACATCCTCCCTGCTGGTAGCCGTCACCATATTCCCCGTAACCGTGAGATCACCGAAGTAGGTAACCTCGGGCATCACCCGCTGCCAGGCGTCACCCGTGAAAAGCCAGGCCTCATCGCCATCGTACTGGTCACGGGTATAGACGGCGATCAACCGGTTATTGTGCATGGCCAGGTGGCTGAATTTCTCCCCGGAATGGGGCACCGTCTCCATACGGCTCCAGTTCCGGTAATCGAGAAGATTGGGATGGTCGGCGGGGGCCCTGAGGATCCCCTGCTCCGTGGCGGCATAAAGCCACTCGCCGTCGCTCTCGACATCGAAAACCCTGACCTGGGAGCCCTCAGCCCCGATGATGTAACTCCCCCTGATCTCCCCGGCTTTCAGGTCAATCTCCACCACACCGAAACCACAGGCCAGATAGGCCCGGTCACCCCTGAACATCACATTGTAGATGCTCTTGTCTCCGGTCATCAGCTTCCGCTTGATATCCCCCAGGTTAAGGATTCTGTTTTCCATCACCAGGTCGATGTTGCTGTTCCGGTAAACCACCAACAGCATCTTCAGGGTGCTGTTCCAGGCAATCGTTCTGATGCCCACGTCGTTAAGGCCGTCATTGGTGGAAATCTTATGTATGCTGTTGCTTTCCTGGTCCACGTAAAAGAGTCCCCCGTCGGTAGCGCAGAAGACCTTGTCGCCGCCATCGGCCACCCTGACCGCCTTCACAAAGGAGAGGTGATCCTGCCATTTGCCGTGGCCCTGCTGCCCCTGCACTCCCCTGACCAGCACGGCCAGAAAACATATCAGTAAAACCTTCTTCATCGCTTACCCTTTTTCTTCTGGCGGAAGTTCCGCCTGTTGCAGAAGATAATTCACCATTTTCACGAATGCCTTTCCCCGGTGGCTGATCCTGTTCTTCTCTTCCGCAGGCATCTCGGCAAAGGAGAGGTTGCTTTCCGCGGGACGGAAGACGGGATCATAACCAAATCCCGCCGTTCCCCGCCCGGCGGTCAGGATCTCCCCTTCGGCAACACCCTCAAAAAGAACCTCCCTGCCTCCGATAATCAGGGAAATGACAGTTCTAAAACGTGCCCTCCGGTTATTTATTTCCACCAGTTTCCCTAAAAGTTTTTGGTTGTTATCCTCATAACTCCTGCCTTCACCGGCATAACGGGCCGAGTAGACCCCCGGTTCTCCGCCCAGGGCTTCCACTTCAAGGCCCGTGTCGTCGGCAAAACAGTCGTATCCGTACTTATCATGGACATAGCGGGCCTTCTGGGAGGCGTTGTCCTCGAGGGTGTTCCCCTCTTCCGGAATCTCTTCCGAACAGCCAATGTCGGCGAGCCCCAGCACCGTGAAACGGCCATCGAGCATCGCGGCTATTTCCGACAGCTTATGGCGGTTATTGGTGGCAAAAACGAGTTCCATTTTCATTTTTCCTGATTAAAAAGATACCAAACCCAGGCATAGGGCCTGCGCCTGCGTAAATAGTCCCGATCGCCGGCATGGGCAAAAGCCTCCCTTTCATGGGCCAGGTGGAGGTAGGCCTTCATGTGAGAGCGGTACAACACCAGCCTGAAGAAATATTCGGTTAGATACCATACGAAAAAGAAAATCCACACCATCTCAAGCTGCTGACGGGCGTGGATCCTCTCGTGGTTCAGCGTTGCCGTGTTTTCCCTGATGTCAAATCCGCGGGCCACCAGCAGAAAAGGCGACAGACACATGGCAGCATACCTGCTGCCCAGCATCCATGAGGAAAATCTGTTCTGGATGATGATCATAACCTGGCCTTTTATACGACAACAGCCTGAAACATCCTTACTCCCGCTCCCCGCAACTGCACTTTTCCACGCAATCGATCACCTGGTTCAGCAGGTCGTTCTTCAGGAAATAGAGGCTGTTCTTGCCTTCCCTGACCGAACAGAGCACCCCGTTGCCCCTGAGAATCCCCAGATGGTGCGACGCCGTGGCTTGCTCAATACCCAGTAACCCGTGAATCTCGGTGACCGTCAATCTCTTTCCGCCCTGTAGCAAATGAAGGATGGCTACCCGCATGGGATGCGCCATCGACTTCAACACCCCTGCAGCCCGCTCCAGCTGCCCGGCATCCGGTATGTTCACTCCTGTCATTTATACATGTGTAAAAATGCAAATATATAAATATTTAAGGGTTACCGGTGACCGGCCGCAGGCACTGATCAGCGGGAATCGCCCGGGAACATCTTTTTCAGGATGAAGAAGCCGATGAGTCCGGAAACGATGGAGCCGATGAAAATGCCGGTTTTCGCCTGTCCCAGGAGGGTTTCACCAGAGAAGGCGAGGGTAGCCACGAAGATGGCCATGGTAAAGCCGATACCTCCGAGCAGGGCAACGCCGAAGATATTCTTCCAGGTGATTTCCGGAGGAAGTTCGGCCCATCCCAATTTAACTCCCGCCCAGGCCAGCAGGGTAATCCCCAGGGGTTTTCCGATGAGGAGACCCAGGGCGATGGCCAGGGTGACGGCGGTAAATCCGCCGCCGCCGCCGCTGAAGGTCACCCCGGCATTGGCCAGGGCAAACACCGGCATAATGACATAGTTGACAGAAAAGTGAAGGTCATGTTCGAGGCGTTGCAGGGGGCTTTCCAGCCTTTTGATCTGTTTTTTGATCATCTGCACCTTTTCGTTCTGTTTGACGGTGAGCAGGGCCCCCTTTTCGTCGGGGACATCATCGCACTCTATGTTCTTCATCTTTTTCAGGAACGACCGCATTCCGATCTCCCTGCGCATGGGAGTGACCAGGGCCAGAAGAACCCCGGCAATGGTGGCATGTACCCCCGATTCATAGAAGAAGTACCAGATGACCAGTCCTACCAGGTGGTATGCCATGATGGCCCTGAAGTTAAGCCTTTCCATGAGGAAGAGAACCGCCAGCAGTCCCAGGCCGATCAGCAAAAAGGTGATGTTGATTTCGGAAGTGTAGAAGATGGCGATCACCAGGATAGCCCCCAGGTCGTCGACGATGGCCAGGGCCACCAGGAAGACCTTCAGTGCCAGGGGGATCCTCTTTCCCAGCAGGCTGATGATGCCCAGTGAAAAGGCGATATCGGTGGCCATGGGAACTCCCCATCCCCGGGAAATGCCTTCGGCACCCGAAAAAGAGGCCACTCCCACATATATGAGGGCGGGAAACAGCATCCCCCCCATGGCCCCCATGGCCGGCAAGGCTGCCTTCTTGCCGGTGCTCAGCTCCCCGGCCACAAACTCCCGCTTGATCTCCAGACCTATCATGTAGAAAAAGATGGCCATTAATCCGTCGTTGATCAGATGAAGCAGGTGCAACTCCAGTTTGAAACTCCCGACTTCCAGGATGACCGGGGTATGCCAGAGATGATGGTACGAATCACTGAAGGGCGAGTTGGCCCATATCAGGGCAATGACCGTAAACAGCATCAGCAGGATGCCCCCCAGTGCGTCGGACTGAAGAACCTCGATGATCCTGTTGCTTACCTTCTGTGATTTATAAACGCTCTTATACATAGTGCATCATTATTTTCCAATTAACGCCGTACCGCTTTTTTTGTTAATTTGGCTCCATAAATTTTCATCAGATCCTGCTGTCACCAACCAGGGATCAATGTGGAAATGGGCGCTTGCTGTTTTCAGGAGGTGAATTTCAGCAATTTTTTTAAACCAGGGATAAACAGGAAGAAAAAAATGAGATTGCTCGACCAGATAAAAGCACCGATCAGGCAGGAACTGGCAGATTTTGAACCCTACTTCAGGAAGACCATGCAGAGTGACATTCCCCTGCTGTCGACCATCCTCGATTATATCTACCGCACCAAGGGAAAGCAGATCAGGCCGATGTTCGTTTTCCTTTCGGCAGCCATGCTGGGAAAGGGGAATGAGCTGACCCAGGTGGCGGCCTGTTCCGTTGAGTTGCTCCACACGGCCACGCTGGTCCATGACGATGTCGTCGACGAATCTTACGAACGCCGGGGTTTCTTTTCGGTGAACGCCCTGTGGCGCAACAAACTGGCGGTCCTCGTGGGCGACTACATCCTGGCCCAGGGACTCCTCCTCCAGTTGAAACACGAACAGTATGGCTATCTCCACCTCATCTCCCGGGCAGTCCAGGACATGAGCGAAGGGGAGATCCTGCAGATCCGCAAAAGCCGGAAACTCGATATCGACTCAGACACTTATTACGACATCATCCGGAAAAAAACGGCCTCCCTGATCGCCACCAGTCTGGCTATCGGCGCCGCATCGGTGCAGGCCTCACCCGATATCATCCAAAAAATGCACGCCATCGGCCAGGATGCCGGTATCGCCTTCCAGATCAAGGACGATATCTTCGACTACCAGGAAAAGGGAATCATCGGAAAACCCACGGGCAACGATATCAAGGAAAAGAAAATCACCCTCCCCCTCCTCTACCTCCTCAACAACTCAAAACCTGCAGAACGGCTGCGTATCCTCAGGCTGGTGAAGAAGAAGAATAAAAATACCGAGGCGGTCAGGGAGCTGGTCGACCTGGTGGTGAAAAAAGGAGGTGTCGCCTATGCTACGGAACAGATGAACCTCTTCCGTGAAAAAGCCATCGCCGGCATCAGGGAATTCCCGGAAAATGAAGCCCGCAATGCCCTCATCGACCTGATGAACTACATCACTGAAAGGAAAAAGTAATCACCCTGCGGAGGGTTTTAAAAATAGCTGGTGTCGCGCCCGGTGATGCCGGTGAGCAGGTCGTTGGCCAAACGGCTGGCGCCAATCCTGAAAAGGTGGTTGTTCAGCCATTCGCGCCCCAGGATATCTTCCACGATGGTGACATAGACCATGGCCTCCCCGGCCACCGAAATGCCCCCCGCGGGTTTGAAACCCCGCTTCTCACCGGTGGTCTCATGCCAGTATTTCAGGGCATGACACATCACCATGGCTGCTTCGGGAGTCGCCGAAACGCCCATCTTTCCCGTTGAGGTCTTGATGAAACCAGCCCCTGCTTCCAGCGACAACAGGGAGGCTTTCCATATCTTTTCGGGATCGGCCAGGATGCCGCTTTCGAGGATCACCTTCAGGTGTGCATCGCCAATCGATTGCTTCACCAGGGAGATCTCCCTGCGGCAATAGTCGTAATTCTCCTCAAGAAAAGCCCACAGGGGCAGCACGATGTCTACTTCTCCGGCGCCCGAAAGGACGGCCAGCCGGGCTTCTTCAGCCTTTACTTCAGCAAAGGTCATCGACGAGGGAAACCCCCCGGCCACAGCGGCAATCTGCACCCCTTCGACCTCCAGGTTCTCCCTGACCACCGACGCCATGTTGGGGAATACACAAATGGCGGCTACGGGATCAATCCCCGGGAATTCTCTGACAAAGGAGTTCACCCGCTGGGTGAAGGCCGCAACGTGCGACACGGTATCGGTCTGGTTGAGCGTGGTCAGGTCAATGCATGAAAAGGCCAGGCGGTAAAACTCCGCTGACCGGAGCATCGAACATACGGCCCGGTAACGGTCAGCATCGGCGGTCAGCTGCCCCGGAGTGATGGGTAACGGTGGAAAATTCATCCTTGCTTATTTTAGTTTTTCGTTGTTTTTATGCCGGGAGGCATCACGCTGACTCTTCTTCTCCATGTTCCGGCGGAAGGCCTCAGTGAGGTCCACGCCCGTCTGGTTGGCCATGCAAATCAGCACCCACATGACGTCGGCCATCTCATCGCCCAGGTCCCTACCCTCGTCGGAAGCCTTGAAGGACTGGTCTCCGTACTTCCGCGCCATGATCCGCGCCAGCTCGCCCACCTCCTCGGTGAGTACCGCCATGTTGGTGAGCTCACTGAAATAACGCACCCCGTATTTCCTGATCCATTGGTCGACGAGCTCCTGCGCCCCGCGGATCGTGATTTCTTCCATACCACAAAGTTAATGGATAAACAGTGACAATATTCCCCCTGCGGAATCAGAAATCGCGGTCGCACGAGTCCATAATGATGGTCACCGGACCGTCATTCACCAGGGCGACCTTCATGTCGGCACCGAAGACACCCCGGGCCACCGGCTTTCCCAGGGCCTCCGCCAGCATTTCCGCCAGCAGATCAAAGAGGGGAACCGCCTTCTCAGGCCGCGCCGCCCTGATATACGACGGCCGGTTGCCCTTCTTCGTACTGGCCATCAAGGTAAACTGGCTGACCACCATGATGTCTCCCCCCGCCTCCGTGACCGGAAGATTCATCACCCCCCCGGCATCGGCGAAAATGCGCAACTGCACGATCTTCCTGACCATCCACTCCACATCCTCCTCCGTATCACTCTCGGCAATACCCACCAGAATCATCATCCCCGCCCCGACTGAGGAAATCCTCCTTCCGTCAACCTCCACACCGGCTTCTTTTACCCTCTGTACGACAACCCGCATCCTTTTTTTTCCCAATTTTACGAAAAATTAAAAGAGATTGAAAACCTTTCAGCGAATTATCTGTTTAGGGTTGTAACCAAAAAATTATACAAAATGAGGAACATCATATGGGCCGGGGTGCTTTTTCTGGCGTCCTGTGTATCTCCGAAGGGGACACCGGTTGAAGAACCGGAGATCATGACCAACACCACCGGGAAAGGTCAGGTGGTGCTTCTGGAATTTACGCGTGGTGAGGCATATAACCACCCCAGCATGGTGGTATGGGCCGAAGATCTGGAGGGGAATTACCTCGAGACCCTCATGGTCACGCGTTACGTATCGGCGGGGGTCTATGCCCATGGACAGCTGGCCCCCGGGAAGTGGGATAACAAGGAGGGGGCGGCACGAAGGCCGGCCACCATGCCTTACTGGGCCCACAAAAGAAATGAGAAGGCCCCCGACGGCCTCTACATCCCTTCTCCCCGGAACCCGGTCCCCGATGCCCTGACCGCGGCCACGCCCGTGGGGAGCTTCCGGCTGCGCAGCCATCTCTCCGAAAAAAGAGAAACCCGGTTCAGGGTGCTCCTGGAAATCAACCAGGCCTGGGATGCCAATAAATTCTGGACCAACGGGAAATTCCCCGGTGACCTCGATTACTTCGGATCATTGCAGCCTTCACTGGTCTATGCCGCCACCATCGACCCCTCCATCGCCGGCGAGGTCGTCCACCTCAACCCCATCGGCCATGGCCACCCCTCAGGAAAAGACGGCCGCCTCTATACCGACCTCACCACCCTGACCACCGCCAGGGAAATCATTCATGCGGTTACCATCACCCTGCACCCCTGAACCCGGAAAACAACAGACATTTATAATATATTACTGAATATCATATTCTTATGAAGCCTTATAAAATTCCCCTTTCACTCATCCTGTTGATATTTCCCTTGATGGCCATGGGGCAGCAAGCCACCGTCAAAGGGCGAGTCTTTGATGCCGTGAACAACGAACCCCTTCCCTTCGTCAACATCATTGTCGCCGGCACCACCACGGGGACCATCTCCGACATGGATGGCAACTTTCTGATCACCGGACTGAAGCCCGGTTTTGTGCGCATCCAGGCCTCCTTTGTGGGGTATGAGCAGGCGCTGTCGCCCGAAATCGAGATCAGCAGCGCCCGTGTGGCTTCCGTGGAGATTCCCATGAGTGTCAGTGCCCAAACCATCGAGGAGGTCACCGTCACCGCCACCCCCTTCCGGAAAACCGAGGAGAGTCCGGTGAGCCTCCGCACCATCGCCATCGGGGAAATCGAAAACAGTCCGGGTGCCAACCGTGACATCTCCCGGGTCATCCAGTCCTTTCCGGGGGTACAGTCCACGCCGGCATTCCGCAACGATATCATCATCCGTGGCGGAGGGCCCTCGGAATCGCGATTCTTCCTCGACGGCGTGGAAGTCCCCAATATCAACCACTTCGCCACCCAGGGCGCCTCAGGAGGCCCGGTGGGAATCCTGAATGCCGACCTGCTCAGGGAAGTCAATTACTATTCCGGAGCTTTCCCCGCCAACCGGGGCAACGCCCTGAGCGGGGTCCTCGAGTTTTCCCAGGTCGACGGCAACAGTGACAAGCTGAAATTCCGGGGTTCCGTAGGCGCCAGCGAGGTGTCGGCGACCCTCGACGGTCCCCTGAGCGACAAGACCACCTATATCGTCTCGGCCCGCCGCTCCTACCTCAAATTCCTCTTCGGTATCATTGAACTGCCCTTCCTGCCCACCTTCAACGACGTGCAGTTCAAGGTGCGCACCCGCTTCGACAAAAAGAACGAACTGACCCTCACCGGACTGGGTGCCATCGACGTGAACGAACTCAACCTGGGCATCGACAACCCCGACGACCAGCAAAAGTACATCCTGGGTACCATTCCCGTCAATGAACAGTGGAACTACACCGTGGGAGCCGTGTACAAGCATTTCCGCGAAAACAGCTACCAGACGGTGGTCCTCAGCCGCAACCACCTCAACAACAGTGCTTCCAAATACCTCGAAAACGACGACAGCTCCGAGGACAACAAAACTTTTGATTACCTGTCGGAAGAGATCGAAAACAAATTCAGGGTGGAAAACAACAGCCGTATCAATGGGTTCAGAATCAACTTCGGGGCCTCCGCCGAACAGGTGACCTACACCAACAACACGGCGGCCCGCAGGTTCTATGGCGGGCAGGTCACCGATATCAGGTACGACACCGACCTGAACCTTCTGAAATGGGGTCTTTTCGCCCAGGCCAGCAAACCCGTTTTCGGAGAACGGCTCACCCTATCGCTGGGCTTCAGGGCCGACGCCAACAACTATTCCAGCCAGATGAACAACCTGCTCAGGCAGTTCTCACCCCGCTTTTCGGCCTCTTACGCCCTCACCGGCCAGTGGAGCCTCAACTTCAACACCGGCCGCTATTTCCAGATGCCCTCCTATACCTCGCTGGGATACCAGGAAAACGGAGTGTATGTCAATAAGAGCAGTAACCTGAAACACATCTCGGTCGACCACCTTATCGGGGGCGTGGAATACCGGCCCCGCACCGGCATTCTCTTTTCGGCGGAAGCCTTTTACAAGGGTTACGGCCATTATCCCTTCTCGGTCAACGACTCTATCAGCCTGGCCAACAAAGGGGCCGATTTCGGAGTCATCGGCGATGAGAAGCTCACCTCCACCTCGGAGGGCAGGGCTTACGGTACTGAATTCCAGACCCGCATCACCGGCAAAGGTTTTAACCTCAACCTCTCCTATACCCTGGTGAGAAGCGAATTCACCGACTGGAAGGGAGAGTTCATCCCTTCGAGCTGGGACAGCAAACACCTGCTGGTGCTCACCTCTACCAAAGAGATGAAACGCAACTGGCGCACGGGGATCCGCTGGCGCTTTGTGGGCGGACTTCCCTACACTCCCTGGGATCTGGAAAAGAGCGCCCTGGTGGAGGTATGGAACCTGACCGGAGGCCCCAGCCCCGACAACAGCCGCCTTAACAGCGCCCGCTTCAACCCCTTCCACCAGCTCGACGTCCGCATCGACAAGGCCTGGTACCTCAACAAAGTGACCGCAAAATTCTATGTCGACTTCCAGAATTTTTACAACTTCCAGGCCGACCAGAACGATATCGTCGTCAGGGATACCGACGACCAGGGCAATTTCCTGCTGAGCGACGACGGCAGCCGTTACCGCCTGCGCACCGTTAAAAACACCACCGGGACCTTCCTGCCCTCCATCGGGATCATCCTGGAATTCTAAGCCATTATTATGCTGTGCATCCATCTGAAAGAAGAAGATCCCTGGTTCTGCCTGGCAGCGGAGGAGTTCCTGCTGAAAAACTATACCGATGACATCTTCATGATCTGGCAGAGCCACAATACCGTGGTGGCCGGAAAGCACCAGAATATGCTCGGGGAGATCAATTACCGCTATGTCAGGGAAAACGGCATCAGGCTGGCGCGGCGTATTTCAGGGGGAGGCACGGTCTTCCACGACCGGGGAAATGTCAATTTCACCTATATCCTTCATGTGTCGGGGCCCCAGGAGATCAGTTTTGCGCGGTTCACGGAACCGGTCAGGGAGGCCTTAAGGCTCCTGGGGGTCACGGCAGAGACCTCGGGGCGCAATGACCTGCTGGTGGAAGGCAGGAAAATATCGGGAAATGCCGAACATGTCTATAAAAACAGGGTGCTTCACCATGGTACCCTTCTCTTTGATGCCGATCTGGCACGCCTGGGAAAGGCCATCAGCGTGATCCCCGGCACCTACACCGGAAAAGCCGTACAGTCGAACCGCAGTCCCGTGACCAACATCACCGAGTGGCTGCCCCGTCCCATGACCCTCAGCACCTTCATCGACCATCTCCTGCACACCCAGCTGGAGCGTCACCCCGGAAGCCGCATGACGGAGATTCCCGCGGAAGAACGGCGCCTGATCGAACAGCTGGCAGAAGAAAAATTCAGAACTCCCGCGTGGAATTTCTTCTACTCCCCGCCCTACACTTTTTCACGCACTACCCCGGTGGGCGGCAGGGAGCTCACGGTCACCCTCGGCGTGGAAAAGGGAAAGATCATTTCCGCAGGCCTCACGGGAAGCCTGGTGACCCCGGCTATGGCGGCCGTCACGGAAGAGGCCCTGCGGGGAACTCCCCATCTGTATGACGAGGTGGCCGCGGTACTCGCAAGGTGCCGATGGCCCGGTGACCCCGAAGTGATCTACGCCTTTTTCTGACGTTTTTTTATTACTTCAGGGTATCGCTCTGTGCTTCCGGAACGACGGCTTCTTCCGCCACAGTTTCCTCCACCCGGGCTGTATCTGCGGGGGCATCCTTCCACGAGAGCCCTTCAGGCAGCATGATCCAGGTTTTCCCGATCATGTCACGTTCCCAGGTATTGGAGAGATTCTCGATGTCGTAAACGATCTCTTCCATGCCGTCGGAAAGGTAAACCATGCCCCCTTCGGGCACCTTCAGGGTAATGTCGACGCGCTGGTCGCGCCAGATCTCCTTATCGCCGAGCAGAAACCAGGGGTCGAAAGTCAGCGTGGTATCGTTCAGCTGATAGTTATAGATGATGGAGCCGATATTCCCGTTGGCATCGCTCTGGCTTCTTCCGCGGGCTCTCTTTTTTACCAATACCACATATTCCGTTCCCGAAGCCTTTTCAATGTCAAGGCGCGGGGCGCCCAGCAGCAGGGTCTTATCGTCGGCCATGACGGCCTTGAAACGGTCAATGTCGATGTCCAGATCCCCGAAGTCCTCAAATTTGTTCTCCCCCACCATCAGCCGCAGGGTTTTCCCGGGTGCCAGGGTGAAACTCTCGCTCCCCGACAGCGAAGTGGTGCTCTTGAAATTTCCGGCTTCCCGTGCCGAAACGGCGACCAGTCCCACGAGGGCCAACAGCCATATTCCGGCCATCGCCAGGCCAATGGCTGTGTTGTTGGAACGGAAACGGAAGACCAGTTTGGTGCCCACATACAGGAGGGCCAGCAGGGGAATGCCTGCCAGCAGGGCCAGGAAGGTCAGCCCCCAGAAAGCCCCGGCAGGCGAGATAAACTGGCTCAGGAAACCGTTAAAGGGAAGGTCAGGATTCCACATCACCGGCCAGTCGGAAAGAAATGTCTGCCCCACGATCACCGTGGAAATAAAACCTACCAGTCCGAAGAATCCGGCCAGAATCAGGAAAATGCCGAAGGTGACGGCGATAATACGGAGAAGGGAACGGGCGACCTCCGAAGATTTGTCGGCCTGTCGTGAAGAGACGACCCGGGAGACCGGAGGTTCTGTTGCTGCCACAGCGGCAGGGCGTTCCGGCGTTTCCTGGGCCTCATCACGTACCGACCGCTCGATGTTGGAGATGGTCACCTCCTCCCCTCGCATCTCGAGGCGCTGGGCCGTGGTATGCGCCCGGGGAACGGCAATCCAGAGAACCAGGTAGGCCAACAGGCCAATGCCGTTAGCAAAAAAGAGCACCACGAAAAGGATCCTCATCACCAGGGGATCAATCCTGAAATACTGGGCCAGACCGCTGCAGACCCCGGCAAAAACACGGTTTTCCCCACTGCGGTAGAGGCGGCGGCGCCGCTTCACCACCCCGGGAAGATCCCCGCCTTCTCCCTCCTGGGCCCTGAAATCCTCGGGCGTTCCCATGGTGGAAACCACCTCATCGACCCACTCGCCGATGATCACCTTGTTCTCCCCCTTGGTCTTCCCGAGGAAAAGCTCGGAAATACGCGACTCTATGTCGGCCACGATCTCGCGTCCCTCGGCATCGTTACCGAAATGACCCTTCAGCTTCACCAGGTAACCCTGGAGTTTCTCATAAGCATCTTCCTCAATGTGAAAGAGCGTTCCGCTGATATTAATGGTGAATGTCTTCTTCATTGTTTCCAGTTTTTTTAATTGTTTTCCGATTGGCTTTTAGTTTCCGGTTGGTTTGTGGTGGTGTCTGCGGCTTCCGCGGCACTGGCAGCTTCAGGCTGGCCGGCTTCTCCGGAGGCCGCGGTTTGGGGCTGTCCGGCGGACTGGTGATGGTCCCTGATCTTGCCTACGGCCTCCACCAGCTCGCACCACGACGCCTCTAACTCCTCCAGAAAGGTACGCCCCCCGGGAGTGAGCTCATAATACTTCCGCGGTGGCCCCTGTGACGACTCCTCCCAGCGGTACCCCAGCAACCCGTCATTCTTCAGACGGGTCAGCAACGGATAGAGGGTCCCCTCCACAACAATCATCCGGGCGTCTTTCAGCTCGGCAATGATGTCACTGGCATACAAGGGCTTCCCGCTAAGTACCCTGAGGATGCAGTACTCCAGGACCCCCTTGCGCATCTGCGCTTTCGAATTTTCAATGTTCATCTTGTCTCCCTTTCCATTATTTAACTGTTTTGGCTTTGAGGCAGCTCCCGGTTCCGGCTCATGGCTTCCGGCACTGAAAACACCCCTTATATTCTGTTTCTGTTGTTCCTGTTATCATTTTTTTCCGTTGAAATCATATCATCCGTTTCTGTTGTCGACGCAGCATTACAAAAACAAAGAACTATCTTTAGAACTATACCTTCCCATACATTGAATAAGGTATTGCAAATATATATATTTATTTTAGTACCTTGTACCGCATAGTACTGATTTTTTTGAAATATTTTTCTATTACATCCTAAAATCTTATCTGTAAGTGCTTTGTGGAGATATGGGTTGAGTAACCTCATGGTACTCCGAAGTTTTATATTCTGATTTTATGATATTGCGAGAGCCATATCATCTGGTATTCCCATAGTCAGAACATCTAAGATTCGGAGAGCCTGTTATCGGGAAATTCAGATATCCTGAGGTCAAGAAATTCAGATGTTCCGATAGCCTGGAAATAAAAAAAGGCCGTTCCCTTCCGGGCCGGCCTTTTTTTTTATCGTTTCAGGGTGAACATCACCCCGGAATCTTAGAAGATGAAGCGGATGCCGAAC
>CAYWUJ010000044.1:0-17053 GCA_964461455.1 uncultured Prolixibacteraceae bacterium | reverse complement strand
TAGCGTTCATCCTGAGCCAGGATCAAACTCTCCGATGTAATCAAAAAGTTTATGTTATCTTTCGCTCAAGTCTCTTCTCTAGGTTTTGACAAAGTTATTTCACCTTGCTTTTTTGTGCTTCATTATTTAAAGAACTCTTTCTCTTTTCTTAACCTTCAAAGCCACCGATTCCCATCGCCTGCCCTTCAGGTCCAAAACTCCAATCGTTTTGGGTCGGCAAAAGTAATAACCTTTTTCATTCTGGCAAAATATTCAGGAACTTTTTTTTTAGCTTCCTAAGCCCCGTCTTTTCAACAGAACCCCCGGAATCCTCTTTCCATCCCCTTCTATTCTCCCGACAAGTCTATCACTCCTGCCCGATCTCCTCAACAACCAATGAACTTCGTTTCGCGGCTGCAAATGTAATCCCGTTTTTAAAACTTCCAAACACCCTGAAGGAATTTTTCCCGTGGTCCCCATCCTGCCCTTTTCCAGATTTCTATGGATCAGGAAGATGACCCGGAAAAATAAATTCAGGAGATGAGTTTACGTAATGTTAACACTGAAAGTTTCACAAAGCGGCTGAAAATATTAACCATGGTTGTCTGATCATTTCTGCAGCCGGCCAATGGTCAGACCTGCTGGTATTTATAGAATCCCAGGTCGTCGATGGAGCAGTTGCTGATGAATTCAGCGTGGGCCCTGACCTGTGATTTCGCCAGGCGGCTGAAGTTTCTGGCAGAACGGAGGACCTCCCTGTCGCGGTTGGCATCGAGCAACAGAAGATAGCCCATAATGATAAACCCGGCCATTTCCACCATACGGCGGGCGTGGAAGTCGGTATATTCGGTATCGTCAACAGCCATGACATGGCTGACGGCATGCTCATACTCATCGGTCATGATAATCAGGGTCCTTTTCAGGAAGGCCAGTTCAGGGTCTACCTTCAGGGCTTCATACTCCCTGATGCGGGTCAGGTAAGCTCCTGTGGTGACTCCCCTGATGGCTGCCACCACCTGCAGTTGGGTCGTTCCCTCATAAATGGAGGTGATGCGGGCGTCACGGTAGATGCGTTCCACCGGGTAATCCTTCATGAATCCTGATCCTCCGTGGATTTGCACGGCATCATAAGCCAGCTGGTTGCAGAATTCACTCGACATGCCTTTGGCCAGGGGAGTGAAAATATCGGCCAGCTTCTGGTAATATTTCATTTCATTTCTCTCTTCGGGCAGCAGTTTTCTCTCTCCGGCGATCACCATATAGGATTTGCAGAGGTCGACAAATCGGGCTGTTTCGTAGAGCAGGGAACGTGAGGCGTCGAGTTTGGCCTTCATCGTGGAGATCATTTCGAAGACTGCCGGAAACCGGAGGATGGCTTTACCGAACTGTACCCTTTCATGGGCATAGGCCAGGGCTTCGCGGTAGGCGGCTTCGGAGATACCCACCGACTGTGCGGCGATTCCCAGGCGGGCGCTGTTCATCAGGGCCATGACGTATTTTATCAGTCCCAGTTTCCGGTCGCCGACCAATTCGGCCGGGGCATCCCTGAAGACCAGTTCGCAGGTCGGAGAGCCTATGATTCCCATTTTGTGTTCTATGCGTCTGACGGTAACCCCTCCTTTTGCCTTGTGGTGGATAAACATGGAGAGGCCACGGCCATCCCTGGTTCCCTGTTCACTGCGCGCCAGTACCAGGCTGATGTCTCCGTCGCCGTTGGTGATAAAGCGTTTGACGCCATTCAGCAGCCAGGTGGCCCGGGTTTCGCTCCAGGTGGCCTTCAGCTGCACCGACTGGAGGTCGGAGCCTGCATCTGGTTCGGTGAGGTCCATGGCCATGGTGGCTCCTGCCACCACCTGCGGCAGGTATTCTGCCTTCTGCTCCTCGGAGGCGAACTCGTTGATGGTTTCGGCACAGTCCTGCAACCCCCAGATATTGACAAAACCAGCATCGGCCCGTGAGACTATGTCGGCGGCCATGATATAGGGCACAATGGGAAAATTCAGTCCCCCGAACCTGCGGGGCAGTGACATCCCCATCAGCCCGCTCTTGATCAGGGCATCGAGGTTCCGGCGGGTGCCACTGGCGTAGTTCACATGGCCATCGATAACCTCAGGGCCTTCGGCGTCCACTCCTTCGGCATTGGGAGCGATGATATCGCCGGTGATTTCCCCCACCACTTCCAGCACCTTGTCGTAGCTGTCCATGGCATCCTCAAAATCCATCGGGGCAAAGTCAAACTCCCCAGTCTGGCTGAAATTTCTCTCCCGCAGCCTCACTATCTTTTCCATCAGGGGATGGGTGAGATGGAACTTCAGTTCTTTGTTGTCGTTATAGTAATTTGCCATTATCTTTTCGGTGTAGGTGAATAAATGAACGGGACTAGCGTGTGTTCTTTTTATAATACCGGATCATGCGGGGGATGATATCGGCCACGTCGCCGGTGATGACATAGTCGGCGATGGCGTTGATGGGAGCTTCGGGGTCGGTATTGATGGAGATGATTCTTGCCGATTCTTCCATTCCGGCGCGATGCTGGATCTGTCCTGATATTCCGCAGGCGATGTAGAGTTTAGGTCTGACGGTAATGCCCGTCTGGCCGATCTGCCGTTCATGACCGGCAAAACCGGCATCCACGGCAGCCCGGGAGGCCCCAACCTCCCCACCGAGCACCTCGGCCAGCTCGTACAGAAGACGGAAGTTTTCCTTCGAGCCCACACCATACCCTCCGGCCACAACCACCGGGGCTCCTTTGATGTTCACCCGGCTCTCCTCCATGTGCCTGTCGATGATCTCCAGCACAAAGTCTTCAGGTTTCACAACCCTGTCGACCTCCATGGTTTTCACGACACCCCGGAACCCGGGATCCAGGATCTCCTTTTTCATGACTCCTTCCCTGACGGTGGCCATCTGGGGCCGGTGGTCGGGATTGATAATCGTAGCGATGATATTGCCTCCGAAGGCCGGACGGATCTGGTAAAGGAGATCCTTATAGACCACTCCCGTCTTCTTATCTTCGTGATCGCCGATTTCGAGGCTGGTACAGTCGGCGGTAAGCCCGCTGTGCAGGGCCGAAGAGACCCTGGGGCCCAGGTCACGTCCTGTGGAAGTAGCCCCCATTAAAACGATCCGGGGTTTTTCCTCCCGGAAGAGGGAAATGAGAAGGGCGGCATGGGGAAGAGTCTGGTATGGATCGAGCCGTGGATCGTCAGCGACGTGGATCACGTCGGCACCATAGGGAAAGAGCTGATCCCCGCCACCGGAAAGGTTGGTGCCGATGACTACCGCCTCCAGCCGGCATTTCAGCCTGTCGGCCAGTTTCCGGCCCTTGGTCAGCAACTCAAGGCTGACATCGGCTACCACCCCGTTCACGGTTTCACAATAGACGAATATGTTATTCATACTTTTCTCAGATTTCGTTGCTTCACTTTTATCCTATGGTATGGTTCTCTATCAACTCCAGCATCAACTCCCCGATGCCCTCGTCGGTGGGAGGGATAACCCTGGAATCCTTGGCCTGGAGGACCACATTGTCGATTTTTTTCACCTTCGTGGGAGAGCCCTCCAATCCCAGCTGCGAAGGGTCGGCATCGATCCGTGACACCGGCCATTCCCTGATATTCAGATAAGGCCTGTCGTTATAAAGATGAAGGTAATCTTCGGCGGCGGTCTGAATTTCAGAAACGGTTTTGGCATGTTTGTACCTCATCAGGAGTCTGGCGTTCCGGGGCCGGCATTCCGGGGCTGTTCCGTTGACGGTGATCAGCAGGGGAAAGGGAGCTGACAGGGTCTCCACGCCATGTTCCAGGCGTCTTTTCAGGGTGATTCTGTTGTTGGCGATGGCCAGGAACTCTTCGACGTAGGTCACCTGGGGGAGTCCCAGTTTTTCAGCCACCTGGGGTCCTACCTGTGCGGTATCGCCGTCGATAGCCTGACGGCCGGCCACAATCAGGGCGGCATCACCCATCGTGTCGATGGCCCGCGCCAGGGCATAAGAGGTGGCCAGGGTATCAGACCCCGCAAAAGCCCTGTCGGTGAGAAGAATCCCGTCGTCGGCACCACGGAACAAACCTTCCCTGATGATTTCAGCAGCCCTCCCCGGCCCCATGGTCAGCAGGGTGACGGTCGACCCCGGGAGATGCTCCCTGATGGTCAGGGCCATCTCCAGGGCATTCAGATCTTCCGGGTTGAAGATCGCCGGAAGCGCCGCCCTGTTAACGGTACCATCGGCCTTCATGGCATCCTTGCCTACGTTGCGGGTATCAGGAACCTGCTTGGCCAGTACAATGATTTTTAAACCACTCATATTTTATCCATTTCTTTAATTGAAATCCTTCCTGTAAACTCAGGCCTTTCCCAAATGTTCTTTGCGTGATTACAACACCTTTCCCGTCTTTCATTTCAGACGATCCCGGATATTATAGGTCAGCAAATATAAACAAGGAGGCGCGATCAGCCAAAAACAGCAAGGATGTGAAGCCGCAGAAAAGGCCGGAACCGGGAAGAGCGGGGAAAATCATGTCTCTTCAAAACCCTGTGATTTAGTCTTTTCTCCTGAATTTTAAAAAATCAGCCGTTTTGGTTGAATCTTCACCGGCCCTGCCCGGGGAAAGGCATAAACAACAAGAGGAGCCCGTCGGCTCCTCTTGTTGTTTTAGGCTTGTGCAGCAGGCCCCCCGAAGGTCATGGGAGGAATGACGGGGTCGTTACCCCCGCTGATCCTGATGGGTCCGTGCACATTTTCGTATTTTTTCAGGTTATCCTGAAGAGCCAGCAGCAGACGCTTGGCATGTTCAGGTGTCAGAATGATTCTCGACTTGACGTTGGCCTTGGGAATTCCCGGCATGATCCTGACAAAATCGAGGACGAATTCCGAGCTGGAATGGGTGATGACCGCAAGGTTTGAATAGATCCCCTGAGCGACTTCCTCGCTCAGTTCAATATTCAGTTGTTGTGGATTCTGTTTATTTTCGCTCATACTAAGACTTTATTCATCCTCATCTTCCATGGGTTCTTTCATGTCGACCAGGCGATCGTATTCGGTCTTGGAGCCGACCACGAGGTTTTTGTATTCCTTGAGGCCGGTTCCGGCAGGGATCAGGTGTCCGCAGATCACGTTTTCCTTGAGGCCGTCGAGGTAATCGACTTTTCCCATGATGGCCGATTCGTTGAGCACCTTGGTGGTCTCCTGGAAGGAGGCTGCCGACAGCCAGCTCCTGGTTTGGAGGGCTGCCCTGGTGATCCCCTGGAGCACCTGACTCGAGGTGGCAGGAATGGCATCGCGGGCTTCTATCAGCCTCTTGTCCTTTCGGCGGAGGAGTGAATTCTCATCCCTCAGCCTGCGGGCGGAAATGATCTGTCCGGCACGGAGCCCTTCAGCATCCCCTGATTCGGTGATGATCTTTTTATTGTAGATCCAGTCATTCTCCTGGAAGAACTCGTTCTTGTCGACCACCTGTTTTTCGAGGAAGCGGGTATCGCCCGGGTCTTCGATTTCCACCTTGCGCATCATCTGACGGATGATCACCTCAAAGTGCTTGTCGTTGATCTTCACCCCCTGCATGCGGTAAACGTCCTGAACCTCATTGAGGATATACTCCTGCACGGCCGTCGGGCCCTTGATGGCCAGAATGTCGGAAGGTGTGGTAGCCCCGTCGGATAAGGGTGTTCCGGCTCGGATATAGTCGTTGTCCTGCACCAGGATCTGCCGCGACAGCGGCACCAGGTAGCGCTTGACCTCTCCTGTTTTGGAGGTGACCACAATCTCCCTGTTTCCTCGTTTTATCTTGCCCAGCATGACTTCACCGTCGATTTCGGAAACCACGGCAGGATTGGAAGGATTCCTGGCTTCGAAAAGTTCGGTAACACGGGGAAGACCACCGGTGATATCGCCAGCCTTGCCTGCGGCACGCGGAATTTTCACCAGCACCTGACCGCCACGTACCTTATCTCCGTTGCTGACCGACAAGTGACCTCCCACAGGAAGGTTGTAGGTACGGATCAGGTTCCCGTCACCGTCTAAAACCCTGAGTGAAGGATTCCGGGTCTTATCCCTGGTTTCGATGATCACCTTTTCATTGTAGCCGGTCTGCTCATCTGATTCCTCACGGAAGGTCACCCCTTCGGCAAGGTTCTCAAATTCGATCTTTCCGTCGTACTCGGTAATGATCACCCCGTTATAAGGATCCCAGTCGCAGAGATGCTGTCCGCGGGTTACCGAATCCCCGTTCTTGATGAAGAGTTTTGACCCGTAGGGAATCGGGTGATTCGAGAGCTGGATATTGGTATTCTTGTCAATGATCTTCAGTTCGGCCAAACGGCTGACGACCACGTCGACATTTTTGCCATCCTTATCGATAAAAGGTACAGCCCGCAGTTCCTCAATTTCGACGTATCCGTCGTATTTCGAGACCACCACAGACTGGGCCGAGATGTTTCCGGCGATACCCCCGACGTGAAAAGTACGGAGGGTCAGCTGGGTTCCCGGTTCACCGATCGATTGTGCTGCGATGACGCCAGCGGCTTCACCCCTTTGCACCTTATTGCCGCTGGCCAGGTTACGTCCGTAACATTTGGCACAAACGCCCACTTCCGACTCACAGGTAAGCACCGACCTGATTTCCACACTCTCGATCGGGGAATCCTCGATCACGGCAGCGATATCTTCCGTGATTTCATCACCTGATTTAACAATCAGGTCACCCTTGAGGGGGTGGTAGATGTCATGCACCGAAGTACGTCCAAGAATACGGTCATACAGGGAGGAGACCACCTCTTCGTTGTTTTTGATGGCGGTGGCCACCAGGCCGCGGAGGGTGCCGCAGTCATCCTCGGAAATGATCACATCCTGGGCCACGTCGACCAGACGACGGGTAAGATAACCGGCATCGGCGGTTTTCAGGGCGGTATCGGCGAGACCCTTACGGGCACCGTGGGTCGAGATGAAGTACTCGAGAACCGACAAACCCTCCTTGAAGTTGGCCAGAATGGGGTTCTCAATGATCTGGGAGGTGGTGGAACCCGATTTCTGGGGTTTGGCCATCAGCCCCCTCATCCCGCACAACTGCCTGATCTGTTCCTTGGAACCCCTGGCTCCCGAGTCAAGCATCATGTATACCGAGTTAAATCCCTGCTTGTCAGAGCTCAGGGTCTTCATCACCGAATTGGTCAGCTTGGCATTGGCATGTGTCCAGATGTCGATCACCTGGTTATACCTCTCGTTGTTGGTGATAAAGCCCATATTATAGTTGGAAATCACCTCGTCGACCTCGATGTATCCCTCATCCACGATTTCCTTCTTATCAGCAGGAATGATCACGTCGTCGATGTTGAAAGAGAGGCCGCCACGATAGGCCCAGTGGTACCCAAGGTCCTTGATGTCGTCGAGGAAAGCCACGGTAGCGGCGTTTCCGGTCACCTTATAGACGTCGGTAATGATATTGCGGAGTGACTTTTTGGTCAGCAACTGGTTGATGAAGCCGGCTTCACGGGGCACGGTTTCGTTGAAAAGAACGCGACCCACGGTAGTTTCCACGATATGATGGAAATATTCTCCCTTTTCGTCGACGTCTTCCACTTTCACCTTCACGAGGGCATGCATCGCTGCAGCGCCTTCATTGAAGGCGATAATCACCTCCTGCGGGGAGTAGAAGGTCATACCTTCCCCTCTGACTCCCGGGCGTGGTTTGGTCATATAATAGAGCCCGAGCACCATATCCTGTGAAGGCACGGTGATGGGGGCGCCATTGGCCGGGTTAAGGAGGTTATGGGAGGCCAGCATCAGCAGCTGGGCTTCCAGGATGGCGGCATTTCCCAGGGGGAGGTGAACAGCCATCTGGTCTCCGTCGAAGTCGGCATTGAAACCGGTACACACCAGGGGATGAAGCTGAATGGCCTTTCCTTCGATGAGCACGGGCTGAAATGCCTGGATCGACAACCGGTGCAGGGTGGGCGCACGGTTCAGCATGACGGGATGCCCCTTGAGCACATTCTCGAGGATTTCCCAAACCACGGGATCCTTGCGGTCCACAATCTTCTTGGCCGATTTCACCGTTTTCACGATGCCTCTTTCAATAAGCTTGCGGATCACGAATGGTTTGTATAATTCAGCGGCCATATCTTTGGGCAGACCGCATTCGTGCAATTTGAGCTTCGGTCCGACCACAATCACCGAACGGGCTGAATAGTCGACACGTTTTCCCAGAAGGTTCTGGCGGAAACGTCCCTGTTTTCCCTTCAGACTGTCGGAGAGGGACTTCAGGGCGCGGTTATTCTCGGTCTTCACGGCATTTACCTTGCGGGAATTGTCGAAGAGGGAGTCCACGGCTTCCTGGAGCATGCGCTTTTCATTCCGGAGGATAACCTCAGGGGCCTTGATCTCAATCAGTCTTTTCAGCCGGTTATTGCGAATGATCACCCTGCGGTAGAGATCGTTGAGATCGGAGGTGGCAAAACGCCCCCCGTCGAGAGGCACCAGCGGACGAAGGTCGGGAGGTATGACCGGCACGACCTTGACAATCATCCATTCGGGATGGTTCAGGGTTTTGCTGGCCCTGAAGGCTTCCACCACCTGGAGCCGCTTGAGTGCCTCGTTTTTCCTCTGCTGGGAAGTTTCGGTACCTGCCTTGTGACGCAAATCAAAAGATAAGGCATCCAGGTCGCTTTTTGCCAGAATGGAATAGAGCGCTTCCGCCCCCATCTTGGCTACGAACTTGTTGGGATCCTCATCGTCGAGATACTGGTTTTCACGGGGCAGGGAATCAAGGATATCGAGATACTCCTCTTCCGAGAGAAGATCGAGATGCTTGACCCCTTCGGCCGCCTTAATCCCGGGATTGACCACCACATACCTTTCATAGTAAATGATAGAGTCCAGCTTTTTGGTGGGAAGCCCCAGAAGATACCCGATCTTATTGGGGAGTGACCTGAAATACCAGATATGAGCCACGGGAACCACCAGGGAAATATGGCCCATGCGTTCACGGCGGACCTTCTTTTCGGTAACTTCCACGCCACAGCGGTCACAAACGATTCCCTTGTAACGGATCCGTTTGTACTTACCGCAATGGCACTCATAATCCTTGACAGGGCCAAAAATCCTTTCACAAAAGAGACCGTCACGCTCCGGCTTGTAAGTCCGGTAGTTGATGGTTTCAGGTTTCAGGACCTCACCATGCGACCGTTCCAGGATCTCCTCCGGAGAGGCCAGGCTTATAGAAATTTTGGAAAAGTTGCTTTTTGCTTTGTTGTCTTTTCTGAATGTCATACAAACTACGCTTTATAGTTGAATCAACACCCATCCTTACAGATGGTCCTGTATATTATTCCATACGTACGCTCAGGCCCAATCCCCGCAGTTCATGCAGAAGGACGTTGAGTGATTCGGGAATTCCCGGTTGAGGCATGGGTTCCCCCTTGACGATCGATTCATAAGCCTTGGCACGGCCCATCACATCATCCGATTTCACGGTGAGGATCTCCTGCAGGATGTGAGAGGCTCCGAAGGCTTCCAGGGCCCAGACTTCCATTTCCCCGAACCGCTGACCCCCGAACTGAGCTTTTCCGCCCAGGGGCTGCTGGGTAATGAGGGAATAAGGACCAATGGAACGGGCATGCATCTTATCCTCAACCATATGGCCGAGTTTCATCATGTAAATGATGCCCACTGTGGCCGGCTGGTCAAAGGGTTCCCCTGTTTCACCATCATAGAGAACGGTTTTCCCATATCTCGGGATTCCCGCCTTTTCGGTGTACTCGCTAATGTTATCGAGGGAAGCTCCGTCAAAGATGGGAGTGGCAAACTTAACCCCCATTTCTTTTCCTGCCCACGCCAGCACCGTTTCGTAAATCTGCCCCAGGTTCATACGCGAAGGCACCCCCAGGGGATTGAGAACGATATCGACAGGGGTTCCATCGCCCAGGAAAGGCATGTCTTCGGAACGGACCACGCGGGAAACAATCCCCTTGTTACCATGGCGTCCCGCCATCTTGTCGCCGATCTGAAGCTTCCGCTTCTTGGCAATGTAGACCTTGGCAAGCTGGATGATGCCGGCAGGAAGTTCATCACCAATCGTCACATTGAAGCGTTCACGCCGCGACACGGCTTCCGCTTCCTTGTACTTCATGATGTAGTTATTCACAAGCCTGAATATCAGGTCGTTCTTATCCTTATCGGTCGTCCACTTCGAGGGGTTGACCGTCAGGTAGTCGATTTCCTGAAGCTGTTTGAGGGTGAATTTCACCCCCTTCACAATCACTTCGGTGCCATAATAATCCTTGACTCCCTGCGACGTTTTCCCGGAAACCAGCTCGAAGAGTTTCTCCTCGAGACGTCCACGCAACGCGGCCACTTCCTTTTCGAATTTCTCATCGATCTGGTCAAGCAGAGGCTTTGTGGAAAGTTTTCCTTTCTTTTCCTTGGCCACCCTGGAGAAGAGTTTCTTGTCGATGACCACCCCGTTAAGGGAAGGGGAAGCCTTCAGCGAGGCATCCTTGACGTCACCGGCCTTGTCGCCGAAGATGGCACGCAGCAGTTTTTCCTCGGGCGACGGATCTGATTCTCCCTTGGGAGTGATCTTGCCGATGAGGATGTCTCCGGGTTTTACGTTGGCGCCAATGCGGATCAGCCCGTTCTCATCGAGGTTACGGGTAGCATCCTCGCTCACATTGGGAATGTCGGAAGTGAACTCTTCGACGCCCCTTTTGGTATCGCGGACTTCCAGACTGTATTCGTCGACATGCACCGAGGTGAAGACATCTTCGCGGACTACCCGCTCCGACACCACGATGGCATCTTCGTAGTTATAACCCTGCCAGGGCATGAAAGCCACCATGAGGTTACGTCCAAGGGCGAGTTCCCCGTTTTCTGTGGCATACCCTTCGGTGAGAATATCGCCGGCTTTTATCCGCTGTCCTTTCACCACGATGGGTTTGAGGTCAACAGTGGTCCCCTGGTTGGTTTTGGTATATTTGGGAAGGTCGTAAGTGACCAGTTCGGGGTCAAATCTCACGAATTTGTCATCTTCCGTCATGTCATAGCGCACGATGATCTGGCGGGCGTCGACATATTCGACCACGCCGTCACCTTCGGCTTTGATGAGAATGCGCGAGTCGGCGGCAGCCCTGCCTTCGAGACCGGTTCCCACAATGGGGGCCTCGGGCTTGAGCAGCGGCACAGCCTGACGCATCATGTTGGATCCCATGAGTGCACGGTTGGCATCGTCATGCTCCAGGAAAGGAATCAGCGAAGCCGCCACCGAGGCAATCTGGTTGGGACCTACGTCCATAAGTTGTACAGTGTCCTTTTCAACAAGGGGATAGTCGCCGTCGAGACGGGCTTTCACCCGGGGCCTGACAAAGAATCCGTTGGCATCAAGAGGAGCGTTGGCCTGGGCAATAACGGTACTCTCCTCCTCTTCAGCAGTCAGGAAAACAACCCCTTCATTGGAGAGGTCCACCTGTCCGTTGGTCACCTTGCGGTAAGGAGTGGCGATAAAGCCCAGATCGGTAATCTTGGCATACACACAGAGGGAGGAGATCAGACCGATATTGGGGCCTTCAGGGGTTTCAATGGGGCAGAGCCGTCCGTAATGGGTAAAGTGAACGTCACGCACCTCGAACCCGGCACGTTCACGGGAGAGACCCCCGGGACCGAGTGCCGACATCCTGCGCTTGTGGGTCATTTCAGCCAGAGGATTGGTCTGGTCCATGAACTGCGACAAGGCATTGGTGCCAAAGAAGGAGTTGATCACCGAAGAAAGGGTCTTGGAGTTGATCAGGTCGATGGGTGTGAACACCTCATTATCCCTGACATTCATCCGCTCACGAATGGTACGGGCCATACGGGCCAGTCCCACGCCGAACTGACTGAACATCTGCTCGCCGACCGTACGCACGCGACGGTTGCTGAGGTGGTCGATGTCGTCGACATCGGTCCTCGAATTAACAAGCTGAATAAGGTACTTGATGATCTCGATAATATCTTCCTTGGTCAGCACACGGGTTTCCATGCCGATGTTGAGCCCCAGTTTCTTGTTGATCCGGTAACGTCCCACATCACCCAGGTCATACCTCTTATCGGAAAAGAAAAGCTTGTCGATGACATCACGGGCAGTGGCCTCATCGGGCGGTTCTGCATTACGCAACTGACGGTAAATGTGAAGAACGGCCTCTTTTTCCGAATTACAGGGGTCTTTCTGCAATGTATTGTAGATGATCGCGAAATCCTGCTGATTCTGGTCCTCCTTGTGAAGGAGGATGGTTTTGGTTCCGGCATCGATGATTTCATCGATGTGGTCGTCGGTAAGAATAGTTTCGCGGTCGATGATCACTTCATTTCTTTCGATGGAGACCACTTCACCGGTATCTTCATCGACGAAATCCTCGACCCATGATTTGAGGACCCGGGCTGCCAGCTTACGGCCGACCACCTTTTTCAGGCCTGTCTTGGATACTTTGATTTCATCGGCGAGGTCGAAGATCTCCAGAACGTCCTTGTCGCTTTCGAAGCCAATAGCCCTGAGCAGTGTGGTCACCGGCAGTTTTTTCTTCCTGTCGATGTAGGCATACATCACACTGTTAATGTCAGTGGCAAACTCAATCCAGGAACCCTTAAAGGGGATTATCCTGGCTGAATACAGCTTGGTTCCATTGGCATGGACACTCTGCCCGAAGAAAACCCCGGGCGAACGGTGCAGCTGAGAAACAATCACCCTTTCAGCACCGTTAATGATGAAGGTACCCTTATCAGTCATATAGGGTACCGTCCCCAGGTAAACATCCTGCACTACCGTATCGAAGTCCTCATGTTCGGGATCGGTACAGTAAAGCTTCAGCTTGGCTTTCAGCGGGACACTGAAAGTCAGCCCCCTCTCGATGCACTCCTCGATAGAATAGCGCGGGGGATCGACCTGGTAGTCAATGAACTCGAGAACAAAATTGTTACGTGTGTCGGAAATGGGGAAATTTTCCTGAAAAACCTTAAAGAGGCCTTCATTTTTCCGGTTCTCGGGTGTTGTCTTTAATTGAAAAAATTCCCGGAATGCCTTCACCTGAACTTCGAGGAAGTCAGGATATTCATACCTTGTCTGGGATGAGGAGAAACTGATCCTCTCGTTCTTTTTATTTATAATCATGTATTTATACTGGTTTAATAGTAAAAATATAAATACAAAAAGGTTTAGAATCTTGCCGGAGCGAGATTCTAAACCATATACCTTAAATAAGGCGCCACTTATTTAATTTCAACTTCTGCTCCTGCTTCTTCGAGCTGGGCTTTCAGGGATTCAGCTTCTTCTTTGGAAACTTTTTCCTTGACTGCCTTGGGGGCTGCGTCGACCAATTCTTTGGACTCTTTGAGTCCGAGTCCGGTCAACTCTTTTATCAGTTTAACGACCTGAAGTTTTGCCTGACCACCGAACTTGAGGATGACATCGAATTCAGTCTGGGCTGCTTCTTCAGCAACTTCAGCGCTGGCGGCCACAGGACCGGCCACGGCCACTGCTGCTGCAGCAGGTTCAATGCCATATTCATCTTTCAGGATCTTGGACAATTCGTTAACCTCTTTAACAGTCAAGTTCACTAACTCCGCTGCAAGCTGTTTTAAATCTGCCATTGTATTGAATTTAAAAATTGATTAATTATTTATTTTTCTCTTCCAGAGTTTTCAGAACTCCGTGTAAAATTGTACCACCCGACTGCAACTGTGAAAGGAGCGTCTTCATGGGTGATTGCAGCAGGGCTACCAGTTCGGCCACGAGTTCGTTCTTCGTTTTGACATTGATCAGGGCGTCGAGCTGGTCATCGCCTACATAGACCGATTCTTCAACAAAAGCGGCTTTAAGCAGGGTCGATTTGTGGACCTTTCTGAACTCCTTAATCAGTTTTGCGGGAACGTTACCGCTGTCGCTGAACATGACCGAGGTACTCCCTTTCAGCACATCGAAAAGCCCGGAGGCATCCTTGCCGGATTGCTCCAGTGCCTTACGCATCAGGGTATTCTTAACTACAACCAGTTTAATATCCTGTTTGAAACATCTTCTTCGCAGTTCGCTGGTACCTACAGCATTGAGACCACTGATGTCAGCCAGGTAAAAATGGTTGTATTTCTTAATTTGTTCGGTTAAACTTTCGATAACCACCGTTTTTTCAGCACTCTTCATAACAACACATTTTTAGTCAGCGACTGACTTAGGTTCAACTTGTATACCAGGGCTCATGGTGCTGGAGAGGTAGATGCTCTTGATGTAGGTGCCTTTGGCGGCAACGGGTTTGAGCTTGAGAATCATATTGACAAACTCACGGGCGTTGTCCTTCAGTTTATCAGGGGTGAAGGAGACCTTTCCGATAGATGTGTGGACGATCCCGAACTTGTCGACCTTGAAGTCGATTTTACCCTGTTTAACTTCCTGGATGGCCTTACCCACGTCCATGGTCACGGTACCGCTCTTGGGGTTGGGCATCAGTCCGCGAGGACCGAGGATTCTTCCCAGGGCACCGATTTTTCCCATTACGGGAGGCATGGTGATGATCACATCGACATCGGTCCATCCGCCTTTGATCTTCTCGATATACTCTTCGAGACCTACGTAATCAGCGCCTGCGTCTTTGGCTTCCTGCTCCTTATCGGAGGTTACCATTGCCAGTACCCTGACCTCTTTTCCAGTTCCATGGGGTAACGAAACTACGCCTCTAACCATCTGGTTGGCTTTTCTCGGGTCAACCCCAAGGCGGATATCGATATCGACCGATGCATCGAACTTGGTGAAGGTAATCTCCTTCACAAGAGCGGCGGCTTCGTCGATGGTATAGACCTTCGCCTTTTCGATTTTCCCAAGTGCAGCTTTTTTATTTTTCGTAATTCTGCCCATCGTTTAAAATTTAATTAATTAGTGAATGGAGATTCTCCGTCAACGGTTATCCCCATACTTCTGGCAGTGCCGGCCACCATACTCATAGCAGACTCCACGGTGAAGCAGTTCAGGTCCGACATCTTTGACTCGGCAATCAGTCTTACCTGATCCCAGGTGACGGATGCGATCTTTTTGAGGTTCGGTTCCGCAGACCCTTTCTTCGCCTTGGAGGCTTCGAGGAGCTGGATGGCCACCGGGGGTTCTTTGACGATAAAGTCAAACGATTTGTCAGCATAAACAGTAATCACCACAGGTAAAACTTTCCCTGCCTGGTCCTGGGTCCTGGCATTGAAAAGCTTACAAAACTGCATGATATTGACCCCCTTTGACCCTAATGCCGGCCCTACCGGGGGTGATGGATTTGCAGCACCACCCTTGATTTGTAATTTGATTAATCCAGCAATTTCTTTCGCCATAGCAAAATTTTAGAGCGTTTTCCTACTCCTTTTCGACCTGCATGAAACTGAGTTCCAAAGGAGTTTTCCTACCAAAAATCTTCACCATCACCTGCAGCTTCTTCTTCTCCTCATTGATTACCTCAATGGTTCCGTTGAAGCCGTTAAATGGTCCGTCGATTACTTTTACAGTTTCACCAACCACGAAAGGAATGTTCAGTTCTTCGCCGGTATCGGCCAGTTCGTCCACTTTTCCCAGGATGCGGTTGACCTCGTTCTGCCTCAGCGGCACAGGATCCCCGCCCTTGGTGTCTCCAAGGAAGCCGATGACATTGGGAATGTTGCGCAAAATATGGGCAACCTCCCCCGCCAATAACGCCTCAATAAGGACATACCCCGGGTAAAAGTTTCTTTCCTTGCTGATTTTCTTACCGTTTTTGATCTGATAAACCTTCTCGGTCGGTATCAAAACCTGTGACACGAATCCCTGAAGACCACCCTTGGCAATTTCGTTTTCGACGTACTCCTTCACCTTCTTCTCCTTTCCGCCTATCGCCCGAAGGACATACCATTTTTTTACAGAATCGCTCATTGTGCGTCTTCAGCAATTAATTAATAAAATAACCCATAAATAAACTTCATTATGTTCTCAAAAGAGATGTCCATAACGAAAATTACGAGCGCTATAATAAAGGAAGCAACCATTACAACTAAAGCGCTGCTTTGCAGCTCTTTCCAGGTAGGCCAGGTGACTTTATGCATGAGTTCGTCAAAGGCCTCCTTTGTATAATCTCTGATTTTTGTAAACATACGGGAAATGTTTTGGGCGGATGGTAAGGATCGAACTTACTGTGTGACCACTACCCCCTTCTGAGTAACATCCGAAAAGAGTCCCGGACTGAATTAGTCCGGGACTACTCTCTTATACTGGTATAATTATCTGAATCAGACGAGGATCTCAGTGACCTGTCCGGCACCCACGGTACGGCCGCCTTCACGGATGGCGAACTGCAGTCCGACGTTGAGAGCCACGGGGTAAATGAGTTCCACTTCGATGGAGACGTTGTCTCCGGGCATCACCATTTCACGACCTTCGGGGAGGTGGATTTCACCGGTCACGTCAAGGGTACGCAGGTAGAACTGCGGACGGTACTTGTTGTGGAACGGGGTATGACGGCCACCTTCTTCTTTCTTCAGCACGTAAATCTCGGCTTTGAAGCGGGTATGCGGTTTGATGCTGTTGGGTTTGGCAAGAATCTGGCCACGTTTGATCTCTTTCTTGTCAACGCCGCGCAGAAGGAGACCAACGTTGTCACCAGCCTGTCCGTCGTCAAGGATCTTGCGGAACATTTCCACACCGGTACATACGGTTTTGCGGCCGTCGGCACCCAGACCGATGATCTGGAGTTCGTCACCTGTGTGAACCACGCCGGTTTCAATACGGCCGGTAGCCACGGTACCACGACCGGTGATCGAGAAGACGTCTTCCACGGGCATCAGGAAGGGTTTGTCCTTGTCACGGGGAGGCAGCGGAATCCAGGTGTCCACGGCATTCATCAGGTCCATGACTTTATCTTCCCACTGGGCTTCACCGTTCATGGCGCCAAGGGCCGATCCGCGGATAACAGGTGAATTGTCACCGTCATATTTGTAGAAGGAGAGGAGGTCACGGAGTTCCATTTCCACCAGGTCGAGTAATTCTTCATCGTCAACCATGTCGACCTTGTTCATGAAAACAACAATACGGGGAACATTCACCTGGCGTGCCAGAAG
>CAYWUJ010000043.1:0-17677 GCA_964461455.1 uncultured Prolixibacteraceae bacterium | reverse complement strand
TGAACACTTTCACCAGTCCTTCGTAGAGGAAATGCCATCCTATGGCCACCCTCAGCAATACCAGCCAGGTCGTTTGACGCCCTGACAGGGGATTGTAATCATTCATAAACATCGCTTATTTAAGGTCTGCCTGTAAAAGTAACAATAAATTTTTCCGGTGGTTCGGCAGAACCCTGGTTTGGATGCAAATCAAAAGAAAAAATAAAGATTAACAAAGAAGCCCCTGTGCTAACAGAGGCTTCCGGGTCCTATATTATCTTTCCATCCCCGTTTAAGCGGGGCCCTGAGGCAGGATGATGGTTCACGGGCTTCAGGGGTCATTTTCATTTTCCGGGTTTTCTCACAGAGCGTGGATCACCAGTCCGGAACGCAGTTTAGGTTCGAACCAGGTGGTCTTGGGTGGCATGATATTTCCCGAGTCGGCGATTCTGATGAGCTGGTCCATAGAAACGGGATAGAGGGCAAAGGCCACGGTCATGCTGCCTGAGTCGACCCGTTTCTGCAGTTCTCCGAGGCCGCGGATTCCCCCTATGAAGTCAATTCTCTGAGAGGTGCGCAGGTCTTTGATGCCCAGGATGGGGTCGAGGATCTGGCGGGAGAGGATCGTGACATCGAGGACCCCGATGGGGTCGTTGTCGTCGTAGGTCCCCTCCAGGGCGATGAGGCGGTACCAGTTTCCGCCGAGGTACATGCCGAATTCGTGGAGGCGCGAGGGGCGCAATTCCGGGGTTCCTGTTTTCTCGACCCTGAATCCCCGTGCCAGTCTGGCGAGAAATTCCTCTTCCGTGAGGCCGTTGAGGTCTTTCACCGTCCTGTTGTAGTCCATTATGCGGAGCTGGTTGTCGGGGAAGTGTACCGCCATGAAGAAGTTGTACTCCTCCTCTCCGGTATGGTGAGGGTTGTGGCTCCTTTTTTCGGCCCCGATGCGGGCGGCGGCGGCGGTGCGGTGGTGCCCGTCGGCGACATAGGTGAAGGGCACCTTTTCGGAGAAGAGCTCCCCGAGATGGCGGTTGTCCTCACTGCTGATGACAGGCCAGAAGTGGTGGCCGAAGCCGTCTTCGGCGACGAAGTCGTATTCAGGGGCCTGGGTTGTCACGATACGCTCCACGATGGCGTCGATTTCGGGGACTGCCTTATAAGAAAAGAAAACCGGCTCAATGTTGGCATTCAGGGTGCGGGTGAGCACCATGCGGTCTTCCTCCTTGTCGGGGCGCGTGAGTTCGTGCTTTTTGATGACCCCCTTTTCATAATCCTCACAGGCGGCACATCCCACGAGGCCGTACTGGGTGCGTCCCTCCATGGTTTGAGCATAAATGTAGAACCGGGGTTCCGGGTCCTGCCTGAGCCATCCTCTGGTTTTGAAGGCCTCAAAATTCTCAACGGCTTTGTTGTAGACGGTGCCGGAGTGGATGTCGGTGCCCGGGGGGCATTCGATTTCGGCCCTGGTAATGCGCAGCAGGGAGCGTTCTCTGCCATCGGCCATGCGGGCGGCCTCTTCACTGTTCATCACATCATAAGGAAGGCAGGAGAGCTCTTCGACAATCGCTGCCGGCGGACGAAAGCCGCGAAATGGTTTAACTGTAGCCATTATTCTGATATTCTATACTCATTTATATGGGATTGCGGACTTCGGATTTCAGGTTCAGTCAGGTCACAACTCCTCATTCTGACCTTCTGATCTTCTAATCTTCTGACCTTCCATCAGTTGACCTTGCATGAGATGTCGCCATGTTCAAAGAAAGCCACGATCTGTTCTGCGGCAGCCTTACCGGCATTGCTGTTGGCTTCGGCAGTCTGGGCCCCGGCTTTTTTCGGGGTGGAATAGAACCTCCCCCTGAATTTTTCGGCAAAGAGGGCTTTTTGGGCGGGTTCCACGTCGGTGAGGTATTTGAGGCCCTGTTTTTCCTCCATGATGCGGAGCAGGTCGTCCTCGTTGATCACTTCTTTACGGGCGGTGTTGATGATCAGGGCGTTGTCGTCGAGTTCCTTCATGATGGAATAGCTGACCGAGCCGATGTGTTCCCCCTTTGCCGGAACATGGATGGAAACCACGTCACTTTTACGGTAGAGTTCCTCGAGGGAATGGGTATTTTTCAGGCCGATGGCGGCGGCGGCTTCCTTGCTGTAGCGGGTGTAGACGATCACTTTCATTCCCAGGGCGCGGGCGATGCGGAAGACATTACGGGCCACATACCCGAATCCATGGAGGCCCAGGGTACGGCCGCGCAGTTCTCCGCCTGCTTTGCCCGAGAACATTTCCCTGAGGCCATAGATGGTCAGGCCGATGGCCAGTTCGGCAACGGCGTTGGCATTCTGGCCCGGGGTGTTCATCACCACCACGCCCTTTTCCCTGGCATAGTCGCAGTCCACGTTGTCGTAGCCGGCGCCGGCCCTGACGACGATGGCCAGATGTTCTGCGGCTTCCAGAACCTCACGGTCGACCTTGTCACTGCGGATGATCATGGCATCCACACCGCTCACGGCGGTGATCAGTTCATTCTTATCGGTATAGTTTTCAAGGGTAAATACCTTGTATCCCGCCTTGGTAAGTATTTTGTTTATCTTTTCCGAGGCCCCGGGGGCAAAGGGCTTTTCGGTGGCGATCAATATTTTCTTCATCACTTATTCTCCGTTTGAGTAAATAAAAAGCCATGACCGCAGGGTCCACCACGGGGTGGAATGACGGTCATGGCATGGTTTTTTAGTTTTGTTTCTCGAAGTCTTTCATGGCGTCGACCAGGGCCTGGACGCTTTCTAGCGGCATGGCATTGTAGAGGGAGGCGCGGAAGCCTCCAACAGAGCGGTGACCTGCCAGTCCCAGCAAACCCCTCGATTTGGCAAAGGCGCCAAAAGGAGCTTCCAGTTCCGCATATTCGGGATTCATGACAAAGGTGACGTTCATGCGCGACCGGTCCTCAGCATTAGGCACCGTGGATGCGAACATCTTGTTGCGGTCGATTTCGGCATAGAGCATTTCGGCTTTTACCTTGTTCCGTTTTTCCATGACCGCAACGCCTCCCTGTTCCTTGATCCACAGAAGGGTCTGCAGGCATCCGAAGACCGGCACCGTTGCCGGGGTGTTGAACATGGAATCGGCATCGATATGGGTCTGGTAATTGAGCATGGTCGGAATGGAACGGCCTGTCTTGCCCAGGGCTTCGTTTTTCACGATGATGACGGTAGCTCCCGAAGGGCCAAAGTTCTTCTGGGCACCGGCATAAATGAGGTCATATTTGGACACGTCGATGGGACGGCTCAGAATGTCGGACGACATGTCGCACACCAGGGGCACTGACACGTCGGGATCTTTCAGAATCTCGGTGCCATAGATCGTATTGTTGGAGGTGTAGTGGAAAAAGTCAACATCGGCGGGAACCACGAAGTTCCGGGGAATGTAGTTGAAGTTTTTGTCTTTCGAAGAGGCGACTTCGACCACGTCACCCACGTAAGTTTTCGCTTCCTTGATTGCTTTGGATGCCCATACCCCGGTGTTGAGGTAGGCGGCTTTGCTCTTGAGAAGGTTCATGGGAGCCATCAGGAACTGGAGGCTGGCACCCCCCTGGAGGAAGAGTACCGTATATCCTTCAGGAACGTCGAGGAGTTCTTTGATCAACTGGCGGGAATCTTCCATCACGGCGATAAATTCCTTGCTGCGATGCGATACTTCCATGACCGACAGTTCGGTACCTGCAAAGTTCATGATGGCTTCGGCCGTCTTTTCCTTGGTGAATTCGGGCAGGATCGAAGGCCCTGCGTAGAAATTGTGTTTCTTCATGGTGATTGATGTTTTATGGTTCGTTACTTTATGTTCTGGATAAAGGGGAGTTTGACCACTTCGGCGGGGATTTTCTTGTCGCGGATTCCGACGTAAATGGTGGTGCCGAAGGCGGTATATTCCTTGGAGAGGTAACCCATTCCGATTCCCTGGTTCAGCACGGGCGACATGGTTCCTGAGGTCACCGTACCGATCATGGTCCCTTCGGCATTGTAGAGGGGGTATCCATGGCGGGGAATGGCGCGTTCGCGCATGACAAATCCCCTGAGGCGGCGGGTGACCCCCTCTTTTTGCTGTAGGGTCAGAAATTCACGGTCCACGAATTTGCGGTCTCCGTTAAACTTGGTGATCCATCCCAGTCCGGCCTCAATGGGCGAAGTGGTATCGTCGATATCGTTTCCGTAGAGGCAGAATCCCATTTCGAGGCGCAGGGTGTCGCGGGCACCCAACCCGATGGGTTTGATGCCGAATTCAACACCGGCGTCAAAAACGGCCTTCCATATCTTTTCGGCGTCGTTGTTGTGGAAATAGAGTTCAAATCCTCCGGCTCCCGTGTAACCCGTGGCCGAAATGATGACTTCGGGGACGCCTGCCAGTTCCCCGGTGACAAAGGTGTAATACTTCATGGCGGCGAGGTCGGTGGGGGTGATTTTCCGGAGGGTTTCCAGGGCTTTGGGCCCCTGCACCGCCAACTGGCTGATGCGGCCGGAAGCATTCTCCAGTTCCGCTCCCATGCTGTTCTGGCTGACGATCCAATCCCAGTCCTTCTCAATGTTGGAGGCGTTGACGACCAGCATATATTTCTCAGGAGAGAAGCAATAGACAATGTAGTCATCGATGATCCCCCCCTTCCCGTTGGGAAAACAGGAATATTGCGCCTGTCCGGGTACCAGACCCGTGGGATCATTGGATCCTACCTTGCTGAGCAACGCCAGGGCCTGCGGTCCCTTCACCCATATTTCGCCCATATGGGAAACATCAAAAACACCGACGCCCGTGCGCACCGTCATGTGTTCTTCCCTGATGCCGCTGAATTCCACGGGCATCTCAAAGCCCGCGAAATCGACCATTTTGCCTCCCATGGCTTTGTGGAAGGCATTGAAAACCGTTTTTATCATGATTATCCTTTTAAATGCCAAAAGTAGAACTTCCTTCGATGTAAAGTAATGAAAAATATCAGATATTCCAACAGCTCAGAAATTCTGTTTCAAAGGCAGGGCATTTATGGTCCCGGATGACAGATGGCCAGGCGGGGGTGATGAACCTGATTCCGCGAGATGCCGGCCTTCAGGATGAAAAAGAGCCATCCCGGACAAGAACGTGTCTGGCCCGGGATGGCAGGAGAACATGTAGAAGGAGAACCCTCCGCAGAGGATCAGTTGCTGAAAACCAGTTCCTCGTCTCTGACGCTGATGACCACGGGTTTCTCCCGGTCGATATCTCCGGAAAGGATTTTCCGGCTGAGCTCATTGAGCAGATATTTCTGGAGGAGCCGTTTCACCGGCCGGGCGCCGAAGTGAGGGTCGTAGCCCACACCGGCGAGCCAGTCGATGGCCTCTTCGGTAATGGTAATCCGGAAATCCTGCCGGGTGACTCTTTCGGCAATCCTGGCAAACTGAAGCCTGACGATCTGGCGGATATCCTGTCTCGAGAGGGGCGAGAAGATGATGGTGTCATCGATGCGGTTCAGGAACTCGGGTCTGATGGACCGGCGCAGCAATTCGAGGAGTTCTTCGCGGGTCTCTTCGATGATTTCCGCACTGTTGCCGGCATTCAGCCGGGAGAAGTTCTCCTGGATAAGCTGGGACCCCAGGTTGGAGGTCATGATGATAATGGTATTTTTGAAGTTGACCACCCGTCCCTTATTGTCGGTGAGACGGCCGTCGTCGAGGACCTGAAGCAGGACGTTGAACACATCGGGGTGGGCTTTTTCGATTTCGTCGAAGAGGACCACGGAGTATGGTTTGTGCCTGACGGCTTCGGTGAGCTGTCCCCCCTCGTCATAGCCCACATAGCCGGGAGGGCTGCCGATGAGCCGGGTGACTGAGAATTTTTCCTGGTATTCCGACATGTCGATACGGGTGATCATGTTTTCGTCGTCGAAGAGGTATTCGGCGAGGGCTTTGGCGAGTTCTGTCTTTCCGACGCCCGTGGAGCCCAGGAAGATAAAGGAGCCAATGGGGCGACGTTCGTCCTGGAGGCCGGCACGGCTGCGGCGTACGGCATCGGAAACAGCGGTGATGGCTTCGTGTTGTCCCACCACCCTGTTGTGGAGTTCGTCCTCCATGTGGAGGAGCTTTTCCCTTTCACTCTGCAGCATGCGCGATACCGGAATCCCCGTCCAGCGTGATACCACCCCGGCGATATCTTCGGCATCCACCTCTTCCTTGATCATGCTGCCCTGCTGATGGATCAGGGCGAGCTCACCCTTGCGTTTTTCGAGTTCTCCCTCTTTTTCGCGGATCCTTCCGTAGCGGAGTTCTGCCACCCGGCCATAGTCGCCCTGCCGTTCTGCCTGTTCAGCGTCGAAGCGTATATCTTCCATTTCGGACTTGATCTTCTGGATGGCGTTGATGATGCTCTTTTCGGCCTCCCAGCTGGCACGGTATTTTGACTGTTCCTCCTTAAGGTTGGCAATCTCCTCGCTCAGCAGGGCCAGTTTCTTTTCATCCTTTTCGCGCTTGATGGCTTCCCTTTCGATTTCGAGCTGGGTGATACGGCGTTCTATCTCGTCGAGTTCCTCGGGAACCGAGTCCATCTCGAGCCTGAGTTTTGCCGCGGCCTCATCCATCAGGTCAATGGCCTTGTCGGGCAAAAAGCGGTCTGAGATATAGCGTTGCGACAATTCCACGGAAGCGATAATGGCTTCGTCCCTGATTCTCACCTTGTGGTGGTTTTCATATTTTTCCTTCAGACCCCGGAGAATGGAGATGGCCTCCTGGGTTCCCGGTTCGTCGACGTGGACCACCTGAAAGCGGCGTTCGAGGGCTTTGTCTTTTTCGAAATATTTCTGGTATTCTGCCAGGGTGGTGGCCCCCACGGCCCTGAGTTCACCCCTGGCCAGAGCGGGTTTGAGGATGTTGGCGGCATCCATGGCTCCTTCGCTTTTTCCGGCGCCCACCAGGGTATGGATTTCGTCGATGAAGAGGATCACCTCTTCGTTCGATTTGACCACTTCGTTGATGACGGCTTTCAGGCGCTCTTCGAATTCTCCTTTGTATTTGGCTCCGGCGATCAGGGCCCCCATGTCAAGCGAGAAGACCTGTTTCGACCTGAGGTTTTCGGGGACGTCGCCCCTGACGATCCTGTGCGCCAGTCCTTCGGCGATGGCGGTTTTCCCGGTTCCCGGTTCCCCGATGAGAATGGGGTTGTTTTTGGTGCGGCGGGAGAGGATTTGCAGGATACGGCGGATTTCGTCATCGCGGCCGATGACAGGGTCGAGTTTGCCCGACCGCGCTCTTTCGTTCAGGTTAATGGCATACCGGTTGAGAGAGTCAAAACGCTCCTCGGCAGTCTGGGAATCTACCTTTGAGCCTTTCCTGAGTTCGGCGATGCTTTTTTTGAGGGCTTCGGCCGTGGCTCCGCTGTCCTTGAGCATCTGGCTCACCTGGTCGCCGGCATCGAGCAAGGCCATCAGGATGTGCTCCACCGATACGAACTGGTCCCCCATTTCCTGGGCCAGACCCAGGGCTTTCTGCATCACCCTGGCCGATACTGTGGAGAGGTAGGCTTCGCCTCCGGTCACCCGCGGATACCCCTCCACCACGCGGTCCAGGGCCTGCTGCAAAGCCGGGGTGTTGACCCCCGATTTTTTAAGAAGGTATTGCACCACACTCTCGGCCTCCGAAAACAAAGCCTTGAGGATATGCCCGGTTTCGACGGCCTGCTGGTTGCCGGCCTGGGCGATCTGAAAGGCCTGCTGCAAGGCCTCCTGCGATTTTATCGTAAAGTTGCTGAAGTTCATCATGGTATTTCCTTATTTGATCTCCGGGGAAAGTACAAATATGGAACCAACGGCCCGAAACCGACAAATTGTCATAATCTTTTGGGAATGAGTGCAATTATTGCAGCCGGCAGGGAGAATGATCTGTCAGAATATCGTCGGGGGTTATTTGCTGAACCGTGCGGCGGTCCACCGGTTTTTCTCCATGGCATCTCCGGGGGTTAACCCGAGGGCGGTGGCCTTTGCGCGGATGTCGGGGAGGTCTTCCGTGAAGAAGCCGCTGACCAGAAGAAGTCCTCCGGGGCGGAGGATAGCGGCATATTTCTCCAGGTCACCGAGGATGATATTTTTCTGGATATTGGCGAGTACCAGGTGGTAGGTGTTCTGCCCCAGGAGTGCGGCGTCACCGAGGAGAGGGGTGACTTCCGGGGTGGCGTTGAGGAGGATATTTTCGCTGGTGGCGCTGAAGGACCAGGGGTCGATGTCGATGGCGGTAATGGCGGCAGCGCCCAGCCGGGCGGCGAGGATGGCCAGGATTCCCGTGCCGCAGCCCATGTCGAGCACCTCCCATCCCTTCATGGGAAGGGTGAGCATCAGTTCCATCATCAGCGCGGTGGTCTCATGGTTTCCGGTGCCGAAGGCCATCTTGGGCTCGATGACGATTTCGATGGGGCACTCCGGAAAGCTGGCATGGAAGGGAGCCCTCACCACCACGCGGTCTCCGATGACCAGAGGCGTGAAGTAGTTTTTCTCCCACTCTTCGTTCCAGTTTCGGGCGGCTATGGTTTCGCAGCTCCAGGAAATGGCAAAATCACCGGCCCTGCTGCCCGTAACTTCTCCCAGGGCCTCTTCGCTGTAGAGGTTTTCAGGGATGAAAGCCTCAAAACCATTCCCGGTTTCGACGAAGGTGTCGAAACCCAGGGCGGCCATCTCAGCGGTGAGGAGATCGGCCATCCAGGAAGCATAGGGCAGCAGGGTGACGGTGATTTTAACAGTATTCATGTGATCATTTTTCTTTGATCAGTAAGGAGTGGTTTTATTTGCCGAATCCGTTGATGATTCCGAGGAAGTCGGCCGGGTCAAGGGCAGCACCGCCGATGAGTCCTCCGTCGACATCGGGATTGGCGAAGAGTTCGCGGGCGTTTGATGATTTGCAGCTTCCCCCGTAAAGGATGGAGGTTTCCTGAGCCACGGTGTCGCCATAGCGGGCGGCGATGGCTCCGCGGATGAAGGCGTGCATCTCCTGGGCTTGTGCTGAAGAGGCCGTTTTGCCGGTGCCGATGGCCCAGATGGGCTCGTAGGCGATCACCACTTTCAGGAACTCCTCTTCGGGAAGAAGGAAAACAGTCTCCTCAAGCTGTTTTTTGACATATTCGTTCTGGGTGCCGGCCTCGCGGATGGGCAGGGATTCTCCGCAGCAGTATATGGGTGTCAGCCCCTGGGCGAACACCTGGGCCAGTTTTTTGTTCAGGGTGGCGCTGGTTTCGCCGTAGTACTCCCTGCGTTCCGAGTGGCCGAGGATGACATAGGCGGCACCCGTCGATTTCACCATTTCCGCAGAAACTTCACCGGTGAAAGCCCCTTTGGGCTCTGCCGCGCAGTTCTGGGCTCCTGCCTTCACGCGCTGGTTGTCAAGGACATCGACCACGCTGGTGAGGTGTACGAACGGGGGACATACGATGACCTGCACGTCGCGTTCACCTTCGGCAACAACCGATTTCATCACTGCTTTGGCAAGTTCCACACCCGCCGGGACCGTGGTATTGCACTTCCAGTTGCCTGCTACAATTTTCTTTCTCATGTTGTTGTGATTTATTATTCAAGTTAATATTATTTCCATTTTTCAGCTGCCCTCCGGAAACCGCAAGGGTATTCCTCCGATCCCGGGATTACCGTTTACTCAGGAAACTCTTTTCTGAAAGCTTCCGGGGCAGGGATATCGTTGTTGTGGTATTTGGCCACGATGGTGCCGTTTTTGAGAACCACCAGTCCGGGATTCGACCTGATGATGGTCTTGAGTTCTATCTCGTCGGCATGGAAGAATTCGTAGGGGGCGCCGGTTTCCGCGGCGAACTGGTCGCACCGGTCGAACAGGGTGGAGGTCAGACAAATAAAGGACATCTGGTTTTCCATGGCCCACGATGCCAGGGTGTTGATCTTCTCCTGGTTTTTGCGTGATGACTTATCGAGGTCATAGGCGATGAGCATAAAAACGTAATTTTCATCGTAGAGGAAAAACTCGTATACGTTATCGCCTTCGCGTGATTCTACCGAGAAACCATGGATCGGGGGGGTATATCCCTTTTTGATCAGCCGGGATTCATCCATGCTGTCGAAAACCCAGTTGAGGGTGTCCTGCCAGGGGTAGTTCTCATCGGTGAATTTTTTGACTTCCCCTGATTTCAGGTTTTTATAATAGAAGGTATTTTCGTAGACGTCACGCGGGGCATCGGCGGGGATGGCCATGGCTTCAGGGATGTTGACCCCTTTTTTATAAGGTCTGAAGTCGATAATGGGTTCATGGCGGTAAGAATAGAAGACCGTGGCGGCGTAGAGGATGACGGCGGTGATGCCCAGGAAAAGGCCGGTTTTCTGTCCCAGCAGGCAGGTGAGTTTTTTCCGGAAGATAAACACCAGGATGGCCAGGATGATGAACACCAGATTTTTATAAAAGGTGGCCCAGTTGGAGAGGACCAGGGCGTCGCCGAAGCATCCGCAGTCGGTCACCGGGTTTTTCAGGGCGATCCAGAGGGTGAGGGGGGTGAAAAAAGCCATGAAGAGGAGGGCTCCCCAGGTGAAGATCTTCGGTTTGATGGCAAAGAGCAGGGCCACGCCGATGAGGAATTCGGCGAACGACAGGAGAACGCCCAGGGGAAAAGCCACCGGGTTAAGCCATTCCAGTCCCAGGGGCACGAAATAGTCAATAAATTTATAGGCCGACCCCCACGGATCGATCCCCTTTACAAATCCCGAAAAGATAAAAGTGACCCCTAAAAGAATACGGGCGACGTGCAGAATGACCTTCATTATAATTTAATTTTTATGAGGGCGAAAACCGAATAGTTGAGGATGTCGAGGTAATTGGCATCGACCCCTTCTGAGATGGTGGTTATACCCTGGTTATCTTCGATCTGTTTGATTCTGCGTATCTTCATCAGAATCAGGTCGGTATAGCTGCTGGTGCGCATCTGGCGCCAGGCTTCGTCGTAGTCGTGGTTTTTGGCCTTCATCAGGTTTTTTGCCGTCTCAAAAAGGGCATTGTACCTCTGAAGCACCTCTTCGGCGGCCATATCCTCTTCCGAAGGGGTGAGCTGCAGCTGTATGATCCCCATGATGGCATAGTTGATGATGCCGATATATTCACTGCCGATGTCGTCTTCGATTTTCTGTTCCCTCTTTTCCTCGATACACCTGATACGGCTGGCCTTGATATAAATCTGGTCGGTGATGGAGGAAGGCCTGAGAATGCGCCATGCGGTACTGTAGTCGTGCATTTTTTTCACGAAAACTTCACGGCACAGGCCTGCCACCTGATCAAACTGTTGTAATGTCTTTTCCATGCAATTGCTGGCTTTGAGGGGGTAAAAATAGGAAAAAATGAGTAATTTGGTATCATGGGTATTTCATCATGGTTCGTGCCCTCAGGGTGCATGGTTATTTGATGGTTTTGTTTTACATTTGCATGGTTATACTTTAAATCCTGGGATTTATGTTGATAACACAGTCAGCCGGAAAATTTCTCAAGCGTAAAAGAAGCATCAACCTTGGCGGGGAGTTGCTTGATTTTACGCTTCCCTGTGTGATGGGGGTGATCAATGTGACCCCTGATTCCTTTTATGATGGAAGTACCTTCACCACGGAAATCGAAATGCTTGAGCGTGTAGAGCAGATGGTTTCCGAGGGGGCGCTGATTATCGACGTGGGGAGTGTCTCCACGCGTCCCGGGGCTGAGATGATATCCACCAAGGAAGAACTTTCGCGGCTCATTCCCGCGGTGAAGGCTATCCGCAGGCATTTTCCGGAAATGCCCCTGTCGGTCGACACCTTCCGGTCGTGGGTGGCCCTGAGGGTGATCGAAGAGATCGGACCGGTGATTGTCAACGACATTTCGGGCGGAAACATCGATGCCAAGATGTTTGAGACAATCGGAAGGATCCAGGCTCCCTATATTCTGACGCATATCCAGGGAACCCCCCAGCATATGCAGGACGATCCCTATTACAGGGATGTGATCCACGATGTCTCTGCGGAACTGAGTGAGGGAGTGCGCCGTCTGACCAAATACGGGGCTGCCGACATCATGATAGACCCCGGGTTTGGCTTCGGGAAGAACCTGGACCATAACTTCACACTGCTGAACCGTCTCGACTCCTTCAAGGTATTCCAGTTGCCGGTAGTGGTGGGGCTCAGCCGGAAGTCTATGGTGTGGAAGGTTTTGGAAACCACGCCCGAAGAGTCCCTTAATGGAACCACGGTGCTCAACACCATGGCCCTGATCGGGGGTGCCGATATTCTCAGGGTCCATGACGTGAAACCTGCCGTCGAAGCCATCCGTCTGTTCCTCCAACTCAAAGAATCCCTCTGAATGCTTGCCTTTATATCCCTGCGTTTTTTTGACATTGTCGACATTTTCCTCGTAGCCCTGCTGCTTTACCAGATCTACAGGCTGATCAAGGGTACGGTGGCCTTCAATATCGTGGTGGGGTTTTTCATTATCTATCTGTTATGGGTGGTCTTCAGGGCTTTGAACATGGAGTTGCTGAGTTCCATCATCGGACAGTTCATCGGGGTGGGCATGCTGGCCCTGATCATCATTTTCCATCCGGAAATCAGGCGTTTTCTCCTCTACGTGGGCACGCACCATCACATCACCCGTTTTTTGTCGTTCGACAAGCTTTTTCATTCGGGCAAGTCAGAACGGAAGGCAGGGTATCTTCCCGACCTGGTGGAAACGGCGATGTTCTTTTCGCGGACCAACACCGGCGCCCTCATTATCATTGCCCGGATGTCGGAGCTGAGTGAGCAGATCGCCACAGGGGAGATTCTGGATGCCCGGGTGAGCCAGCCGTTGCTGAAGACCATTTTCTTCAAGAATACCGACCTGCACGACGGAGCCGTGATTATCAGGGATGAGCGTATCGTAGCCGCCGGGTGCATCCTGCCGCTCACCCATAAGGAGGTGGACAAGAGCATGGGATTGCGTCACCGTGCCGCCATCGGAATTACCGAAACCACCGATGCCCTGGCGCTGGTGGTCTCCGAAGAGAACGGGGGAATTGCCATAGCCCATGGGGGAGCCATTGAGCGAAACCTGACCCGGGCCCGGCTCGAGGAACTGCTCAACCGTGATCTCTCCCCCGTCATGCCGGCGGCCCAATAATCCTGGCTTCCCGGGGAATCCCCGCTGTGCCGTATGCAGGCGTGATAATCCGGCACCATCCTTCCTTCCGAAGAAATCCACGCACTCCTCACGAAACATGTGAATGCAGGAACCCTTCAGCCTGCGGGAGCTTTGTTATTCGTTTTCCTCGTCAAGGCTGTTTTCTCTGCGGTGCGCGATGACTACCCCTTGTTTGCCGGCTCTTATCTCACTATCTTTCCTTTCCCCGATCTGCTGCCTCCACATGGCGTAGTAAAGTCCTTTCAGCCCGAGGAGTTCTATGTGATTTCCCTCCTCTATGATTTGGCCTTTTTCGAGGACATAAATTTTATCGGCATGCATAATAGTGGAGAGGCGGTGGGCGATCATCAGCACGATTTGTTGCTTTCCCGCCGAGATATCCTTGAGGGTTTGGGTGATTTCCTCCTCGGTGATGGAGTCGAGGGCCGAAGTGGCCTCGTCGAAAATCAGGATACGCGGATTGCGGACCAGAGCCCTGGCGATGGCCAGCCGTTGTTTTTCCCCTCCGGAAACCATTTTACCCCCTTCTCCCAGCATGGTGTCGAGACCCTTGGGGGAGGATTCCACCAGTTTCAGGGCCGAAGCCCTCTTCAGGGCGCTGATGATCTCATCCTCCGAGGCATCCTGCTTGACGAACTGCAGGTTTTCCCTGATGGTCCCTGAGAAGAGCTGGGTATCCTGGGTGACGAAGCCGAGTTGCCGCCGCATCCTGTTGACCCTGATTTCCTTGGCGGGAATCTCATCGTAATAGATGGTCCCCCGGGTAGGGGTATAGAGACCCACCAACAGCTTCACCAGGGTCGATTTTCCGCACCCTGAAGGGCCGACGAAGGCGATGGTCTCGCCACGCCGCACTCCGAAGGAGAGGTCGCTGATGGCGTCGGCCGGGGCATTTTTATAGCGGAAACTGATCTCCTCGAAACGGAGGTTGTCGATTTCCCCGATTTCCACGGGTTCCTCGGGGCGGTATTCGGGTTCTTTCTTCATCAGTTCATTGAAAACCTGAAGAGAGGCTTCCGCTTCCCGGTACGAGAGGATGATATTTCCCAGTTGCTGAAGGGGATGCATGATGCGGGTGGTGATGAACTGCATCGAGATAAGCTCCCCGGTGGTCAGCAGGTTGCGGAAAATGAGCCACAGAAGGATGAAGAGGATCGACTCTTTAAGGACCAACAGGACAGCGCTCTGCAGGAAGGAAAGGGTGCGGATGCGGGCCACCTTGCTCATTTCCAGGTCGAAGATTTTCTGGGTGAAGCTCTTCAGGCGCCTGATCTCGGGGTAGGTGAGGCCCAGACTTTTGATCAGTTCGATGTTGCGCAGCGATTCGGTGATGGTGCCGCTCATTTTATTGGTTTCCGAGATCACCGACCGCTGAACCTCCCTGATTTTACGGCTCAGAATGCTGGTCAGGGTTCCCAGGACCACCACGCCGATGAGAAAAACAGGGATCAGCAGCCAGTGGGTGGTGATGGCATACCAGACGACGAAGAAAACACCGACGATAGAGGCAAAAAGGACGGTGACAAAGGAACTGATGAAGCGTTCATTGTCCTGGCGGACCTTCATAAGGACCGAGAGGACATGGCCGCTGCTGGTCTCCTCGAATTCATGGAAGGGGAGCCTGAGGGTCTGGCGCAGACCCGAGTCAAAGACCGAAAGTCCGAATTTCTGGACGACCAGGCGGGTGACATATTCGGTGAACGCCCTGGCCAGACGGGCCAGCAGGGCCACCCCCACGGCGATTCCCAGCATGATGAGAACCCCGCGTACCAGTTCCTGCTGTCCCAGGTTGTCGGGATTCATGGCATATAAATCGATGATCTTGCCAAAAATGATCGGGTCGATCAGTTGCAGGACTTCGGCGATGGAGGCCAGTCCCAGGGCCAGAAAGAGCCATCCTTTAAACGGTTTCAGATATTTCCAGATGATTTTCATGAGCTGATCTTTGCGGCCTGCCCCGGCTGATGTAATCAGCCGGTGTCGTGACCTCGCATAATAATTCTATTTTTGTGTCTGCAGGTGTGTGTGACTGTTGAAACCGGGGCATTACAGTCCCCGGGTATGGTGAACCAGACAAAATTATAAATAACTTTTGTTATGAACAGAATTTGTGGTCTCTTTTCCATCAGGGTTCCTGTGATTCAGGGGGGGATGGTATGGTGTTCGGGGTGGCGGCTGGCGTCGGCGGTGAGCAATGCCGGGGGTTTGGGGCTTTTGGGTGCCGGGTCGATGCATCCTGAGATCCTGGTGGAGCACATCCGAAAAACCCGGGCGGCCACGCCGCACCCTTTCGGGGTCAATGTTCCCCTGATGTACCCTGAGGTGGAGAGCATCATGGAGATCATCGCCGGGGAGAAGGTACCCGTTGTTTTCACCTCTGCCGGAAGTCCCGGCAAGTGGACCCGCTGGTTGCAACAGCGGGGAATCGTGGTGGCCCATGTGGTGTCGGGGGTCCGATTTGCCCGGAAGTGCGAAGAGGCGGGGGTTGATGCCGTGGTGGCCGAGGGTTTTGAAGCGGGAGGCCATAACGGCAGGGAAGAGACCACCACCATGGTGCTGGTTCCGGCCGTCAGAAAGGCTGTTTCGATGCCCCTGCTGGCCGCCGGAGGAATCGGCTCAGGAGCGGCCATGATGGCGGCCATGGCCCTGGGTGCCGAAGGAGTACAGATCGGCTCCCTCTTTGCCGTGGCCGAAGAGTCCTCGGCACATGCCGCTTTCAAGGAACTGGTGACCTCCCTGGAAGAAGGAGAAACCCTATTGGCCCTGAAAAAACTCGCCCCCGTCAGGCTGATCAAAAACGGATTTTTCCGCCAGGTGGCCGAAGCCGAAGCCCGCGGCGCCTCAAAGGAAGAACTGGCGGCCCTGCTGGGAAGAGGAAGAGCCAAAAGAGGAATCTTCGAAGGAGACCTGGAAGAAGGTGAACTGGAAATCGGCCAGGTCTCTTCCATGATCAATGCCATCGAGCCTGTGGCGGTCATCATGGAACGACTGATCAGGGAATGGGAAAAAACCAGGAAGGAGATGGCGGAGCTCAATATTCAATAATCAATGATGATTAGCCAATGATCAATAATGAATAATCAATATCCAATCACCAATAATCAATGATCAATAATGAATAACCAATATCCAATGACCAATATCCAATAGCCAGTTTCCCGGCTCAGGATATTAAGGCGTTTCCGGGAATTTTGCCGTCAGGTTGAAGTATTGGAAAGCCTGGAAGAGAAAGGGGAAAATAGCGAAGAGAGAACTGATGGCCAGTGCTGCTCCCATGGCGATCCACTGCCACAATTCCGTGGGAAGAGAGGCCGGGGTTCCGGCGGTGGCCGTTTCCGGAGCTGCCAGGGTGGTGGAGAGAGGAAGGGTGAGAAGGATGTTGACTCCCCAGATGATCAGGATTCCGGTCAGGTTAAGGACCAGGGTGTACCACCAGGCTTTGCGGGTGAGCATAAAGGAGCGCAGCAGGGCCGGGTAGATCCCTTTTCTTTCGTAAACAGCGATAAAGGGGGTCAGAGAGAGGGAATTGGCCAGGATGAGTCCCGGGATGATCAGCAGGAAAAGTCCCGAGAAGGAGATGAATCCCGCAGCCAGGGAGGCTCCCAGGGTCAGAAGGGCGTTGGAGGAGAGGAAAGGGGCGACATCACCGGGAGTATATCCCCCTTTGCCCCTGGCAATATAAGCCTGCACACAGGAATAGACGGCAGCCATGAAGAGCGATTGCACAAAGAGGTAGAAGGCCAGGGTGATCATCAGATTTTTGTAAATGGGACCGATTTCCTTCATCAGTTTTTCGGGTTCCATCTCACTGATCATTTCCGAGGAGCCGGCGAGTTTCATCTGCATGAATACCTGTGCCGCGGCATAAATGAGAATGAAGGGGAGGACATAAATGGCAATGATCCTGCCCATGGGTTTCCACTCACTTCGCAGAAACCGCAGTGAATCCTGATATATCTCTCCTGTATCCCTCGGACGGGGGAATTCCACGGGTTTATCCATCATTTTTCCGCGGATCAGAACAGGGTGTTATCCTGAGGTTTCTGTTTTTTTCTCACTGTGGTCACCTTTCGCGGTTTACCCTTGTTTTCCTGTCCGGCGGAAGAGGGCTCATCCTCTCTCTTTTCCTGGTCGGTATCCACCACATCCTGGTCGGTCACCTCCTCATAGGCAAATTTCACCTTTGTGCTGCCAAAGAGCGGATCGTCAGTGATGGCAGGAATCTCTGCGGCGGGAGGGGCATCGTCCGTTTTTCCGGAAATTTCAGGATCCGGTTCCGTGGTGGGTTCTCCCCATAAGGGTTTTTCTGAACCAGTTGGCGGGGTTTCCGCCATTTCTTCCTCAGGTTCCGGAGGTACCTTTTCCGACACTACCGGTTTTTCCCATGCAAATTTCATCTTCTGCACGTTTTCCGGTGCCGGGTATTCCGCGGCAGGCGCTGTTTCTACCGGGGTCACAGCCACGGGTTCAGCCACGGGTTCAGCCACGGGTTCAGCCATGGGTTCAGCCGGGGCGACGGGTATCCCCGGTTTTTCGCCGATTCTTTCCGGCTCCGGTG
>CAYWUJ010000042.1:8583-19322 GCA_964461455.1 uncultured Prolixibacteraceae bacterium | reverse complement strand
ACAGACCAGAAGAGTTTTTCCACCTGGGCCCGTGTTTTCAGGTCAAGCAGTCCGAGGCTGAAGCGGTCGAGAGCCTCTTCCCTGATCTGCTGGGCATCATGCCAGGTCTCCAGCATCCGGGGCTGGTTCAGTAATTCCCAGGCCTGGTAAAGTTCCTGCACCAGCTCATGGTCACTGGTTTGGATATCCTCGTCCTCCTCCCAGCGGGAAAGCTTCGCCGATTCCAGGACCTCGAAGATCAGCACAGAATGGTGGGCCGTCAGGGAACGCCCCGACTCGGTAATGATATTGGGATGGGGAAGGCCGTTTTTGTTGGCGGCGTCGACCATGGTATAAGTGGCATCGTTCACATACTCCTGTATGCTGTAGTTGACACTGCTCTCGCTGTTGGAAGAGCGCGTACCGTCATAGTCAACCCCCAGTCCCCCGCCTATATCCACAAACTCCACCTTATAGCCCGATTTATACAGTTCCACATAAAACTGGGAAGCTTCCCTGAGGGCAATCTTAATGCGGCGGATCTTGTTCACCTGGCTGCCGATGTGGAAATGGAGCAGCCGCAGACAGCTCTTAAGGCCGTTTTTTTCCATGTAATCGAGCGCTTCCAGCAATTCACTCGAATTGAGTCCGAATTTGCTGACATCACCGCCGGAATCCTCCCACTTGCCGCTGCCGGTGCTCGACAGCTTGATACGAATACCTATATTAGGCCTGATCTTCAGCCGCTTTGCCACCTTGGCGATGAGTTTCAGCTCGTTGAGCTTCTCGACAACGATAAAAATCCTGCGCCCCATTTTCTGGGCCAGCAGGGCCAGTTCAATATAGCTCTCATCCTTGTAGCCGTTGCAGATGATCAACGAATCACTGTCGGTATCGATGGCGATCACCGCGTGAAGTTCGGGCTTGGAACCGGCTTCCAGGCCGATGTTGAATTTCTTGCCGTGGTCGACAATTTCCTCAACCACCTGGCGCATCTGGTTCACCTTGATCGGATAAACGATAAAATTCTGCCCCTTGTATTCATACTCCTGGGCAGCGATCTTAAAACAGCTGTCCATTTTCTCGATCCTGCTGTCAAGGATGTCGGGAAAACGCACCAGCAAGGGAGTCGTGACATCGCGCAGCGATAACTCTTCCACCAGTTCCTTCAGATCAACGGAAATATCATCCTTGCGGGGTGTGACAATTACATTCCCCTTTTCGTTGATCGAAAAATAATTGATCCCCCAGCCGTTAATGTTATAAAGTTCGGCCGAATCCTCAATACGCCATTTTCTCATTGAAAAAACCTTTTAATCTATTTATTAAGACAAACTTACGCCAGGCAACTGTCCTGAATTCAGTGCAAAAGTAGTATAAATTAAACTGAAAAGATTTTTGCGTAACTTCACAATCCCGTTTTTACCTGAATTATGGCAAGAATAAGAGTCACCAAGCGGTTTCATTTTGAGATGGCGCATACCCTTCATAACTATGACGGGGTATGCCGGAATATTCACGGGCACTCCTATGATCTGGAGGTTACCGTCATGGGAGAAGCCTTCCGGGAGGCCGGTCATCCCCGTGACGGGATGGTGATCGACTTCCACGATTTGAAAACCCTGGTGAAAACCCACATCATCGACCGCTTTGACCACACCCTGATGATCAGCACCCAGGTTCCGGAAGAACAGGTGGAGGCGCTCCGGAAAACTACGGAAAGGATCTCTCTTGTTGAATTCCAGCCCACCACCGAAAACCTGGTAGCCTACATCGCTGCGATTCTGGGCCCCGTGATGCCCCGGGGGGTCTCCCTGTTCTCAATACGGCTGGCCGAAACCGTCACGTCATTTGCAGAATGGTACGCCACAGACAATCGGCAAGATTGAAGGTCAGAATAGACTTAAGTCGTAAATCTTAAATCTTAAATAACTGAACACCTGAAGATTATAAGATCAGAACAATGGGAATCAAGAGATTAACAGACAGGAATATTAGAATTTGATATGAGTCAGGAAACTGAAAAACAAGGTGACGCCGGGAAGAAGCTATTTCTCGTGGATGCCTATGCGCTGATTTACCGCAGTTATTTTGCCTTTATCCGGAATCCCCGTTTCAATTCCAAGGGGGTGAACACATCGGCCATGCTGGGATTTGCCAATACCCTTGTGCAGTTGCTCGAAAATGAAAAGCCTGAATACATCGGGGTGGTTTTCGACATGTCGAAGCCCACCTTCAGGCATGAGATGTTTCCCGAATACAAGGCCAACCGGCAGGAGATGCCCGAGGAGCTGCGCAAGGCCATCCCCTACATCAGGAAGATGATTGAAGGTTTCAACATTCCCATCATTGAAAAGGAGGGCTACGAAGCCGACGACATCATCGGCACCCTGGCGGTAAAGGCTGCGGAAGAGGGTTTTCAGACCTTCATGATGACCCCCGACAAGGATTATGCCCAGCTTGTAAACGACGCGGTATTCATGTACAAACCCGGAAAATCGGGAAACGACCATGAGATCTGGGGTGTGGAAGAGGTGAAGAAGAATTTTGAGCTGGCGTCGCCGCGGCTGGTGATTGACCTGCTGGGACTGATGGGCGATTCCTCCGACAACATCCCCGGATGCCCGGGAATAGGGCCCAAGGGAGCGGTGAAGCTGATCAGCGAGTTCGGCGATATCGAAGGGATTTATAAAAACCTCGATAAGATAAAGGGCAAGCAACAGGAGAACCTCAGGGATTTTGAACAGCAGGTGCGGTTGTCGAAAGTGCTGGCCACCATCATGCTGGATGTTCCGGTGAGTTTTGAGCCCGGAAAGCTGCGCATGGAGAATCCCGACCATCAGGCGCTGAAACTCCTCTTCGAGGAGCTGGAATTCCGCACTCTGGCGGAACGGTTACATCTCAGGGAAGCTGTGGAAAAACCCAGGGAGCCCATGGCGGTGCAGGGAACCCTATTCGGCATGGAAGCCCCAGCGGCTGTTGTTTCCGGGGGTTCCTCAGGAAAAGAAATACAAACCCTGGAGACCACACCACACCAGTATTACCTGGTGGAGAACGAAATGCAACGGGCGAGTCTCCGCGCAGAACTCTCGGTGCAGAAGGAGTTTTGCTTCGATACCGAGACCACCGGCCTCGACCCCCACTCCGCCGAACTGGTATGCATCTCCTTTTCTTTCAGGAGTCATGAAGCCTGGTGCGTCCTCATTCCGCCCGACCGCAAAGAGGCGGAAAAGGTAGTGGCGGAATTCCGGGAAGTATTCGGCGATCCGGCGATTCTGAAAACAGGACAGAACATCAAGTATGACCTGCTGATGCTCAGGCAGTATGGTGTGGAGGTCAGGGGGGAGATGTTCGACACCATGCTGGCACACTATCTCCTTCAGCCCGAGTGGAAACACAACCTCGACTACCTCTGCGAGACTTATCTGGGCTACCGGAAGATTCCCACGGAAAACCTCATCGGTGCCCGCGGCCGCAATCAGATCACCATGCGGTCGGTCGACAGGGAAAAACTGAAGGACTATGCGTGCGAGGATGCCGACCTGACACTCCAGATGAAGCATTTTCTGGCGCCTCTTCTGGGAGAGAACGGGGTGGAAGGACTTTTCCGCGACCTGGAGATGCCCCTGGTGCCGGTACTCGCTGACATGGAATACCGGGGTGTGCGCATCGACACCCGGGCTCTTAACGAATATGCCGGGGAGCTGCGCCAGCAAATCATCACCCTCGAGGAGGAGATCATTGCCCTGGCAGGCGTGGAATTCAACGTCTCCTCGCCCAAACAACTGGGGGAAATCCTCTTCGAAAAGTTGAAAATAGACCCCAAAGCCCGGCTGACCAAGACCAAACAGTATTCGACCAACGAAGAGGTGCTCACCCAGCTGAAAGACCGGCATCCCATCGTGGAGAAGGTGCTGGAGTTCCGCGGACTGAAAAAGCTCCTGAACACCTATGTCGAAACCCTGCCCACGCTGATCAATCCCCGCACGGGAATGATCCACACCTCATACAACCAGGCGGTGACCGCCACAGGGAGGCTCAGTTCCAACAATCCCAACCTGCAGAATATCCCCATCCGTGATGAAAACGGAAGGGAGATCCGCAAGGCCTTTATCCCTTCCGATGAGGATCACCTCTTTTTCTCAGCCGACTACTCTCAGATAGAACTGCGGATCATGGCGGCCCTCAGTGAAGACCCCCAAATGATGGAGGCTTTTGCCCACAACCAGGATATCCACGCCCTCACGGCAGCAAAAATTTATAAGATCCCCGTGGAAGAAGTGACCTCCGACATGAGGAGGAAAGCCAAAACCGCCAACTTCGGGATCATATACGGCATCTCGGTCTTCGGCCTCTCCCAACGCCTCAATATACCCCGTTCCGAAGCAAAAGAGCTGATCGACGGATACTTTGAAAACTTCCCCAGGGTAAAGGAATATATGGACCAATCGATAGAAATGGCCAGAAAAGAGGGGTATGTGCAAACAATTATGGGCCGGCGGCGTTACTTGTCTGACATCAATTCAAATAATCAGGTAGTGCGCGGCATGGCAGAACGAAACGCCATCAACACGCCCATCCAGGGATCGGCAGCCGACATCATCAAGGCGGCCATGATCAACATTCACAGGGAGTTCGCCAAAAACGGACTCCATTCCCGGATGGTCCTTCAGGTGCACGACGAATTGAATTTTGATGTTCTGAAACCGGAATTGGAGCGGGTTCAGCAAATCGTCAAAAAAGAGATGGAAACGGCGGTCACCCTGAAAGTCCCCCTCACGGTGGAAATGAAGGCGGCCGGGAACTGGCTCGATGCACATTAATTATGAAGGAACGTTTAGAGACAGAAGAGGAATACCGCGAAACTCTCCGGCGGTTTCTCGAAATCATCGAGAACCAGCTGGAGTCGGATCATGAGGAAGAGCTGGCCGAGCTCATCAGGCTGATGGAAATCTATGAATATGAGAATTGCTGAAGTCTCCATCATTTTTAACTAATTTTGCAGTGTTAAAAAGTGAGATGATGCAGGCAGGGAACAGTTACTTCTTCCAGGGGAGCCCGGGATCGGTGGACATGGCCACGGGTAATACCCTGGGGCATCACGGTTCAGGAGAGCTATACGCCCAGGATTTCGTGACCGATAAGGCAGAACTGGAGCGCATAGCCCGGCAGAGGAGCGAGCGGTGGAAAGAGGAGCAGACCCTTGTGGCCGACTCGGGAAGATACATCAGACCCATCACCATCACCGAAATTCCTGCAACGGGAACCGGCGCCGCCACCCTGGACCTTCCGTCAAACCCGTTTCACCAGAAAACATCGGACTGGTTCACGGGAGTCATCCTGATCACCCTGATACTGGCCGCCACCGTCAGGAATTCGTTCGACAAATACCTGTCGGCCCTTTTCATGAGTACCGTCAACTATCCGGCAGCCTCCCGCCTCTTCAGGGAACAGAACATCTCACTGCGCCAGGGCGCCATGATCCTGGAGATCTTCTTCCTGCTCATCATGGGACTCTTTGCCTATCAGATGGTCCTGCACTTCGGAGGATCCCTCCCTGTCAACGGCATCCTCCTTTATCTGATCTGCTTCGGCGCCGTCCTCCTCTTTTTCCAGCTGAAAGAGTTCATATACCGCCTGCTGGGTTTCATCAGCGAAACCGGTGCTGAAACCAGCGAATATATATTCACCATGAAAATCTATAACAAGATGACAGGTATTTTCCTGTTGCCGGTAGTGTGTTTCATGGCCTGGGCCCCTGTGGGAAACCCCACGGGATTTATAGTGGCCGGACTGGTCATTATTGCCCTTCTCTATCTCAAGTCGTTGCAAAGAGGGATGAAAATTTTATTCAAAAAACAATTTTCTGTTTTTTATCTCTTTTTATACCTTTGTACGCTTGAATTTTTGCCCTTGTTGCTCTTTATAAAAGCGATATAACCAGTAGAAGGAGATTGTTAATTTTAAAACGTAAAGCATTGAAAATTAAGTCGATTCTCGTAACGCAGCCTGAACCGTCATCCATTAAGTCACCCTACTCCGAACTGGCTGAAAGCACATCCGTAAAGATTGATTTCCGCCCTTTCATACAGGTTGAAGGGGTTCCGGCTAAGGAATTCAGGCAGACACGGACCCATCTGGAGGACTATTCCGCGGTTATTTTTAACAGCAGAACCGCTATTGATCACTTTTTCAGGATTGCCCAGGAACTCAGGGTAACCATTCCCGACACCCTGAAGTACTTTTGTATTTCCGAATCCACGGCCTTTTACCTGCAAAAATACATCGTATACAGAAAGAGGAAGATTTTCCATGCCAACGGGGCGATGCCCGACCTGATGGACATCATGAAGAAACACAAGGACGAGCGCTACCTGGTTCCGCTTTCCGACCTTCACAGCCAGGAAATTCCGCGGCTCCTCGAAAAGGGGGGATTCAAATACAAGACCGCGATCCTGTACCGGACGGTTTGCAGTGACCTTCACGACCTGAAAGACGTCAACTACGACATCCTGGTCTTCTTCAGTCCGACCGGCATCAAGTCACTCATGCAGAATTTTCCGGATTTCAAGCAGAATGACACCAAGATTGCCTGTTTCGGGTCAACGACGGCTCAGGCGGTACGTGAGGCGGGGCTGGTTGCCGACATCGAAGCCCCCACACCGGAGGCTCCCTCCATGACCATGGCCCTGGAGCAATACATTAAAAATATCAACAAATCCAAATAATTCTTTTAAAGACCTTATATTTGAAAGGCCGGTATTCATACCGGCCTTTTTAGTGTTCAGCCATGGAAAGCAGACAGACTTTCAGGAAGGAGGAGAGGCTCACATCGGCCACTGCCATCACCCGGCTCTTCGATGACGGGAACTCCTTTGTCGTCTACCCCCTGAAGGTGGTCTGGATGAGTTCGTCCCTGTCGCATCCCTTGCCGGCACAGGTGGCTTTTGCCGTGAGCCGCAGGAATTTTCGCCGTGCCGTCGACCGCAACCTCCTCAAACGAAGAATGAGGGAGGCCTTCCGGACCAGGAAAGGCCCGTTTTACGAAGCCTGCGGAGAGCGTAAAATCATCTTTATGTTCATTTACATCGCCAAAGAAGTTCTCCCAACGGAAAACATCGCCAAAGCCATGGCCAACGCCCTGGGCCGGCTGCCCGGAAAGGCTTTTTAACCGCGCCGGTGCCACCTCCACGGGGTTGCAGGGGCGTTCACGATGGGGTGCTTAACACCAAAATATTATAAAAGATGAAGAAACTTGTTGCCTTTTTGTTAGTTCTCCTCCTTGCAGTGGCCCAAATGGTGGCCCAACCGGTAAGGAATGAAATTCTCCTGCCTGTGACAGATGGTTTTGAGGTGCTGAAATGTGATTTTCACATGCACACGGTGTTTTCCGATGGAACGGTATGGCCGGTGGTACGTGTCGGGGAGGCCTGGCAGGAGGGGCTCGATGCCATTGCCATCACCGACCATCTCGAATATCTGCCGCATCGCAATCATGTGACCCCCTCTCCTTCAGCTCCCTGGGAGATTGCCCAAAAGAGCGCCGCCGCCACGGGGATAATCCTGATTCGTGGTACGGAGATCACCAAGGGGATGCCTCCGGGCCATTTTAACGCTCTCTTTGTGAAGGATGAGGCGAAAATCCTCAATGATGATTATGTGGCCTCCCTCAGGGAAGCCAAAGCCCAGGGTGCCTTTGTCCTGTGGAACCATCCGGGGTGGAAGGCGCAGGCCCCCGACGGTGCAGTATGGATGCCCGAACATGAAGCGCTCTTCAGGGAGGGACTCTTTTCAGGAATTGAAGTGGTCAACCACAACGAATGGTATCCCGAAGTACTGGGATGGGCCCTCGAAAGAGATCTGACCATCATGGCCAACTCTGATGTCCACGATCCGGTGATGAACTATCTTCATCTCGAAAAGATGGAGCGCCGCCCCATCACCCTGGTCTTTGCCCGTGAGAGGAGCGAACAGGGGATCAGGGAGGCCCTCGATGAACGCCGCACGGTAGCCTGGTTCCGGAATATGATGATGGGCGAAGCCCGGTGGCTCGGTCAACTCTTCAAGGGCGCCGTGACGCAAAGGATCATCACCACAGGAGAGAAAAATACCATCCTTCAGCTCACAAATCACAGCGACCTGGAGTTCACACTGTCGCCGGCAAAAGAGCCGGGAAAAGTAAGCCAGCTCCCTGCGCGCAGTTCGGTGATCCTTCAGGTTCCGGCAGATAAGGAGGGGACCCCCTACCTGTTGAATAACCTCTACACCGGCCCCAAAAAAAACCTGGAAATCTCCCTGCCTCTTTGATTATAAACATTTTGCGGTCCGGCAGCCGCGATATTAACATCAAGGGTATTGGACAGGAGAGTTACAAACGGTTTTATGTGCAAAACTTATGCTCCTCTAACCAACACACTACTTGGGTTTTAGCTATTTTTACCCTTTGAAAACATAAAAACGGAAACAATGAAGAAGATTTTATTCTTTGCACTGATCGGGATGATTGCCCTCGGATCGTGCAAGTCATCGAAGAAAGCAGCCACCACCCCGTATACTCCTGCCTCACAGGAGGAAACCACCACTGCACCGCCGAAGGTATTTACGGTTCCCGATGCCAAGCCTGCCGCCACGCAGCCTGCCGCAGAAGAGAAACCGGTGACCGTAAGGCAGGAGGCCTTTACTTTCACGCAGCCTGAAGAGCAGAACACCAACAGTTATTTCATCATCATCGGCTCCTTCAGCAGCATGGACAACGCCAAAAACTACAGGCAGACCCTGATCAGCGAAGGGTTTACCCCGATCATTGTGCAGAGTGAGACCGGCTATTTCCGGGTGACCGTCGATTCATTCGACAACGAGGCGGCAGCGCGTGTAAGATTGCTGCAGATCAGGCAGAACTATCCCAAATATGCCGACACCTGGTTGCTGATCAAAAAATAGTAAAGGAAAAAGTCCCAACCCAAATATCCGAAGGAACAGATCCTAACGGAGTAAAAGAAATTTTGCTCCGTTTTTTTTTAAAAGGGATTACCTTTGTAACCTTTGGCAGGAAAATATTACCCATAAAGGAAATAAAGGTATGGCACCCGAAGAAAAGCAGTTTTTGCTGGATCAGCGTTATTTAAGGATGGCCGCCATCTGGGCGCAGAATTCCTATTGTTTGCGACGTCAGGTAGGGGCGTTGTTGGTCAAGGATAAGATGATCATTTCCGACGGATACAACGGAACGCCCTCGGGGTTTGAAAATAACTGCGAAGACGAAAACAATCATACCAAGCCTTACGTTCTTCATGCCGAGGCCAATGCGATCACCAAGGTGGCCAAATCGGGGAACAGCAGCGAGGGGGCGACCCTCTATGTGACCTCCTCTCCCTGTCTGGAGTGCTCGAAGCTCATCATCCAGGCCGGCATCAAGAGGGTGGTATTCACCGAGAATTACCGGCTCGAAGACGGCATCAACCTGCTGAAGCGGGCAAAGATCGAGGTGGTGCAAATAGAAACTGATTTAATCTAAAAGAAGAGATGAACAAGAGATTTCCGGCATATTATCCCCTGATTCTGGCGGTGACGCTGGCTCTGGGGCTGCTGATAGGCACTTCGCTGCATCGTCGTCCGCTGGTTCCCGGCAACCGGGAGAGCGCGGCAAGTGAAAAATTGGGAAACATAATTGAGCTGATAGAAACGGCATACGTCGACACGGTAAACACCAGCGAGATCGTAGAGAATTCTATTCCGGCGCTTCTGGAGAACCTCGACCCCCACTCCACCTATATACCTGCCCGCGAGATGCAGGGAGTGGAAGAGGAAATGCAGGGGAATTTCTCAGGAATCGGGGTGCAGTTTTCGATTCAGGAAGACACCATCATGATAGTGGACGTCATTTCGGGAGGTCCTTCGGCGAAGCTGGGAATCCTGGCGGGGGACCGTATTGTGGAGGTCGACGACACGCTGGTGGCCGGCACAGGCATTAAAAACGAAGAAGTACTCAAGCTGTTGCGTGGCCAAAAGGGAACCCTGGTCAAGGTGACCATCCAGCGGAAAGGGTTCAGCAAACTCCTTGACTTTGACATTACCCGGGGAGAGATTCCCATTTACAGCGTCGATGTCTCTTACATGATCGATGAGGAGACAGGATTCATCAAGGTGAGCCGCTTTGCTGAGCAGACCTACAATGAGTTTACCGCGGCGATGAAGAAACTCGACAAGGCCGGGGCCTCAAAGATCATCGTGGATCTGCGGGGGAATCCCGGGGGATACCTGGCGGCAGTGATCAGGATGGTGAATGATTTTCTTGAGAAAGGAGACCCTATCCTTTACACCCAGGGAAAATCGCAACCCAAAAAGGAGTACACGGCCAATGCCCGTAATGCCTGGGCCGATAAAAGCCTTTATCTGCTGATTGACGAATTTTCGGCTTCGGCCAGTGAGATCTTTGCCGGCGCCATCCAGGATAATGACCGCGGTTTGGTCATCGGGCGCCGCTCCTTCGGCAAAGGACTGGTGCAGGAACAGATCCTCTTTGGCGACGGATCAGCCATCAGGCTCACCGTGGCACGCTATTACACCCCCAGTGGCCGCAGCATCCAGAAATCCTATGAAGAGGGAAACGAAAAGTATTTTGAAGATCTCTTTGCCCGCATGCAACACGGGGAATTCAGCAGCTCCGACAGCATCAGCTTCGCCGATTCCCTGAGATACCAGACCAAAAAGGGACGCACCGTCTATGGCGGCGGCGGCATCATGCCCGACTTTTTCGTTCC
>CAYWUJ010000042.1:0-8483 GCA_964461455.1 uncultured Prolixibacteraceae bacterium | reverse complement strand
ATGGGGATCCTGGCTTTTTCGATCACGTCGGCAGGAAGGATGATCTCGGGTTTTTCGTATTTGAGGCAGAGGTAAACCTTCTGAAGGGTATTGAGTTTCATGAAGGAGCAATCGCTGCATCCGCAGGACGAGTCTACCGAGGGCACGGGAATGAATTCCTTTCCGGGATTGGCCTTCCTCATCTGGTGGAAGATGCCGCTTTCTGTGGCCACGATGAACTTCCGGGCGGGGCTTTTCCCCACATAGTTGAGCAGGGAGGTGGTGGACCCGATGTGCCGGGCCAGCAGAAGTACCGGTTTTTCGCATTCGGGATGGGCGATGAACTCGGCGTCGGGATGCTCATCCATCAGCCTGACAATACCATCGACCGAAAATTTCTCATGGACCATGCAGGCGCCATCCCAGAGGAGCATATTCCGCCCGGTGATGGTGTTGATGTAATTGCCCAGGTTTTTATCGGGTGCAAAAATCAACGGCTGGTCCTTGGGGAAGCTCTCTACGATTTTCACGGCGTTGGCCGAGGTGCAGATCACATCGGTCATGGTTTTCAGGTCGGCCGTACAATTGATGTAGGAGATGACCTTATGGCCGGGGTAGAGGGCTTTGAATTCCGCGAATTTCGTGGCAGGTGCTGATTCTGCCAGGGAGCACCCCGCCTTGAGGTCGGGTAGGAGCACCTTCTTGCCGGGACTCAGGATTTTGGCGGTTTCGGCCATGAAGTGAACCCCGATGAAGACGATGATGTCGGCCTTGGTGGAAGCCGCCTGCTGCGAAAGCCCCAGGCTGTCGCCCACATAATCGGCGATATCCTGGAGTTCGGGTTCCACATAATAGTGGCTCAGGATAACCGCCTTCTTCTCCTGCCTCATGCGGTTAATCTCCCTGATCAGGGGAACATCGGGAGATATGGCTTCATCGACATATCCCTTTTCGCTGACCTCATATTCCATATTACCCATTTTGGCCCAAAAATAAGTTAAAATTCCCATACCGCGGTACCGGTCACCATCTCCCCGGTGACCGCTTCGGCACGGATGACATAACCCGAACGGATATCGGAAAGGGGCACCGAGAAGACTTTGGTTCCCGTAGTGCCGGTTCTCAGTGCCGTATCCCAGTAAAGGGTGGTCCGCAAATCCTGGTCACCTCCTGATTCCAGGGCATCGGTAGTCAGGAAATTCCGGGGAACACGGTAACCTTCACTGTGGATCACCTCCTGTACAGGGGTACCTTCAGCGGAGGATTCCATCTCTCCTCTCCGTGTCGTTATTTCGATGACTCCCACATTGTTGAGCCCGGTATATTTCTGTATATCCATGGGATCTGTGGAGATGTTGATCTTATCCACATCAAAGGTGGAGATGGAGTTGAGGATATCGACCTGTGTTCCCATTTTCTGACCGTCGATAACGATGAGGGCCCCCGTCTGGTTATTGATGGAGTTCATGGTTCCGGGAAATACGATCTGTCCGTTCATGAGGGTGAAGGGACGCATCGATTTGATCACTTCCAGAAGGCTGGTGGAGTTCTGGAGCAGTCTCTTGTAGCTAGGCTCGCGGGTGCTTCCTCCGGCGGCCATGGGACGGATGGAGGGCTGCGGGGCCAGAAGGCCGGGATTGGCGGAAAGATAAGCGGCGATATTCTCCCGGGGGGCATCTATCCCCTGGCAGGCATGGTCCAGGGCACTGACCTTCAAGCCCACTTTTTCGGCAAAGAGGGGATCGAGGGTCACCTGGAAATTTCCTTTGCCATGGGCATCGGTCGCTGAAATATTGAAGTCGGAAATGTCAGCAGGCTGGATCGCCGGAATTTCAAATCTTCCGTCGTCGCCGGCCACGGCAGAAAAGAGCTGCATGTCGCGGAGGTCCATAATGCTGACTTTGGCCCCGGAAAGGGCATTCCCCTTTTTGTCGGTGACCCGGCCGCTGACGCCCATGGAGTTAAGCAGGTTTTTTTCCTGCAATTCATTCACCGACAACACCTTATCCCACGAAAAACAGCGGAGTTCGTTGCAAATCAGGGTATAATCGAGGCCCACACCCGAAAGGGAGAGGTCGGCGGTGTTGACCACCAGGGGAGGTGCAGGATTCCGGAGTTCATTGTTCAGGTCATAGTAGGAGCTGAGGGCATGGGGTGGCAGGATCCGCCTCATCTTATCGGCCACGGAAAGGATGACCCGGGCATCGACAGGTTGCCGGTTCTCATCGGTAGTCAGCACCGTGATTTTGACATGGTCCTCCCCTGAGCGTTCTGCATCAATTTTCACCGACAGCTTTTTCTGTTGGGCGATGTAAACGAGGCGCGATGAGAGGGGTTTTGCCGAAGCGTCAAAGACAGACAGTTGTATGAGGCCGTTTTCCAGCTGACCCACGGGGATTTTGATCCGGGCGGTGGAGGAGACCTCAATGTTGGCGGCCCAGAGGAGCATAGCCCCGCGGGTGGCGGTGACCGCGAGCTTCCGGGGGGTGGTCACCGGAGCGGTGATCAGGTCAGCGGTGACCCACGCGCTGTCGATTTTCTGGACCATCAGGGCCAGCTGATCCTCTTCTGTGTCGGGAAGGGCGAAACGCTGCCCTTTTCCATATTCACTGGTCACCACCAGGTGATATTTCCCGCCGGCCGTTCCCTTGAAAGGGAAAAGGCCGTAGCCCGGGGCAAAGCTCTTTGCCCTGGCAATGATTTCCCCTCCGGAATCGACGACGTCGCCATCGAGTTCCACAGGAACACCATCGCGGGCAGTGGCATAAAATCCCATTTTCTGGGGAGTCGTGCCAATGAGGTGGCCCCCTTCAGGGTAAAATGTCAGCTGGATCTCATCGCTGTCGGTCAGAAGGGTCAGCTTCCGGGTCCACAGGTTTTTCGGATGGGAAATCAGCAATTCTACGGGGATGCTCCCGGTTTTGGGAGGCATCATGACGGTGATAACGGCTTTCCCCTTGTCGGAACGCACTTTTCCGTCGGCGAGTTTCTTCCCGCCCTGGCGAAGTTCGTAAAGCAGCTGAAAGCGGTCGGCTGGGTTTCCGCTGTAGTCGTTGACGTTGAGGATGATGGTAGCTTCGCGGCCTGCCGCATAGATGGCCGACGGGTCGGCAGAAGTTACCAGGGCATCCGACTCATAGAAACGATCTACGATCAGGGGTTTGATAAAGACATTTTCGGGATTGGCCTGCAAGGGGGTATAGGCCGCCAGGTAATAACGGCCCAGGGGAAGCTCATCGGGAAGGAGCAGATCGCCGTCGCTCCTGCCATCGGACAACAGGTACCTGTCACCGGTGATGACATTGCCCGATGCATCATAAAGGTTAACGGTGATTTCCGGACTATGACGCGAAGGCAGGTTGGCAGAGCGGTCGGTGACCATTGTGGTGAACCAGACGATGGCCCCGGGGGAGTAAACCTCCTTATCGGTTTGCAGGGTGACCTTTTCCAGAGGAAAGGCCTCCCTGAACTCCTTCAGTTTGCCGGAAATCCCGTCAAGAACCCTGTTGTCTTCCTGTCCGCGTAAAGTCATGGTTGCCAGGAGAATCGCCATGACCAGTAAAAACTTGCTCCTCATAAAATTATACTCCAGTTATTTTTTATCCTATTATTTGTCTGCCTCAATTTCCGGGCCATTTGCCTTCTCTTCCGGCGTTTCTGTCTTTCCGGCCTCTTCGCGGGGAAGTCGTTTGAGGGCCTGCTCGAGGTCGTCATCGGGTTTGATGATGTTGTAATTTCCCCAAAAGGCTTCGTCATAGCCGACAGGCATCTCCACGAAAATATCGTTGAGGGTAAAAAGGTCCCTGATGGGGAAACGTTTGAGGCTGGTCTCCCTGACGTCGGTCACCAGAAGGTCAGAAACGCTGTGGAACAACGTATTGGTACGGTCTCTGGGGCTTCTGACCCTGAAAGCCACGGAGGCTCTGGCGGTGTGTAGGTGCCAGCGGCCGTTATATTCCGAAAAATCCACTTCGTAATGAACAAACTGGGGTCTGACCTTGAAACCCCGGGGTTTTTTCTTCACCAGCGATTCTCCGGCCAGTGACAGTCCGTTATTATCGAGGCTGAAACGGGCAAAGAGAAGGGCATAGCTGTCGCGGTCGACATACATTTCTCCTTCGAAAGCCGGAAACTGAACTTCCTTGGCCGGGCGGAAACGGATGACAAAAACCGGACGATTTTTATACCAGATCACCTGGCTGATGGAATAGCGGTAAAGAAGCTGATATTCAGGGTCGAGAAAAGTCTCGAATTTTTTGATCACGTCAAGCATGGTGATGACATATGGGCCTCCCTGAAGTTTGAAGTTGACCCAGTGGAAAGGCTGAACGTCGGGACTTCTGCGGGCCTTCAGCAGACGCACCCTGTCGTCGCGCTCAAAAATTCCGTAGGGGGCTTTCAGTATTTCCAGCACGGCTTCCGAGATGTTGATGTACTCACCGTCCTGCCTGACGGTCTCCCTGTAAAAGGCGGTCAGCAGCTGGTGTTCTTCGGAATAGTTGGAGGTAACGTTGCTGCGGAGCCTGTTAAGGACTTCTGCGACTTCAACGGCTTTCACCTTCACCTCCCTGATGCGGATGGAGATGGGCTGCAGGGATATTTCCCCGTTCGGGCGGAGGCTCGTGGCCACCCTCTTCTGGCGGGCATAGCCCAGACTGCTGAATATCAGGGTGTCACTTGCAAATTGCGGAGGAATTTTCAGAACATATTCACCATCGGCATTGGTAATGGTTCCCACGGGGTAACTCTGGAGGGAGATGCTCACATAACTCATGGGTTCCCGGGAAACCAGGTCGGTGACCTTTCCCGTGATGACGATCACAGGAGGGGCCTCCGTAACTGCCTGGGGCGGCTCCCCCGGGTTCTCCTCTCCGGCAGAGATGATGACATGGTCGTTCTTCCCCAGGAATTGCAGCCTGTCATGGGGAAAGATCTCCCTGAGCACCTCTACCACCTTTTTACGGTCGGCATGAATGGAAATCCTTTGGTCGGTGGAGATCAGCGAAGCGTCGAACGAAAAAAAGACGGCATTTTGGGTGGTGATCTCTTCCAGAATTTTATAGACGGGTTGATGGTCGGCATGGATGGAAATGAGCCTGTATAAAACAGAATCACGTTGCTGCTGTCCCGGGGCAACCAGGGCAGGCAGCAACGTGCAGAGGAGCATTACCATCTGCCGAACGGTCATCAGAAGTAATTTTTCAATTCGAACGAGGTTTTTATTTCTTCGCCGTCACGGAGTACCCTCACTTTGATTTTTCTGTTCTCCTTACTTTGGAGAATGAGGTTGATGTCGTTGAGCGACATGTTATTATGGCTATTGTTGTTGACTGAGATGATCTGGTCGTTTTCTTTCAGTCCGGCCAGGAAAGCCGGGGAGTTCTCCCTGATATTGGCGATGGTGAAGATGGGAAGTCCCGGCATCGGGTTCACGACTTCCATGCCGCTCATGTTGTAGTTAAAGGGTTCTTTGACCAGGGGAGTGGGTGACAGGGTCATGCGGGCGTTGCGGTAGTCGATGGTGACCACGAAACGGCGGAGGATTTCGGCGCCCAGGGTACCATTGCGGTCGTTGGCTGAGATGAGTTCTGAGACCAGGCTGTCTTCGGGGAAGGAGACGATGGGCCGTGGCAGGACAAGGGGTCCCACCCATACGGCGTCGATGCGCCCCTTGGTGCCGAAAAGGTCACCGCTCAAACCCCGGCCCAGGAAGGCCGAGATATTGTTCCGGGGAACGTTGATCCTATCGTCCGATTTTTCAGAAAGCCACAGGGCATCGCTGGCCCCGGTGTCGACCATCAGCAACACCGGCACCTCGGTCTTATCCTCGGTCATGATGCTGGTCCTGATCAGGGGCTTGTTACCCTGAAAGTGGAGGGGCAGGATGATGTCGTTCCTGCGGTCACGGTATTTGTAATGTTCGGGACGATAGAGGGTGATCTCCTGATCCTGGTAATCGACCCTGACCACGTAATCCTTGAAGAGGTTGAACCCTATCAGTCCGTGTACGGGGATTCCCAGCATGTGGGAAATCTGGAAGTTTTCGTCGATGATCATCTGCACCTCCTGGTTACGGGCGACCATTCCGTCAAGGGAGATCACGTTATTTCCCGAGCGGTAGGCCGTGAGGGTCTCTCCTTCGGCAAGTCCCTTGATCTCTACCGGAACCATATAATTGAGGTTCAGCTTGTTGACAAAGGGCAATTCGGTGATGATGGGGTAGCGGACTCCCGTGTCGAGGATAAAATTAAGGGTGTCGGAACCGTTGATGGTCACCGGCAGGATGATCAGGTTGCTGGCGGTCTTGAACTTCAGGGTCACCGATTTTTTCCGCGGATCCTCGATGAGGAACCCCCGGTTGACTCCGAAATCACGCGATGCCCTCTCAATGTCGATACTTTGGTCGAGGGGGACATACTCCCTGACCACCATGAGGTTGTCTTCGATCTCAAAAATCAGGTAGAAATCCTTCATCAACTTGTCAAGGACGAATTTGACAGGTTTGTTGGAGACGTTGAGGCTTACCTTCTTCTCGGAGAGCAGCTGGGCGTTGTAGCTGAAGTCGATGTCCAGGTATTTGCAGATTTTCTCGATCACCCCCGACAAGGGTTCATTTTCGGCATATATGCTGATATTCTGGTCGAGGGCGTTTCCCTTTTTGGGTTCCTGGGCCGACATCAGAACCGGCAGTGAAAGCAGGAGCATGGTGGCTGCGGCCAGGAAAAATCTCTTGTTTAATTTCAGTGTTTTCATTGTTCTCTTGTTTTAAAAGCTGTGAATTACTGCGGAAGCTGTTCCGGTGCAAAACCGCGACGAAGCAAAACAGTCAGGTCATGGCTTTTGTTTAAACGGGTTGTTTTCTGTGGCTGTCAGGAAATACTGACCGTTTTGGGCCGATAGTTCGAGGCTGAAAGTCAGCCTGATGACCTCCAGGATGAAATCTACCGGTTGGTGGCTGAAATGGGCGGTAAGGAGCAGGTTGGCCAGGGCGGGATCGGAGAGCTGGATCTCGGTGTGATAGGTTTTTTCGAGATCGGTGATTACGTCACCCAGTTTTTTCTGTTCGAATACGAGCTCATTGGTTTTCCATGCGGTCACGTTGGGATTGTCGTTCAGTGACTTGACGAGTTGCTGGTGGTCTTGGAAGAGGATTCCCTTTTCTCCGGGCATCAGCAGGAGTGAACGGCCCGGCTCCTGAGCCAGCCGGGGTGCCGTCACCTCTACCTTTCCTGTTTCCACAACTACCTCTACGGTTTTTTCGCCAGGTCGGGCACACACGTTGAAGGAGGTCCCCAGCACCCTGACACGGGCATCGCCCGCACTAATGACAAATGGCTTTGAAGCATCGGGGTGCACATCGAAAAATGCTTCCCCCTCAATGGCTACCTCCCTGAGTTTTCCGGAAAACTGCCGGGGATAGGTCAGCCTGGAATTGCTGTTCAGGGTGACCTGGGTACCGTCGGGAAGGAGAATTTCGCGCAACACCTGCTGATCGTTTGACAGGACTTCGGTGAAGACAGCCGATTGATGCTGCCGGATCCCGATGTAATAGCCTGCCGATCCGAGGGCCAGGGCCAGCATCAACGATGCCGCCACACGCAGGAACCACTTCCTCGGGGACAGTTCCTCTTTGCGGGGCACCACTGTTCTGACCTGCGGGCTGTCGTGCAGTTCCCCTTCGATCTTTTCCCATGCTGCAGCAGGGTTGAACTTCCGGGTTCTGTAGGCCAGCCTGGCCTTCTTCATGATTTCTTCAGCTGATTTCAACTCGGCGGAATGGTCACCCGACCGGCCGGCCCAGGCTTCCATCTCTTCCTTTTCAGACTCGCTGGCTTCATCGCTCAGAAACTTGGCCAGCAAATCCCAGTTGATCTCTTCTATGTTTCTATTCTCTTTCATTACGCTATAATGACACATGATTGATGAAATACCCCTATCTGATTTTACTTTTTTTTCTGAATCAGCAGAAAAAACAGGAAAGTGCGGAATTTTTCCCTGAGGGCCTTGAGGGCGGCGCCCATCTGGGCTTCCACGGTTTTGACGGAAATGCCCAGTTTCTCGGCGATTTCCCGGTATTTAAGACCCTCCTCGCGGTTCATCCTGAAAATCACCTGCCGTTTTTCGGGCAGGGAAGCGATGCCTTCCTCGATTTTCAGGAGGGTTTCGGGGGGAATGGAATAATCTTCGGGAGCATCGTCGGTGAGGAGGGCTTCCTGGAGCCTGTGGGCGTGGAGCTGTCGCACCTTGTCCTGGCGGATCATGTTAAGGCACTGGTTCCGCACCGACCGGAAGAGGTAATGGCGCAGGGAACTCTCGACGACGAGGCTGCTGCGTTTCTCCCACAGTTTGACGAAGAAATCCTGTACCACCTCCCCGGCCTGATCATCGTCGTTGAGGAAATGGGAGGCATAATGACATAAAGGGGCGTACCAGGCGTCGAAAAGGATTTTGAAGGCTTTCCGGTCGCCTTTGCGGACGCTCTCAAACAAGGTCAGGTCATCCAT
>CAYWUJ010000041.1:1981-20749 GCA_964461455.1 uncultured Prolixibacteraceae bacterium | reverse complement strand
TGGTTTTGCTGGTTAAAGCGACCCAAACCCTTCCCATCGGGACTGCCTATGCCGTATGGACAGGCATTGGGGCTGTAGGAACTGCCCTGGTGGGCATTTTTGTCTTCCGCGAACCGGCCACCTTTTGGCGACTCTTTTTCATCGCAACTTTAATCGCCTCGATTATCGGGCTGAAAGCTGTCTCACACTAAATGGCCCGGATTCATATTTCAAGAGTAACCCTGTCCGACCTGGAGATACTGCAGGAGATCTGCCGGACCACTTTTTTCGAAACTTTTGCTGCCGTAAACACAGCTGAAAATATGGCCAGGTACCTTGAGGGGGTTTTCTCCACGGAAAGGCTGACTTTGGAAATCCTCAACCCGGAATCTGAGTTTTATTTTGCCTGGAAGGATCAGAGACCTCTGGGTTACCTGAAAGTGAACTTCGGACACGCTCAAAATGAGTTACAAGAGGCCAACGCCCTGGAAATCGAGAGGATTTATGTGTTGAAAGCGTTCCAGGGAGAAAAAGTGGGACCCCTGCTCATGGGAAAAGCACTGCAAATTGCACGGGAAAGAAAGGCCGCCTACGTTTGGTTGGGGGTGTGGGAAAATAATCACAGAGCACTTCATTTCTACAGGAAAAATGGTTTCACTGAGTTTGGGAAGCATGCTTTCATCCTCGGCGATGACCATCAAACCGACATCCTGATGAAACGTCAGCTGGATGGCCTCACAGACCCATAACCATAGGCCGGTTCAAAACTGATTGACGGAATAAATCGAAAAGGGATCTTTTCAGAGAGAAACAGTACTATGAAATACAGGGAGATAGAGAGGGAGGAAGAGCTTCTCCGGTTGATAAGGGACAACAGGGAGATCGTTTCCTGTGCTTTTCAGAACCTTGATTTTGTCAAAGTCGAAGAGGAAGCCCGGCAGACGGTCTTTACCGACTGCATTTTTCTGGGGTGCAGGATCCCTGATTCCCTATTCCGTCAGATTTCCGACTGCAGCCTCATTTTTCCGGAAATCAGCATGCCCTTTAATCCTTACCTCCATACCCTGTATACCCGGGAAACCCTCTTCGGGGGGTATCGTCCCGGGGATCCCGACCTGGCTCTACGGCCATGAGCTGCCTACCCCCCTGGCCACACGCATCGCCAAGTACTTTGCCAATAGTGTCAGGGAAGATGGTTTGCTGGCCATCGCCAAGGGGGGAGTCATCTTCTCCCCCGGAAATGCGGGAACCATCCAGGAGATATTCCAGGATGCCACCCAGAACCATTACCTCAGTTTCGGATATGCCAGCCCGATGGTCTTTCTTAATTCAGGCTACTGGACCAGGGAACGGCCCATTTACCCGTTGCTGGAAAACATGGCCCGCGAAGGAAAATACAAAAACCTGATTCTTTCCCTTTGCGACACGTGCGGGGAAGTCGTTGAAGCCATCATGGCGTTTACCAAGTGAAATCTCTCCAAAACCAACCTTAAGATCCTTTCAGGCCTGAAACCGCTGTCCTGTTCTAAAATCATGTATCTTTATGGGCGAAATAACCATGCGAATAATATGCACCAACAGTGATGATTCACCACATGGGTATCACATGTGTTTCAGGATTCAACCATGTCTAAGTAATAATTTAAACACATTAAACCAAATAAGACTATTATGAAAAGAAGAATCAGGCGTTTTAGTGTTTTGCAGACCTCCTGGGTGGCTGCCGTAATTCTGTTCTGTGTTATGCTGATATTCATGATTCCCATGGGACTGATTTTCTCAATTTTAGGGAAAAGTGGGATGATGCCGGGACATTTTCCGGGGTTCGGTGGTGCCCTCTTTTTTGTTTTACCCTTTTTTTATGGCATTTTGGGTTTTATCATGACCGCCATCAGCTGTCTGATTTATAATCTGATTGCGGGCTGGACCGGAGGAATAGAGCTGGAGTTTGACGAATTCCCCGGCACACCTCCTGATTCCGTTTTATGAGATCACTTTTCTTTTTTATACTGGCTGGTACTTTTTTGTTATCAGCCCGGCAGGTTATTGCCTCATCAACACCCGGGGAAGCCGTCAACTCATTGACCGTCAATGCCGGGGGATCTGTTAGCGCTGAGGTCACCACACTGCCTTTCTCGGAAAATCCTGATAAGAACCGTTATCCCGGCTACAACATCGCCCCTGTCGCCCCCGACAAGTCAGGGATGGAGAGCAGCGCCACAGAGCTGGCCGCAAAAATGAGGCTGGGGTGGAATCTGGGCAATGCCCTGGAGGCCACCGGTGGTGAAACAGGATGGGGGAATCCCCGGGTGACTCCCGAAATGATTGACCTGGTGCGGCAGAGCGGCTTCAATGCCATCAGGATTCCCTGTTCCTGGAACCAGCATGTGGAAGACAAAACGACGGCAAAGATCAAGGCTTCGTGGCTCGAAAGGGTCAGAGAAGTGGTGGAGTACTGCACTGCCAGGGATTTGTACGTCGTACTGAATATCCACTGGGATGGCGGATGGCTCGAAAACAACTGCACCCAGGAACGGCAACAGGAAAACAATGCCCGCCTGACGGCCTTCTGGGAGCAGATCGCCACCGCGTTCCGCGATTATGACGAGCATCTTCTCTTCGCCGGAAACAACGAACCCAATGTGGAGGATGAAGTGCAGATGGCTGTCCTTGACAGTTACCACCAGACCTTTGTCGATGCCGTCAGGTCAACGGGGGGCAAGAACCACTCCCGTGTGCTGGTGGTGCAGGGACCTTCGACCGACATCATGAAAACCCGGAAACTGATGACCAGGATGCCCGCCGACATAGTCGAGGGCCGCCTGATGGCCGAAATTCATTATTATACCCCCTGGAACTTCTGCGGGCTCACCCGTGATGAAAGCTGGGGCAAGATGTTTTATTACTGGGGCAAGGATTTCCATTCGGCCACAGAGCCTGAACGGAATGCCACCTGGGGGGAGGAAGATGCCGTGGATACCCTTTTTGCTCATATGAAAGCACAGTTCGTGGATAAGGGGATCCCGGTGATCATGGGCGAATACTCGGCATCGCGCCGCTCAGGGTTGCAGGGCGAGGCCCTGGAACTTCACCTGGCTTCGCGGGCCTGGTGGCTCGAATACACCACCCGGAAGGCCCTGGAAAACGGAATCATCCCCTTTTACTGGGACAACGGGGGCACAGGCCGCAACGGATGCGCCCTTTTTGACCGGAAAAGCACCACCGTGTTTGACCAACAGGCCCTCACCGGACTCCTCCGCGGACTTGAAAAATGATTTTCCCCGGAAAGGCCATTTTTTTTGCTGACTTACAGGCCGGCTTCGTTGTTCCGAAGTGGAGTTCCAGGTCAACAAATGGATAAGAATTAAATGAAGGAAATATGATTTTCAAAACTAAACTAGTACCGGTAATCCTACTGGTTATTTTTATGGCCGGTTGCCAAACAGAAAAGCAGACTGCACCAGCCGTCCTAAGGACCATCTGCAATCCCGTGAATATCAGTTACCGGTTTTGCCTTGATGAACCCTCGCGCAGGGAAGCCGCCGACCCGTCCATCGTATGGTTCCGTGACAGGTACTATCTCTTCGCTTCCAAGTCGGGAGGCTACTGGCACTCTGCTGATCTGGCCTCCTGGGCTTTTGTAGAGACCAGTCAGATCCCCACCGAAGAGTATGCCCCCACCGCCATTGCCCTGGATGATACTCTTTATTTCCTGGCTTCTTCCACCGAAAAGAGCACCGTCTATAAGAGCGGTGACCCCCTGAGCGGGGCATGGCAAATCGCCGTGGACGAGCTGGAAATCCCGGTGTGGGACCCCGCCTTCTTCCTCGATGATGACCAGAGGCTTTACCTTTACTGGGGATGCTCCAATGAGAAACCCATCTACGGGGTGGAAATCGACTCCCGGAACCACTTCGCCTTTATCGGGGAACCCCTGGAGCTGATCCATGCCCGTTCCGACGTGCACGGCTGGGAAGTCCCCGGCGATTACAACACCCTCACGGGGCAGAGCCCATGGATCGAGGGCGCCTGGTTAAACAAGAAGAACGGCAAATACTACCTCCAGTATTCCGGTCCGGGTACCGAGTACAAGAGTTATGCCGACGCCGTGTATGTGGCCGACGCTCCGCTGGGCCCTTTCCTCCCGCAGGAACATAATCCCTTTGCCTACCGGCCCGAGGGCTTCGCCGCGGGGGCCGGCCATGGCAGCACCATTGAAGACCGGCACGGGAACTGGTGGCATATCGGCACCATCACCATTTCGCAGAAGCATATGTTTGAGCGCCGGCTGGGCCTCTTCCCCACATTTACCGATGCCGCGGGTATCCTTCATTCGGAAACCCGGTATGGCGACTATCCGATGATTCTTCCTGACAAGAAGGTAAATAGCTTCGAAGAGATCTTCCCCGGCTGGATGCTCCTTTCCTATGGGAAAAAGGTGGACGTCTCCTCTTCGGTCGATTCCTTACCGGCGAACCTGATGACCGATGAGGATATCAGGACCTGGTGGGCAGCCGCCAGCGGCAACACGGGAGAATATGCCCTGCTCGATCTGGGCGCCCCCTGCGATGTTCATGCGGTACAGCTCAATTTCGCGGAGCATAACACCGCCATAAAAGGAAGGCAGAAGAACTTGCGACACCGCTATACCCTCGAATACTCCGCCGACGGGGACAACTGGACCATGCTGGCCGACCGGTCACAAAGCGATGCCGACCTTACCCATGATTACATTCCTCTGGAAGGCTCAACCGAATGCAGGTATCTGAAGGTGACAAACGTGGAAGTCCCCGGCGGCCATTTTGCCCTCAGCGGTTTCAGGGTCTTCGGCCTGGGAAAAGGGGAAGCGCCCGGAAAAATCGAAACAATGACGGTGGCCAGGGATCCCCGGGACCGCCGACGGGTATCTCTCACCTGGGAAGGCCCTGAAAATGCCAATGGCTATGTGGTCAGTTATGGCGCTGATGCCACAAAACTCTACCTCGACTACATGGTCTACGGCGATACTTCACTGACCATTAACAGTCTGGATGCTAACAGGGATTACTTTTTCACCATCGAGGCCTTCAACGAAAACGGGATCACCAAAAGTGGGTTGGTCATCAGTGACCGCGATGGCAAACCCCGGGATTAACGGGGGAATAAGTAGGTGAATTTTATGCCACGGGGCAAACCCCATTTTTGCCCTGAATATGGTCGGATTTCCCTAAAACAGGCTTCCGGAGGATTGCTGTTCACCGTCAGCAACAGAATGCGTAAAAAGTGACCATTCATTTTTTTAATATATTTGGAGAAATGATTGCCATTCTGATACTCTATCTCCTGCTTGCCTTCGGCATGCTTTTCCTGACCGGCAAGGCCGGAAGAGCGCGCGGGCTTGTTTATGCCTTTTTTCAGCTGGCGGTTTTCGGATGGTTTGCCATGAAGATTCCCGCTATTTCAGGAGCAGGGACCATTACGACAAGCATCCCCTGGCTTTCGGAGGCAGGACTGGATTGGGAGTTTCTGCTCGACGGACTGAGCATGGCCTTTGCCCTGCTGGTTACGGGAATTGGCGCACTGGTCTTTATGTATGCCCATTCTTACATGAAGGGATATGAATCCACTCCCGTGTTTTTCCTTTATCTTTTTCTCTTCAGCGGGGCCATGCTGGGGCTGGTGCTCTCGGCCAACCTGATCCAGCTTTACATTTTCTGGGAGCTTACCACATTCCTGAGTTATTTCCTGATCAGTTTCTTCCATGAAAAGGAAGCAGCCCGAAAGGCGGCTTTTCAATCCCTCTTCATCACGTTTATGGGAGGACTCTCTCTTTTGGGTGGGATTCTTCTGCTGGGGGGCGTGGTGGGATCCTATTCCCTCAATGATTGGATGGCCGGTGCGGAAACCATCAGGGAGAGCAGTCTTTATTTACCGGGACTTCTTTTGATTCTGGTGGGCGTGCTGACCAAGTCGGCGCAGTTTCCGTTTCATTTCTGGCTTCCCGGTGCCATGCAGGCTCCCGCACCTGTCAGTTCCTACCTTCACTCCGCCACCATGGTGAAAGCCGGCGTTTTCCTGTTGGCACGGCTAAGTCCTGTTCTGGGCGGAACCCCCGAATGGACCTTCCTTATCCCCATCTTCGGGGTGCTCACCATGATGACCGGATCTTACTTCGCTCTTACCCAGAACGACCTGAAGGCCATCCTGGCTTATACCACCATCAACGCCCTGGGCATTCTGATCCTCCTGATCGGCATCGATACCGAAGTTTCCATCAAGGCCGCCATCATCTTTCTTTTTATTCATGCCTTCTACAAGGCTTCCCTCTTTATGATTGCCGGGTATATCGAGAAAAAAACGGGAACCCGCGACATCACCGAACTGGGGGGTTTGCGGCACGTCTTCCCGGTCACCTTCGTGACAGCCCTGCTGGCTCTCTGGTCAATGGCTGGTTTGCCCCCCATGCTGGGATTCGTGGGGAAGGAGCTGATCTATGAAGCCCAGGTCCAATCACCCGGGTTGGGGTTTATGATTTTCATTTTAGGCGTCATCTCCAATATCTTCATGTTTGCCGTCTCAATGCGGGTGCTGTTCAAGGTGTTCCTGGGTCCGGCACGCCGCCATTATAATGTTCCGGTGGTAAAATCCGTCATGTATGTCGCTGGACCTGCCATTTTGGTGCTCCTGAGCCTTTTCTTCGGAATCTATCCCGGCGTACTGGGAAAATCGCTGATTGAACCGGCTTTGGGTGTCATTCATGCCGAAGCGGTCAATGTGAATCTCTCCCTCTGGCATGGATTTAACATGTTGTTGTTGCTCAGTGCTTTAACAATCGCCGCAGGCATTCTCCTCACCTGGCTGATTCTCACCCGTGAAATGATTTTGCCGGCTTGGCGCCGTCTCAATCAGGTGCTCTTCCCGTTGAGACTGCCGGCGGTCTTCACCGAAGTCATCGCGAAATTCGTGACTCTGTCGGAACTAAAAACCCGGATTGTGCAGCATGGCTACCATCGCTATTACATCCTGACCATTTTCCTCTTTACAGCCGCATTGTTGTGGCTTCAGCTGTTCCTTACGGGCGGATGGCAACTGGCCACTCCCTTTTCACTGAAGCCCTTCTATATATCGGTACTGGTTCTCACCATTGCCGTGGCTACCGTTTTCAGTTTGGTAACCCGTTCCCGTATTTCAGCCATTATCGCCATGGGGGTCACCGGTTACGGGCTGTCGCTGATCTATCTCTATTACAGTGCCGTGGATTTGGCCATCACCCAGATTGTGGCGGAAACCCTGACCGTGGTGATGTTCATGCTCGTGCTGCAAAAGCTTCCGGTGTTTGCCAGGCTTTCAAGCCGGGCAACACGGTACCGCGATTTGGCCATTGCGCTGGTCTTCGGTGGAGCCATGACCCTGCTTACACTCAAGGCCCTCCATGTTAATTTCAACCATCCCATTTCCGACTTTTTCATCGAAAACAGCTATGCCCGGGCTTTCGGCCAAAACGTGGTCAATGTCATCCTGGTCGATTTCAGGGCCCTCGACACCCTGGGGGAAGTGACGGTCCTGGTCATCGCAGCCATGGGAGTCTCCATGTTGTTACAATTAAAGGATAAACGATCATGAATTCGGCCATACTGCAAATAGCTTCAAAATATGTCAGGACCCTGATGGTCATTCTGGCCATTATTATCCTGTGGCGAGGGCACAATCTTCCTGGCGGCGGTTTCATCGGGGGTTTGCTGGCCGGGCTTTCTATCGCCTTCAAGGGATTTGCCTTTACCCCTGACAAAGTAAGAGTGGAGATCAGGTGGAAACCCCCGGTATATATGGCTCTTGGTCTTCTGCTGATTTTTCTGAGTACCCTCCCCGGCTGGTTTTCGGGTAAAGGCCTGATGGCCGGGATCTGGGTGACCGTTCCCTTCACGGGAGGGTTTAAATTAGGAACCCCTTTTCTGTTCGATATCGGGGTTTTCTTCGCGGTGATCGGAGTAACCCTGCTGTTTTTACTGTCATTAACGAGAGGAGAAGAATGGAAATAGTGCTTGCCCTGCTGGTGGGGATTCTATATACCGCCGGAGTCTATATGCTTCTGAGGCGGAGTATCCTGAAGTTCATCATCGGGATCATCTACCTGAGCAATGCCACCAATTTGCTGGTCTTTATCTCGGCCGGCGTGGTAGCCGGAAATCCTCCCTTCACAGGGCCCGCCGGACCCCCTCCCGCCCCCGTGGCAGATCCGCTGCCTCAGGCCCTGGTGCTGACAGCCATCGTAATCGGACTGGGCATGTCGGTATTCATCCTGGCACTGAAGTACAAGTTTTTCGAAACAACCGGGACCGACGATCTCGACCAGTTACAACAAACCGACAATCCATGATATGGCCATTGCTGCGTTTCCCATATTGATCCCGTTTGTGCTGATCATCATCCTGCTGGTCGTGCGCAACCCTGTGGTGAGCCGTTTCCTGGGGGTGGGCGGCAGTCTTCTGCTTGCAGCCACTGCCCTGGGGCTGATGGTCTCCCTGCACGGTAGCGGAATTGTTACTCTCCGGATGGGGGGATGGGAAGCCCCCTTCGGCATTGTCCTGGTTATCGACCATCTGAGTGTGGTCATGCTCCTGGTTACCTCCCTGATTCTCCTGGCCGTTGCCCTCTATGCCAACCGTTTCCTGCCCGAAGAGGTCCCCCACAGCAGGTTCTACATCTTCTTTTTTTCCCTGGCCATGGGCGTAAATGGCGCTTTCATCACCGGCGACGCCTTTAACCTCTACGTCTGGTTCGAGGTTATGCTGATCTCCTCCTTTGTCCTGATCACCAGCGGCCGGAAAAAGGAACAGCTGGAAGGAGGCATCAAGTATCTGGCCCTTAACCTGATCGGTTCCATGCTGTTTCTGGCCGGACTGGGGCTGTTGTATGCCAAAACGGGTACCCTGAACATGGCCCATCTGGCGATGATCCTCAGGGACGACCAGCAGGCCTTGCTGATGAATACTTCGGCGGTGCTCTTCTTTGTGGCCTTCGGCATTAAAGCGGCCCTCTTCCCGCTTTATTTCTGGCTTCCCTCGTCCTACCACACCCCCGATATCACCATCAGCTCCCTTTTTGCCGGATTGCTCACAAAGGTGGGCGTATACACTCTTTTCCGCTTCTTCACCCTCTTTTTTGTTCACGACCCCTCATTCTGGCACACCCTTCTGCTGATCGTGGCCGGGTTAACCATGGTGGCCGGAGGTATGGCTGCCGCTTCCTATTACGAGACCCGCAGGATCCTTTCCTACCATATCATCAGTCAGATCGGCTACATGATCATGGGACTGGGCATTTTTACCCCGATGGCCATCGCCGGTGCCCTCTATTTCATGGTCCATAACATGGTGGCCAAAACGGGGACCTTCCTGGCTTCGGGTATGATTGCCCGCCTGAAGGGATCGTATGATTTAAAGGAGGTCGGAGGGTTGTACCGCCAAAACCCCACTCTGGCGGTGCTCTTCATCATACCTGCCTTTGCACTGGCCGGCGTCCCCCCCCTCTCCGGGTTTTTCGCCAAGTTTATCCTGATCAAGGCCGGAATCGATGCAGGCAATTACCTCATTACGGCCGTCGCCCTGCTCACCGGTATGCTGACCCTTTATTCGATGATCAAAATCTGGAATGAAGCCTTCCTGAAAAAAGACCCCGGAGCAGGATCTCCGGAAACCCCGGTGCGGTTCAGGGCGGCAGACTACCTTCCCCTGGCCCTTCTTGCCCTGGGAAGCCTGCTGCTTGGCCTGTGGGCCGCTCCCGTCTTCCGGTTTTTCATGGAAATGGCCGGACAACTGACCGACCCTTCCTGTTATATTGAAGCCGTGATGAATAACTCAAATATTACCCCATGAAGCTCCAATTGTTGTGGTATATCCCGGAGTTTATCGCTTTCTATCTGACAGTGCTGGTAAGAAGCAACCTGCAGATTGCCATCACCATCCTGTCGCCCCGGCTTGAGGTCCGCTCCGGTTTTTTGGAGGTGCCCCTGACCCTGGCCTCTTCGGGGGGAATCCTGCTGTTCAGTAACCTCCTTTCGATGACTCCCGGTTCGCTGAGTACGGATATCAGCAGCGACCGAAAATACCTGCGGGTCCACCTTCTCGTCATGGATGAGGAACAAAAGGTTCTCCATGAAATCAATAAAATCCAGCGAAGAGTCGAACGAATAATCGGTCTGCTATGATTGCCGCTCTCCCTGAATGGGTGATATACATCACCTTTATCTTCCTCCTTGCCGCTATGGGCTTTACCCTGTACCGCCTGATCGCCGGGCCAACTATTAATGACCGGATTGCGGCCATGGATCTGATCGCCTCCATCATCATGGGGTTGATCCTGGCTTATTCGGTGCTGATCAAAAATGCCCTCCTCTTCGATGTCCCCGTGATTATCTCCCTGATCTCCTTTATCAGTACGGTTGCCGTTTCCACCTATTTAAAACAAAAGTATGGCTGAATTGATTATTTCCCTGCTGATCGTCACCGGGGCTTTCTTCATTCTGGTGGCAGCCATCGGAATCGTCCGCTTCAGGGATTTGTATGGCCGGCTGCATGCCACCACAAAAGCCACCTCCTTCGGTCTTCTGCTGATGCTTGTCGGAGTCAGCTTATTTTTCAACCTTTTGGAAGTATACCTGAAAACAGTTCTGATCCTGCTTTTTATTTATCTTACGGCTCCACTGGCTGCCCATTCCATTGTGAGGTCCATTCGGGAAGAGCCCGGGGGGAATCCTCCTGTGAAGCGGGTCGATCCTAATGAAGCCTTCACCGACAGCGGAGACCATCATTCCGGCAGGTAAAAATGAAGAATTATTTGTATATTGGAAAAAACATATAGAGCGTCGGTTTATGAGACTATTACAAAAGATATTGGTTGCGGTGGATTTCGAACCGGCATCGGAGAAAGTCGTCGAAGCAGCCCTGGAACTTGGAAACAGGTTTTTGTCGGAAATCATCATTCTCCATGTGATCCCCGGCGACTTTCCGGAGGATGCCCAAAAGTACATCAACGGGCAGGTCAGAGACCGCTTTTCTGCCCTGACCAGCCGGGTGCGCACTGAAGGGGTTAAAACGGTCAGGTTAGCCATTGAAAAGGGAATTCCCTTTGAGCGGATCATTGAAGTGGCCGAGAAGGAGGAGTGTAACCTGGTGGTGGCCGGTGCCGGCAACCACAACGGCTCAACCCAATTCAAACTGGGCACTACCGTTGAAAAGCTGCTGTATAAAAATCAGGTGCCTGTGTTTGTGGTCCATCAGGAGGGGCTACGGGCCGTTAATAAAATCATGTGCCCCGTTGATTTCTCGGAATCTTCGAAACGGGCCCTGATGAACGCTATCTTTCTGGCCAACCGCTTCGGTGCGGAACTGACCATCCTTCATGTTTTTGTGCCTTTACGTTTTTATTCCTACCGCATTACCGTCAACGAAACCGAAGAGAACAAGAAGATGAAGTCTCTCAGGCAGGAGGAATTCAATGCTTTTCTGGAACCCTTCCATCTCAACAGAAATTTGGTCAGGATAATGATGAAGGAGGGTGATCCTGAGCAAGTGATTGTGGAAGAGATACGGAAGCAGGAGACCGCCCTCCTGGTCATGGGAACCACCGGGAAAACCGGCCTCAGCCGTATTCTCCTGGGGAGTGTGACGGAAAAGGTCACCCGGGAAGTACCCTGCAGTTTTTTGCTGGCTTACGAGGAGGAAATCTCTGCCCATGTGTTTGAAAGCAACCTCAAAATTATCGAATCACTCATTATTTCCGGAAGGGCTTATCTTCAAGCGGGAGAAACAGAAAAAGCCATTGAGAAATTTATGCATGTCCATAATCAGTACCCCGACAACATCCCTGCCTTGTTCGGATTGATCAGGTGTTTTACTTTCAGCGGCAATAAGGCAAAGGCGGGACTGTACCGCAGGTATGCCCGGCAGGTCCTTGACCGGATCTGGGGCCCTGAATTCGGAAACTTACCCGGATTGATTCCCGGGGAGGAGGAGTGACGTCTCTTCATGCCTGGCAGGTTCAGCCCGGGGAGCTGTAGAATCAGGCCCGGGTTCACTTGTCTCAAAGCCCGAATTTCTGCTGCAAAAAGCGCAGGAGGAATGCGGTGGTCTCCTCGATCCCCAGTACCGAAGAGTTGATACATAGGTGGTACGACTCTGCGGCTCCCCAGGTTTTGTTGCTGTAGAACCTGTAATATTCAGCCCTTTTCTTATCTGTTTTGACGATGGTTTCCCGTGCTTTGGCTTCGGAGACCTGTCGTAGGGCTGCCGTCCGCCTGATGCGGTCTTCCATTCCGGCACTGATGAAGATATTCAGGCAATCAGGGATATCTTTCAGGACGTAGTCGGCACATCGGCCGATGAAAAGGCAGGATTGTTTTTCGGCCAGTTCCCTGATGACGTCGCTCTGGATTTTGAACAGGGTCTCATTACTCAGGTAATAACCGGGGTATATCCCGTCGGTGATGCTATTCTGCATGCTCAGAAGGCCTCCGAAGAGGCTATGGCTTTTCTTCTCGTCCATTTCTTCGAAGAACTCTTTCCCCAGTCCGCTTTCTTTGGAGGCGATTTGCAGCAGTTCCTTGTCGTAATAAGGAATGTTGAGGTGAGTGGCCATTTTCTCTCCTATTTCGCGGCCTCCGCTGCCCAGTTGTCGTCCGATGGTGATGAAGTATTTCCCTTTCATTATTGGCATGTTGACGGGTTAAAATTACTGATTTTGCTTGAATTTCCTGAATTGCAGGATGAGCAGGACCAAAGCATTGGTGGCTGACAGCAGGTCGGCAGCCGGAATGCTGTACCATACCCCGTTGATGCCGAAGAAGGTGGGGAGGATCAGCAGAAAGGGAAGCAGGAAGATGATTTGCCGGGTCAGGGAGAGGTAGATGGCTTTTTTGGCCATACCGATACTCTGGAAGAAGTTGGAGGCCACCATCTGGAATCCTGCCAGGGGGGCGAAGATCATCACGATACGGAGTGCCGGGACGATGATGGCGGTGAGTTCGTTGTCGCGGGTGAAGAGGGAGGAGACGGCATAGGGGAGGAATTGCCCGATCAAGAATCCTGTGGTCATGACCCCAATGGCAAGGAGAATGGTGAGGCGCAGGATCTTGGTGACCCTGTCGTATTGCCGGGCGCCGAAGTTGTACCCCGCGATGGGCTGCATGCCCTGGTTCAACCCCATGACGACCATTCCGAAGAGGGCCAGAACCCTGTTGACAATTCCGTAGGCCCCCACGGCCAGGTCACCCCCGTATTTGATCAGGCTGCGGTTGATGACGATAATGATCATGCTCGAGGCGGCATTCATCAGGAATGGAGCCATGCCTATGGATAGGGAATCGAGCACAATCTGCCGCTTCAGTCCGAAGATCCCTTTCTGGAGGTGGATGTAGTTTTTCGAATTACTGAAGTATATGATTTGCCATATCAGCATGGCCGTTTGGGAGATGACGGTGGCCAGGGCTGCGCCGCGGATACCCCAGTCCATAACATAAATGAAAAACGGGGTGAGGATGATATTGATGACTACCGACAAGATGGTGGCCATCATGGATAGCCGGGGGTTTCCCGTGGCCCTGAGCAGGGCGTTCAGTCCGAAATAGAGATGGGTTACCACGTTTCCCAGGGTGATCACCACCATGTAATCGCGGGCATAGGGGATCGTCTCACTGCTGGCCCCGAAAAAGTAAAGGATAGGGTCGAGGAACAGCATAATCACCACGGTGTAGGAAAGTCCGAAGATGAGGTTCAGCATGAAGACATTCCCCAAAATATCGTTGGCTGTGGAGTAATCTTTCTGTCCGAGCCTGAGGGACATCAGGGTGGCGGCTCCGGCACCCACCAGCGACCCAAAGGCGGCAGCCAGGTTGATCAGCGGAAAAGTGATCGCCAGTCCCGAAATCGCCAGGGGGCCTACTCCCTGTCCTATAAAAGCGCTGGCCGTTATATGATATATCGATGACGCGGTCATGGCGATCACCGAGGGAATGGCATATTGCATAAGCAACCTGCCGATACTTTCAGTCCCCATGGCCATGGGTGACCGGCTGTGTGACATAAGGTGCTTTTTGATTTCCGGGCAAAGATAACCTCTTATTTTCTGATCGGAATCTCTTTCCCCGGCAATGTTAAGTTTTCGGCACCCCTTCTTTTTCTGAATCTTTTGCGTCACACGGTCAGGATTGGTGAATACCGGAGGGGCGAAATGGTTATCTTTACGAAAAAGAGACGAATCATGAAACAACTGGAAACGGGATGGAAGAGCAAGGACGGTCTGTCGTTTTTTGCCCGGATATGGGAGCCTTCGGAAGGCGATCCCAGGGCTGTGGTATGCCTGGTTCATGGCGTCGGAGAGCATTCGGGGAGGTATCATCATGTGGGTGAGGCCTTCACGAGCAGGGGAATGGTGCTTTTCGCCCCCGATATGCGGGGACATGGCCTGACAGAGGGGAAACGAGGGCATCTTCCTTCGGCGGGGACGATCATCTGTGACATCGACCGCACTCTGGAAACGGCGCGTGAGAGGTATCCCGGGGTTCCCCTGTTTTTATACGGCCACAGCCTGGGGGGGATTTTTGTGCTCTTCTACGGACTGGAAAGAAAACAAGGCCTTGCCGGGGTGATATGTACTTCTCCGGGGTTGAGGACTGCCCTCCAGGAACAGCCCGTCAAGGTGATGGCGGCACGCGTGCTGGGCTCTCTGTTCCCCGGGGTGTCGATGGCTTCAGGCCTCGATTCATCGGCCATCAGCCGTGACCTGAAGGTGGTGGAGACCTATCGTGCTGATCCCCTGGTCCATGACCGCATATCGCTGGGGTTCGGCAAAGTGATGCTGGGAGTCATCGCCCGCACTATGGAAAATATCGGGGAATTTCCCCATCCCTTGTTACTGATGCACGGAACCGCAGATACCATTGCCTTTATTTCCGGAAGCGAGCAGGTGGCTGCTTCCCTCGGGGAGCGGTGTTCCCTGGTGACCTGGAAAGGTTTTTACCATGAACTCCACAACGAACCGGAAAAAGAAGAGGTTTTGGGAAAGATAACCGCCTGGCTGGAGAGCCGCCTTGACGCCCTCGAAGGGTGATGGCTGACAGGAAGGCTGTCGCGGGCCTATTTCTTTTTCCAGATGACCATGACAGCACCGAGAACCACGATGATGGCGCCGGTGATGGAGAGGAGCGTCAGCCTTTCGGGATCTATCCAGGTGACTTGCATTGCAGTGAGCAGGGCCATCAGGAGGAAGGTGATGATGGGATTCATGATCAGGATGATGCTGGCTTTTCCGGCTTCCAGGTGGCGGAGGCTGAGGGCCAGGGTGGTATAGGCTACCAGGGTATTCAGACCGAGGAAACCCATCAGCAGCCACCAGGCCCAGTTGAGGGATTCCAGCTGGGAGAAGTTCACCAGCGGAAGATAGAGCAGTGAGGGGAGTCCGAAGAGGAAGAGATTGAGGGAAATGGCTGAGTGGTGTACCACCAGTTTTTTCTGGAGGACGGCATAGATGGCCCACGCCACGGCACCCGTGAGGATATACAGGATGCCCTTGTTGTATACGCTTTCATTGCCTGAGAAGTGCCCCAGCTGCTGGTTGTAGAAAAGCAGCAATCCGGCAATGGTGAGGATAAAGCCGGCGATTTGGCGGGTGGAAAAACGTTCCCTGAAAAAGAGGACTCCGGCCACGGCCAGCAGGATCTGACCAAGTTGGATGAAAAGCTGGGCGTTTCCGGGGGTGGTATACTGAACGCCCAGGTTGAAGCCCAGGTAGTTATAGGCCAGGGCCAGGGCGGCGAGGACCAGCAGCAGGGGAGGCCTGACCAACAGGCGGAGCTGCCCCGGATTTCGGAAGATGCTCCATACCAGCAGCGGCAGAAAGGCCAGGGTAAAACGAAACCATACAATGGTTGCTGCGTCGACCTTTCTGACGGCTACCTTCAGGGCCACGGCCAGCACACCCCAGAAGAGGGCTGTGATGACCGCATACAATACTCCTTTGCTTTGGTTTGTCATTATTGTGACCTTACCGCAAACGGGCTCCGGTTTCCTTTTCAAAGGCGGCCACCAGCTTTTCCATGGTCTTGTCAATCAACTTGTCATTCAGGGTTTTGTTGTCATCCCTGAGAATAAAGCTCATGGCATATGATTTTTTACCTTCCGGAACCCCTTTCCCTTCATAGATGTCGAAGAGTCCGACCGTTCGGAGCAGGTGGCGTTCGGCCCTGAAGGCCACATCGCGGAGGGTGCTGAATTTCACCTGTTTGTCGAGGATCAGGGCCAGGTCGCGGCGTACTTCGGGATACCTGGGAAGTTCCGCGAACTTCACCGTGTTTTTTTTCTGTTCGGCCATCACCAGGCTCCAGTCAAAGTCGGCATAGCAGACCGGAGCTTCGATATCGGCCTGTTTCAGCAGGGCCGGGGCCACGCTTCCCATCTCAAGGATTTTGTTTTTACCGTGGCGGAAGCTGATTCCTTCGGAAAAGAGGGCGGTGTCGGCGTCGGCGATGTCCATGGTATTGGGGTCAAAACCTAACCGCGAAAGGATATTTTCCGCGTAACTTCTGAGCAGGTAAAAGGTCGATGGTGATTCTGCCGCAAGCCAGTTGGGGGTCTCCCTGTTTCCGGTGAGGAAAAGGGCCAGATGTTCCTCTTCGTGATAATTTCGGGCCGGGTCATCTTTGTATTGGGTTCCCCTGAAAAAGTAACAGTTGCCGAATTCGAAGAGCTTCAGGTCGCTGTTTTTCCGGTTGATATTACGGGCGATACATTCGAGGCCTCCGAAGAGGAGCGTTTGTCTCATGGCGTTGAGGTCGCTGCTCAGGGGATTGAGGATTTTCACGGTGGCCGTGGGTGGAAAGTCTTCCCTGTTTTCGTACAGCGATGCCTTGGTGAGCGAGTTGGACCATATTTCACTGAATCCCTGGGCTACCAGCTGTTCGGCAATGGTATTCCGCATTTTCCCGGGACCGGGGTGATCGGCATGGTTGAGAGAGGCGTAAACATGGGTGGGAATCTCCACATTGTTATATCCGTAAATCCTGAGGATCTCCTCGATGACGTCGCACTCCCTCTTCACGTCGACACGGTAGGTGGGCACCATCAGCGACAGTCCCCTCTCCGTTTCCTCTTCGATGACGAACTCCATGGAAACGAGGATCTTTTTGATGGTTTCCTTTCCCAGTTCCTTGCCGATGAGCCGGGTGATGTTGTGCCAGGTGACCTCTACGGGGAATCCATTCACCGGTTCGGGGTATACGTCGACGATGGGGGAGGAGATGTATCCTCCGGCGATCTCTTTGATGAGGAGGGCGGCTCTTTTGAGGGCGTATAGGGTGCCGTTGACATCGGTGCCTCTTTCGAAGCGGAAGGAGGCGTCGGTGTAAAGGCCATGGCGGCGTGCGGTTTTCCGGATAAATACGGGGTCGAAGCAGGCACTTTCAAGGAAGACGTTATGGGTGGTGTGTCTCACTCCCGATTTGATGCCGCCGAAGACCCCGCCGATGCACATGCCTTCTTCGGCATTGCAGATCATCAGGTCGGAGGCGTCAAGGCTCCTGTCGGCACCGTCGAGGGTGATGAACCGGGTGCCTGCCGGCAGGGTTCTGACGATTACCTTCCCGCCTTTTATCTCGTCGGCATCGAAAGCGTGGAGGGGCTGGTTGGTCTCGAACTGCACGAAATTGGTCACATCGACGATATTGTTGATGGGGGTGAGTCCGATGGCCTTCAGCCGGTTTTGGAGCCATGCCGGTGATTCTTTCACCTCCACGCCGGTAAGGGTTACTCCCGAGTACCGGGGACAGGCTTCGGGATTGAGCACCTCCACGGGAATCGTCAGGTCATGGTTGTCAGCGGTGAAGTGGTCGACCGGGGGCTTCCGTTCCATTCCTTTTTTGCCGAAGAAGGCAGCCAGGTCGCGGGCAACGCCCAGGTGGGAAGCGCTGTCGATACGGTTGGGGGTGATGTCGATTTCTATCACCCAGTCTGATTCGATGCGGAAGTATTCGCTGGCCCTGGTTCCCACCTTTGCCGGGGGAGGCAGAACCATGATGCCGTCGCTGTCGCTGCCCAGGCCCGTCTCTTTTTCGGAGCATATCATCCCCTCGGAGACTTCCCCCCTTATTTTGGCTTTTTTTATGGTGAGGGTTTCGTCACCAATGTAAAGGGAAGTCCCCACGGGGGCCACCACCACTTTCTGGCCGGCAGCCACATTGGGCGCTCCGCAAATTATGGGCAGGGGGTCGCCGCTGCCGGTGCTGACCGTGGTTTTGGAAAGGTGGTCGCTGCCCGGATGAGGCTCACAGGTAAGCACCTCCCCGATGACCAGTCCGGCCAGTCCCCCTTTTATGCTCTCCACTTCTTCCATGCCTCCGACCTCAAGGCCGATTCCGGTGAGGACCTTGCTGAGTTCCGCAGGCGTCAGATCCAGATCGATGTAGGTTTTCAGCCAGTTATAAGAAAGTTTCATTGTCCTGTAATCTTAATATGTTCTTATTCAGTAAGTTAACTTCCAGTGATGCACCACGTCATCAGAAACGATGATCAGGGCGAAGAAGTGTCCGGGTCCTTTTCCTGATTCCGGAAGGACAAAAATAAGGAAAAATGACGGATGGTGAGGAAATTTTTCACGGTTTGCCGGAAGAGGAAAAAAAGCGGGCTGGTCACCTTAGAAGTGGCCAGCCTGCCGGGGAAAAGTGGTTTTCCCGGAAAATGGCTCAGGCAGATGCCAGGCCTGGCATATTAAATATCTACCTTTTTGAATTTGGGAACCAGCAGGTGCATGACGCCCCAGGCG
>CAYWUJ010000041.1:0-1881 GCA_964461455.1 uncultured Prolixibacteraceae bacterium | reverse complement strand
TTAAATATCTACCTTTTTGAATTTGGGAACCAGCAGGTGCATGACGCCCCAGGCGATGAGGTAAGCCAGGGCGCAGAATACGAAGACCATGGTATAGGCGATGGTCATGTTATGGTGGACCAGGGGCATCTGCAGTTGTTTCAGCTGTTCAAAGAGGGAGGGGTCGATGGTTTGTATTTGCTGGGCTACTTCTGCGGGGAGGTTACCCAGTTCGACCTTGTCAATATTGATGATGTCTCCATGTTTATTGACCAGTTCGAGGGATTTTATTTTGGTGACGAAATCCCCCAGGTTGGCGGCCTGGGCTTCTGCCCATGATTTGGCGATTCCGGCGCTGCGGTATCCGTCGAAGAGCCATCCGGCCACTTTGGTGATGAAGATGCCTCCGAAGCCTCCGGCCATTCCTCCGATGCCGGTGACACTGGCCACGGCTTTCTTGGGGAACATATCGGAGACGGTGGTGAAGATGTTGGCTGACCAGGCCTGGTGGGCGGCGGTGCCGATACCGATAATGAATACGGGCAGCCAGAAGCTGATTCCTCCCAGGTATTGCGCCAGCAGCACGATCAGGGGGATCAGGGCGATCAGGAGCATGGCACGCATGCGGCCGGCATAGGGTTCATAGCCTCTTTTTATGAAGTACATGGGGAACCATCCTCCGGTGATGCTGCCCAGGGTGGAAAGGGTATAGAGAACGGCCAGCGGGAAGGTCACCTCCATGCCAGTCATGCCGTATTGGGCCTTGAGATAGGCAGGCAGCCAGAAGAGGTAAAACCACCACACCCCGTCGGTCATGAATTTCCCGAAACTGAAGGCCCAGGTCTGCTTATACTGGAGGAGTTTGAACCAGGAAATCTTTTCCTTGTTTTCGACAATAGGCTCATGGGCTTCATCGAAATTATCGCTGTGGATATAGTCGTATTCGGCCTTCCCCAGGGTTTTGATTTTTGAGGGGACGTCATAGAGCCAGAACCAGAAGATAAGCCAGGAGAATCCAATCGCGCCGATGATCAGAAAGGCGGCCTGCCATCCCAGGTGGCTGGCGATCCAGGGGACGGTCACGGGGGCCAGGATGGCTCCCACGTTGGCTCCCGAGTTGAAGATCCCCGTGGCCAGGGCCCTCTCCTTTTTAGGAAACCATTCGGCCACGGTCTTGATGGCTGCCGGGAAGTTCCCCGATTCCCCGAATCCCAGAATGCCCCGGGCAATCATGAATCCGCCGGTTCCTTTGGCCAGGGCGTGGACCATGGCGCCTACCGACCAGACGATCAGGGACCAGGCGTAGCCTTTCTTGGTGCCCAGCCAGTCAATGATACGGCCGGCAAAAAGCATGGAGATGGCATAGGTAAACTGGAAAACCGAAACGATATTGGCGTAATCGGAATCGGTCCAGTTGAATTCCAGCTCCAGTTGGTCTTTCAGGAGGCTCAGAACCTGCCTGTCGAGGTAGTTCACAGTAGTGGCAAAAAAGACAAGGGCGCAGATCGTCCACCTGTATTTGCCGACTTTTTGGTTGATTTCGTTGAGTTGACTCATGGGTAAAATCTCAAGTTAGTTTCAGTTTATTCAGTTGTTGTGCTGGTCCTTGTGGAGTGATGTTCTTTACTGTTACGGGTTATTGTGTTTTGTCATCCATGGCCCGGGGGTCATGGGATTTCCGTTCAAAGACCCCTGATTTTATGGACCACAGCGATGGCTTCCCGGCATTTGGCTGCAATGTATGGAAAATCTTTGTTTTTGAGAACGTCGGCCGGGAAAAGTTGGGAGCCCATGCCAACGCAATGGACGCCGGCTTTGAACCATCTGGTGAGGTTTTCCACATCGGGAGAGACGCCCCCCGTGGGCATGATGCTGCTCCAGGGCATGGGGCCCAACACGGCT
>CAYWUJ010000040.1:0-21715 GCA_964461455.1 uncultured Prolixibacteraceae bacterium | reverse complement strand
TGGGGGAAAGCTGAAATTACCACTCCCCGCGGCAGCGCCGATGGGATATGCGCTCACGGAATTGAAACTCCCCGCGGCAGCGCCGATGGGATATGCGCTCGCCGGAATTCAACAATCACTCACGGGGATCGATCCATAAAACGGAATTGCCTGTCCCGTATTGATTCTCCTCCTGAAGGGAATTCGCAGGGTCGAGGATCCACTGGCCGTCGACGATAAATTTATAGCTGTATTTTCCGGGTTCCAGGCAGAGGGGGATTTTCCAGCTGTCGCCGTCACGCACCATGCGGTAGCCATCGGTGCGCCATCCGTTGAAACTGCCGCTGACGATGACACTTCCGGCCTGGGAATGACCCTTAAGTTCAAAGATATGGTTGGCTTTCAGGGCGATAAAGGAATTGGTGTAACTCCCTGATCCTGTGGCGAAGGGGTTGGCGGGGTCGGGCATCCACTCGCCGTCGACGATGAACTTGTATTCATAGTTTCCTGCGGCCGTCACATAGGGGAGTCTCCACCCCGTAGCGGTTTTTTGCATGACCAGTTCGTTGCGGTCCCAATGGTTGAAACTTCCGGTAAGGATGACCTTGCGGGCATCGGTAAAACCCTCAAGGGTAAAGAGGAAAGGTTCACCGATCTCAAGGAAGGAGTTGCGGTTGCCGGAGGCATCCTCCCTCACCTGTGGATTGCCGGGGTCGGTCATCCATTTTCCGTCGACCAGGAATTTGTAGGCATGGGTGCCCTCCCTGAGGTAAACCTTCAGGGCCCATCCGCCGGAAGTGCGTTCCAGGGGTACCCCGCGGGGGTTCCATCCGTTGAAATTACCGGTGACCACGACTGACCGGGCCTTTTCATACCCGTTCAAGCTGAAGGTATGGTTGGGACAATACAGCACGGAGTTCCTCTCGCCGCCACCCCCACGCTCCTTCAGATTATTGATGGGATCGGCGGTCCAGCGGCCATCCACAATATACTTATAGGTATACTTCCCCGGTTTCAGCTTCACGTCGGTGATCCACCCCGTTGCTGCTTTCCGCATGGGCGTTTGGGTGGTGCTCCAGTTGTTGAAGCTTCCTGAAAGGTAAACATTGCGGGCCTGGGTGAAGCCGGGCAGAAAAAACTGCGCCCGGGTGCCGGTGTAGACGATGGCATTGGGTACTTTCAGTTGGTTGACCCCGAAAACCACCCCCGACTCATCGGTGTCGCCGCTGAAATTCATCCAGTCGTCGATGAGCAGGAAGAGGTCGGCAGGATTCACCGTACCACCTGATTCCGGGCGGAAAGGCTTGGAGAGTTCGTAAATACCGCCCCCTTTATCGTGCACCGTCCATTGTTCTCCCTGGGCCTCTATGCGTGTCATCCCTTTGAAAACCCCGGCCACCAGGGCACTGTCGAGGTCAAAAAGCCTGATGACTTCGCTTTTCTGCTGTTCCGTCCATTTTTTGTCCAGGACAAACACCACCCTGTCGCTTTCAATCCGGCACACCCGGGCAGGGTCGTACTGTCCGGCAACGGCCAGGGAAAGCAGGAGGAACACTGCAGCCCATATCCAAATACGGAGGTTAATTTTCATTTCCGGCCTCCTTCCATAAAGCGGATTCCCACCTGGTTTCCGGCAAAATTAACATTTATCACGCCATAGCGGAAAAAGCTGTACCCCAGAACCCCGTCAATGGAGGTGTTGTAGACCTCGTTCAGCGAAAACAGGTTGGAGATGACCGTTTCCATGCCCGGAATTTTGTGATTGCCGATGGTGAAATCATTCATCTTGCCCATCAGCACTTCCGTGGTGGAGGTCCCCGCCCCTTTCAGGCTGGCACGGCGCAGTATGGTGATGGTCTCCATGACGGTGCGGTGGGCCCCGCTGCTGATGACGTTGGTTTCAGCAGCCGTGTCAAAGCAGAAACTGAGCATTTTTCCACCCACCATAGCCCTCAGGAAGATCACATCGCCGCTGGCGGAAATTTTTTGCTGATAATCGGTTTTGAAAGGGACTCCTGCGGAAGAGATCCTTTTTCCGGACCGGTCAACGTGGTAAAGCGAGAGTTCGCTCTGCAGGGGATCAAAAATGATCTCATATTTCCGGAACAGGCCGAAACCTGCCAGTCCGAGGATTTTGATTCCGCGGCGGTCCTCGATATGGCCCAGACTGGTCATTTCTGCTGTCACCTTGCGGTAGACCAGTCCGGAAAATTCGACACTGCCTGCCGTGACCAGTTCCACTTCTGCGACATCACCGGTGATTCCCTTGGCGTTGAGTTTTTCTGACTTTACCTTGTTACGGAAATAGGTGCTGTTCAACACCAGGCCTTTTGCCCCCGAGTCGAAGATGAGGTTTCCCTGAACCCCGTCAATGACCGCCTCAATGAGATATAGTCGTCCGGCCTGCTTCAGGGGGATCACCAGGGGATCGGCCAGGGGTTCCTCATCGGGGATGATGGGTGCGGTAACAAAAGAGGGGTTGGTAAATGCGAAAGGATCCCTATCCCCGGAATCTCCGGGGATGCCAGACCCCAGAAGAACAGGGGCCATCAGGAAAAGGAGCAGCAGGGCCTTACCCCAGCGCCCCGGAGTGTGGATGATCCTTCCGGCCATTTTTCGCAATTTAGAACAAGTTAGGAATTCCGGGGCAATAATCAAACAGGGGGACTAAAAAAAGGCCACCCTCCGGGAGGAGGGTGGCCTTGAAAGGATGGTCTGAAGTATTATCTGCGGGTGCGGCCGGGGGCGCTGTCGCCGGCGCTGCTGCTGCCGCGTGATGAGCTAACGGTGGAGGAGCTGCTGGCCGATGACCCGGTGGAGCTGCTGCTGCCGCGTGATGAGCTAACGGTGGAGGAGCTTCTGCCGGCGGAGCTGCTGCTGCCTGAGCTGGCAGGTCTGGTGGCCACTTTTACACTCCCCGTAGAGGGGGAGGAGGAAGAGCGGGTGGAGACCCCGGTGCTCCTGGTTGTTCCGCTGGTGGTGGCTGCCGGCCGTGCCGTGGTGGTCGTGCGGGGAGTCATTTCCGTGCGGCCCTTGGTTCCTGAGGTGACCTCAGAGGAAGTGCGGGTCGTGGCGGCGGGACGGGTGTAAGTGGTACTGCCGGTGGCAGGTGCCGACCTGCGGGTCTCCACAGCCTCGCTGCGGGTGGCACTTTTACTGGTGACGCCGGCTTCGCCGCGGGTGGCAGTGGCTTCACTCCTGGTGCGGGTCTCTACCGTACCTTCCGTCCTTCTGGCGGCGGTAGTGGCGGTGGCCCTTACCCTTGCGCTTTCAGGAACCGCGCTGCTTAACCGGGTGGCGGAAGCTTCACGCGATCCGGCAGTGACCCTGGTCCGGTTGCTTTCGGTGGCTACCCGGGCGTGAAGGGCCCTTCCCTCTTTCTGCAGTTCAGGATGCGAGTAGGTATCCTTGTAGTACCCCTTGTTGATGTTCGTATGGACATCCTTCGAATAATGCCTGACACCGGCATAGTAGAAGTCGTTGTATCCATGGTAGCGCACGTGGTTCCAGTGGCGGAAGTGGGCGGTGTAGTGGTTATTCCAGTAGGAATGGTATCCGTAGTAGTAGTGGTAGTACCAGGGATCCCATGCGCTCCAGCTGGCGGGCCAGTAACCCCAGTACCAGGGGGAGTGCCAGGCCATGTATCCGGGAAGGTAGATGTAGTGCACCAGGGGCCAGGAAGCTACCTGCCAGGCTGAGGTGGTCACCACCGTCACTTTCACGTTACTGACGGGCCTGCCGTAGTAGCCGGGATTGGCGGTCTCCGCGGTGTTGTTGTCGTAGTAGGGCTCCACGATGTAGTTGCGGCCATAGAGTGCTTCATCACCCACCAGCTGGATCTGCGCTGATCCGTCGCGGAAACGCTCCACAACGAAGACAGCCACGTCCTGACGGTGTTTCTTGTTCAGCGCCACGCTTAAAACAATGTTGTGTACATTGCCGTCGATATGGTCGGTCACATTGATGTAATCAACCCGGCGGTCGCCATTGAGGTCGAGGTTGTTGATGCCGGTATCCTCGCTGTTAAGGGCCATTTCGAAACCTTCGAGGGTTTCCGACTCCTGGAACAGCTTCATGGCAGCGTAGAGATTCAGGTTATCACCAGGGAGACCCAGGTAATCCTCTTGCCAATCCTGAGCCCGGACGTTCGTCGCGGTTGCGATCAGGAGGGCAAGAACTGCGGAGGTGAATAAAGCTTTCATTTTGTTTGTTGTTAATGAAGAACCATCTCTTCGGCATAGGTAAGGCAAATGCCGTACCAAACCGGAATTATTCACCGATTATACAAGGCCGTTTACCGGTAGACTAAACCTATATTACTTATTTTGAATGCATTGTGAGCCATGGATGCGAAAGAAAACTGGCTTCAGAAATTACATTTCAGAATCTCCTGATCAGTGGGTCCTGATCAGTGGGTCCGGAAAAGCAAGTTTTCAGATCTTTCGTTATGGTTTTCAGAGGGCCATGGAAGCTCCCCGTGGCATAGCCTGGGGTGAATGCGCTCACCGGAATTCAAATTTTCCGGATCAGTTGGTTCAGGGCGAGGGCGATTTCGGCCAGCCGGCTGCAATTGACGATTTCAGGATGGTCCTTGGGGGTATGGGTGACCTCCTGCTCGCTCATATGATTGATAAGCCACTGGGAGGAGACGGCGACGGCCGGGACACCATACTGAAGGAAAATGCTGTGGTCGCCCTGAGGCCAGGGGATGCCTTCCACGATGCCCGGGTTTTCCGCGATCAGCTCCTGCACCATCAGGTTCAGCTCTTCAGGCAGGTCAAACGGAGAAACGGATGAAGGACCTTCCAGGTATCCGGCACCATCGATGTTGATATTCAGCAGAATCTTTGGAAAATCCACCCCCCGGGCTGTGATATAGGCCATCTGTCCGGGAACGGCATAATAATCCTCCCCGTTGAAGGCCACCAGTTCGATAAGCCGCTCCCCGTCGTAGTCCTTCAGCAATTCCGCCAGAAGAAGTAATACAATCACCCCTGTTGCATTGTCGATGGCTCCGGGCGATCCCTTCTTGGCATCGATGTGAGCGGTGACCACGATCCGTCTGCCTGAGGGATTTCCACGAACCCCTGAGATGTTATAGCCCTTTCCGGGGATCCGCACGGACCGGGAACTGAGGCTTACGCTTTTGCCCGCATAGGGCAGCAACCGCAGGCCCTCCTCCTCCGTCATATAAACAGAAGGGATGTCGAAGTCGCCATCTTCGATCAGCGGAAAGGGATATACACCGCCAGCCAGGGCGGAATTCCGCCCGGTAGCCGAAATGATGGCCCGGGCACCGCTTTGCTCCAGCAAGGCAACGATCCGTTGGTGCTCTTCAGGATTGTAAAACACAAAATTCTTGGGCATCAGCTGCTCCCTGGCAATCTCCCCGTGGAGAAGAAGGATTTTTCCCCGGGTATCCAGCATCTCCAATTCCTCGGCCGTAGAGGCAGGGATGAGTTCCCCCGCTCCGTCGAAGGCCAGGGAGTAGGGACTTACCAGAACCCGGAAAGCCTCGTTGCAGCACGTTAACGTGGCCCCCCTTTCCTCCCAGTCGATGGCATCGAATTCGATGGCTTCAATGGTCCATCCCCGCCGCGAGAGTTCCGCCTCAAAAAACCGGGTGGCCCGGCGATTTCCCTCACTGCCCACTTCCCTGCCGGGAATGGTGCGGCACAGCATATCGAGGTATTGTCTCCCTTTTTCTGTAAGGTCGTGGTCTGTCATGGCTGATTCCTTTAAAGTTGATTGGTCAGAAACAAATATATGAATTTTCCAAAGGAGCGGTTCAGTTCCCCCGGACAAGCCCCTACGGCTCGGTTTGGTGCGCCGGGTCGTGGAGTTCAGGGTGAAGGAAAACCATCAACGAATCCGATAAATCAGGCCATTTTTGCTATTTTACTTTTCTAAGTACTCTGACCCTTCCGGCAATAAAGCACTCATCAAAAAAGCCCCGGAGGTTTCCCTGCCGGGGCTGTATGAATCATTTACGTGGTTTGGGGATCGTCGTCTTCTTTGTAAAAGTCCCGCTTGTAATCCTTTTTGTCCCTGATATTCTGGCTGAAGTTCATGCGGGCACGCTTCTCCTTGTCGAACATCTGCTTCATGTCTGCCTCATTGGCCTCGAATTTCATCGTGTTGGTGATGGAGATCTTCAGGGCGAAGTCGACCACGTCATGGTTGGCGCCGATGTAGGTGAACGTCCAGTTTTTCATCGACAGTTCGTCGATCATCTTTTTGATGGCTTCCCCGCTGAACTCCCGGGAAGCATTCTCCTGTCCGTCGGTCAGGATGGTCACCAGCACGTTGTAGGCGGTCAGGGCATCGGTCACCTTCCTGAGACGCAACATGGAGGAGCCCATGGCATCGAAAAGGGGAGTCATCGAATCGGGCTGGTATTTTTCTCCGTCGATCAGTTCCAGCCTGGCTACCGGTTCGTTGAAGAGCATGGTTTTTATTCCCAATCCGTTGAAGGTCACCAGAGAGATGAAGTGTTCCTGTTCGGGAAACTGCTTTTCCATCCCTTTGACGGTCTGGACCACCTCGTTAAAGCCTGAGATGGTGGCCTGTTTGATACTTTGCATCGATCCGCTTTCATCGAGGATGATGAGGTTGAAGATTTGGTGTTTTTGTTCCATGGCTGATAAAATTAAAAGGTTAAGGTCAAGGTCGAGGTTAAGATTTATGGATTAATCATCTGACATGTAAGATTGAAAAAGGGTGCATTGATCAGAGTGTTGTCATTAAATTCATTGCAAAGGTACCTTGCGGTATTGACAACTTCTGACAATACGTTAAATGATGAAAATTATATTATCCCAGCCGCTTAAGTCCCCGCGATAACTTCTCCTTCATAAAGAGCCGGAATTCTTCCGGTTCCATGATCTCCACGTCATCGGCCAGTCCCGCCACGAAACGGCCCACCCCGTCATATTTGCATATATTGGTATGTAGAATCCATTCGTTGTCGCTGATCTTTTTGAGTTCTCTTTCGGCCAGGGGATACTCTTCAGTAAGCAGCGTAGCGGCCCGGAGGCTCAGTTTCAGTTGCACCGGAAGCAGCTTATGGCTGTGAATGCGGAAGATATCGATAAATCCCGCCTCGTGGCGGGGTTTATCTTTCCAGGGGTCTTCGAGAATTTCCACCTCTCCGATACGGGAGAGTTTGAAAAGTTTGTTGCGTTGTGATTCGGGTTCCCAGGCCCACACCTGGATATAGTTGGTGGTAAAGGCAAAAGGTTCCACCAGGCGGTCACGGATCACATGGGTATGCGCCGAACTGTAATTCCGGAGGATTACCTGCCGTTCCTCCCCGATGGCGTCGACCAGCCGGTTCACATTTACCGCATTTTTGCCTTTGGCGATGGTCTCGGCCAGAATCTTGTAATTGTAGACCGTATAGAGTTTTTTCTTCAGGTTCTGCTTGATCAGATTATTCTCATCAATGCTTTCGATGGCGCTTTTCAGGATATAGGCTTCCTCTTCGGTGAAGTGGACCAGCTGGCTGATGTCCCTGAAATAGGGCGATGACTTGTCAATGCGGTACACCTCCCCCTTCTTGCGGATGACAAAGCCCGCTTCCCTGAAGGTATCGATATAGCGGTACACCGACCGCTCAGAAATCCCCAGCCGCCGGGCCAGCTGGCCAATGGTAGCCGACGTGTTACCGGTCAGCATTTTCATGATGCGTAAAAGGCGGTCTATTTTTGGCTGGTCCATGGCATTCGGGATGAGAGACGGTTTATTGTCATAAATGTAACCATTTTCAGGATATTTAACATCACAAAAGAGTAACTTCGCAACGACGGCAAGGCATCTGTTGTCTCCCGTGCCGGGCCCAAAGTCTTAAATAGACAGAAATAAACGGCACAATGAAATGACCATGTACGATTATATACCAACAGGAATGAAAAGAGCGATCATTATCGCCGTTCTTACGGCGCTACTGGGAATGGGCTGCAATAAGCAGCCTGAGAAAACCGTATGGCTTGACGAGATGGACCTCAGTACCATGGACCCTGGCTGGGGTTCGAACCAGGTGAGAAAGTCGGTCGACGGGAATCCGCTGACCATCAACGGACAAGTGTATGAGCGAGGGGTCGGTACCCATGCCATCAGCAAATACCTCATTGACCTGCAGGGGAAAGGGCGTAAGTTCCTGGCCATAGTGGGTGTTGATGATGAGATCAGCGGGACCTCCGCCTCGGTCGAGTTTTTCGTCATCGGTGACCGTAAGATCCTGTGGCAGAGCGGGGTTATGACCGACACCACTGCGGCCATACCGGTAGAAGTCAACATCAGGGGTATCGGGAAGCTCGCCCTTCTGGTCACCGACGGGGGTGACAACATCAACTTCGACCATGCCGACTGGGCCGATGCCCGATTTGAGATCACAGGCGACACGATCCTGCCAGCTCCGGTTGCTCAGGCCACCGAACCTTATATTCTGACCCCTCCCCCGGGAGATGCCCCCCGCATCAACGGTCCTTCCGTCACCGGCGCTTCCCCCGGAAAACCATTTTTATATAAAATTCCGGTCACGGGGAAAAAGCCCATGACCCTCATTGCCGCCAATCTTCCGGCGGGTTTGGAGATGGACCCCGCCACCGGGGTGATTTCCGGAAAGGTAAAAAAGGAAGGGGAGTATACCGTCGACATCAGGGTCAGGAATGAAGCCGGGGAAGCCGCCCGTCCCCTGAAAATCGTCATCGGCCCCCACAGACTGGCGCTGACGCCTCCCATGGGGTGGAACAGCTGGAACAACTGGGCCTGTGCCGTCGACCAGGAAAAGGTGAAAGCCGCCGCCGATGCCATGGTGAGCAGCGGACTGATCGACCATGGGTGGAGCTATATCAACATCGATGACTGCTGGCAGTCGCGCGAAAGGACAAAAGCCGGCGAACTGCTGCCCAACGAAAAATTCCCCGATATCAAAGGGCTGGCCGGTCATATCCATGGCCTGGGACTCAAGATCGGTATTTATTCATCACCGGGCCCCACCACCTGTGCCGGCTACCCGGGAAGTTATCAGCACGAACTGACCGATGCCCGCACCTGGGCCGGTTGGGGAATCGATTTTGTGAAATACGACTGGTGCGGGTACAGTCAGGTGGTCGAGGACAACTCCCTGGAGGCCTACCAGAAGCCCTACCTGGTGATGCGGGAAGCCCTTGACCGCGTCGACCGTGACATCGTTTACAGCCTCTGTCAGTACGGGATGAAAGATGTTTCCGCCTGGGGCGGAGAGGTGGGCGGAGACCTGTGGCGCACCACCGGAGACATCGGCGACTCCTGGAACAGCCTCTCCTCGATTGGCTTTGCCCAGGATAAAAACTCCCCGTATGCAGGACCTTCGGCCTGGAACGACCCCGACATGCTGGTGCTGGGGTATGTGGGCTGGGGGGCTCACCTCTCGCCCACGCGGCTTACCCCCGATGAACAATACAGTCACATTTCCCTCTGGTCGCTGCTGGCCGCCCCTCTCCTGCTGGGTTGCGACATGGAGCGCCTCGATGATTTCACCATGAACCTGATCACCAACGACGAGGTGATTGCCGTGAACCAGGATATGCTGGGCAGGCAGGCCGTTCCTGTCGTGCGGGCCGAAGGCTTGGAGATTTGGGTAAAAGAGCTGGAGGATGGCGGCAAAGCGGCGGGAGTCTTCTACCCCGGAAACCAGGCCAGCGATCCGGTGGAGATGTTCAATTGGGACCATGAAAATGCACCGCGGAAAGTCACCGTGGACCTGGCCACCCTGGGATTCACCGGAAAATGCACGGTCCGGGACCTCTGGCGCCAGAAAGAGCTGGGCACCTTCAGCGGCAGCTTCGACACCGAAGTCCCCTTCCATGGGGTGGTGCTGGTGAAGATCACCGCCGGGGAATAACATTACACCTGACCATTCCTGTCAGGCCGACCGTTTTGACCTGCGCATCCGTTTGGGTCCGTACCACAGCCAGAACCCGGTGATGGTAAAGGTCAGCAGGGCCATGCCCATGAGGGTGGTGTATACCAGTTTGAAGAGGCCGCCCGGGATTCCCAAAAGGCGGTCGACGATGGTGCCGTCGTGGATGTGCTCAATTAGATCAGAATAGCGGACACCCATATGGAGCAACTTCCCTGTGGCCCCGTCGAGTTGAATTTCACGGTATCCTTCGGTGAAAAGGAATTTCACCGATCCTTTGTCCGGCCTGATATCCACTCTGTCAAGTTCCACGGAAACACCGGCGAAGAGGGAGTCCTGCAAAATTCTGCAGGCATTTGCGTAAAGGCTGTCCACGGGGAGCCATTCACTTAATTCCGTGGAAGTACCCCGGAAGGTATCCGGGAGGATCTTGCCGTTGCTGTTTTTCTTCCAACCCAGCATGATCCCGGTTGAGGCGATGATGAAAAAGAAAAGAAACAGCAACACCGCAGTAGTCCGGTGGACTTTCCGGACAGCCCGCAACGTACGGGCCTGCTTAACCCGTTGCACATCTCTGAGATCCCTGATTCCGCATTCTGCCATCGTGGTGGAAAATAAAAATTCCGGGGCAAATTAACCATATTATTCCCGTTCTGCAAACCGGCAGACCAAAGGATCATTTGCCATCAGAAATGAATTCCGGTGAGTGCTTATCGGCTCTTCTCAGGTGCAAACAGGTAAGGGGGATGCAATGGAAGTCCCTGACGGAACCGGATCCCGGGTGGGCCTTTCCGCGAGGGACTGCAATAGCGGATAAATTTGTATGAATTTGAGGGGATAATTTCTATTTTTGCCGACAAAAAGGAAACGAGCATGTAACGTTTTACGCAAAAGGAGATGTTTATTCATTCATGCGAGTTACACGGATCTGAAGGACATGTTGTGCATACAAAAATTATGTCATTGAATTCCAAAACATTAAATAATAATTAAACGAGTGAAATGGCGTTATTGAGGGTGATGTATGTGATTCTGGGGAGTATCTCCCTGGGCGTTGGCATACTGGGCATAGTGGTGCCCGGGTTGCCTGCCACCCCCTTTTTCCTGCTTACGGCCGCCCTCTACATGCGGAGCTCTGAGAAGCTCTACCATAAGCTGGTGACCGGTACCGTAGCCGGAAAGTACATCCGCGATTTCCACGAAAAAAAAGGGATGACCCTGAAGAGCAAGATCTGGTCGATATCGCTGATGTGGACCATGATTACCCTTTCCTGCCTGTTCGGGCTGGAATCCCTGACCGCCATCATCATAGTTGTGGCCACCGGCATCACCGGCACCGTGGTCATGGGATTTGTGATCCCCACGGTTAGCGACAATCAGGAGGGATAATACAAGCCCGCTTCAGGCCCCAGGGGAATGCCCAGCGTAATCCAGAGGATGAGCAGCAGGCTCCAGGCCACGAAAAAGGCAATGGTATAGGGGAGCATGGTGGCAATCAGCGTACCGATCCCCGATTTTTCGTCATATTTGTGGTAATAGACGATGATGAGCGCGAAAAAGCTCATCATGGGCGAGATGACGTTGGTGATGCTGTCACCCACGCGGAAGGCGGCCTGGGAGAGTTCCGGGGAATAGCCCAGGAGCATGAACATGGGGATGAAGACCGGACCCATGATGGCCCATTTTGCCGAGGCGCTTCCCATGAACATGTTGATCACCCCCGAGAGCAGGATAAAGAGGAGGACCAGGGGAATCAGCCCGATATCGACCGATTGCAGCCAGGCGGCTCCCCTTACGGCGATGAGCACCCCCAGGTTGCTCCATTTGAACCAGGCCACAAACTGGGCGGCAAAAAAGACCAGCACCAGAAAGGAGATGAGCCCCTTAAAACTGCTGTTCATACCAGAAACCACATCGGCATGTTTTTTATAGGTTCCGGCAGTATAGCCGTATACCACCCCTATCGACGTGGCGACGACAAAAAGAACGGCAATGAATCCTTTCAGCAGGGGGGAGTGGAGGATGGAGTTGTCGGCACCCCTGAGGAACCCGTGGTCGGGGGCCAGTCCGGCGGCAAAGAGGAGGCCCCAGGCCAGCAGCACCCAGGCGACCCGGCCAAGACCTTTTCTCTCAGCAGGGGATAGTGGGGTAATCTCTTCCTGGGGCACGGAACCGCCGTATTTTCCCAGCCGGGGTTCCACCCATCTTTTGGTGACCCAGGTACCGGTAAAGGCGATCACGAAGGTGGAGACAAACATGAAGTAGTAATTGGCGGTGGGCATCACGTAATAGTCGGGATCGATGATGCTGGCAGCCTCTGTCGAGAGTCCGGCCAGCAGGGGATCGATGGTTCCGATGAGCAGGTTGGCGCTGAAGCCGCCGCTGACGCCGGCAAAGGCTGCCGACATTCCGGCGATGGGGTGCCTGCCCAGGGAATGAAAAATGACACCAGCCAGGGGAATGATCAGGATATATCCCAGGTCTGACGCTACGTTGGAAAGGATCCCCGCCAGCACTACCATAAAGGTGATGGTATTTTTCGGCGCCTTGAGCATCAGGGCGTTGATGGCTGCCCTGATCAGGCCGCTGCTTTCGGCCACCCCGATTCCCAGCATGGCCACCATCACAATGCCCAGGGGGGCAAATCCGGTATAATTGTCCACCATGTCGAGGATGATCCGGTGGACACCCTCCCTCGACAGCAGATTGACCGCGGTGACGGTTTCTCCCGTGGCCGGGTTGACGCCATGCCACTGCAGCCAGTAGCCCAATGCCGAAAAGAGCAGGGTAATCAGTGCAAAAATGGCGAACAAAGCCGCCGGATGCGGAAGGGCATTTCCTCCCTTTTCGATTGCCCTGAAAAAACGGTCGCTGAAATTACTTACCTTCAGTCTGGCCATTATTCTAAACTTTATGGGTTGATCTTTCTGAACTTAACGCGTTGATTCCTGTAAATCCGCTTATGGTATGACAGGGGATTCCTGAAGCTTCCGGTATTTACTGATGTGGGTGGCTGCCTCCAGCATGGTGGGGACCCATATCTGATCTTCGTGGTGTTTCAGAAATTTCAGCAAATTCCTGTGGGCTTCCAGGGAGACATTGAGGTTGTGTTCCCCTCCCACTCCGTGGAAGAGAAAGACCAGCAAAGCGTTGCTTTCCATGGCCTTTTTCACCAGGCTGACCATCTGATCCCCGCTTTCCCCGTTGATCATAAAGCTGCCCACGTTGGAAAGGTCGATGGTGAGGATATCACCCATGACGGAGTGGACGCCCCGGGCAACAGGGAACTCCTTCATCACCAGATCGGTGAAGGGGGTTTCTCCGGCCTTACGGTCGCCGCAGGTATAGGCAAAGCTGCGTGTTCTTTTTCCGTCGACACCATTGAGGATCTGGTTGGTCACCCTGAGTTCATCCATGAACCGGGCGACGCTGTAATGACTCAGGTCGTATTCGGGGTTGACCCAGGAACGGCCGGGCTGGCTGCCGTCGCAGGGATGGAACAGGGTGTGGTTTCCCAGTTCATGGCCGTTTGCGGCGGCTCTTTTCCACTCGAAGCTCCTGTTGCGGAAAGGCTCTGAATTCCCGGGGATGTAAAAAGTGCCCTTCATGCCCAGGGAATCGAGCTGGCGGATGGCATGGTCGAGATGAACATTCAGTCCGTCGTCGTAGGTGAGGACCACGGCGCAGGACTTACCGCGCCAGGGGTGGTCGTCGGCATGGAGAGCGTCGAAAGTCTGAAATGGTGACGCCGGAAGGCCCTCCCTGTTGTAGAGGTTGGCTCCTTCGGGGTTATCGGCCCAGGCATAACGGACCTGTTCGGGATGAGGAACCCCGGGATGGCTGACGATCACCTGATCCCCCTGAATGCGGGCACCGGCAATGCGGTATTTTCCGTCGGCACCGGCAATCTCGAAGCGGGAAAGGGGCTCCCCGTTGTGTGATACCAGGCCACTGCCGGCATGGTCGAAGGTAAGGATAATGCTGCCGCCTTTCACTTCGTGAGATTTGTAAAGGGGGCCTGACCATACCACGGAAGGTTCGCCATAGGCAAGCCGGAAGGCTCCCAGGGCCAGGCGTTCTCCCACCTCCTTTTTGTTCAGCGGATGAATATCGTTCCACTCGCCCAGGTCAATGGCCACCGCCATGGCGGTATGGGGTTCCCTGAGGGCGAGGCGCTGTGCTTCGCGGAGTTCAGCCCATTGGCTTTCCGCAGGCTGATAGTCGACCTCCATGAAGTTGGCCAGTTGCACGAAGAGGAAGGGAAGGTCCCCCTGTCCCCACAGGTTGCGCCAGTCGCGGATCAGAGCAGGCAGGTATTCACCGTAGGCTGCGGCATTGCCGGCGTTGGTCTCTCCCTGGTACCAGAGGAATCCTTTGGCGGCATGGCTGACCAGGGGGGCGACCATGGCGTTGAAAAGCGCCGCCGGCTGGTTCTGGGCGCTGAACGAGGGAACCCAGGGTGCCGGGGAGAAGACCTCTCCTACCTTGTACGACCAATCCCCTTTCAGATCAATGGCCTTGCCTCCGGCCTCCATATAATAAGGCTTGTCAGGGACAAAACCTCCTTTTCCCGAGTTGTTGGTCACGCGGGCCACAATCAGGTTTTTACCGGCTTTGAGGAGTCCTTCCGGAACGGTATAGCGGCGCGGGGGATACTGGTAGGTGATATTTCCCACCTGCTGTCCGTTGACATAGAGGAAGTCGGAATCGACGATCCTGCCCATGAACAGTCGTGCCGGCAGTCCGGCCATGGAAGCGGGGAGGTCTATTTCCCGGCGGAACCAGACCACGCCGTCGAGGTTGCGGATGCCCTGGTCCTCCCAGAATCCCGGAATGAAAAAGGGTTTCCAGCCCACCGGCTGGTAATCGGGGGAATGCCACGATTCCCGGAGGCCCCGGTCGGCGGGGGGGGCTTCAGCGCCCTTTGGCGGGGGGTTAAGAGCTCCCGGCCATGGACGACGGGGAGCCTTGTTCCTTTCTATGGTCTTCAGCATGGCCGGAAACTCCCTGAATCCTTCTTCGCTGATCCATGCTTCGATGGGTGTTCCCCCCACGCTGGCGTTGATGAGCCCGACGGGTACCCCATATTTCTCATGGACTGCCTTCCCGAAGAAATAAGCGATGGCCGAAAAGCTGAGGACATCGTGCGGGTTGGCTTCCTTCCATACTCCCGGGGGCAGGTCGTGTTGCGGCCCCGACAGGCTGGTAGCCGTAGGGATGAAAAAATGACGCACTGCGGGAAAGCGGGCAGCGGCGATCTCCTCAACATATTTCTCCTTTACCCGTTCCATGGGAAGCACCATATTCGACTGACCGGCACAAATCCACACATCCCCGAATAATATATTACTGACTTTCAGGGTATTCTTCCCTTTGAAGGTCATTTCCCAGGGTCCTCCGGCCTTCTGGGCGGGGAGGGAAATCAGCCAGGTACTGTCCTTGGCCGTGGTAGCCCGGAATTTTCTGTCTTTAAAGGTGAGGGTCACCTTTTCCCCCGGTGATGCCCAACCGTTGATTTTCAAAGGCACATCACGTTGCAGCACCATGCCGTCGCTGACCAGCCGGGGAAGGGTAATTTGGGCGGTCGCCCGCACCGGATTAAAAAGGAAACCGCAGATAACCATCAACCCGATCACTGCAGGAGATAAACGAAATAACCTGTCCATTTCAAGGATTTTTGTTCGAAAACCCAAATATACCATTCTTTGCAATATTCTTGGCGGGTAAGCCTTAGTCATTGCAGCCGGAAAACGGGCCGGGCTACCAGGTGCATTTTACAGCAAAGATACGGAGCGAGGCATCGGTGCTGACGGGAGCTGTGGGAATGATCACAGAAGCCCGGCAGGCCGGGAAAATTTTGGCTTGCTGACATGCCGATCTGATCCTGATGGGCAGGGAAATGCTGCGGAATCCTCATTTCCCACTCCAGGCCGCCAGGGAACTGGGGGACGATATTTCGTGGCCCATTCAGTATATCAGCGAAAAAAGGGTAATAAAACAGGACATGCGCCCTTGCCGTCCCGTCAGGCTACGGGCAGTTTCCTGACCGTTGCCGGGGCTTCGAGCTGGGGGATCTGAGAATAGTGGCTCGCTTTCAGTTTAGCACGCACTTTTGTCAGCACCTCCTTGCGCGGCAGCTTGTTTTTGGTGGCGTTCATCACCTGGCAGAAATAGTAGGTGAAAGCCCCGTGCCATGCCCTGGCGATATAGGCGTCGGCGCTGGTTTGGTCGGCACGGCAGCCTGCCCAGAGGACATGGTGGACCAGTCCCTTGTCAAGTGCTTTCTCCTTCAGGGAGCGGGGACGCAGGTTTTCGGCTTCCATGAAGGCCGCGTAAGAGGGAGGCGGCATCCACCGGGGCCGGCGGTTGTCAAAGAGGTCGAGACTCTTCAGGCCGGTACCGCTATGGCAGGTGTCGAGATATACCTCGAGCAGAACATGCTTGGGCAACTGTCCGAAGAGGTCGTGAAGTTCATCGTCGGTGATGATATACCGGGGGTCCCACTGGTTCCCTGCGGCCTTCAAATCATGAGGACAGAAAGCCTCATCGGCATTGTCGGGTTCATCACCGCTCTGATCAGGAACCTGGGTGCCATGACTCGACATACTGAATACCAAATAGCTGTACTTCCCCGCTTTGGCGCCGTCGACCATTTCATGAAGCTGAGCCATGATGTTTTCCTTGGTTGCCTGGGCATCGGTCAGCCGGGTGATGTCAGCGTCGGTGAATTTCAGCCATTTTTTAAGCAGTTTGGCCATGTCTCCGGCATCCCGGACACAACCCCGCAGGGCCGAATCAGGATAGTTCTTAAAGTTGTTGATCCCGACACACAATGCTTTTCTTGTCATAAAAACCTCCTTTTGAATAGTTAAGTTATCATCAAACGGCCCGGTATAAGGGGACGTACCGGAGTTCAACGGCAGAATCCTATGGAAACTACCCTGCATTGTCTTTACAATTCCCTGATTGAAATCCCTGCACCGGCGCGTCAAACCCTTCTAACGGATTTGTAATCAGTACTCAATTTACAAAAATATTTTGTTTCCGTGAACAAATTTCTACTGTTTTTGTCCTGTTCAAACCGAAGAATATGAAGATTAGAATACTGGGACTGACCTTGCTGCTGACGGTTGTTTCTTCCTTACATTCGTGTACGGCAAACGATGAAATACGCGTGTTGAACCCGGAACCTGAAATGAAGACTCCTGCTCCCGGAATCAGGCGATAACTGACATAAATTTCACCAGCATATAATAAAAAACAGTAATAAACAGTAATATAATCGAATAAGAGTCGTATATTTGGGATAGACTTAAAAATCTTTGCCATGAATGCTTATCAGGGTTTAAAGGAGGTTTTCAAGGTATTCCAAAACATGGAGTCCTATTTTGAGGAGCGCGACAAGAAACAATCTAACCGACTGATCATCAAACAGATCCTGATCATTTCCGTATGCACCTTCGCGTACGGTCTGGTTATGGGAAGTTACCACAGCCTTCCGCAGTCATTATCAGCCGGAATTAAGGTGGTTTTTCTTTTTCTTTGCGCATTGCTGATCTGTTTTCCCTCTTTTTTTGTGATCCAGCAGGTGCTGGGATCACGGATGAGTTTGCGGCAGATGATGATCATCGTACTGAGCGGCTTTTTGCTGACAGCGGTAATCGCCCTGTCGTTTGCCCCGGTGGTAGTGTTTTTCCAGATCACAGGCGGGAACTACCATTTCCTGCAGTTGCTGCATGTCGCCATTTTTGTTTTTTCGGGCATTTTCGGGATGCGCCTGATCATCGACGCGCTGAAGTTCGCCTGTGATAAAAAAGGCATCTATCCCCAAATCGGGGTAAATGTATTCCGGATCTGGATCATCATTCTTGCTTTTGTTGGCATCCAGCTGGCCTGGAACCTGCGGCCTTTCCTGTGCAACAAGGAGGAGGAATTCAAGCTTTTCCGGAAGTACGAAGGCAATTTCTACACCGCCATTGTGTATTCGGTGCAGCAGCTACTGTCCCGCGGGGACCAACAGCAGCCTGGTCCGGGAATAAAAGAGGGCGACCAGGAAGCGGAGAAAGCGGGTCCGGCCACTTTCAAAGAAGCCGGAACATCGATGAAGAATGACAGTTCCGGGGTGTTCGAAATGTTCAATGACTAAGCCATGGACGACATCATGACCCTTGAGGAGGTGGCGAAATACCTGAAAATGAAGCCTCAGACGATATACACCTGGGCACAGGACGGTAAAATTCCGGCAGCCAAGCTGGGCAAGGAGTGGCGTTTCCGGCGGTCGGTGATCGACCGTTGGTTCAATCAGCATATCGATGAAAAATTCGCAGATTTCTTACACAGCTAAACGAAATAAAAAAAATAAAAAATGAATATTTAGCGATTATAATCACTGATTTTTTATATATTTGGTGATTACAATCACTAAAATGATGATTTATCGGGTACAGGAAGAAATAATAGAAAAGAAATTATCATCCGGAAAAGCGATTGTTTTGTTAGGACCGCGACAAACGGGGAAAACCACCTTAATGGAAAAGATTATCTCTAAACTGGAAAATCCCCTGGTCCTGAATTGTGACGACCCATTCATCAGATCTCAGTTGGCCGGTTCCAACACTGCACAACTTCGGCAAATCATAGGTTCACACAAAGTTGTATTTGTTGATGAAGCCCAAAGGGTAAAAAACATAGGGATTACCCTTAAACTCATTACTGACCAGATGAAAGACGTCTTGTTGTTGGTGAGTGGTTCTTCATCGCTTGAAATTGCCAATGAGATCAATGAACCTTTGACCGGACGAAAGTTTGAATTTATGCTTTATCCGGTCAGCTGGCAGGAGTTTCACCAACATACCGGTTACATTTCGGCCATGCAACAGATAGAATTGCGCCTGGTATACGGAATGTATCCGGAAGTCATTGGCCATCCCGGCGATGAAAAAGATATACTCAGGGAAATTACCGGAAGTTATCTCTACAAAGATTTGCTAAGTTGGAAAGGGATACGGAAGCCGGAGATCCTGGACAAGTTATTAAAATCGCTTGCACTTCAAATCGGCAACCTTGTTTCGTACAACGAATTGGCCAACACGATACAGGTTGATAAAAATACGGTAAGTAATTATATCGATTTGCTGGAAAAGGCTTTTGTAGTTTTCATACTACAGCCTTTTACCCGGAATCAAAGAAACGAGATCAGTTCAGGCCGTAAGATTTATTTCTATGATACGGGAATCCGAAATGCCCTGATCAATAATTTTAACCTACTGGAATCCAGGAATGATACCGGTGCACTTTGGGAGAATTTCATGGTGGCTGAGCGAATGAAATTCCTTCACTACAGCAGACAATATGCTGGAACATGGTTCTGGCGAAACCATCAGCAAAAGGAGATTGACTATATCGAAGAAGCTGACGGGAAAATTTCCGCTTTTGAATTTAAATGGAATCCGGAAAAGAAGTTCAAAGTACCATCTTCATTTACAGAACACTATGATATTTCGGATGTTGAGGTTGTAAGCAGGGGAAATTTTCTTCCGTTTGTTGGGGTAACCTGATTGCTTCATTTGAACCAGCCAGTGGTCATTCCTCATCATCATCCTGTTCCTCCGCCATAATGGTTTCGGCCAGTCCGGGCAGCACTTCGCGGGCTTCTGCCGCCGGAAGTTTCTCCACGTTGCGCAGGTGACGCTGGATCGCCCGGGTGCGGGCTCCCACTACGTTGTCGAGTTGGCCCAGTCCGGTCTGGATGTTGTTCTGGGCTTTGGTCAGCATTCCCCCGAATTTCTCGAATTCCGTTTTCACCGAGGAGAGCACCCGCCACACTTCACTGCTCCGTTTCTGGAGCGCCAGGGTGCGGAATCCCATCTGCAGGCTGTTGAGGATGGCCATCAGGGTGGTGGGGCCAGCCACCGTGATTTTATATTCGTCACGCAACTGGTCCACCAGGGGTGACCGCCTGATCACCTCGGCATAAATGCTCTCAAAGGGGAGGAACATGATGGCAAAATCGGTGGTATTGGGGGGGTCGATATATTTATCGCGGATGTCGCGGGCCATCTTTTTGATGGTACTCTCCAGAGTGGCAGTGGCCGCTTCGATATCATCAGGGATGGCATTCTCATAGGCTTCAATCAGATGCTCATAGGTGTCTTTCGGGAATTTGGCATCGATGGGGAGGTAAACGAAGTCATTCTCATCTTCGCTGCGCCCGGGCAGTTTGATGGCGAATTCCACGGGGTCGGCGCTTCCCTTTTTGGTGCGCACGTTGGTATCGTACTGGCCGGGAGCCAGGATCTGCTCCAGCAGCATGGCCAGCTGGACTTCCCCGACGCCTCCGCGGAGTTTCACATTGCTGAGCACTTTCTTGAGGCCTCCCACATCGGTGGCGATGGTCTGCATTTCACCCAGCCCCTTCTGCACCTCGATCAACTGCCTGCCCACCGTCTCGAAACTCTGTCCGAGGCGCTCGCTGAGCGTCTTCTCCAGCTTTTCCTCCACGGTGACCCTGATGCTCTCCAGTTTGGCCTCCGTATTTTTTACGAGTTCTTCCGTTTTTCTGCTCTGCTCAGCGGCAAACTCTTTAAGATTCAGGGCCTGTTCCTCACGGTTCGTTTTGTTGATGGCGGCCATCCGGTCGGTGAGGGCCTCCACCCTGTCAGAAAGTGTTTTGTTGATTCCCTGCAGGGCCTGTTGATTTTGCTCCGTGATACGGGTCAGGGAGGCCAGCAACTCGGTGCGTATCTCCCTGATGGAAGTGCTGAGTTCCGTGCGGTTTTCCTTGGCGATGGCCCCATTTTCCTCACGATTGGTGCGGAACTCCTCCCGTGTACCGGTTTCAATCCGGAAGAGGCCGCTCTGCAGTTCGGCGATTTTATTCAACAGGGGGGAATCCTTTTTATTCCCCCTGAGGAGAAGGAGGATAGTCAGCACCAGCACGGCGAGCAAAAGCACGCCGATGATAATCAGCAGGATGAGTTCCATGAATACATAGTTTTTTGAAGCTATGAATTTAGTGCCAATTTCCGTCAAAAAAAAATCGGCATCTCTTCATATTTCCGGAAGAATGTAATTGTGAGCGGACTTTAATGACTTATTTTGTAATTCAATTTGTGATCAGCCATGAAATACCCTTGCATCAATTATCCACCAACCGTGATGATCAACCACATGGGAAACGAAGTTCAGCGAAGCTAATTACATCTGTTTCACGAATTTTACCATAGTAACTAAATATTTCAAATAGATGAAATACTCAATCAGCAGATTTGCCCCCACCGGGAAAAGGTTTTTTCTCGTCAGCATCATGGCCTTGTTTTCCCTGGCCGGAACGTGCCAGAACAGCGCCATGCTCAAACTGAATCTGGAGAAAAACAAGGTGTACCGCCTCAGTTCCTCCTCGGAACAGACCATCAGCCAAACCGTTCAGGGAATGGCCCAGAACGTGGAATCAAAATCGCGCTATGTGGTCTCCCTGAAAATGATGGATGCCACCCCTGATTTCCTGGTCACGGAAGTCCGTTTCGACACCATCGATACCCGGACAAACGCCATGGGAAGAGCGACCATCATCAGTTCTGCCAGTGAAGGCGACGTCACTTCAAAAGAGACCTCGGAACTGATGTCGTACTTCATGAACCGCCTGAGCCAGAATGCCCTGTTTGTCAAAATCGATTATTCAGGCCATGTCCTCGATATTGTCAATGCCAAAATGTTATCGGACATGGTGCTCAGGGATACCGCCTCCATCACGCTGACCGGTATGATGGGCGATGCCATCAAAAAGGAGATCGTCAACATGGTCAGTGCGAACAGTCTGAAGAACATGCTGGA
>CAYWUJ010000039.1:0-22020 GCA_964461455.1 uncultured Prolixibacteraceae bacterium | reverse complement strand
GAAGAAGCTCCCGCTGCCGAAGAAGCTCCCGCCAAAGGTGAAAAATCCTGATAACCCACTGTTTTTCAGTTGGTTAAAAAGCATGCCATCCCGTTCACGGGGTGGCATGCTCATTCCTGACAGAATCATCCTCCCCGACCCGACCCCCACGGATTACCCCAGACAACCAATAACCAGACCATAAAAACGCAGAAAGTGAAACAGATGAACAGGTTATCACCCGATGGGTGCATCCCTATCGGCACCTTCAGGAAACCCTACGGAATCGGGGGTTCCCTTCTTCTCGATTTTGACCCCGCCAGGGAAGCCTCCCTGGAAAATGCCCGGGTGCTGATGGCCGAAACTGATGGCCTTCCCGTCCCGTGGTTTGTGGCTGACCAAGGCATACAGATTCTTTCATCAGGGGCAGCACGCGTTGACCTGGAATGGATTGAGGACGATCATGCAGCCCGGAAATTGTGCGGACTGAGGGTTCTCCTCGAAGAATCAGCCCTGGTGGCGGAAGAAAATAAACCTGAAAACCTGGAAAATTGGGTGGGATACACCCTTGCCGACCGGGAAAAGGGATTTTCGGGAGTAGTCACGGCCCAGGCCGACTATTCAGGGAACCTGGTGCTTACCGTGGTCAGCGGGGACAGGGAACTCCTGCTCCCCTACCATGACGACTTTCTCCTGGAGGCCGACCTCATTCACAAGTCACTGCACCTCCGTCTTCCCGAGGGGTTACTGGACCTCTGACCCCTCTCGAGGCTTTTGGTCCCCGGTTTTGTAGTTGAAGCTTCGACAAAGGAAAAAAATATCAACAGGTGTAACATCGGTGACTTTCCGACGTCTTTGTTTTAATGTGTTTTACGGAATGAACCACAACGACGTAATAATTTAAATGGATAAAGCTATGAGAAAAAGAGTGATGTTCCTGTTGGTGGCGGTCTTCCTGCTTCCGGGAATCAGAAAAGCCACGGCAGAAACCCAGGAGAGGTCCTTACCCCTGTTTTCGGAGATCAGCCTGCGTATTCCGGCGAAGATTTACCTGGAACAGGGAAGTGAGCAGAGAGTCACCATTGAGGCGGATAATTCCACCCTTGATGAGATCATTACGGAAGTGAGCGGCAGGGCTCTGGTCGTCCGTTTTGCCGCGAAAAACTTCCTGTCGAGAAGTTTCCGGCCGGGGAAGATCATCATCAGGGTGACCCTGCCTGAAATCACGGGCCTTGCCATTTCCGGCTCGGGCGATATCGTTGCCCGCGAAATGATAGCCTCCCGCATTCTGGACCTGGCGGTGAGTGGCAGCGGGGGGATCGATCTGGCGCAACTTGATGCCGGCAGGGTGAAAGTTTCCATCTCCGGCTCGGGGAATATCGTCATCGGGAATGAAAAGCCGGGTGAGGAACTCCAGGCCTCCATTTCGGGCTCGGGGAATCTCAAGGCTTCAGATTATGAAGCCCGCGATGTCAGGGTGACCATTGCCGGAAGCGGCAACGCATGGGTCTATTCCAACGGCGACATTACCGTGAAAATAGCCGGCTCAGGAAACCTCTACTACAGCGGAAATCCCAACGTAGACTCTTCCATTGCCGGTTCGGGCGGGGTCAGGGAAGTCAGGTAATTTCGCGCATCGTATTGAACATTCTATCTTTTCCGGCGGAATGTTGGAGGAACAGAATTTTTAGTTTAGATTTGTTCCTGGTATAAAAAACCAAAACAAACTACAACAACTAAAAATTCAAGTTTATGGGAATGTTAAAAGAATTCAAGGAGTTTGCCATGAAGGGCAACGTGGTTGACCTGGCTGTGGCAGTGGTCATTGGGGGTGCCTTTGGCAAGATTGTCACCTCGTTCGTCAACGACATCATCATGCCGCCGGTTGGCGTTCTGATGGGAGGGGTAAATTTCGCCGACCTGAAGATCACACTGAAGGAAGCGGTGGGAGAAGTCCCTGCAGTAACCATGAATTACGGCGCCTGGATCAACACCCTCATTGATTTCGTCATTGTGGCGTTGGTGATTTTCATGGTGATCAAGGCTCTGAATTCCCTGAAGAAGAAGGAAGCTGAGGCTCCTGCGCCGCCGCCGGCACCTTCCAAAGAAGAGACCCTTCTGGGCGAGATCCGTGACCTGTTGGCCAAGAAATAGGCAGGAACCATCAGGAAGAGTGATTACAGAAAGAGGCTGTCCCCATGGGCAGCCTCTTTCTGTTATTCCGGAGGGAAGGGTCAGGGTCTGAGGATCTCAATGCGGCCGTTGCTTCCCAGTCTGATGATGGAGGAGGGCTTCACAGGGGTCGTGTCGTCACGGCGGAATTCCACGACATAGTCAACAGCCTGGATGATCTCTTCCGCAATGCCGGAAAAGAGGGAGGGAGCCGGCGCTCCGCTGATATTGGCAGAAGTGGAGACCAGAGGTTTGCGGAACCTTCTGATGAGTTCCGCAGAAAAGGCCTCTTTGGTAAAGCGGATGCCTATGGATCCGTCTTCTCCCACCAGGTTGGCAGGGAGGTTACGTGCCTTGTCGTAGATGATGGTCAGCGGTGTGCTGGTGATTTCTATCAGGTCCCAGGCCACTTCGGGAATCTCCTCAACATAGCGGTCGAGAAGTGCCGGATTCTCCATGAGCACCAGCATGCTTTTATGGTCGGGTCTCTTTTTGATGGTGTAGATCCTCTCCACGGCCTCTGCGTTGGTGGCATCGCACCCGATACCCCATACGGTATCGGTAGGATAAAGGATGACGCCTCCTTTTCTGAGGGTTTCCAGGGCTGCCGTGAGGTCTTGATTATTCATCGCCGGTCACGTTCTGGTAGAAGGCCATCAACGCGCTGGTGCGGTCTTCGGGATGAAACATACGGGCCCGCTTTTTCCCTTTCTGCGACATGTCGGCAGCCAGGGCGGGATTCCCGGTCACCTTATCCAGCATGTTGATCACCGCCTCTTCATCATTGGGGTTGCAGTAGAGGGCGGCATCGTTCCCGATTTCGGGCAGCGAGGATACCGAAGAGGTGATCACCGGACAGCCACTGGCCATAGCTTCGATGATGGGCAGTCCGAAACCCTCATAGTGCGACAGGTAGACCATGAGCGCCGCCTTCTGGTAAAGCACGGGAAGGTCAAAATCAGGCACATCGTGCAGCAGGAAGACCCTGTCACCCAGGTGGTGCTTTTCAACATAACGTCTGATCGTTTCGGTATACCGGGTGGGTTTCCCCACCATGACATAGGGAATGTCGATATTTCCCCGGTGCAGGGCCTGGAGAACCCCCAACTGGTTCTTCCTCTCCTCGATGGTTCCCACCGTCAGTATATAGGAGGAGGGCAGCTTGTAGCGCTTGAGGACCTTCCCCGACTCTTCGGAATAGTGGCTGAGAAAAAACCTCTCTGAGATTCCCTGGTAAAGGACTTCCACCTTTTCGGACTCCACGCCCAGGTGGTGGACCAGGTCGTTGCGGGTCTGGCGGCTGGTGGCGATGATCCTGTCGGCAGCCTGACAGGCATATTTCACTTTTCCGAGGTATATCCTCCTGTCGAGGGCCTTGTAAAGACCGGGAAAGTTCAGGAAGATCAGGTCATGGATGGTCACCACCGACCTGATTCCGGTTTTGTGGATCCCTGCGGGAAGTTCGTTGCTCAGACCGTGGAAAAGGTCGGGTTTTTCCTTTTCCACATGCGCGGCCAGCCGGTAGGATCGCCACAGGGGGGTGGCAAAAGCCGGCACCCATGAGGGAGGGGTCACCGTCTTGAAAAAGGGATATTCCTTGAAAATATCGTTTCTGAACGTCGGCGTATAAAGGAGATAATGATGCTGGGGGAAATATTTGTTCAGGCCGACAAGGGTATTGCGGCTGTAATTTCCCAGGCCTGCCTTGTTCAGAAAAGCCCTTTTGGCATCAAATGATATCTTCATATTCAGTGTTTCAATTTTCAGGTCGTGTGTGGCGGTAGAAAGGGTCTCCCCGGAAGAGCGCTCAGACCGTAAAGTCCGTTACTCCGTCGAAATCGAGGGTGGCAAAGTAATCCTCCAGGGTTTCGCCCCGGCGTATCTGCACCACGTCGCCGTTTTCGCGAAGCAGGAGTTCCGCCGATTTCAGTTTTCCGTTGTAGTTGAACCCCATGGCATGACCATGGGCTCCCGTATCATGGATCACGACCAGGTCGCCACGTTCCAGAAGAGGAAGCGGCCTGTCAACGGCAAATTTATCGTTGTTTTCACACAGTGAACCGGTGACGTCGTAGTTCCCGGCCATCTCCTGTGACTCCTTCCCCATCACGGTAATGTGGTGGTAAGCCCCATAAATGGCAGGACGCATCAGGTTGACCATGCAGGAGTCGAGTCCTGCGAATTTCTTATAGGTATCCTTGATGTGGAGTACCCTGGAAACCATAAATCCAAAGGGGCCGGTGATGGCGCGCCCCGACTCGAAATTGAGGCGGAGGCCGTCCAATCCGCCAGCCACGATAATTTCGTCGTACAGCTTTTTAATGCCGGCGCTCATCACTTCCAGGTCGACGGGCGTTTCTTCCGGGCGGTAGGGAATGCCGATGCCCCCGCCCATATTGGCAAAGCCGATGGAAATGCCGAGTTCCCGGTGAATGTCGACAATCAGCCGGAAGAGGATCTCTGCCGTTTCCACAAAATAGAGGGGGTCGAGTTCGTTGGAGGCCACCATGGTGTGAATGCCAAAACGCTTTACCCCCTTATCACGGGCGATGCGGTAAGCCTCGAACATCTGCCCGCGGGTAAGACCGTATTTGGCCTCTTCGGGATGGCCAATGATCAGGTTACCCTCCTTGAGAGCTCCGGGATTGTAACGAAAACAGAGCGTCTCAGGCAGTCCCGCATGTTCTTCGAGATACCCGATATGGGAGAGGTCATCGAGGTTGATGATGGCCCCCAGCTCCCTGGCCCGTATAAATTCCGCGGCCGGGGTGTCGTTGCTGGTGAACATGATCTCCTCGCCCCTCATGCCCACACGGGCAGCCAGCTCCAGCTCGGCCAGGGAACTGCAGTCAATGCCAAAACCTTCCTGCCTGAGGATCTTCATCAGATAGGGATTCGGAGCCGCCTTGATGGCATAATACTCCATAAATCCGGGATTCCACGAAAACGCCGTCTGGAAACGCCGCGCATACTCCCTGATCCCCTTCTCATCATAAATATGAAAAGGCGTCGGATAACTCTCAATGATCTTTTCCAGCTCTTCTTTGCTGAAAGGCACCTCTTTTTTGGACATCTTCCCTATATTAAGCTCTCAAAATTACGAAATGACAGCCGGTTCGGAAATATTTTCACGGGCAAATGGAAAATAGGGCCTGATTGTTAACTAAGTGTGAAGAAAAGAGAGGGTCCGGGGAGAGGTGTGTTTTTATTTTATATTTGCGGAACAGCAACAGGGGCGTCAGGCCTGCCGGTTTTCACACCTGTCGTAAGGCGTCGTTGGAGTCGTGACCTACCATAAAAACATAAACAGCCATGGCATTGATTAATGAGCATTATCTGAAACTGGCGGCGGGGTATCTCTTCCCCGAGATTGGCCGGAGAGTCAGGGAGTATGAGACAGCCCACCCCGGGAACAAGGTGATCAGAATGGGCATCGGGGATGTGACGCAGCCCCTGGTGCCCCCGGTGATCAGGGCTTTTCACGAGGGTGTCGCGGAAATGGCTTCGGCCGCCACTTTCAGGGGTTACGGCCCCGAGCAGGGTTATGACTTCCTGAGGGAGGCCATCGCCGGAAAGGCATTCCGCAGCCGGGGAGCCGACATTTCGGCCGATGATATCTTCGTCTCCGACGGCTCCAAATGTGATACGGGAAATATCCAGGAGATCTTCGGCCATGACAACAAGATCGCCATTTGTGATCCGGTCTATCCGGTGTATGCCGACACCACGGTGATGTCGGGAAAAACCGGCCAGGCCCGGGCCAACGGCACCTATGAGGGCATCACCTATCTCCCCTGCAGGGCCGAAAACAACTTTCTCCCCCTTCTTCCCGCGGAACCCGTCGACCTGATCTTCCTCTGCTACCCCAACAACCCCACAGGCACCGTGGCCTCACGCGACGAGCTGAAGAAATGGGTGGACTACGCCCTGGAACACCGGAGCATTCTGCTTTTTGATGCGGCTTACGAGGCTTTTATCAGGGATGAGGAGATTCCCCACTCCATTTATGAGATTGAAGGGGCCAAAAAAGTAGCCATAGAATTCCGGAGTCTCTCCAAGACGGCAGGCTTCACCGGCACCCGTCTGGCCTATACGGTGATTCCCCCGGAACTGGTGGCTTACGACCGCCAGGGTAATGAGGTGCAGGTCAAAAAGCTGTGGAACCGGCGCCAGGCCACGAAGTTCAACGGGGTCTCCTACCCTGTGCAGAAAGCTGCCGCCGCCATTTTCACCGACGAGGGATGGCAGGAGGTGCAGGCTACCATCGATTATTACATGGAGAATGCCGCCATCATCCGGAAAAGTCTCGCGGAATACGGCTACAGGGTCTATGGCGGGGAAAACGCCCCCTACATTTGGGTGGAGACCAAAGGAAAGATGCCTTCCTGGGAATTCTTCGACCTGCTGTTGCACAAGGCCAATGTCGTGGGAACCCCGGGGTCGGGATTCGGACCTTCCGGCGAGGGTTATTTCCGCTTTTCGGCTTTTGCGGAAAGGGACAATGTCCTTGAAGCGATGAAAAGAATTCAGAAACTTTAAGGGACACCCCCGTTGTCTCTCCTGAAAAACAACAGCCGGTAAAGGGAACCCCCTTCACCGGCTGTCTTATTTTTACCGATGGCCTCTGGTCCCCGGTGAACCCCGAACATCCCGGAGTGTTAAGCGGGTGCCGGGGCTCTCCGGAAGGAAACGGCCCTGTTCTGACTAAACGGTTTTCAGGATATCCCAGACGAATGCCCTGATGCCCACTTCGTGGTTGATGGCGTCTATCTTTTTCACGATTTCCAGGATTTCATCGACCTTAGCATCGTCGACCACGGTCATGGCGGCGGAGTTCATTTCGGGCCAGGTATGGGTTCCCATGCGGGGTTCCCCGTCGACACTCCCGCGGCCGTTCACCTGGCTCCACCAGGTGAACCCTCTCACCTCAAGTTTGTCGAACATAAACTCCACCCTTTCGGTGTTGGCCTGATTGAATACTATAAAGACTGCTTTCATTTCTTATCTTTTTCTTGGTAATGGTTGCCCCTTCAATCCATGAAGTGATATTGCTTTCTCAGTTTGTCGACCTTGTTACGTTCTCCGCGGCGGGCGAAAACCCCGTACATCACGGGAACGATGACCATGGTAACGATGGTGGAGAAGACAAGGCCTCCGATGACGGTGATCCCCATGGGTTTCCAGAGTTCGGAACCCTCCCCGGTACTCAGGGCCAGGGGGAGCATCCCCAGGATGGTGGTCAGGGCAGTCATCAGCACCGGACGGAGCCTTGACTTTCCGGCCATAGCGATGGCTTCGTTCAGTTCGTAGCCACGGTCGCGCATCAGGTTGGTGAAGTCGATAAGCACGATGCCGTTCTTGACTACAATCCCGATCAGCAGCACCGCCCCCAGTCCGGCCACCAGCGACAGCGTGGTCCCGGTAAGGAAAAGGGCCACAATCACCCCGGTAAAGGCAAAGGGAATAGAGAACATGATCACGAAGGGCATGGTGAACGACTCGAACTGGGAGGCCATAACGATGAATACCAGGATAAGGCTCACCAGCATGAGCATGGCCAGGTCCATAAACGACTCCTGCTGGTCTTCATAGGTACCTCCTACGTTGACCATGACTTCCTGAGGTACGGGGATGTCGCTGATGGCTGTTTTTATGCTCTCGGCCAGGGTGCCCAGGGCCACCCGGTCGGGCGTCGCCGATACTGTCACCAGCCTCTCCTTCCTCTTGTGCTGGATACTCGGAGGCCCCCAATATTCCTTGACTTCTCCGATCTCCTTCAGCTTGACCATGTTGCCTGTCGGCGACATGAGGGTCAGCTGTTCCAGGTCGGTGACCGAATTACGGTACTCTTCCTGCAGTCTGACCCTGATATCGTATTCGTCGCCCTCTTCCTTGTACTGCGAGGCGATCATCCCGCTCACCCTGTTACGGATATTGGTTGAGACCATGGCGGTATTCAGACCATGGAGAGCCATCTTCTCGCGGTCGAGGGTGATCTGAAGCTCCGGCTTGTCCTTTTTGCGGCTGACCACGATATCCTTGGCCCCCTCGACCTTCAGCAGCCTCTCCTTGACTTGCTCTGAAAGGGTATTGGTAGTGTTGAAATCGTAACCGTAAATTTCTACGTCGACCGTGGCTGCCCCTCCCATCATCTGGTTGGATGTCGAGATGATGGCATTGACAATTTCGGGGAATTGGGCGAAATCGACACGCATGGCGTCGGCGATATCCCACACACTGCGCTCCCGTTCCTCCACATCGGTCAACCGCATCATCAGGTTGATCATGTTGGAACCCGTGGTGGTGAAGAGGGAGAACATGCCTCCTTCGTCGTCAGATCCCGAAGAGGAGGAGAGAATGGTGACTTCGGGGTATTTTTCCCTGATGATCTGCTCCAGTTTGCGCGTGGTTTTGATGGTCTCCTCGACACGGGTTCCTGTTTCCAGCTCTACGGCGACACTGATGCTGCTTTCGTCAGACTCGGGCATGTAGTCGGTGCCGATAAAGCGGGTCAGCAGCAGGGAGGAGAGAAAAATGGCCAGGGCCACGATGACGGTGAACCGTTTATGGCGGAGGACCCAGCGGAGGGTTTTCTCATAGAAATCGTCGAGCCATTCAAAGGCCGGTTTAAAGGTACGGTCCCAGCTGAAGCGTCCCGGATGTGCATTGGGTTGGCGTTCCCTGAGCAGTTTCGCCGCCAGCATGGGCGTCAGCGAGATGGCGGCCAGCGTGGAGGTGACAATGGTGATGGTCACGATCCATCCCAGCTGGTTGAACATCACACCGGTCATGCCGCCCACCAGGGTCAGGGGCAGGAATACCGCCACAATCACCAGAGTGGTGATGATCACCGCCAGCCACACCTCATTGGTGGCATAAATGGCCGCCTCACGCGGAGATGCCCCCCTTTCGATGTGACGGGTGATATTCTCGAGCACCACAATGGCATCATCAACGACCATCCCGATGGCGATCGTCAGCGAAGTCAGCGAGATCACGTTGATGCTGTTTCCCGTGGCGTAGAGGTAGATAAATGCCATGATCAGGGAGATGGGGATGGTCAGGACAATGATGAAGGTCGCCCGCCACCGGCCCAGGAAGGCCAGAATCACCAGGATCACAAAGACAAAAGCCCACATCAGGGTTTCCGAAAGGTTACTGATCGATCCCTTGATGAATTTCGAGGTGTCCATGATCTGGTCGAGCTCAATGTCGGGAGGGAGATCAGCCTTGAGTTTGGCGATCTCCTCGTTGATCTGGCGGGTGACCTTGACCGTGTTGGCCCCCGACTGCTTCATGGCAAAGATACGGAGTCCCTGTTCGCCGTTCACCCTCTCCTCGAGGGAGATATCGCGCAGGGAGTCGCGCACCGTGGCCACATCGGACAGATAGATGCTCTTCCCGTTATAGCTCCCCAGCACCAGGCTGCGCAGCTTTTCACTGCCGCTCAGTTCTCCCTGGACCCTCAGCTGATAGTCGGTTTGGCCCATCTTCACATTTCCCGAGGGCATGTTCATATTTTCAGTGGCGATGACATTCCCGATCTGCTCGACCGTCAGGTTGTAGGCATCGAGTTTCCGCGGGTCGGCATCGACATAAATGACCCTCCGCGGTGTCCCCATCATCCCCACCGATCCCAGACCTTCGATCCTGTTCAGCGGGTTGATGATTTTCTCCTCGATCAGTTTTTCAATGCCGGGATAGCTCTCCCTGGCAGTGACGGCATAAACGAGGATGGGCATCATGTTGGTATTGAACTTGAAGATCACGGGGCGGTCGCACCCTTCGGGCAGATAGTCGAAAATCCTGTCGGTGACATCCCTGATGTCGTTATTGGCGGCATCGAGGTTGGTCCCCCATTCAAACTCCACATTGATGATCGACAGGTTGTCGAAAGAGGTGGAAGTGATCTCCTTAAGGCCGTCCACGGAATTCAGCGACTCCTCCAGCTGTTTGGTGACATTGGTCTCTATGTCGGCGGCATTGGCACCGGCATAGGTCGTCATCACCGAAATGAAGGGAGGTTCCATTTCCGGGTAAAGGTCGACCGGAATATTGATCAGCGAGTAGATCCCGGCCACGACAATGGCCATGAAGATCATCATCGTGGTGATCGGCTTGTTGACTGATGTTTTGTATATACTCATAATGATTCCTTGTTAACGGGAGGGGTTCCTCATTCAGAAACTACTTGTACGGCCACTCCCTCGAGAAGGCGTGACTGGCCGCTGACTATCACCCTGTCACCGGGCTGCAGGAGGTCGGAGACCACCTCTACCTGATCGTCATAACGGGTGCCGATGGTCACGGGAATTCTCCGGGCTATTCCCTCTTTTTCCACAAAAAGATATCTCTCGTTGGATCCCTGCATTTTCAGGACGGCCAGAGCCGGCAGGACGATGGCGTCGACTTCTTCGAGGTCAAAGGCGACCCTGGAGAACATTCCCGGACGGAGGACTCCCCCGCTGTTGGTCATGACCACTTCCACGCTGAAGGAGCGTGAGGCCGGGTCGATGGTCGGGAATACCCTGGCTACCTTCCCCGGAAAGGAACGGCCGGGGTATACATCGCTTTTAACGACGGCTTCCATGCCCGCGGAGATCTGGGGGTAGTATTTCTCGGATACAGGAACGATCGCCTTGAGCCTGTCGATCTGCACCAGCGAGAGAATAGCGGCTTTTCCCACCGGAGCCACCGGAGCTCCCGAATACATCTCGCCGGGTTCGAAGTATTTCCCCGAGATGATGCCGCTGAAGGGAGCCTTCAGCCGCGTGTTCTCCCTGAGAAATTCGACATTCGACCGGGCAATGTCGAGTTGCGCCTTGATCTGGTCAAACTGCTGACGCGGAATCGATCCTACCTTCTGGAGGGTGTCGAGCCGCTCATAATCCATCGTCAGGGTCTTCATCTGTATCTCGGCCTGGTGAAGCTGCGTGCGGTCCATCTGAACCAGGACGGCACCTGCCGACACACGGCTGCCCTCTTCCACATAAATGGCGTCAATCCTTCCGGGAGAAGCAGGCGCCAGATGCACCTCCTCATACCCCTGCAGGGTGGCGGTATATTCCACGGAATGGGCGATTTTCTGCGTCTCCAGACTGATGACCCTTACCTTCTCGGTACGGGGCTGCTCCGCGGCAGCAGTGGCATCACTCTTCTTTTCTGCCCCGCCGGAACAGGCGGCAAGCACGCCCATAACCAGGGCCGACAGGACTAAAATTCTGCGTTTCATTGTATTATGATTTTTTATGTTATTTCAGATTTCCATAGATGGTATCGAGTTCTACCCTGGCCTGAAGCAGCTGGTATACTGCCGAGAGGTAATCGGTTTCGGCCTTCAGGTAGTTGTTGTCGGCCGTCACCAGTTCCAGGCCCGAGATCATCCCCTGTTCGAATTTAAACCTGAGGCTGTCATAGACCCTGCGGGCCACCTCCAGGTTCTTCACCTGGTTCAGGTAGGTCTCACTGGCATTGCGGAGGTTAAACTGCAGCTGCCGTTCCTGGACCCCCAGCTGGTCGGCCAGCAAAGCCCGGGTATTGCGCATGCTTTCGAGGTCTATCTGTGCCTGTTTCACCCTTGAAGATCGCTGACCACCCGAATAAATCGGAATATTCAGACTGAGGCCCAACATATTTTTGGGAGACATGTCAAAATCGGGTTTCAGGATCTTTTCGGTGCGGGCATAAAACCCCGACAACGAGGGCAGAAAAGCAGCGTATTCCATTTTAATCTGCTTCTCGGTCAGTTTTTCCTGAAGGGTGAGCAGTTTAAAATCGGGGTTTTGCGACACCAGAAAATTCGCAGGTGCGGTATTATTGAGGGCTGTCAGGGCACTGTTCAGGTCACCCGACACTTCAAAATCCTGTTCAACGGGGAGCCCCAGCAGAAGCCGCATCATATTTCTGGCCATCTCGAGCTGCCGTTCCGAGGAATTCACGGAGTTCTCAAGGGAGGCGATCTGCACTTCCAGCTGGTCGAGGTCGGTCTGTTCCATCATGCCCACCCTGACCACAGCTTCTGTTTTGCGGTATACCTCCTTCAGGTTGACCACGTTTTTATTGAGCAGATCAAGCAGTTCCGACGACATCAGCACCAGGTTATATCCGCTGACCACCTGCGAGAGTAAATCCTGCTCACTCTTTTCATAATTCACTTCGGTGAGGCTTTTTCCCAGTTTGGCCAGCTCCAGCCCCACAAAATAACTCCCGTTAAAGAGCATCTGCCCTACCTGCAGGTTGAAGTTGCTGGTGGGTTTGATCGGGATTTCCGTGGGCGGGGCATCTTCCATAAACCGGATGGAGAGCTTGGCCCCCAAGGCGTTGGAATAATCAAGAGTCGACGATACCTGTGGTAAACCCGCGGCAATGGCCTCCCTGAGCTGGAACTGGGCCTTGTCAATGGCCAAGGCCGAATTCTTCAGGGTCTTGTTGTACTGAATCGCCTGCTTTTTGGCCCCCTCCAGGTCAAAGGTCAGCTTCTCCTGAGCCTCCCCTGACCACATCCCGAGAACCATCCCGGTGATCAAAAAGATTCGTTTTAAATTCATCGTTCTATCAAAATTAGAAATTCTTAACTTTTCATTCACCTGCCACCTGACTCCGCCGTGAGTAGGTTTCGAGCAGGTCTATTCCCCTGGGGGTGCACAACCCCCTGAAATAGGGGATGAAAATGTTCACCATGGCCTCCGCCTTCGTCATTTTCATCTCTTTCAGGGCATCACTGCTGTGAAACATAATGACCAGTTCTGAGATGAATAAATCGACAATGTCAGTTTTCAGATCTTCCCTGAACACCCCCTCACGCTTTCCCCTTTCCAGAAGATGGTAAATCACCGAAAACTCACGGCACTTCTCCCTGTTCCTGTAATAGGAAAGGTTCACCCTGAACATGTAACGCTTCATGTCTTCAAAGATGACCGGGTTGAATGTCATCATTTGTCTGTGTTGCATCTCCGTAATTACAAAAATCGCATCAATCACATCGGGTGATTGGGCGCTGATCTCCATCAACCTGATGTTATTCCTGCGGATCATGTGGTCAATCGCCTGTAACAACAATTCATCCTTATCGCGGAAATGCTCGTACAGCGTTCGCTTCGATATCCCCAGTCCGGAAGCAATCATGTCCATGGTAAGGGCTTTCATCCCCATCATGCTGAAAAGCTCCGCCGTTTTGATAACTATTTTTTCCTTTATTTCCATCACTGTATTAAGGCCACAAAACTAGAAAACCATTTCGGTTTTTCAGTTTATATTCCGGCGAATGCACGATGAATTAACAATTACTTACCACAAAAAAAAAGAGAGCTGTCGCGAACGGCAGCTCTCCCGGGTTGGGTTTTACCCTTTTTTATTTTCCGAAATCCATGGAAGCCAGGCGTTTGTAGTAATTAAACCTCCATTTGGCGTTCTCTTCAGCGGCGGCGAAGAGTTCGTCGGCCACTTCGGGGAATGATTTTTTGAGGGAGGTATATCTCACTTCTCCGTTCAGGAAGGCCTGGAATTTTGACCAGTCGGGTTCTTTGGAGTCGAGTTGGAAGGGATTTTTCCCTTCGGCTTCGAGGAGGGGGTTATAGCGGAAGAGGGACCAGTAACCGGCTTCGACGGCTTTTTTCATCTCCTCGTTTGATTTGCCCATGCTGCTGCGGAGGCCGTGGTTGATACAGGGCGAATAGGCGATGATCAGGGAGGGGCCGGGATAGCTTTCGGCCTCTTTGAGGGCGTTGAGGAACTGTGACTGGTTGGCGCCGATGGCTACCTGTGCCACATAAACGTAGCCGTAGGAGAGCATCATGGCTCCCAGGTCTTTTTTACGGATCCTCTTTCCGGCGGCGGCGAATTTCGCCACGGCACCCACGGGGGTCGACTTGGAGGACTGTCCGCCGGTATTCGAGTAAACCTCGGTATCGAGCACCAGCACGTTGATATCCTGGCCGCTGGCCATGACATGGTCGAGACCGCCGTAGCCGATGTCGTAGGCCCAGCCGTCACCGCCAAAGACCCAGATCGATTTCTTCACCAGGTATTGTTTCAGGTCCAGGATATCGGTGGCATACTTGCCGGTTTTTCCCTGAAGGACTTCCACTACTTTGGCAGAGGCGGTCACCGATTCATTGGCCAGGTGACGGTTCTGGAGCCATTCGGCAAAAGCTTCCTTTTCCTCTCCGGAAATGCCGTTTTGCATTTCGGTTTGCATGATGTCGGCGATGCGGTCGCGCTGGGCGTTGACTCCTTCCGACATACCGAAGCCATATTCAGCATTGTCTTCGAACAGGGAGTTGGCCCAGGCCGGACCATGGCCCGAGTTTTTATTAACGGTATAGGGGGTGGCCGGTGCCGACCCGCCATAGATGGATGAACATCCGGTGGCATTGGCGACCATCATCCTTTCCCCGAAGAGCTGGGTGACCAGCTTCACATGGGGGGTCTCCCCGCAACCGGCACAGGCTCCCGAGAATTCAAAGAGAGGCTGCGCAAACTGGGTGTTCTTCACCAGTTTCGATTTATCGACCACGTTCTCTTTCAGGGAGACTTTGTTTACCGCATATTCCCAGTGGGAAATTTCCCCGCTCTGCGATTCCAGAGGTTGCATCACCAGCGATTTCTCTTTCGAGGGGCATACATCGGCACAGTTGCCGCAACCGGTACAGTCAAGCACGCTCACCTGGATCCTGAACTGGAGATCTCCGAAGGTCTTGGAGGGCGTCGCCTGTTTGGTCACCATGGTTTCCGGTTTTGCGGCCACCTCTTCGGGGCTGAGCAGGAAAGGCCTGATGGCCGCATGAGGACACACATAGGCACACTGGTTGCACTGGATGCAGGTTTCCGAATTCCACTCGGGCACCGTCACCGCAATCCCCCTCTTTTCATAAGCTGCCGTCCCGGGCAGGAAAGTCCCGTCTTCGTATCCCACGAAAGTGGAGACCGGAAGATCATCCCCCTTCTGGGCATTCATCACGTCGACCAGGTCGGTGATATATTTCGGGCGCAGGGTGATATCCTTATCCTCAGCCCTGACCACAATGTTCTTCCATTCTGCCGGAACCTCGACCTTGACCACATTGGATCCCCCGGCATCGATGGCGGCATAATTCATTTTGACCACCTGTTCGCCCTTTTTACCATAACTCTTGAGAATCGCCTTTTTCATCTCTTCCACGGCCATTTCAAAGGGTATCACATTGGTGATGCGGAAGAAGGCCGACTGCATGATGGTATTGGTACGGTTTCCCAGTCCCAGGTCAACCCCCAGCTGTGTGCCGTTGATGATGTAAAAGTTGATCTCTTTTTCGGCCAGGTATTTTTTCATGTGGTCGGGCAGGCGTTCTTTGGTCTCATCAGCATCCCAGATGGAATTGAGCAGGAAAGAACCTCCTTTCTTGAGTCCCTTGAGCACATCATAAAGATGAAGGTAGGCAGGCACGTGGCAGGCCACGAAATCGGGCATGGTCACCAGATAGGTCGACCTGATGGGTTTATCCCCGAAGCGGAGATGCGAACAGGTGAAGCCTCCCGATTTTTTGGAGTCGTACTGGAAATATCCCTGGCAATACTTATTGGTCGATTCCCCGATGATCTTGATGGAATTCTTGTTGGCGCCCACGGTTCCGTCGGAACCCAGGCCGAAGAATTTTGCCTGGTAGGTCCCCGCCGGAGCCAGGTCCACTTCCGGCTTCAGGGGAAGTGACTTGAAGGTCACATCGTCAACGATGCCGATGGTAAAGTCGTTTTTAGGTTCTGCCATCTCCAGGTTCTCAAACACCGAGAGGATCTGGGCTGCCGTGGTATCTTTAGATCCCAGGCCATAGCGGCCTCCCACGATCAGGGGAGTGCGGCCGGTGCCGTAAAAGAGGGACTTGATGTCGTGATAGAGGGGTTCTCCTTCGGCGCCGGGTTCCTTGGCCCTGTCGAGAACGGCAATCCGCTGCACTGATTCGGGCAGTACGTTGTACAGATATTTCGGGGAGAAGGGACGGAATAGGTGAACGACAATCAGACCCACCTTTTTACCCTCGCTCATCAGAAAATCGATGGTTTCACGAATTGTCTCGGTGACCGATCCCATGGCCACGATGATATTTTCGGCATCGGGGGCACCGTAATAGGTGAAGGGGTGGTAAGTGCGGCCTGTAAGCTTGTTGATTTCCTGCATATAGCCTTCGACGATGTCGGGAACGGCATCATAAAAGCGGTTGGAAGCTTCCTTGGCCTGGAAGAAGATATCGGGATTCTGGGCCGACCCCCGGGTCACGGGGTGCTCCGGATTAAGGGCGCGCCCGCGGAAGGCTTTCACATCCTCCATGTCGACGAGCTGGAGCATATCTTCGGTGGTGATCACCTCGATCTTCTGAATTTCATGGGAAGTGCGGAAACCATCGAAGAAAGAGACGAAGGGAATCCTGGACTTCAGGGTGGAGAGATGGGAAACCCCGGCGAGGTCCATCTCTTCCTGCACGGAACCGGCAGCCAGCATGGCAAATCCGGTTTGACGCGCGGCGTAGATATCACTGTGATCCCCGAAGATACTGAGGGCATGGCCGGCGAGGGCCCGGGCACTCACGTGGAAAACGGCCGGCAGCAGTTCCCCGGCCATCTTGTACATGTTGGGGATCATCAGGAGCAGACCCTGCGATGCCGTGTAGGTGGTGGTCAGCGCCCCTGATTGCAGGGCTCCGTGGACTGCCCCGGCAGCCCCTCCTTCACTCTGCATCTCAGCCAGCCTGACAGGCCGCCCGAACATATTTTTCTTTCCGTTGGCGGCCCACTCATCCACGTATTCCGCCATGGTGGAGGATGGTGTGATGGGGTAAATACAGGCCACCTCACTGAACATGTAACTGATATGCGCAGCGGCATAGTTGCCGTCACATGTGATAAACTTTTTTTGCTTTGCCATAATCGACCTGGTTATTTGTTTTTAATCTGATTATATTTCTGGTTAATACATAAATCCGAAAAGCCACAGGGGAATACGGTTTCCCTCGCCGGTTTCTATCATGTCAGCAGCGCAATACCCCCCGGCAGGAGCTTCACACTTACGCCCCCCCACGGTAAAATGAGCATGCCCGTTGAGCAGGAAGTCGGCCGTCGGAGAGGCCTGAAGACGGTTTTCCATCCCCGTCTGGTGGCAGAAAAAGGTCTGTCGCAGGTTGGTGTTATCGGCGCGCTCGGGAGCTACCGTATATAATATATTGGTATCGTACATCAGGATCTTCACCGGCTTGCGGGCCATCCCCTCATCCCCGTTGGTGTACAAGAGCCTGATGAGCCGGGCATTCCTGAGATAGTGGAGATAGTTCATCACCGTGGCCCGCGAGGTGCTGATGGCCGAGGCCAGCTTACTGACGTTGGGAACCATGGGGGTCTCCGCAGCTATGAGGTAGAGCAGTTTTCGCATCCGCGGAAGATACTTCAGCTCCATCAGGTTGATGTATGGAATGTCGGTTTCCAGAGCCAGATTGATATTCTTGAGCAACGTATCGGAATAAAACTCACCCTCGCCATTGAAATAGGGATATAACCCCGACCGCAGATAATCTGAGAAATAGGCCAGCGGCTTCACCTTCTCTGTAATCCCGGCCGCCTTCGCACGGTGGCCCGCAAGAATCTCTTCGAAGCTCAGGGGCTCAAAACTGCTTCCTGTCCTTCTGTTGAGATACTCCCTGAAAGAGAGTCCTTCGAGGTGATAGAGGGTGACAATACCATTCAGGTCGGGATTTTCTTCGGCGACGCGCAAAACGGGAGAGGCCGTGAAGACGATCTTCAACCCGGGAATCTCATGATAACACTGCCGCAATTCCTGCGACCACCCAGGATATTTGTTCACCTGGTCGAGAAATAGAACCCTCCCCCCAATCTTCGAAAATTCGTCGGCAAACGAAAACAGCCGCCTCCGGGTAAAATAAAAATTATTGAGGTTGACATACATCACCGACCGGTCATTGCCATACAACGACCTGATGTGATCGAGTAAAAAGGCGGTCTTCCCCACCCCTCTGACTCCCTTGATGCAGATGAGCCTTTGCTCCCAGTCGATTTTTCCCGCCAAAGGACGCGAAAAATGGGGAGGCAGGGCTTCCAGAAGCGAAAAGTGATGTTTGATCAGTAATTCCAAAACAATAACTTAGGGAGACAAAAATAGCAGATAAAACCAATTTTTGCAATCTAAGGATTACAAAACGGAGTTTTATCTGCTATTTATAATTGTTAAAAATAAGGACGGAAGCAGGGGGTCAGGCGTCGGCGTTCATGGAAATGAGGAACTCTTCCACCGATTTGGTTTTCATGAGCCTGTCTCTCATGAAGTCCATGGCTTCGAGCGAGTTCATGCCGCCGAGGTAATTTCTGAGGATCCAGATTTTGTCGAGGATATAGCGTGAAAGGAGGAGATCTTCGCGGCGGGTGCTGGACGCCGGGATATCGACCGAGGGGAATATCCTTTTGTTGGAGAGTTTGCGGTCGAGCTGGAGCTCCATGTTTCCGGTTCCCTTGAACTCTTCGAAGATGACATCGTCCATTTTGGATCCTGTTTCCGTAAGGGCGGTAGCCAGGATGGTGAGGGATCCCCCTTCCTCAATGTTACGGGCGGCTCCGAAGAAGCGTTTGGGCTTGTGGAGGGCATTGGCGTCGACGCCCCCCGAGAGTACTTTCCCGGAGGCCGGTTGTACGGTATTATAGGCACGGGCCAGACGGGTGATGGAGTCAAGCAGGATGACCACGTCGTGACCGCATTCCACCAGGCGTTTGGCTTTTTCGAGCACCATATTGGCGACCCTGACGTGTCTGTCGGCAGGTTCATCGAAAGTCGAAGAGATCACCTCGGCGTTGACGCTGCGGGCCATATCCGTCACCTCCTCGGGGCGTTCGTCGATGAGGAGCACAATCATGTAAACTTCAGGGTGGTTGGCGGCAATGGCATTGGCAATCTCCTTGAGCAGCACGGTCTTTCCCGTTTTGGGCTGGGCCACGATCAAACCGCGCTGGCCCTTTCCTATGGGGGCGAACATGTCGACGATGCGCGTCGAAATATTGTCATGCCCGTTCCCGATAAGTTCGAACTTTTCATTGGGAAACAGCGGCGTCAGATGCTCAAAGGGGACCCTGTCACGGATATATTCAGGCGAACGGCCGTTGATCTCCAGCACCTTGATCAGGGGGAAGAATTTTTCGCCCTCCTTGGGCGGACGGATGGTTCCGCGTGTGGTATCGCCGGTTTTGAGTCCGAAGAGTTTGATCTGGGACTGCGAAACATAAATATCGTCGGGGGAGTTGAGATAGTTGAAGTCGGCAGAGCGCAGGAAACCGTACCCTTCGGGCATAATCTCCAGGACTCCGGTATTGGCCACGATTCCCTCGAATTCGTGGTTCTTGTCAATAACCGATTTATCGGGCTGCTTCTCCTGTTGTTTTTCGGGCTGTTTTTCCGATGGTTTGAAGCGCTGTCCCTCTTTTTTCTGCTGCCATTCGGGTTGTTTGAATTTCCGCTGAAAGCCTCCCTGCTGTGCAGGAAGTTCACCCGGTATTCCTTTCTCTTCCCCTTCACCGGACAGGGAAACCCCTGTCGCGGGTTCCACGGTCGCGTCACCGCCATTTTCCACTTCCGGGTCAACTGAGTCCCCATTCTCTTCGGAAAAGTTCGCTCCTTCGGTAAGATTCAGCAGATCATCTTCCAGGCGCTCTCCCTTTTTCAGGCCCCGGGATTTCTCCTTGACGCTGCCTGCCGGTTTATCCTGTACAAACTCCTTCATGATGGCGCGCAGCTGTTCATGACGCGATGAAGGTTTACCCTGGGGTACGCTGATTTCCTGATCTCCGGGAATTTCAGCGTCTCCTTCCTCAGGAGTACCTGCTGTTTCACTGTTTCTGGCAGGACTCTCCTTCCCTATCACCTGGCGGATCAACTCCTTATAGCTCTTTTTTCCTTTTTTTCCCTTTACGGGTGGCTGTCCGCCCCCTTTTTCCTCTCTTTTGCCACCACCGGTGACCTGATCAGGGGAATCCTCCTGTTTGGAGGCCCTGGCCTCTGCAGGCTCCCCGGGAGCAGCCACGGAAGAGGTCACAGACGGGTTCTGCGGAACTGCGGCTGCAGCATTACCCGGCATTTCACCCTGTTCCCTGCCGGTGCGGGTCCTGACAACCTTGGCACGGGGCTCGGGCTGCTGAATGATCTTTTCTGCATTCTGCACAGCCTGGATATCAAGAATCTTATAGATGAGATCCTGTTTTTTGAATGACTCAACACGCTTAATCTGTAACTCCTTACCAATTTCACGTAATTCGGGAAGGAGCTTCTTTTCAAGTTCAGAAATATCAAACATTGTAAAAATAAATTTTGGAATAAAGTTGATTTTTGTGGCAGATATCGGAGAACAGAACCGAGGAGAGTTAAAATCTGTTCCGATGGTGGTGCAAAATTACTTATAAATCGTCAAATAACAAGTAGTGCGGCAACTTTTTAAATAATTTCTGCGGAAATTCAAAAAAAGGTTTTCTTTCCCTCTTTTGCTCAGGTGAGTGTATAATAATAACTGATACTGTGCATAATAGCACCTTCAAACAGACCACAGCTCCCCATCTGTTTATGAAACAGTGTTTATTATAACAGGGGCCAGGTATATTTTTCAAGTAAAAATACGGAAAATTTTTATTTAAATGCTATCTTCACCCCCCGAATAGCAGAACTAAAAAACTCCGCAAACCAGATTTTTTATAAACAGGCCCTTTCAACGGATCAAATGGTTTAATGAGACAGCTTAAAATATCCAAGCAGGTCACCAATCGTGATACGTTATCTCTTGACAAATATCTTCATGAGATAGGGAGGATTGAGCTGCTCAATCCGGAAATGGAGGTTGAGCTGGCCAAGAAGGTGAAGTTGGGCGACCGGGCGGCCTTCGAGAAGCTGATCAAGGCGAATCTCCGTTTTGTAGTTTCCGTGGCCAAGCAATACCAGAATCAGGGATTAAGCCTGTCGGACCTCATTAATGAGGGCAACCTGGGGCTGATCAAGGCTGCTGAGCGGTTCGATGAAACCCGCGGGTTCAAGTTTATCTCCTATGCCGTTTGGTGGATCCGCCAGTCCATTCTGCAGGCCCTGGCCGAAGATGCACGCATTGTGCGTCTGCCCCTGAATAAAATTGGCTCCATCAGCAAGATCAACCGCACTTTCAGCCAGCTGGAACAGGAATTCCAGCGGGAACCCACCATGGAGGAACTGGCGGCAGTGCTCGAGCTGAAACCCGACCTGATCGAAGACTCCCTGAACCTCTCTTCCCTGCATGTCTCCATGGATGCCCCATTGCGCGATGAGGAGGAAAATACCCTTTATGATATCCTTCTGAACAGCGACTCGCCCGTGGCCGACAATGAACTGATGAAAAACTCACTGAGGAAAGAGATCGAAAGGTCGCTGGCCACCCTGAGTGAAAGGGAAGCCGACATTCTGCGGTTTTTCTTCGGGCTGAACGAATACCCGGCCATGACGCTGGAGGAGATCGGCGAAAAAATGGACCTGACCAGGGAACGGGTCAGGCAGATCAAGGAAAAAGCCATAAAAAAACTGAAAAATAAATTCAGGAACCAGTTGCTCAAGACCTACCTTTAAAGGTGGCTGGTCCGCATAACGACAAGAATGATAGCTCCTTCATTACTGGCAGCCAATTTCGGTCATCTGGCCCGCGACGTCGAAATGATCAACCACAGTGATGCTGATTGGATCCACTGCGACATCATGGACGGGGTGTTCGTCCCCAATATATCCTTTGGGCTTCCGGTAGTGGAACAGGTGGCGGCCATCGCCACCAAACCCCTCGATGTTCACCTGATGATCATCCATCCCGACCCCTTCATTGTTCCCTTTGCCAGGGCAGG
>CAYWUJ010000038.1:14689-23195 GCA_964461455.1 uncultured Prolixibacteraceae bacterium | reverse complement strand
GATATTTCATCAATGGGGTGCCTTTGCCCGGAAACGTCCGGGATGAAACACAGGCTGAGATCATACCCTTATAACCTGATCCGGATAATGCCGGCGGAGGGAAGACAATGGGACCTTTCCCACCTCATTGGTTAGTTCTTTAACCAAATTACCATTAAGATGAAGAAGTTTTTCCTGTCTCTGCTCTTGCAGATGGCAGCACTGACGCTCCTGGCGCAGGTGACCCTGCAGGGAACAGTGACCGGTGCCGGCGGAGAGCCCCTGCCCGGCGCCAGCGTGGTGCTCGAAGGGACCTATTACGGCATTTCCACCGAAAGCGACGGTTCCTTCTCCTTTACCCGTCTTTCCCCCGGCGAGTATACCCTGGTGGTTTCCTTTGTCGGCTACGAGCCTCACCGCCACATCTTCTCCCTTGGCCAGGACAGCAACACCAGGACAGTCAGGCGCATCGACATCAGGCTGGTTCCCCGGGTCATCTATACCGAAGAGGTGATGGTGCAGGCTTCCCGCGCCAAAGAGAAAACGCCCGTCGCCTTTTCCGACCTTTCCGGAGAGAGCCTCCAGAGCCGTAACATGGGTCAGGACCTTCCCATGCTGCTGGCGCAGACCCCCTCGGTGGTGGCCACTTCCGACGCCGGCAACGGAATCGGGTACACGAGTTTCAGGGTGCGCGGAACCGACATGAACCGCATGAACGTTACGGTGAACGGAATTCCCCTGAACGATGCCGAGTCGCACACCACCTTTTTCGTCGACCAGCCCGACCTGGCCTCCTCGGCTGAGGCCATCCAGATTCAGCGGGGGGCCGGCACTTCCACCAACGGCGCCGCAGCCTTCGGAGCATCCGTTAACCTGCAGACCCTCGCACTCCAGCCTGATGCCTATGCCAAAATCATCTCCTCGGCGGGCTCCTTCCATACCTTCCGGAATACCCTGACCCTGGGATCGGGACTCCTGGGCAACCACTTCTCATTTGACGCCCGTCTCTCGGGGATCCGCTCCGACGGATTCATCGACCGCTCCTTCAGCAACCTGAAATCTTACTACCTCTCGGGAGGATGGTATTCATCCCACACCGTGGTCAGGGCCGTGGCCTTCACCGGCTGGGAAAAGACCTATCAGGCCTGGAACGGCGTTCCCTCGGTACGGCTGAACAACGACCTGGCCGGAATGCAGCGCTATGGCGACCACGGCCTCTATTCCGCAGATGAAACCGCCCACCTGATCGCCTCGGACTCCCGGACCTATAACCTGTACACCTACGAAAACCAGGTGGACCTTTACCAACAGGACAATGTCCAGCTCCACCTCACCCATCGTTTCTCCTCCTCGCTGCATGGCAAGGCGGCACTCCACCACACCCACGGCGAAGGGTATTATGAGCAGTTCCGGGCCCGCGACAAATTCAGCAACTATGCCCTTCCCAATCCCGAAGTCAACGGCACGGCCATCACCCGTACCGACCTGGTGCGGCGCAAATGGCTCGACAACGACTTCACGGGGGGAATCTTCTCGCTCAGTTATTCCCGCGGAAACGGCGACCTTACCTGGGGCGGGGGCTATAACCACTACCGGGGGAACCACTTCGGAAGGATCATCTGGGCACAGCACCTGGGCAGTGTCGCCCCCGACCATGAGTGGTACCGCAACGAGGGCGACAAGAAAGACCTCAACAGCTATGTCAGGGGGAGCTATGAGGTGGACCACGGCCTCCGCATTTATGGTGACGCCCAGTTCCGCCATATCCGGTATTCCATCGACGGTATCGACGATGACCTCCGTAACCTCGACCAACAGCACACCTACGCCTTTTTTAACCCCAAGGCGGGAATCCATGTTCAGCTCAACCCCCGCAGCGGGATCTACCTCTCCTTTGCCCGCACCCACCGGGAACCCAACCGTGACAACTTCACCGACACCCCTCCGGGAGCCGCCCTCCCCGAAGCCGAGCAGCTCAATGACGTGGAAGCCGGGTGGAATTACCGCTCTTCCGGGTTCATGGCGGGAATCAACCTCTATCACATGTTCTACCACAACCAGCTGGTGCTCACCGGACTGATCAACGACGTGGGGGCACCGGTGATGACCAACGTGGAGAAGAGCAGCCGCAGCGGCATGGAACTGGTGTGGGGAGTGAAGGCTTTGCAAAACCTGCAGTGGGACGGCAACGCCACTTTCAGCCGCAACAGGATCAGCGAATTCACCGAGTATGTCGACGACTGGGACAACGGGGGACAGCAGGCCCTGCCCCTGGGAACCACCCACCTGGCTTTCTCACCCGGCATCATCGCCAACAGCCAGCTCTCCTGGCAACCGGGCAACTTCTCCCTGAACCTGATCTCCCACTACACGGGAAAACAATACATCGACAACACGGCCTCAGATGAACGCGCCCTGGATCCCTGGCTGGTGAACCACCTCAAGGTGGATTACAGCCTGAAAACAAAAAATTTACGGAAACTTACCTTCCACCTGCAGGTCAACAACCTGCTCAACGAGGAATACGAGAGCAACGCCTGGGTCTACTCCTATCTTCTGGGAGGCGAACGGTACACCATGGATGGCTTCTTCCCGCAGGCCGGACGCCATTTCATGGCCGGAATCGACATTGGGTTTTAAATTGGTCCTGGGGTGGCCGGAAATCAGTCTACCAGCATTTCCCTGATGATCGCTTTCACATGTATTGATTCATCCGCCGTGAGGTGATCCAGGATGCGGACAATCCTTTGCTTGTCTACTGTGCGTATCTGGTCCAGGACCACCCAGCCACAAGCGGAAGCATGATTTACTTCAACCCGGGTAGGATAATCCCGGGACTGGCTTGTAATTGGGGCAACCATGACCGTGGAAAGATATTGGTTCATCTCATCAGGGGAGAGGATGATGCAAGGCCGGGTCTTTTTCATCTCACTGCCCACACTCGGGTCGAGGTTAACGACAACGATCTGGTATTGGGAGAGTTTCATTCCTCAAGGTTTTCGTCCTCGAATACATCAGGTATCAGAAGTTCATCTTCACCTTTGGCATGCATTTGTTCAAAAGCATCTTCCCATCCTTTGCGGGGGACCACCTTTGGCTTCAGGATGATAAAGCCATCTTCCAGGATGAGTTCCACTTCATCCCTGATTTCGTATTTCCGGAGAATGGTCTTGCTTAACCTGATCCCCTTTGAATTCCCAATTTTTATAACCGGTATATCCATATTGCTCCATAATGTAACTACAAAGTTAGCACAAGTGTAGAAATTATACAAGCTTTTTTTCCAAACCTAATATAACAACTCTGTCAACATTGAAAACGTCTACAACATTTACCACACTGACACTTCGACAACCCCGGAGAACCCTGTTGTGGTGCCGTTATGGCCCGTTCAACTTTTGACCAGCCGGGTGCCGCGGCCTTTGTAAAAATTGGCAGGATTGGTGATCAGCACTTCGCTGACCCCATTATGGATGGCCTTGAAGCCGTTGTAAAGTTTGGGGATCATGCCGCCGCTGATGATGCCGGCTTCCTGGTATTCCAGAAATTCGGTTTCAGGGAGTTCTCCCAGCACGCTGTCCTCGTCGAGAGGATCGGAGAGAACACCCCGTTTCTCGAAGCAGTAGAAGAGAAGGACTTTGTAATAATGTGACAGCTCGATGGCCAGCCGGGAAGCGATGGTGTCAGCATTGGTATTGAGCATCATCCCCTTGCCGTCATGGGTGAGCGGTGCCACCACGGGAACGACATTTTCCCCCAGGATAAGGCGCAATTCGCGGGTGTTGATGTTTTCGATATCTCCGGCATAGCCGTAGTCGACCTCCTCCACCGGCCTTTTGCGGGCGCGGATCAGGTCCAGGTCAGCCCCCGTCATTCCCAGGGCGTTGCAGTTGCGGGCCTGCAGTCCGGCCACCACCCGCTTGTTGATCAGTCCGCCGTACACCATGGTCACGATCTCCAGGGTCTCCAGGTCGGTAATGCGGCGGCCATCGACCATTTTGGTCTCCACACCCAAACGGGAAGCCAGATCCGTGGCCGCCTTCCCTCCGCCATGCACCAGAATCTTATAGCCTGTTATCGTGTTGAAATCATCGAGCAGGCGGTCCAGCAACTCCGGCTCTTCCACCACTTTTCCACCTACTTTTACGATCGTTAACCTGTCCATCGGCATCACTGTTTTATGCGAATAAAATTCTCAAGCATGGCACTCCCCGCATCCCCGCTTTTCTCGGGATGAAACTGGGTGGCATAGAAGTTGCCCTTATGCAAGGCGGCACTGAATGGGTTCATATAGTCACACAACGCCGAGGTGTGCTCCCCGGCTTCTGCATAATACGAATGTACGAAGTAAACATACTGCTGTTCCACGGAAGAGGAGAAAAGTTCACCTTTCAGGTCATAAATGGCATTCCACCCCATGTGCGGCACCTTGTCGATAAATTCTCTTCCCGGAGCCGGAACAAAACGCTTCACCACCTCGTCGAAAATCCCCAGACACCGGGTGTTTCGCTCTTCCGAGAAGGAACACATCAGCTGAAGGCCCAGACAGATGCCCAGAACCGGTTGGGTCAGGGAGGTGATGACCCTGTCGAGCCCATGGGCCTTCAGATAGGCCATGGTATTGGCCGCCTCTCCAACCCCGGGAAAAATCACCCGGTCAGCAGCCATGATGCGCGCCTTATCAGCAGTAATCTCCGCCGTAATCCCCAGTCGCAGCAACGCATTACTCACCGACTCGATGTTCCCCGCATTGTATTTGATAATTACTATATCCACCCTTTTTCAATAATTGTTTCGTGTTCCCCAACTGTGTGACCGGTATTCTGTATTCAATGCCTGCGGCCGGTACCCGGTGACTTTCCGACTACCAATTACCTACTCTTACCGATCACCGATTATTTGTTCATGGCCTGGTCGATCACCTTTTTCATCTGGTTGAACTCCTCTTCCTTGAAGAGCCGCGTCAGAAAAATGATCTTCCCGGTTTTGTCAATGATGACGTTCCGGGTGACGCCGGCGCCTTTGTCCGCGAAGGTGTAAAAGATCTTACCTCCCGGATCCAAAACCAGGGGGTAAGTGATGCCCACATCCTTGCCGAATTTCACCACCTTGTCGACCGGTTCGTCCAGGTCAATGCCATAGAGTGCGAAGCCCTGATGGTTCCTGTATTTCGCCCAGATCTCCTTTTCGATGTGGGGCATCTCCTTGCGGCAAACCCCGCACCAGCTGGCGGTGAACTGGAGCATCACCACGCGGCCCTTCAGGTCTGACATCTTCACCTTCTTCCCGTCGGTGAGGGTCATCTCAAATTCAGGCACCTGCTGTCCGGGCTTCACCAGGTAGCCATAGTCGGCCGGTACCTCTTTCTGCACCATTTCCTGTCCCCTGACCGCGCCTGCAACCATACTTAAAATGACCAGTACCCCCATCGATAACTTCCCCGCTCTCATCATCTCCAATTTCTTATTTATTATTTCTTGTTTTTCAGTTAAACACCACGGTCCGGTTTCTGTACACCAGGACCTTATGCTGAAGGTGTTTGTACACCGCTTGCGAAAGTACGATTTTTTCAAGATCGCGCCCTTTACGGACCAGGTTTTCTACCGTGTCGATATGGCTGCAGCGGGTCACGTTCTGCTCGATAATGGGACCGGCGTCGAGGTCGCTGGTGACGTAGTGGCTGGTGGCCCCGATGATTTTCACACCCCGCTGGTGGGCGGCATGGTAGGGCCGCGCCCCTGCAAAGGCGGGAAGAAAGGAGTGGTGTATGTTAATGATGCGGTCGGGAAAATGGGAGATGAATTCCGGGGAAATGATTTGCATGTAACGGGCCAGAACGATAAAATCGACCTTCATCTCCCTGAGCAGCGCCAGTTCCGCCGCTTCCTGTACCTCCCGGTTTTCCGGAGTCAGCGGAAAATGGTAAAAAGGAATGCTAAAGCGCCGGGCCACGGGTTCCAGCCGGGAGTGGTTGCTGATGATCAGCGGGATTTCCACATCCCACTCCCCGGCGGTGGTGCGCGACAGAATGTCAAAGAGGCAGTGGGGCATCTCGGAGACAAACAGGGCCATGCGCTGTACCTCTTCCGGAAAGAAAAGCTTCCAGGTCATCTGCATGGGCGTGGCGATCAGCGTGGAAAAATAGTCGCCTATTTTCTCCTGCGGAATCGTGAAACCCTCCAGTTCCCATTCCACCCGCATGTAAAAGGTCAACTCCTGACGGTCGACATGCTGGTCGAGATAGATGATATTCCCGTTGTTTTTATTGAGGAATTCGGTGACGGTGGCCAGGATCCCCTGCCGGTCGGGACAGTGGATCATCAGTATGGCCGTATCCTTTTTCTCCTTCAATGTGCGTATGCTCTTCATGTAATACAAATTAAACCTTAAGTCTTAACCTCAACCTTAACCTGGCCCGAACGGAGCGAGGGATTTCACAGCACCCCTTTGGTGGTGGGGAGCACAAAGCTGAAGGGGTCGCGGCGGAGGGCCATCCTGAGGGCCCGGGCAAATCCCTTGAAAAGGGCTTCGATCTGGTGGTGGTCGTTGTCACCCGTCACCTCCATGAACAGGTTGCAGCGCGCCGTGTCGCAGAACGACTTGAAAAAATGAAAAACGAGTTCCGTGGGGAGGTCTCCCACTTTATCCCTGCGGAAGTGCGCCTTCCACACCAGCCAGGGGCGGCCGCCGAAATCGAGGGCCACCGTGGCCAGGGAGTCATCCATCGGCAGCACATAACCATACCTTTCCATGCCTGTTTTGTCCCCCAGAGCCTTGCCGAAAGCCTCTCCCAGGGCCAGGGCGGTATCTTCCACGGTATGGTGCTCGTCGACATGCAGGTCTCCTTTCACTCTGACGGTCAGGTCACACCCCGAATGGCGGGCGATCTGATCGAGCATGTGGTCGAAGAACCCCAGTCCGGTCGAAATGTCGCTTTTCCCGCTGCCGTCGAGGCTGAGGAGCACCCTGATGCCGGTCTCGCGCGTCTTCCGCTCCACTGCGGCAGTACGCACGGGCAGCGCCAGAAACCGGTAGATGTCGTCCCAGCTGTTGGTGATCAGCACGCAACTTCCGGCGAGTCCCGCGGCTTCCACCTCTTCCGCAGAAATGGTGGTCGTGTAAAGGATGGCCCTGGCCCCCAGGTTGGCCGCCAGCCTGACATCGGTCAGCCGGTCCCCGATCACAAAACTGCCCGCCAGATCATAGCTCCCGTCCATATACTTCCCCATCATGCCTGTCCCCGGCTTGCGCGTCGGGGCGTTCTCCTCCGGAAAGGTCTTATCGATCAGAATATCGTCGAAGGGTATACCCTCATTTTCCAACAAACGGAGCAACTTCCCCTGGACCAGCGCAAACGCCTCTTCGGGGTAGCCCGGGGTACCCAGACCGTCCTGGTTCGAGACCATCACCAGTCCGAAGGGGAGATTCTCCCTGACCAGACGCAGATTGCGGATCACCCCCGGCAGCAGCTCCAGCTTTTCCAGGGTGTCGATCTGAAAATCGTCGGGAGGCTCCACGATCATGGTACCGTCCCGATCCAGGAAAATAGCTTTCTTCATCACAAACTACTATTTATTCCTTATTATTTGATTTACAATAATTTAATCTCTTTTAAAAGCATCTCGTTTTCTTCGGATGTTCCGACGGTAATGCGCAGGCTTTCCTGGCACAAAACGATGCGCGAGCGGTCCCTGACGATAATGCCCCGGGAGGTGAGGCTGTCGTAAATGGCCCTGGCTCCTTTTACCCTGACCAGCAAAAAGTTGGCATCGGAGGGAAAGACCTTCTCTACGCATCCTATCTTCTTCAGCTCTCCGGCAAGCCACTCTCGTTGTTCCAGCAGGTTCTTCACCCACTCCCGGGTTTTCCCGCTGTCTGAGAGAAGCTCCAGTGCTGTTTTCTGCGTCAGGCTGCTCAGGTTATAGGGATATTTGATGCGGTTCATCAGGGCGATGATTTCCTGACGGGCAAAGGCCATTCCCAGACGGAGCCCCGCCATTCCCCAGGCTTTGGAAAAAGTCTGCAGGATCACCAGATTGGGAAATTCCCCCAGCCGCGACAACAGCGATCCCTTTGAAGAGAAGTCCACATAGGCCTCATCGACCACGACAGGGCCTTTGAATCCTGTGATCACTTTTTCTATCTCCCTGTCATCGAGGGCGTTGCCGGTCGGATTGTTGGGAGAACAGAGAAAGATGATCCGGGTATGGTCATTAACGGCCTTCAGAATTGCGGCGCTGTCGAGCTGATATCCTTCGCCCAGGGGAACCCCGGTCACCCCGGTATTGTTGACGCCGGCAGCCACCGCGTACATGCCGTAAGTGGGCTCTATCTGCACGATGTGGTGGATACCCGGCTCACAGAAAATCCTGATCAGCAAATCGATGGGCTCATCGCTCCCGTTTCCCAGGAAAATAGAGCCGGGATCGGCATGTTTGATTTCCGCCACCCTGTTCTTGAGAATCCTCTGTAAAGGATCGGGATAGCGGTTCCACGGCTGGTTCCAGGGGTTCTCGTTGGCATCGAG
>CAYWUJ010000038.1:5697-14589 GCA_964461455.1 uncultured Prolixibacteraceae bacterium | reverse complement strand
GATGTTGGGCCTGGCCCATTGCGTTAAATCCATGTTATTCTGGTTTGCGGTTGTAAATTTTGTTTTTCCCGGGGAAGCGGACCTCAAACGAGGTGAAGGGGACCTCAAACGAGGAACTGCTGGGCTGAAACCCCATCCCATCCGTTACCTTCCTATCTTCTTCAGATATTCCAGTCTGAGGGTCACGGCATTCCGGTGGGCTTCGAGTTCTTCGGCGGCCGCCATGACCTCCACCACGGGTCCCAGGTTTTTCAGTCCCGTGTTGGTGATCTCCTGAAAGGTGATCTTACGCACGAAGCTGTCCATGTTCACCCCGCTGAAGGAGCGGGCCCATCCGTTGGTGGGCAGGGTGTGGTTGGGCCCCGAGGCATAGTCCCCGGCGCTCTCGGGCGTGTAATTTCCCAGAAACACCGACCCGGCATGGGTCACCAGGGGGGCCAGGGTGCTGTAATTGCCCGTGGCGATGATCAGGTGCTCCGGGGCATACTGGTTGATCAGGCCGACCATCTCCTCATCGCTGTCGAAGATGACGATTCTGCTGTTTTCCAGGGCTTTTGCCGCGATCTCCCTGCGGGGAAGCCGTTCCAGCTGTTTGGCGAGTTGCGCTTCGATTTCCGGGAGCATCCTGTTTCCCCGAAGGAGCAGCAGTACCTGGCTGTCGGGGCCATGTTCCGCCTGCGAGAGCAGGTCGGCAGCCACAAATGCCGCTTCGGAAAATTCGTCGGCCATGATGGCCACCTCGGAGGGACCCGCGGGCATGTCGACGGCCACATCACTGAGGCTCACCAGCTGTTTGGCAGCCATGACATACTGGTTGCCGGGACCGAAGATCTTGTCGACCTTCGGGGTCACCACGCCATAGGCCATGGCTCCGATGGCCTGCACCCCGCCCAACCGGAAAACACGGTGTACCCCGGCAATGCGGGCGGCCGTAAGAATGGCCGGAGGAATGGTGCCGTCACGCCCGGGAGGCGTGCAGAGGATGATCTCCCGGCATCCCGCCAGCCGCGCAGGAACCCCCAGCATCAGCACCGTGGAAAAGAGAGGCGCACTCCCCCCGGGAATATACAAACCTACCCTTTCGATGGCTACAGGCTTCTGCCAGCACCACACCCCCGGCATGGTCTCCATCTTGGAGACCGGCTGAAGCTGCGCCCTGTGAAAAGTGGCGATATTCTCCGCAGCACGGGCCATGGCCTCTTTCAGTTCCGGAGAAGTCAGCTCCTCAGCACGTTCCATCTCGGCGGAAGTCACCTCCCACTGCTCCACGGCAACCCCGTCAAAACGCAGGGTCAGCTCCCTGAGCGCTTCTTCTCCCCGCAGCCTGATGGTGTTCAGCAATCCCCCCACCGTGGCCGACAGTTCGGGAACATCAAGCAACGGCCGCTTCAGAATCTCAGGCCACTGGCTCCTGTCGGGCCGATCATATACCTTCATTTTACCCCTTTTAAGTGTTTGTCACCCTGTTTTATCTGTGGCCCCCGATGGGCTCAGAAAATCATTTTTTCGATGGGAACCACCAGGATTCCCTCGGCACCGGCCTTTTTCAACCTGCCGATCACTTCCCAAAATCCCGACTCACTGATCACCGAATGGACGGAACTCCACCCCTCTTCAGCCAGGGGCATCACGGTGGGACTTTTCATTCCCGGAAGAATGGCCGAAATTTCTGCGATTTTCGCATTGGGAGCATTCAGGAGGATGTACTTTTTCCCTTCGGCACGCTGTACCGATTCCAGCCTGAAAATCAGATCCTCCAGAATTGCGCTTTTCGCGGGGGAGAGCTCCTTGTTGGCAATCAGCACCGCTTCGGAAGCAACGACCGTCTCCACCTCGGTAAGACGGTTGCTCACCAGCGTTGATCCGGAACTCACAATGTCGAAAATGGCGTCGGAAAGGCCAATGCCGGGGGAAATCTCCACGGAACCGTTGATGACGTGGATCTCCGAGGTAATGCCGTTTTCGGCAAGCCAGCGGCCCAGGATCGCCGGATAGGAAGTGGCGATTTTCCGGCCGTTGAACCACTCTTTTCCGTGATATTCCGTCTGCTGAGGAATCGCCAGGGAAAGCCGGCAGCGGCTGAATCCCAGCCTTTTGGCAATCACCACATCTTCACGGCGCTCCAATACTTCGTTTTCCCCCACAATCCCCACATCGGCAGCCCCGTAGGCTACCGTCTGCGGAATGTCGTCATCGCGCAGATACAATACCTCCATGGGAAAATTCACAGCCGGCGATATCAGGTTGCGTCGCCCGATCACCAGACTGATCCCCGCCTCTTCCATCAGCTTTACAGATCCTTCATTCAGCCTTCCCTTGGCCTGAATGGCAATTCTTAATATCTCCTCCATTTTAAAAGATTAAAAAAGGCCTACCGTTTCCGGTAAGCCTTCAGGTGAATATGGTCATTTACGAACATAATGCCTACGGCCTACCTCCCGGCAGGTGAAATGCATGATGTCCGTGAATATAATACATGGTTCTCATTTTCAGTTGTTGAATGCGCAATAATAACAATAAATTATCAGTATGGATACAAAATGAGTGACAAAATGAAACCCAACAAACAGATTTAATAATGGAGACCCGGCGGGACAGGCAAAAAATGTTTCTACATAAATGTATCCGCTTGCAAGTGAATACACACAGTTGAATACCGACAAAAGAACCCTGATGGTGATAACTTTCATCAAGACAAACCCAATGTAGAATCATTAAAACCAGAAGATCATGAATGCGTTAAGAAACAGTGTCAGGCTCATTGGCCACCTGGGTGACACCCCCAAGGTAAAGCAGCTGGATAACGGAAGGAAGGTGGCCAATTTTTCCGTTGCCACCAATGAGAATTATGTCGACGGCACCGGCAACCGCAAATCGGAGACCACCTGGCACCGCCTGGTGGCTTATGGCAACACCGCCGGAGTAGCGGAGAAATACCTCCAGAAAGGATCGGAAGTGGCCATCGAGGGAAAACTGACCCACCGCCATTACGATGACAAAAACGGAGAAACCCACTACATCACCGAAATCGTGGTCAACTCCCTGATGATGCTCGATTCGAAAAACAGACCAACCGAAGAAGAAACCACAACATCCACGCAGTGACCCTGCTGGTTTACAAACCTCAAAATTACCCTTAAGAGGGGACAAATCCCTCGCATCATTCCAGGTGACCCGGTCACCAAATTGCGTTCTTAGTTCAGTTCTAATGGTGGTTGACCCGGTGTGGGCTTCGGTTTCCGGAACCCTGCCGGGTTTTTGACGTTGTACTTTCAGGGAAGTCAGGAGCTCCATAAAGGGAGAATGATTATCTTTGGGAAGAACCGTACCCACGAAAAACAATCTGCCATGCAAAAAAAATATGTTTCTGGCATCCGACCCCTGGGCTTCCTCTGGGAAACCAGGAATCCCTGGTTGTTCTGCGCCCATCACAACGATGCCTACCCCGCCGGGAATGGCCAGTACGGACCGGCAGCCTCCCTGGCAGGCCGTCAGCTGGGCAACGACTTCACCATCAGGGAGGGATGGCGCATGTACCACGGTAAAACGGTCCCCGGTTTCCCGGTCCACCCCCACAGGGGATTTGAAACCGTCACCATCGTTTTAAGGGGATTTGTCGACCATTCCGATTCCCACGGGGCCGCCGGAAGATACGGAAACGGGGATGTCCAGTGGATGACCGCAGGCAGCGGCCTCCAGCATGCCGAGATGTTCCCGCTGCTGAAAACGGAGGAACCCAATCCCCTGGAGCTCTTCCAGGTATGGCTGAACCTCCCGGCAGCCCGGAAATTCAGCGCTCCCTTCTATAAAATGTTATGGGCGGAGCAAATTCCGGTAGTCACCACACGCGATGGTGAAGGCAGAAGCACGGAAGTCAGGGTGATCGCCGGAGATCTCCAAGACACCGTGGCCCCCGCACCGGCCCCCGATTCATGGGCGGCCGACCCGTCGAACCAGGTGGCCATATGGCTGATAACCATGGCTCCCGGTGCACAGTGGAGTATTCCCCCTGCCGGGGAAGGCCTGTCACGAACCCTCTATTTCCACGAAGGGTCCTCCCTTACCATCGGGGACACCACGCTGTCGCCCTACCACCAGGCCGACCTCGACCCCACCGCCGCCCTGTCGCTGGTCAACGGCAACGATAACGGCCGCATCCTCATCCTCCAGGGAAAACCTATCGACGAACCGGTCGTCCAGTACGGCCCCTTTGTCATGAATACCGAGAATGAAATCAGGGATGCTTTCCGCGATTACCGGGCAACAGAATTCGGAGGCTGGCCCTGGCAGGAAACCGGACCGGTACATGGTCCGGAACTGAAACGCTTTGCCACCTACCAGGGCGGAAAAACAGACTACCCCCCGGAAGCGGAATAGATAAAAGATCCCCTGCCGGTTTCACCATCAGGTTAAAATGTTCATGGGATGTCCCCTCCTGCCGGGATTTGTTTCCCCGGCACTCTTATTAAGGTGAAGCTGATTTTACCGGGCGGCCTCTCCGCTCTTAAAACTGTGGGCAAAATCGATGACGCAGACATTCCTCCATCCGGGATGCTTTCCACAGGCTACCCCTGCCAGCAAATAATGCTCGCTGAGGAAATTCTTACGGTGGCCTCTCTTGGGAATGCCGTCATCGATGACCAGGTGAAGGACAATGGCCCGGGCATCGGCATCTCCGTAAAAGATATTCTCCCCCATCGCTTTCTGCCAGGTGCCATAACGGCGGATGCGGTCCTGCGCCGAAGAGCCGTCGCCGCCGGTATGCCCTGTGCGCCCTGAGCCCGACTGGTCTTTCATATGGTCGCGCGAGGCTTTCGTCAGCCGCGGATCGGGAGAAAGCAACGGTACCGGAACGGCACTCTTCAGCTCCCTGATGGCATCTTTCAGCGCTGCCACCCCTTCCTTGGTCACAATGGGGATGTCGCCGGGATAATTCAGCATCTTCCCTTCATATCTGGTCAGCAAAGGCTCCAGATATTCCCGGGCATACCCCGCCGGATCGGAACGCAGTTTATTGATTTCGAAGATCACCGCCTTCTCGTTGTCCGTCAGGTAAGTCACCCCGGCAGCCGTATTCAGGGCCATCTTATTCCAGCTTTTCCCTGCTTCCAGCCGCATTCCCGGGTGCACCAGGAAAATGAGCAGCCACAACCCAAAGATCACTCTGCCATACCACTTCCTATTCTGTTCACTGAATTTCAATCTCATTGTTTTCTTTCCCTATGCAAAAAAAGTGCCGTTGTTCATGGTCACGCCTCACGACAGGTCAGGGCAAGGCCCTGATTTGTCAGAACATTCCGGGAATCCCTTTGCCTACCCCGCAACAGGGCCGGTAAAAAAAATTACACCTGGAGTCACGCACCAACGGCTTTCATCCGGTAAACGGAATTTTCACCTTCAAATTTTAACCGGGGGAAAAATTTTTCCTTCCAGAGGGCATCATGGCTGTTCAGAAACGCCCTGGTCAGGAATAGGCCTCATCGCGGTTGATGGCGGCCACCTCTACGAGCATGCGGGCGATCTCCCCGGTCACATACCGGAAATATTGCTCTCCCTTTTCCCGGGTGGCCTTATGGGGATTTCCCACACCGGTATCACGGGTAACCTTGCTCCACTGCCGCTCCGTCCAGGCCCACTTTTTCCGGCAGGCCCCGATGTTGATCTGGCGGGAAGCCCCATCGCCCGCTTCCGACAAGGGAAGCACCAATTCGGGATGTAAAAAAAGCATCAGGCTGGTCTCCATCTCGCCGGCATGGTCGTCGGGCTCCTCGAAGAGCTTCTCAGGCAGGGGAATCTGGTAGAAATTGGCCTGGAAAAGCCACATTCCGGGGTATTTCAATCCCAGCTCCCGCAGCATCTGCCGGAAGTCGTTACCCCCATGGCTGTTGAAAACCACCAATTTGAAAATTCCGGAGCGCAACAGACTGGTAATGACATCTTCGAGGATGATGATCTGCGTCGACGGGTTGAGGTTGATATCGAGCTTGATGTCGTGCTGACCGGTGTTCACCCCGAAAGGAATGGCCGGTAACACTACGATGCGGGCTCCCTCCTCCCCGGCAAGACGCGCCGACTCAGCTGCCAAAAGCTCAGCCTCAAATACATCGGTACCATAGGGAAGATGGTAGTTGTGGGCTTCCGTAGCCCCCCAGGGCAACATGGCCACATCGTAATCGCTCTCTTTCACATGCTTCCAGTGCTTGCATGACAACAGGGGAGATTCTTCTTTCGAGGACATAATGACAGTGTTTTACGGATTCAACTTTTCGGGGAACACTCGCCGGAAAACCGGGATTTTCCCGATGAATGCCCAAAAATACACTTTTCATACGGAATGTTCCCCGGGCACACCCTATCCTTCTCTGAATTTTGTATTTTTGGGAAAACTATAGTGAATAAGACCATGAGCGACAGAAGAACTTTTCTGAGGAATACAGCCTTTGCCACCGCAGGATTTGCGGCATTTCCGACTATTCTCAGGGGACGGGGGGTGGCCCCCAGCGACACCATCACCGTTGGACTGATCGGGTGCAAGGGTCAGGGGTGGAGTAACCTGAAGGCTTTCCTGGGGCAGCCCGGGGTGATTTGCGCAGCCCTGTGCGATGTCGACCGCAACGTCCTCGAAGAACGTGCAGCCGATGTCGAAAAACTGGCAGGCTACCGGCCGGCCCTCTATGGCGACTTCCGCAGGCTCCTCGAGCAGAAGGATATTGACGCTGTCATTGTGGCCACCCCCGACCACTGGCATTGCATTCCCATGGTGTATGCCTGCCAGGCAGGCAAGGACGTCTTCTGCGAAAAACCGCTGGCCAACACTATCGAAGAGTGCAACGTGATGGTGAAAGCCACGCAGCGCTACAACAGGGTGGTCCAGGTCAACCAGTGGCAGCGCAGCGATCCCCACTGGAAAGATGCCGTGGATTATGTACACAGCGGCACCCTGGGGCGTGTACGCTCGGTACGGGCCTGGTCTTACGTCGGCTGGAAAGGCTCCATTCCCGTGGTCCCCGACGAACCGGTACCCGCCGGTGTCGACTATGACATGTGGCTGGGCCCCGCACCACGCCGCCCCTTCAACACAAACCGGTTTCACTTCACCTTCCGCTGGTACTGGGATTATGCCGGGGGACTGATGACCGACTGGGGGGTCCACCTCCTCGACTATGCCCTCTTCGGCATGAACCAGTACGTGCCCCAATCGGTGATGGCCACCGGCGGGAAATATGCCTTCCCCGATGACGCCATGGAAACCCCCGATACCCTGATGGCCATGTATGACTTCGGCGACTTCGGACTCCTCTGGGACCACACCATCGGCATTTACGGCGCCAACTACGGCCGCGGCCACGGCGTGGCCTTCATCGGAGAATACGGCACCCTGGTGGTCGACCGCTCAGGCTGGGAAGTCCTCCCCGAAACCGGCAGCTTCAGCGCCAATAAGGATTTCGTGAAGGTACCCCTCCAGAAATCAACAGGCATGGGGCTGGAACTCCACGTGAAGAATTTCCTGGATTGCATGAAGACGCGCGAAAAACCGGCTTGCGATATCGAAACCGGCGCCCATATCGCCCGCATCGCCCATCTGGGAAATATCTCCTACCGCCTGGGACGTAAAGTATTCTGGGACCACGACAAACAACAGTTCATCAAAGACAGAAAAGCCGATGAACTGGTACAGGCCCACTACCGGAAACCATGGGTTCTTCCGCAGGTATAAAGATGAAGCAGATTCTGAAATATGCCGGTTATATCCTCGCCCTGGCGGCGTTCGGATATATGGTATGGCGGTTTTCCTACATGATCGCCTGGATCCTGGCAGCAGCAGTCCTTTCGTTTGTGGGGCACCCCCTGGTGCGCTTCTTCGGTTCCCTCCGTATCAGAAAGCTCAGGATTCCCCATGCCCTCAGCGCCCTCATGGCCCTGGTCATCATCCTGCTGGTGATGCTGGGACTCCTGGCCATCTTCGTTCCCCTCATCGTGGGACAGGCCAACACCATCGCGCAAATCGACATCAACCGCCTGGCGGCCAACCTCCAGGGACCCCTCCAGTGGATCGACGAACAGCTTCATTTCCTGGGCGCCATTCCCGACGAACAGAGCATGCATCAGTTCCTCGTCGCCAAGGCCAAGTCGGTCGTTAACCTGGGCAGCGTATCGGGACTGCTGAACAATATCTTCAGCGTGGCGGGGAATACTTTTGTCGGCATCTTCTCGGTTTTCTTCATCGCCTTCTTTTTCCTGAAAGATGAAAATATGTTCGAGAATACCCTGCTCCTCGTGGTCCCCGAAAAACACCACCTGGCCACCCTGAAAGTCGTGGCCGACTCCAAAAACCTGCTGATGCGCTATTTCATCGGGATTATGGCTGAAATCCTGGGGGTCATGAGCCTCATCACCCTGGGCCTCTGGCTCTTCGGAATCGAAAATGCCCTGCTGATAGGCTTCTTCGGAGCAGTGATGAATATCATTCCTTACCTGGGACCGGTCATCGGGACCATCATCGGGACCACCCTGGGGATCACCGCCACCCTGGCTTTCGGCGCCTTCGACCAACTCCTGCCCGTCACCCTGAAAATACTGGGCATTTTCCTGGTGGCCAACTTCATCGACAACAATATTCTCATTCCGGTGATTTACTCGAAAAGCGTCAAATCACACCCCCTGGAAATCTACTTTGTGATTATTATCGGCGGAAGCCTCGCCGGTCTCCCCGGAATGATCCTCGCCGTCCCCGTCTATACCGTGCTCAGAGTCATCGCCAAAGAGTTCTTCCAGAGCTTCCGGATCGTCAAAAAACTCACCGCCGCCATGGAAGACTCCCCGGAGGAGTGATCGGGGCTGCGCCGGTATTCGGTGCTGCGCCGGTATTCGGTATTCAGTAATCAGTGATCG
>CAYWUJ010000038.1:0-5597 GCA_964461455.1 uncultured Prolixibacteraceae bacterium | reverse complement strand
GCTGCGCCGGTATTCGGTGCTGCGCCGGTATTCGGTATTCAGTAATCAGTGATCGGTATTCGGTGAGTGTCACCGATTACCGATTACCAGCTCCCGCCGGCGCCACCGCCGCCAAAGCTGCCACCGCCAAAGCCACCGAAGCCGCCGCCGCTAAAACCGCCTCCTCCGAAGCCGCCAAAACCACCGCGGCCTCCTGAGAAGTCAGACCATGACCCTCCCCTTTTGCCGGAATTCATCATGCCCATCAATAGCCAGAATGGAAGACTGCGGCTTCCCGTATTGTATGATTTTTTATTTCCCCCCTTCATCATGGAGATGGCGATGATGATAACGATGATCACAACGATGATCGATCCCCCGGCGATGCCGCTGGCGGAGTCACCGCCGGCATACTGTTCCGCGGTATACTCACCCCGGGCCAGTCCCATGATCACGCGGCTTCCGGCCATGATACCCCCGAAATAGTCCTCTGTCATGAAGCGGGGAATCATCTCCTGGTCAATGATGCGGCCATTGGCCACAGCGTCGGGAATGACCCCTTCGAGGCCGTAACCTACTGAAATGTAGACCTCCCCTCTTTCCCGTGAAGTTTTGGGCTTCACCAGGATGACAATCCCGTTGTTCTTACCCTCGTGGCCCACACCCCACGACTCCCCAATGCGGTAAGCCATATCGGCAGGGTCATAGCCTTCCAGGTCGGAAAGGGTCACCACCGCCACCTGGGTGGAGGTCTCCCGGTCGAAGAGCACCAGGGAGTCCTCGAGTTCCTGCATCTGCGCCGGAGTGAGAATCCCGGCCAGGTCATTCACCAGGCGGGGAGGTACCGGCCGCTCCGGCACCTTGGCCAGTCCTGCAAGTGGCAGCACCAGTGCCAGCCATATCAAATATTGCGTCCATGAGTACTTCATCGGTCACTCCTTCTCTCCAATGGAAATTTCATTCGACAGTTCATTCACGTCACCCTTTTCATACGGGAAATGGGCCCTTAGCTGTTCCCCGGCCATGCGGATCCCCTCCATTACACCTTCGGCAATCTTTTCCTCCCGGAAGTGCGCCAGCACTACCGCACGGACTTCTTCCCAGAAGTTTTCGGGAACCACGGTATTGATTCCCACATCGCCAATCACCACAAACTTCCGGTCCCCCACAGCCACGTAAAAGAGCACCCCGTTACGCTGACGGGTTTTGTGCATCTCTAAACGGGCAAAAATGTCGACAGCCCGGTCAAAGAGATTCTTAGGACAGTGCTCTTCAATGTGTACCCTGATCTCCCCCGAGGTCTCCATCTCAGCCACCTCAATGGCCCTTTTAATCCCGGCTTTCTTCTCTTCTGTGAACTCTTCCCAAAAATTCATAGCGTTACTCTTTAAATCTTCATGGTTCTGAGGGCTCGTGAAAGCCCCGGCAAAAGGACAATTTTCCCTCTTAGAATTTCACCTCGGGGGCCTTTTCCGCTCCCTGCTGTGCTTCGAAATAGGCCTTTTTGTCAAAGCCGAATATCTTTGCGGTGATCAGCTCAGGAAACCTTCTGATATAGGCATTGTAAGCCATGGTGGTCTCATTGAACTTCATCCTTTCGACGGTGATCCGGTTTTCGGTCCCTTCGAGCTGGGCCTGTAAGTCGAGGAAGTTCTGGTTGGCTTTCAGGTCAGGGTATTGCTCTACCACGACCATCAGGCGGCTGAGGGCTGAGGAGAGTCCCTGCTGGGCTTCCTGGAACTGCTGGATGGCCTCAGGGGTCAGGTTGGCAGGGTCCACCTGCATGGAAGTCGCCTTCGAACGGGCTTCTATCACTCCGGTCAGGGTCTCCTGCTCATGGGCAGCGTACCCCTTTACCGTTTCCACGAGATTGGGGATCAGGTCGGCACGACGCTGGTAGACATTCTCTACCTGGGCCCAGGCAGCTCCCACGGACTCGTCCATCGACACCATCTTGTTATATCCGCACCCCGAAAAGAGAAATCCGGAGAGGACCACGGCAAGAATCAAAACACGTTTACGCATCGGTTCAAAGTATTAAGTTTGTACTATCTCAAATGATCAAAAATTACACAAATTTGGGGAAGGGATGTTAAAGATCATCGTAAATATCGGAGAAACCCCCAATTTTACCGCTAAATTGCATTTTTAAACCGACAAATGGAAGATATGATGACCAATGAGGAGTTCCGGGCAGCCATCGTGGCGGGGATTCCCGGGGAGTTGCCGGCGCTGCGTGGCGTGGACCCCGGGGTGAACCATGCCCCCCGGCGGAAGGATGTGCTCAGCGACGCGGAAAAGCGGCTGGCCGTGCGCAATGCCCTGCGGTATTTTCCCGGGAAGTTCCATGCGGTGCTGGCCCCGGAATTCAGGGATGAGCTGGCGCATTACGGGAGGATCTACATGCATCGTTTCAGGCCCCGCTATGCGATGAGAGCCCGTCACATCGGAGAGTATCCTGCCCTGTCACGGCAGGCGGCGGCCATCATGCTGATGATCCAGAACAACCTCGACCCCGCCGTGGCCCAGCACCCCCACGAGCTGATCACCTATGGCGGCAATGGCGCCGTCTTCCAGAACTGGGTCCAGTACCTGCTCACCATGCAATACCTGGCCACGATGAGCGACGAACAGACCCTGGTCCTCTATTCGGGGCACCCCCTGGGGCTTTTTCCCTCCCACCCGGAAGCTCCCCGCGTGGTGGTCACCAACGGCATGATGATCCCCAATTACTCATCACGCGAAGACTACGAACGCTATAACGCCCTGGGAGTCACCCAGTACGGACAGATGACCGCAGGTTCCTACATGTATATCGGTCCCCAGGGAATTGTCCACGGCACCACCATCACCCTCATGAATGCCGCCAGGCTCCATGCCGGAGGTCTCACTTCCGGAAAGATCTTCATTACCTCGGGACTCGGGGGCATGTCGGGGGCTCAGCCCAAGGCTGCCGTCATCGCCGGCATGGTATCGGTCACCGCGGAAATCAACCCCCGGGCGGTGAAAATACGCCATGAGCAGGGATGGGTCGACGAAGTGTACACCTCCCTGCCGGAAGTGATCTCCCGCATGCTGGAAGCCTCGGCACATGGAGAAACGGTCTCCCTGGCCTACCAGGGCAACATCGTCGACCTCTGGGAAGAACTCGCACGCCGCCAGGTGCGGGTGGACCTGGGCTCTGACCAGACCTCCCTGCATAATCCCTTTGCGGGAGGATACTACCCTGCCGGACTCTCCTTTGACGAGGCCAACATGATGATGGCTGCCGACCCCGACCGCTTCCGCGAAGAAGTGCAGGCCTCCCTGCGCCGCCATGTGGCCGCCATCAACCAACTCACCGCCAACGGCATGTACTTCTGGGACTACGGCAATGCCTTCCTCCTGGAATCGGGGCGCGCCGGCGCCGATGTTTTCACTTCCGGAGGGAGCTTCCGCTATCCCTCTTATGTCGAGGATATCATGGGCCCCCTCTTTTTCGATTACGGCTTCGGGCCCTTCCGCTGGGTGTGCACCTCGGGTGACCCCCGCGACCTGGAAATGACCGACCGGCTGGCCGCCAGCGTCATCGAAGCGCTGATTCCTCTCTCTCCCCCGGAAATCCACGGTCAGATGGAGGATAATCTGAAGTGGATCAGGGAAGCCGGAGCCAACCGTCTGGTGGTGGGCTCCCAGGCCCGCATCCTCTATGCCGATGCCGGGGGACGCATCGCCATTGCCGCAGCCTTTAACCAGGCCCTCAGGGAGGGAAAAATATCGGCGCCCATCGTTCTGGGTCGCGACCATCACGACGTATCGGGAACCGACAGTCCGTGGCGCGAAACCTCCAACATCCGCGACGGGTCGCAGTTTACCGCCGACATGGCGGTGCATAACTTTGCCGGCGACAGCTTCCGCGGAGCCACCTGGGTATCGCTGCACAACGGCGGAGGCACCGGCTGGGGTGAAGCCATCAACGGAGGCTTCGGACTGGTCATCGACGGTTCCGAAGAGGCGGAACGACGACTCCGCAATATGCTTTACTGGGATGTGACCAACGGCATCGCCCGCAGAAGCTGGGCCCTCAACCCCCCGGCATTGTTTACCATTCGCAGGGCCATGGAGGAAAATCCCCTGCTCAGGGTCACCCTGCCCCATGAACCCGACGACCGGTTACTCGACTGATTCAGGCAGTCGGCTTCCCGAGAAAAAGGACAAAAATTGAAACTCCCCGCCGCAGAGCTGCGGGAAATGCGCTCGCCGGAATTCAAAAAGAGTGCGAATCCGATTCTTTTGTTAATTTTGTCATCGTTAATTCTATTGAAACATTTCTGACATGATTTGCAAAAAATCGATTTTGTTCTGGAATGTTGACACCCAAAACGATTTTGTTGAGCCCTGGGGCAAACTTTATGTAAAAGGGGCCGAAAAACTGAAGCCCAAATGGGCTGAGATCACCAAAATTGCCCGAAGGATGAAGATCAGAGTGGTCAACACCGCTGATTACCATTATGTTCATTCTGCGGAAATCAACGACAAGCCCGACTTCATTAACACCTTTCCGCCGCACTGTCTGGCCGGGACCAAAGGTGCTGACTTCATCGCTGAGACCGCTCCCGACAAGCCGCTGGTCTTCAACTGGGAAGCCACTTACGACATGATGCCCATGAAGGTCGATGTTCCTACGACCAGGAACTTTGTCATCCTCAAGGATGCCTTTGATGTCTTTGCCGGCAACCGGGTCACAGTGCCCCTGCTCGAAGAACTCCATCCCGATATCGTCGTGGTTTACGGCGTGACCACCAATGTTTGCGTCGACCATGCCGTCAGGGGACTGGCACAAAGGGTCAAACAGGTTTATATCCTGAGCGACGCAATCAAAGAATTACCCAAAATCCCCCTCCCCTACGACGATTGGGGAAAAATGAAAAACGTGAAACTGGTCACTTCAGTCGATCTCTTCCACTCCTTCAAATATACCAAAAAAGAAAGGGTGCCGCTTTAGTGACACCCTCTCTTATTTTTTAATTCTGCAATCAGATACCCGCAGAAAGTTCTGCTCCGGGTTTGAATTTCACAACTTTCTTAGCAGCAATCTTGATTTCCTTGCCGGTCTGTGGATTCCTGCCAGTTCTGGCACCACGCTCAGAAACCGAAAATGAGCCGAAGCCAACGAGGGATACCCTGTCACCTGCTTTCAAGGCAGCGCTGACAGCATCAATGGTAGCATCAAGGCCTTTCTTGGCATCAGCCTTGGTTAAGCCTGCACTTTCAGCAATGGCATTCACTAATTCCTGTTTGTTCATACGCTTAAGATTAAAAAATTGATTAAGTTACTGATTCAAAACGTTTTAAATATCGTATTTAAAAAGTCTGCGTTTCGGGGGTTCCGGGGTAAAAATCCCAAAAACCCTGTAAAATCAAGCTGTTCAGAGAACGGGATGTTAGGAACACTAAATTCTGAATAATGTTTCAAAAAAACAAACCCTCACTCTTTTTTTTTTCAGGATTCTTTTCAACATCATTTCATGTGTTTAAACTATTTAGTTCATTTGGTAAAATCCTGGAAACACATGTAATGCCCATGTGGTTAATCATTCCGGTTGGTGCATAATCGTGCATGGTCATTTCACCTGTCT
>CAYWUJ010000037.1:0-23336 GCA_964461455.1 uncultured Prolixibacteraceae bacterium | reverse complement strand
GTGATCAACTAAGAAATGACCCCAAGTGGTCTCAAGAATGGGGAGTAGCATACTGGATAGAAAACGCAATGCCTTGGAAGCTCAGATTATCACAATGCGCAACGATTTTGAGACGGAGGAATCAGAAGTCTATAAAATGATAGAAACAGAACAAGAAATCCTTAAACAAAAGAAACTGGATAAAATTGAAATGGCAGAAAGCAGAAAAGCAGATTTTGAAAATATCAAAAACCACCAACAGGAAAAACTGAAAGGAGAATTCAATGAAACCAGAGAACGGAAATTCAGATAGTAAAACTCAAGATGAAGATACGGCCAATACGACCAATGACATGTGGGTACTTCGGTTGTATGTAGCCGGACAAACGCCAAAGTCGATTACTGCGTTTTCAAATCTGAAAAAGATATGTGACGAACAATTACAGGGTAAATACGCTATCGAAGTAATAGACCTTTTAGTCAATCCCCAGCTGGGCAACGAAGATCAGATTCTGGCCCTGCCTACCCTGGTGAGAAAATTGCCGGTGCCTGTGCGTAAGATCATCGGCGATCTCTCCAACACGGAACGGGTTCTGGTCGGACTGGACTTGGTCCCTGTCGGCTGATTTATAAACAGAGTATTTATTAGAAGACATGATGAAAGCGAAAATCCCAGAGGTTAACAGCTCAACAGAAGATTTTAATCTTACCATTTCTGAATCGGGCAATGACAAATATGTTTTACGTCTGTTTATAACGGGTGCCACCAGCCGGTCGGTTTTAGCCATAAAAAACCTGAAGCAGATTTGTGAAGAATATCTCAAGGGCCGGTATGAACTTGAGGTGATTGACCTGTATCAAAAGCCTGATCTGGCTTTGAATGAACAGATCATTGCAGCCCCGACACTGATTAAGAAACATCCCCTTCCGTTCCGGCGAATTATAGGGGATATGTCAAACATCGAAAAGGTTCTTCTGGGATTAGACCTGAAAGAAATACAGCAACACCAGGGTCAATAGAAACCGATTAACAATTGAACACATTAAATAAGCAGGGTAATGCACAAATCGAAAGAACAGCTTATTATAGAAAATGAGGAATTACAGTCCCGCCTGGGTGAACTTGAAAGCACGCTGATGGCCATCCGAAGCGGCGAAGTGGATGCGATTGTGGTTTCCGGGGATAAAGGTGAACAAGTCTATTCAATCAATTCAGCTGAAACGCCCTACCGGACTTTCATCGAAGAGATGAATGAGGGAGCGGTAACGCTTACCAAAGACGGGATCATCCTCTACTGTAATCAAAAATTTGCTGAATTTGTAAACGAACCGCTTGAAGACGCCATCGGTGCCTACTTTAACCGGTTTGTCGCTCCGGAAGATAAACCCAGCTTTGAAAACCTGCTGACTCAAATGTTGCAGCATACAAATGATGAACTGACTATATCCTTAACCAACGGATTACACCTTAAGCTATCTCTTCACCTTTTACCTCCTTATCTTCTGGGGGATTGTTATATCCTTATTGCAACCGACATTTCGGAATTAAAGAGAAAGGAAAACGAACTTCTTGATTTACAGCGTTTGTTAGAGCAACAACTTGATCAATCACGGGGTTTACGCATCGACCTGGTAAATGCGAGGTTAGAAGCAAAAGCAGAAAACAACCAGTTAATGAAAACGAATGAGAAACTGGTCGGGGAAATTGCCCGGCTCAAGCTGGGAAAACGGGAGTGAGTCATTGAGGACTACTGTGGAACAGAGTCGTGCGGTCCTGTCCTGAATAAAGTGGCCAACCACTGGCGCGGGTGAGTCATCACAGAAAGCAGGGTTCATTCAGCCTGCGGGAAGGAGGTGGTCGCACCCCTGACCACTATGGGAGCGCCTCAATTTTGTATCCTGCCTCCTGCACGATTCTGATGATCTCTTCTTCGGTGATTCCTGAGGAATGAACCGTTAGGGTTTTGTTCATTCCGGCCGTGTCAACCTCCCAGTGACTGATTCCCCGGGCAGCATTCAGAAAGGGCGATACCGTGGCCACGCAGCCGCCACATTTGATATTGGTCTTGAACCGTAGGGTTTTGTTGTCGGCACTCATCATGAATGGTTTTAAATGAACACTCTCTATCCTGTGAAAGCTTACTAAACTATAACAACCTTACTGCGGAAGTTGTTGCACGGATTCCGGTTATTTTGCAGGATGACCCCATTTTTTCATTTTTTCCATTTGAGCCGGAGGCTGTTGCTCACCACGCTTACACTGCTTAAAGCCATCGCAGCACCGGCCATCATGGGATTCAGTAAAAAGCCGTTGATGGGGTATAGTATTCCGGCAGCCACAGGAATGGCAATGAGGTTGTAGAAAAATGCCCAGAAGAGGTTCTCCCTGATGGTTCTCACGGTGGCCTGCGACAGCCTTATGGCCTCCGGAATCTTTCCCAGGTCTGATGAAATGATGGTCATCGTGGCCACATCCATGGCGATGTCGCTCCCTTTTCCCATGGCTATACTCACATCGGCGCGGGCCAGAGCAGAACTGTCGTTGATGCCATCGCCCACCATGGCCACGATTTTTCCCTGCTTCTGCAGCTCTTTCACGAAATTCTCCTTTTCTGCGGGCAACACCCCGGCCCTGAAATGGCTGATACCTGCCTGCGTGGCAATTGCTTCGGCTGTTGTTTCCTGGTCTCCCGTAAGCATATACACTTCGATCCCCGCATTTTGTAACGCCGCCACAGCTCCCCGGGAGGTCTCCTTAATAGGATCGGAAACCGCCAGAACTGCTACCGTTTTTCCCCGACGGGCAAACCAGATCACTGTTTTAGCTTCGAGGGCCCATTGTCTTACCTTCTCCGACACCTCCCCGTCAAAACTTATATTGTTTTCCCGGATCAATCTTTTGTTTCCGATGGTATAGGTTTCACCATCCACCACCGCCCGGGCTCCCATGCCGGTAATGCTTTCAAAGTCAGCAATTTTCAAGTTGCTATGACCCTGCAAGTGGTTCACCACTGCCTCAGCCAATGGGTGTTCCGACAGTTTTTCAATACTGAATAGGATATGTTTCAGTTGCGGCGCTTCGTCTGTCCAGAATTCATTGGTCACTTTAGGTTTACCTTCGGTGACCGTTCCTGTTTTATCGAGGACCACGACATTCACCTTCCGCGATATCTCCAGGCTTTCGGCATCCTTGATCAGAATTCCCTTTTCGGCTGCTTTGCCTACTCCCACCATGATGGCCGTAGGGGTGGCCAGTCCCAGGGCACATGGGCACGCAATGACCAAAACCGTGATCAACGCCAGCAGGCCCTGGGTGAAGGCCTCTTCACCGCCCAACAGGTTCCATATAACGAAGGCAGCCAGGGCGATCATGATGACCACAGGCACAAAAATGCCGGCGATCTTATCCACCAGTTTCTGCACGGGGGCTTTACTCCCCTGGGCATCCTGCACCATTCTAATGATATGGGACAGCATGGTATCTCCTCCCACCTGTTCGGCCTTAAAGCGGAAACTCCCCTTTTGATTGATGGTTCCGGAAAAAACCCTGTCGTTTTCTTTTTTCAGCACGGGCAACGGTTCTCCGCTCAGCATGCTCTCATCCACCCACGAGTTTCCTTCAGTCACCGTTCCATCCACGGCAATTTTCCCGCCCGGTTTCACCACGATGATATTTCCGGGTTCCACATTTTCAATGGCTGTCTCATCGAAACTTCCATCGGGGTTGACCACCGTAACCGTGGAGGGTTGCAACCCCATCAGCTTTTTGATGGCAGATGAGGTCCCGGCTTTGGCTTTTTCTTCCAGAAACCTGCCCAGCAGGATGAAAGCGATGATTACCGCCGCCGCCTCGAAATATACATGGGCATGCAATCCCCTTTGGTGCCAGAACTGCGGAAAGAGGGTGTTGAAAACGCTGAAAGTATAGGCGACGCCCGTACTCAGGGCGACCAGGGTATCCATTCCGGCCGACCGGTGACGCAACTGTTTCCAGGCGTTGATGAAAAAGCCACGGCCCAGCCATACCAGTACCGGCGTGCTCAGCGCCCACATGATCCAGTTGGCATAGGGCATATCCATGAAAAACATTCCGATGACCAGTAACGGAAGGGAAAATGCCAGGGCCAGGAAGGTCCGGCGCTTCAACTGGTGATATTTTTTCTGGCGGAAGGATTCTGCGGTTTCCCCCGAGGCCTGATTATCTTCGATAAGCAGGTCGTAGCCTATGCTTTGAACGGCTTTTTTCAGTGCTTCGGCCCTGACCACTTCCGGAATGAATTCCACCGTGGCCGATGCCGTGGCGTAATTGATGCCGGCTTTTACCACACCAGGCACGGATGTCAGCATGGTTTCCACACTTACCGCACAGGCGGCACAGCTCATTTCCAGCACATCAAAGCTTTTTATCACCGTGGGCACTTCGTATCCCAGGGCCCTGATGACTTTGACCGCTTCTGAAATGGCCGCCATATTTTGAGTGATGAGCAATGCCCGCTTATTGTTGACCTCCACCCGGCACGAGTCAATGCCCCTGATACGCGCCAGTGCGTGGGTCACGATCAGGGCATTGTGTTCGTTGTCAACCCCTTCGAGCGGAATTGTGATTTCAAGCTCTCCCCTTGCCATACCCGTTCTTTATATTCTAATATGAGGGCTAATGCCCTGTTGTACAGTCATATAGTCAATTATTGTCTGATCTTTCACATCCGTAAGTCCATTTTACAGGTCATTATACCGGTCAGCCCTGGAAATTCCTTCCTGCAAGATAGCTCATTGCACCGGAATAAAAAAGGGATTGCGCCTGGACATGGCCGCCCTGCTATCGGGAGCAAGGGCAAAAACCACCTTTTTTCAGGATCCCGGGGAAAACAGAACAACTAAAAAGAGGCCTCATTTCTGAAACCCCTTTTAAACTTTCACTTTTTCGGTTAAGGGTAAATCCCAGGAGGAATTTATATGATTTTAACACCTGTTTCAAAAAATGCCAGTAAGCCCGGATTCTTAGGGACTCTGTTAAACTGAATCTCAGTACTTACTGGCAGGGAACCTTTTGTTAGAGTTGTGTAAATATCTTTGATCATCTCTTTAACGGAAGAATGCAAACATCAAGCCAACGGGGAGATGAGGGGATATAGCGCAGTCAGCCAATGAGATAGAGATTGAGCACAATGGAATTGAGCTATCATTATGACAGGGATTTATCAAATTGATAGCTTTCCGGGATCACCCTACAGGTCGGGAGGGTAGCCGGGTTATTTCCGTTCCTTGAGCATCCTGTAAATCGTGGCCACCCCTATGTCGAGCTTTTGTGCCACCAGTTTGATGTCGTTTTTGTACTTCTCAAGGTACCCTTTTACGATATGAATATCATATTCGCGCAGGGTCATTTCCTTATCGGGGCGTTCATTCATCAGGACTTCGTTGCTCAGAACGATATTCTCTCCCGTGATGGCATCATCTATGGAAAGCGCAACGGCCAGTTCGATGACCGATTTCAATTCCCTGACATTTCCGGGGAAGGCGTAGGTAAGAAGTTTGTCGGCGGCTGCCTTGGTCAGTGATTTTTCAGGGAGGTTGTTTTCAGTGCAGAATTCTTGAATGAAATGCCGCGACAAAAGGATAATATCGTTTCCTCTTTCCCTCAGGGGCGGAAGTTCGATCTGCAACCCGTATAGGCGGTAGTAGAGATCTTGCCTGAATCGCCCGCCCAGGACGGCCTCCTGCAGGTTAATGTTGGTTGCCGCAATGATGCGGCAGTCGGTTTTTACCGGTTTGTTGCTGCCCACCCTGACAATCTCTTTTTCCTGCAATGCCCGTAACAGCTTAGCCTGGAGGGTGATATCCATTTCAGCGATCTCATCCAGGAAAAGGGTTCCCCCTGCGGCTTCCTCGAATTTCCCGATCCTGCGGAAATTGGCCCCCGTGAAGGCCCCCTTCTCATGGCCGAAAAGTTCACTTTCCGTCAGTTCCCCCGGAATCGCCGCCATATTCACGGCCACAAAAGGTTTTGCCGCCCTTTTCGAGTTGTAGTGAATGGCCTTTGCCACCACCTCCTTGCCGGTGCCGGTTTCCCCGGTGAGCGTTACGGTAATGTTGGTACGTATGGCGTTTTCAATGAATCCATAGATCCTTTTGGTGGCCTGACTACTGCCGATGATGGTATTCTGGTAACTGTATTTCTTCTGTACTTCATTTCTCAACGACACGATTTCACGTTTCAGATGAACGCCCTGCCTGATGTTTTGAATGGTATTCAACAAACGGTCCCTGATGTCCTTTGATTTGACGATATAGTCGTAGGCACCGTATCTCAGCAGATCAACCACTACCTCAATATCATCCTGTTCTGAAATGGCCACGACCTGGATCTCTTCGTTCTCCGACTTTATCCTTTTCAGAACCTCCAGTCCCAGCATGTCGGGAAGACGATAATCCAGGGTGATGACATCGGGATTTTTGTGCAGGTTTTCAAGGCAGTCCCTGCCATTTGTGTAAGATTCTATCTCATAGTCGGGATTCAGCGACAGATGATACACCAGCAACCGGTTATACCAGTCGTTATCCTCCACAACAAATATTTTGAATGCTCTTGTCTCCATCTTTATAAGGGGTTTTGGTTAAGGTTGTGTTTCCTCCATGGTTTTTTTAAGGTATGCATGGACTTCTGCCATTTCAGAATGCACCGCCCGGAAAAGGGGGATTACCGTTTCCATTTGCTCTCCCTTGCGCGATTCTTCTTCCAGTTGTTTGACCAAAGCATAGAGTTTTTGGGCCTGGATCTGTTTACAGGATGCTGCTATCTTATGGGCATTTTCGAAAACGCCGTTCATCTCCCCGTTATTGATGGCATTCTGAATTTCATCCATAGCCTTGCTTGTCGAAGAGATGAAAAGCAAAATCATCTCCCTGAGAAATTGGTGGTCCCCGTTGGTCAGATATTCCAGCTCCCTGATGTTGGCGGGCGGTTGCAGGACTTCTTTTTCAGCCTGCTCCGGCGAGATGGCCTGTTCTGCCGTGACGCCCAGAAGCAGGCTGTCAAGAAGTTCTTTTGCAGAAAAGGGTTTGATGAGCATCTGGCTCATTCCCGCATGCAGGCACTCCTCCCGGTCGCCGGGGTCGTTGGTCGCGGTGACGGCGATGATTCTAACCTGCGGAAATTGTGATTTTATGATTTTTGCTGCCTCGGGACCATTCATTTCAGGCATATGGATGTCCATCAGGATAACATCAAAAAAATGATTCGCCGCAGCCTCCAAGGCTTCCCTGCCGTTTTTGGCTTCGGCGAATGAGATCCCCCATTTCCTGAAAATGTTTCTGAGAAGGAATGTGTTGTATTCGTCGTCGTCGGCCACCAGGATGGAGAGTTGCTGCAACGCGGCGGGGATCAGCGCCGCATCGGGTTCGTCTCTTCTGATGTATTGCGGATCGCCTGTTCTGTAGGGAATGTCGAAAATAACGCGGGTTCCCTTTCCCGGTTCACTCTTGATATTTATCTTCCCGCCCTGCAGTTCCACCAGTTTTTTGACAATGGTAAGCCCCAGCCCGGTTCCGGGTTGCTTTTTGCCGGAACCATTTTTCGCCTGAACGAACTCTTCAAAAACAGCCTTGAGATCTTTTTCTGACATGCCGATCCCGGTATCTTCGACCACCACACCCAGCCTCACCTTGTTCCTGCCAGCCTCACGGGCACTGAGATGCAGGCTTACCGATCCTTCGTCAGTGAATTTCACGGCATTCCCAACCAGGTTCAGCAGGATCTGCTTCAACCTTACCGGATCTCCCAGGAGTGCTTCGGGGATCACCCCTTCCTGGTGGAAGTGAAGGCCTATGCCCTTTTTTCTGGCTTCATAGTTTTCGATGGAGAGTACTTCATTGCAGATTTCCCCGGGTGAAAAGTCAACCGACTCCAGAACGATCTTTTTAGCCTCTATTTTGGAAAAATCAAGGGTGTCATTGATGATGTTCTTCAGGTGTTGTGAAGATTTGGAAATGATGGTGACCAACTCTTTGGTTTCATCGTCCATTTTCCTTTGAAGGGCCAGTTCGGTCAGGCCGGCAATGGCATTGACCGGGGTTCGTAATTCATGACTTACATTGGCTGCAAATTGCTCCTTGGCATGGGCCAGGTTCTCTGCTTTTTCCCGGGCATCGCGCAACGCCTTCTGGTAGGCCCTCGATTTCCTCAGATAATTGAAGAGCACAAACAATGCGGCCAGCAACAGGAGTACCGCAGTGGCCGACCAGGCGGCCAGCTGTTTGTACGTCATTCTTGCCAGCCGGTCCACCTCGAGGCTTTTCGCCGTCAACTCGTCGGCTTTTCTTTTATCGGCTTTGGCTATCAGGTCGTTCAGCCTGGCCGTTATCAGAATGTTCTTTTCTATCATTTGAGATTCCAGGGCCATAATGTTTCGCTCACTATCCCCTTTTTTCTCTATTTCATTTTCCAGGCTCTGAACCTCTTCCTTAATTTCGTTCCGGTCGAGTGAACGGGCCACGTAGGCGGTATCCGTGGTGGTCTTTTTTCGGGAAAAGACTCTCCTGATAAATCCCTTTTTTTTGCGTACAGTGGTTAACGTGTCCATATCCTGCTGTTCCAGCTTAGAATATATGTCGCTAAAAGTGGGCCCCGATTCCTTGCAGGTCAGATGAAGGGAGAGGATCTCCTGCCACAGCTCCTGTTTTTCCAGGGCTAAAGTTCCAATGGAATCGGTCAGGGCGATATCATCACTCCCAACAAAGGGCAAAGTCCTGATCAGTTCCAGTTTTTGGGTGATCTGAACCAGAAGGGTGTCCAGCAAATAGAGCTCCTCTTCTTCGTCTGACAGGACATACAGCCTCACGGTATTCTCCAGGGAGGAGAGGTCGTTGTTGAGGTCCTTCATGATGAAAAGCCTGTTGTCGGGTTTGGCTTCCTGATGAATGGAAGTGACAATCTGTGACATGCTTTTGTAGGCCAGAATCCCCGCAGTAATAACGGCTGTCGCGATAATCAGCACAAACAGGGCGACCTGCAACTCAATCCTGAATCTTCTCATAACGCGCCGGGTGTGAATTCTCTGTGGAAATGACTCAATGCTCTTTATAATTCGGCCCAATGTTGGTTCAACAAATTCATAAGTGCAGGAAAGGTAGTAAAAATAAGAATAGCATATCATTCTGAAATTGGTTATCAATTTGATAATTTCCGAAGGGCCTTCGACGAAAATGTGGCTTCTCAGGTGTATGAAAAGAACCGCCAACTGAGAAGTATCTATAAGGAGATGAGAAAAAGGGGAGACCGGAACATTCATCTGATGAAAGGAGACCAACTGGCAGGAGACGACTTCGAAGCTACCGTCGACGGAGTCCACCTTACCGACCTGGGCTTCCTGAGAATGGCGCAAAAACTCTTCATAGCATTGAAAAAATGGGCCGGTTAATATCCGGCAGCGATGAAATTCTCCTTTTCGTTCACCCCGGTCCCTGAGCCTTTCCTATCCATCAGGAGGTGGTAAAACCCAGAGCTGATTTTTTTTTTTGGTGGTTTGACTAAATAGTTAAATAAAATGGTTTAATTTAGAAGTTAAATTACAAAGTCAAACCTAATGGCAGATAACGACAGGCAGACCGAAGGGAGAATCTTTGATGCCGCCACCGAGGTCTTCATTGAAAAAGGAATGGACGGTACCCGCATGCAGGATATTGCCGACCGGGCCGGTATCAATAAGTCCCTGCTCCATTACTATTACCGCACCAAGGAGCGCCTTTTCAATGTAGTTTTTGAAAAGGTAGCCCATCAGATGTTCAGCCGGTTTGCCCCGGTCTTCGATGAACATCTCTCCCTGGAAGAAAAAATCAGGTTTTACTTCAACGAGCATATAGAGTTGCTCAGAAGCAATCCACGGCTTCCCGGCTTCATCCTGAATGAGGTGAACCGTCATCCCGAACGCTTCCGTGCACTGTTGGAGAATATCAATATCGCTGGGTTGTGGGAGACCCTGGAAAGGCAGCACCATGATGAGTTTGTGAAGTACCAGATCACCCGTGAAGTCTTTCCCCAGTTAATGACGTCCATTGCTTCCCTGACTGTTTTCCCCTTTGCCGCCCGGGGCCTTATTTCCGTCATCCTGGAGAAGTGGGGGGTCGGGTTTGATGACTATATCGAAAAGCGGAAAACATTTGCCGCCGATCTGATGGTCAGGGCCATCACCCGGGCGCCCCTTCCGGAAGGATCCCCGCCAACGGCCTCGTGAAAAATGCTTTTCAGGGCGCGGGCGTGATCTTCCCTGCACCTTTTCTGACATTGCGATGAACAGACCTTATAAAACTGAGCCATGACAAGGGTTAATTTAAAAGCTGTATTTCTTTTGTGGAGCCTGATTCCGGGGGTGACCGCATCATTTGGACAAAGGGTGCTTACACTGGGCGAGTGTTATGAAAGCGCCTGCTCTGCTTCTCCTGTTGCTGGGGAGAAGGAGGTGCATAACGCGGTATGGCAGTTGAAAGATGCCGTCATGGCCAAGGGATGGCTTCCCTCCCTTGATGTCACCGGTAATGTGGTCTATAACTCCTCGGTGGTCGACCTCTCCGGGGTGATGGGGTCTCTGCCCATCCCGGGAATCGGGTCCCTTATTTCCCCCGTGCCCCACGAGCAATACAAGGTCAACCTGGAGATCAACCAGATGATCTATGACGGAGGGGCGGTAAAAGGAGCCAGGGCTTTGGAAAAAAGCACCCTGGCCATCAACGGGAAACAAACCGAAGCCGATCTTTACGCTTTGCGCAGCCAGATCAACAACAGTTATTTCAACCTGCTCCTTCTTGACCGGCAAAGGGAACTGCTGGCCACTTATCTCGATATCATTGTCAAAAGGATCACTTCACTCCGTTCGGCAGTGGAGAACGGGCTCTTCCTGCCTTCCGGCATCGACGTGCTCTCCTCTGAAAAACTCAGACTGGAACAGCAATTGACCGAAAACAGGATCCGCAAGGCTTCCCTGTTGAGGATATTGTCGGATTTGACGGGAATAGAGACCGACACCGCCACGGTATTGACGCTTCCCCGTGTGGAAAACAGCCTCACGCGCGAAATCTCACGTCCCGAACTCGAAATCTTTGACCTGAAAAAGGAACAGCTGGAGGCCTCACATAAGGTGATCGGCAGCAAGAGAATGCCCAAAGCCTTCGGATTCGCCACCCTGGGGTACGGCAACCCTCCCGGCAGTAACTTCTTCAAGGATGAATTCGCCCCTTATTACATCGTTGGTGCCGGGGTAAAATGGACGATCTGGGATTGGGATAAAGTCAAAAATGAGAAGAAGGTGGTGGCGCTTCAGCAGGAATTGCTGGAAGGGCGCAAACAGGATCTGACCGGGAACCTCGAACGGCTCCTGGAGGCGAAGAGTGCCGAGATTTCCAGCCTGGAGGCCCTGGTGGCGACCGATGCCGGAATTATCGGCCTCAGGAAGAAGATCACCGCCGCCGCGGAATCACAGTACGCCAACGGGACCATCACCGCCACCGATTACCTCAACGAACTTAATACCGAGAAGCAGGCGCTCATCAACCATGAAATCCATAAGATCTCCCTAGTCATGGCCAGGGTCGAATACCTCAATATCAGTGGCGTACAACTAAATACTTCAAACAGATGATTCGGTTTTTAATTTTACTGGCCGCCGCCCTGGCGATGGCCGGATGTCATAAGGAGTCAGCCCAGGCTGATGCCTTTGGGACTTTTGAGGTGACCGAAGTGACGGTCTCGGCGGAAACCAGCGGCCGCATCCTCCGCTTCGATGTCAGGGAGGGGACTGCCATAGCGGCCGGTGCTCCCGTGGCCCTGGTCGACACCACGCTTTTTTTCCTGCAGATGAGAGAGATCGATGCCGCCATGAAGAGCGTCAGAAGCCGCCTGACGCCCGTGGAAGCGCAGAATGCGGTTCTCAGCCAGCAGATCGCCAACCTCGACGTGAACATTTCCCGTATCGCCAACATGCTGAAAGAGGACGCAGCACCACAGAAGCAGTACGACGACCTGACGGGCCAGGTGGCTGTCCTTCGCCGGCAGATGGCTGCCAACAACACCCAGAAAGGTCCCATTTCCGCGGAATTGGCGGTGCTCGAAGCCAAAAAAGCCACCCTCGGGGAGCAGATTCGCAGGAGTAGCATTCCCGCCCCACTGGGGGGGACCATACTGGAGAAATATGCCGAAGCAGGGGAGATGACTGCCGCCGGCAGACCCCTGGTGAAAATCGCCGACCTCTCGGTGGTCCGACTAAAAGTCTATGTATCAGGTGCACAGCTGGGGAATCTCCAAACAGGCGCTTCCTGTACCGTGAGAATCGATGAGGGGGAAAAGGGGTACAGGAGTTTTCCGGGAACCATCAGCCACATCGCCGATAAGGCGGAATTCACCCCCAAGATCATCCAGACCAAGGAAGAACGGGTCACCCTGGTCTATGCCGTGACCATAGAGGTGAAGAATGACGGTACCCTGAAATCGGGGATGCCCGGAGAAGCCATCTTCTGATATGACGACAAAAGCCATCATCGCCCGGGGAATCGGAAAAAGGTTCGGGGAACGCGAGGCCCTGAAGAATATCTCCTTTGATGCTGACGAAGGAGAGATCTTCGGCTTTATCGGCCCCGATGGTGCCGGGAAAACCACGCTCTTCAGGATTATCACCACTCTCTTCCTCCCCGATGAGGGAACGATGACCCTCCTGGGGTATGACGGCGTGAAGGATTACCGGAAACTGCGCACCCTGATCGGTTATATGCCCGGAAGGTTCAGCCTCTACATGGACCTGTCGGTCGAGGAAAACCTGAATTTTTACGCTTCTGTCTTCGGAACCTCCGTGAAGGAGAATTACGACCTGATCAGGGACATCTATTCCCATATCGAGCCCTTCAGAAAGCGGCTGGCGGGACAGCTTTCCGGGGGGATGAAGCAAAAACTCGCCCTGTCGTGCGCCCTGATCCACCGGCCTCGGTTGCTCGTCCTCGATGAACCTACCACCGGTGTCGATGCCGTTTCCCGCACGGAATTCTGGGAAATGCTCCGTCAGCTCAGGGAGCACCGCATCACGGTCATCGTTTCCACCCCTTACATGGATGAGGCCATGCGCTGTGACAGGGTAGCCCTGATCCAGGAGGGGAGGCTCCTGCTGACCGACCGGCCCGAAAAGGTCACGGAGGGCTTCAGCAGGATACTATTCAGCGTGAAAGCTGCTGAGAAATACCAGCTGATCCTCGCCTTGCGGGAGTTCCCGGGAACCCATACGGCTTACCCCTTCGGCGATGCCGTCCATGTGACCTTCAGGGAGGACGGCCAGGAACGCCTGCTCTCCCGGTTTCTCGGGGGCAGGGGCCTCACCGGGGTCACCATCAGTGAAATCAGCGCTGGCATTGAGGACCGGTTCCTCGAACTCATGGACAGTGATCAGGAGGTTATGTAACCGATACAAAGAGAGAATATCATGGAGAAGAGGGCGGTCATCACCGTGAACAACCTGGTGAAGAAATTCGGGAACTTCACCGCCAACGACGATCTCAATTTTGAGGTGTACGAAGGCGAGATCTTTGGCTTCCTGGGAGCCAACGGCGCCGGTAAGACCACCGCCATCAGAATATTGTCGGGACTGTCGCAGCCCACTTCGGGGAAGGTGGTCGTGGCAGGCTTTGACGCCGTCAGGGAACCCGAGGAGATCAAAAAGAACATCGGTTACATGTGCCAGAAGTTCTCCCTCTACGGCGATCTCACGGTCAGGGAGAACATCACCCTTTACGGCGGCATTTACGGCATGAAGAAGAAGCTCATCAGGGAAAGGATGGCCGACCTTCTCGACCGGCTCAATTTCGGAGAGTACGGCAACAGGCTGATCGATGACCTTCCCCTGGGGTTAAAACAAAAACTCGCCTTTGCCGTGGCTGTTCTCCACGAACCCCGCATCGTCTTCCTCGATGAACCTACCGGCGGGGTGGACCCCGTGGCCCGGCGCCAGTTCTGGGAGATGATCTATGAAGCCTCCTCCCGGGGAATCACCGTCTTCGTGACCACCCACTACATGGATGAGGCTGAATACTGCGACAGGATTTCCATCATGAACGAAGGGAAAATCGTGGCCCTCGATACCCCCGCACGGCTGAAGAACGCTTACCGGGCGTCCTCGGTCGAAGAGGTCTTCGTTAAAATCGCCCGCCCCTCAAAAACCGCCCTATGACCCGCTTTACAGGATTTGTCAAAAAAGAGTTCACCCACATCTTCAGGGATTACCTGACGATGATCATCCTCTTCGGGATTCCCACCATCCTGACCCTGCTCTTCGGTTTTGTCATCAGTACCGAGCTGAAGGATGCCCGGGTCTCCTTCCTTGACCTGTCGCACGATGAGACGACACGGAAAATCGCCGCGAAAATCTCCTCTTCAGGCTTTTTCATCAGGGGCGATGACCTGACCGGTTATGCCGGGGCCGACCAGGCCCTCAGGGGAAAAAACACCAGGGCGGTCATTATCTTTGAGGAGGGCTTCGAAAGAAAACTGACCGGCGAAGGCACGGCAACCCTTCATATCATCACCGATGCCTCAGAACCCAACGTGGCTACCCAAACCACCCATTACATCTCTTCCATCGTGGCCGATTTCAACAGGGAACTGGCGGCCGGAGCCATCACCGGATCCCTGCTGGTGCAGCCCGAAATCCGCATGATCTATAACCCTTCCCTGAAAAGCCAGTATATGTTCGTACCCGGACTTATCACCATGATCATGATCTTGATTTGCGCGCTGATGACCTCCATTACCCTGACCCGCGAAAAGGAGTTCGGCACCATGGAGGTGCTGCTGGTCTCCCCGCTGAAACCCATCCAGATCATCATGGGGAAAGTGATCCCCTATTTCTTCCTCTCTCTTGTCGATGCCCTGCTGATCATCCTGCTCTCATGGCTGATCTTCGGACTGGCCGTCAGGGGGAGTTTTCTCCTGCTCCTGGCCGAACTGATGCTTTACATCCTGATGAGCCTCTCGCTGGGCATCCTGATCTCTTCGGTGGCCAAAAACATGCAGCAGGCCATCTTCATCACCCTGGTAGGCGGAATGCTCCCCACGGTGCTGCTCTCGGGATTTATATTCCCCGTCGAGAGCATGCCCGACGTTTACCAGTGGGTGAGCGCCGTGATGCCCCCCCGGTATTTCATCGTCATCATCAAGAATATCATGATCAAAGGGACAGGCTTTCTCACCATCTGGAAGGAAACACTGATTCTGGCCCTGTTTACGCTGGCCTTTATCGGGCTGAGCATCAAAAGTTTTAAAACCAGGCTTCAATAACGGCAGGAGGATATTCATGAGAACCACAGGCTATCTGATACGGAAAGAGTTCATCCAGATCTTCAGGGACAAGTTCATCGGGAAGGCCATTTTTGCCATTCCCATTGTACAGATGCTGATCCTGGTTCCGGCGGTCACCTTCGAGATCAGGAATGTGAAGATGTCGATTATCGACAGGGACCGGAGTGTTGAATCGCGGGCGCTGGTCTCGCAGCTCGAAGGGTCCCCCTTTTTCTACGTCACCCATGCCACGTTATCGGAGGATGAAGCCCAGCAACAGATGCACCAGGGAAGGTGTGACCTGATCCTTCAGATTCCGCGTGATTTCGGGAAAAACATCGGCATGGGGATTCCCACGGGCCTCATGGTGTCGGCCAATGCGATCAACGCCTCCCAGGCCAGCCTTTCGTGGGGGTATATCAGCGGAGTCATCAGGGATTACAACATGAACCTCCTGGCCCGGAAAATGAGCCCCACCTCCTTTTCCTCCATTCCGCAGATTCAGATCTCAGGCCGTTACTGGTACAACGAGTTGCTCAATTACAAATATTACATGCTCCCCGGGGTGCTGGGCATTCTGGTGGCCGCCATAGGATTTGTACTGGCCGGACTGAATATGGTCAAGGAGAAGGAGAGCGGCACCATTGAGCAGATCAATGTCACCCCGGTGAGAAAAATCCAGTTCATCACCGCCAAGATGGTCCCCTTCCTGATCATCGGGCTCTTTGACCTGGGATTGGGAATCATCGTGGGCATGGTGACTTTTGGCATGCCCTTCGAGGGAAGCGCACCCCTGCTCTTCCTCTGTTCTTTCATTTTCCTGATCGCCGCACTGGGAATGGCCCTGTTTATTTCCACTTTTTCAGACTCCCAACAGCAATTTATGTTTGCCGGTTTTTTCTTTCTGATTATCTTTATGCTGATGAGCGGTATTTTCACGCCCATGGAGAGTATGCCCGTGTGGGCCCAGAAACTCAACCTGCTGAACCCTGTCGCCTATATCATGCGCATCAACCGGATGATCATGCTCAAGGGATCCACCATCAGCGATATCAGCGGCGATATTCTGGCCCTGCTGGCCATTGCGGCGGCCTTTACCCTCATGGCTGTGCGAAAGTACAGGAAAACAGCCTGATAGATAATTAAATGTGAAATTAGTACTTGACCACATGCAAGAGCCATTCCATATTTCGAAACGCTTCAGGTGTCAGGGAGCCTTCCTCCTCGTGTTCCTGTTGTTGATTGGTTGCCGGAAAGCTGATGTTGAGGTGCCTGCGTTGATTCCAATGCCGCAGACGGTTGTCTGGACCGGCGATGACTTTACGGCCGGTGGTGACGAGGCCCGAATGATCAGAAGGCTGAGGGAGGATCTGCCTGGTGTTCCCCGGCATCACGATGAGGGATACCTTCTCGTGGTCACCCGCGACTCGGTCATTCTTGAGGCCACCACCGCCACGGGATTATTCCGGGGTGAGCAGACCCTGAGACAACTGACCACCACCCGGAACGGGAAAACCATCATTGCCGGGTGCAGTATCACCGACTGGCCTGCCTTTGCCATCCGCGGATTCATGCAGGACGTGGGCCGCAATTATATGTCGCTGTCCTTTCTCAAGGAGCAGATCGACGTGCTGGCGGCATACAAGTTCAACCTGTTCCATTTTCATGTGACCGACAACCCCGGCTGGCGCCTCGAAAGCAAACTGTATCCACAGCTCAGGGATTCATCCTCCATGAGCCGGTGGCCCGGGAAATACTATACCCGGGAGGAGTTTGCCGATCTGGTGAAATATTGCCGCGAGCGCCACATCACCCTGGTTCCCGAGTTTGATGTGCCCGGGCACTCGGAAGCTTTCCGGAAGGCATTGGGCATTGAGGCCATGCAGGATCCCCGGGTGAAGACCATTCTGACGGACCTGATTGATGAGTTGTGTGCGCTGGTTCCGGCGGAAGAAATGCCCTACATCCACCTGGGCACCGATGAGGTGTGGCATGACTATGAGCGGCCGGAGCCCGGTCTTTTGCCCCATCTGGTCGCCAGGGTCAGGGAGAACGGCAGGGAGGTCATGGTATGGCGCCCGGGGCAACCCATTGAGGGCGACACCATCTCCATCACGCAGCTCTGGTCTTCCAACGGCCACCCGCGGCCAGGCCACCGGTACCTCGACTCACGCCTCAACTACCTCAACCATCTCGACCCCCTGGCCGGAATCTATCAGCTCTACTTCGACAGGATCGGCGGGGCGCCCCACGGCGACTCCCTGCGCCTGGGCGGCATCCTCTGCTGCTGGAATGACAACCTGGTCAGTGACGAACAAAAAATCATCACCCAGAATCCGGTCTACCCCGGAATAGTGACCTACAGCGAGACCTCCTGGAAAGGCCAGCCGGCGGACTTCGGCGAAAGTTACCTCGCCAGGCTGCCCCTTCCCGGGGATTCCCTTTTTGCCCAATTCAGGGAGTTCGAGGAGCGGCTGGTGCGACACCGTGACCTCTACTTCAGCGATAAACCATTCCCCTACGTAAAACAAACCGGAATCGCCTGGAAAATCATCGGGCCCTTTGACCATGGCGGGGAGGTCAGCCGGAAATTTGCCGTGGAGGATACCCTGATGGAGACTTACCTCATCGACGACCAGGAATATGCCTGGACCGGTCCCTATTATGGCGGAACCATCCATATCCGTCACTTCTTCGGATTCCCCTCCTGGTTTGAGCAAAGGCAGGGAACCGTATACGCGACGACCCGTATTTGGTCGCCCCGTGATCAGGAGGCTGACTGCTGGATCGGTTTTTATGACTGGTCGCGGTCGGCAGGCCGCAGGGGAGGCCCCTTTCCCCAACAGGGCGAATGGCATACCACCCGGCCCCGGGTGTGGGTGAACGGTGTGACGGTCGATCCCCCGGTGTGGAAAAACCCGGGCATGGCCGCCGCCAGTGACGAAATTCCTTTTGAAGATGAAAACTACTCCTTCCGGGAACCTTCAAAAATCAGTCTGAAAAAAGGATGGAACCAGGTATTGCTGAAGGTTCCGCAGGGCGGGGAGTCGTGGAAATGGATGTTCACCTTCATCCCCATAGAGGTGCATAACGGACAGGCCCGGGAACTGCCGGGAGTCCGGTTCAGTGCGGTTCCGGAGTGAATGGTTACACTCTGAGATGAAAGGAACCTCAATGATCAGAAAACCCTGGTTCCGAAGACAAACCGCTGGCTCCACCAGGGATTATCAAGCGGAGTGATCGTCACCCCCTGGGAGGAGGAGGCATGGATAAACCGGTTGTTCCCCACATGAATTCCGACATGGGTGATATAATCGGGTGATTATAAAAAGCAAACCTGAACGGCAGGCCCGCGCTGTTAAAGCGTAGATGAGGCTTATATCAGATAAAGATTAGGTTAAGGAAAGGCGGCCCCCGCCAAACGGGAAGAGCAGGAACCCCGTTAAATCGTATATTTGTTATGGTCGTTTCCTATTGTGGATCGATACTTGGGAAAGCCGGTAATGACAGTGGAATTCCCCCCGGATTATTCTGTTCGAAAAAGTCAACTGATGATGTGTGACAGGAAATATGTAGTGTTTGATTTTGACGGGACCATCGCCGACACCCTGGAGCTCGCCTTTGCCATTTACAACCGCATAGCTCCCGAGTACAACTTGCAGAATGTCAGCAAGGAGGAGGTGGAAGTGCTGCGCTCCCGGAAGCCTCAGGAGTTTCTGAAATCTTTTGGCCTCTCCCATCTCAGATTGATGGCCTTGTTGCTCAGGATGCAGAAGGAGCTGAATCACCATATTGCGGAAACCGCACTGGCAAAAGGGATGGGCGCTGCCCTGGAGAGTCTCAGGAACGCCGGCTACTCTCTGGGCGTTCTGACCTCCAATTCCAGGGAGAATGTCATGAAGTTCCTTGATCATAAATCCTTGTCGGGCATCATGGATTTCATCTACAGCGGGAAAAGCATCTTTGGCAAAGACAAGGTGATCACGCGCATGCTGGGTCGCGAGAATATAGAGCGTCAACAAATCGTCTATGTGGGGGATGAAACCCGCGATATCGAGGCTTGCAGGAAAGCCGGAATCAGGGTCATTGCCGTGAGCTGGGGACTGAACAGCAGGGACCTCCTCACTTCACTTCATCCCGATTTTCTGGCCGATGATCCTGCTGAATTGCTCCCCTTTGTGAAGCAGGTTTTCACGCAATAAGCCTACCTTTGTATTGGGAGATAATTCTGAAAGTATGACTGAAAGCGAATTGAACATTGTGTATGGGGAAATATGCCAGCTCCTTTCAGAAAAGAAACTGAAGCAGGCTTTTTCTATGGTCAGGCAACTGACGGCCGATACCCGGCAGGGAGAATTCTCCGACAGGGTGTATGACCTTGAGGAGACCTACCGGTTTATCAGGAAGTATACTGTGGAAGGGGTGGAGGACCCGGAGCGCGGGAAGATCTACCTTCACCTGGTGCGCTCCCTCTTTGAACTCACCGTCAGAATCAGGGAAAACTGGCTGGAGGCCCATGCCGGCTCCTTCTATTACCAGAAAAAGCGCTCCACGGAATTTCTTCCCCTCTCTGATCCGGCTCTTTTCCTGAAAGATCTGGCCGAACTTCAGGCGCACAGTCCGGAGAACGACCCCGGAGAGAACCCTGAGAAAACCCACCGGATATCACCTGAATACTGGCAGAAAATGACGCATCTGTACCACCGCCTTGTACTTACCGACAAAATGGGCGAGGATGAGAGGACCTTTATCACGACCCTCTTTGAGGGCGACGCCCTCCCCGCCGAATGTCGCTCTGTGCTGGTCACTGCCCTGACATTCAGCCTTCTTCGTTGTTTTGATGAGGCCAAAATGGAGCTTCACCTCGACCTCTATGAAAGAAACCGCACCAACCTGCTGCTCAGCCAGCGGTGCCTCACCGGTTTCCTCCTGGCCCTCTGTCAATATGATCGCCTCATGGAGTTCTTCCCCCGGGTGCAGCTCCGTTTTGAAATGATGAATGAAGATCCCCCCTTTAACAGAAACGTGGAGAAAATCATGCTTCAGCTTCTGGGAAGCAGGGAAACGGAGAAAATCAAACAGAAAATTCAGGAGGAGATCATCCCCGAAATGATCCGCCTCTCCCCCAATATCAGGAATAAGTTCAATCTCGACAATCTTCTGGAAGCCGAATCATCTGATGACCGGAATCCCGAATGGAGTGCGCTTTTCGATGAATCACCCGGACTGATCGACAAGATGGAGGAGATGGCCCGTATGCAAACCGAAGGTGCCGACGTCTTCCTGGCCTCCTTCGGCATGTTCAAAACCTTCCCTTTCTTCCATGAGATGGTCAACTGGTTCGTTCCTTTTTTCCCCGGCCATCCCGGCATTCCCGGGGCGACAGAGGAAGATACCGAAGACTCCCGGGCCAGCATCACGGAAGCCCTGCTCAGCTCGCCCCTCCTGTGCAATTCCGATAAGTATTCCTTCAGCCTGATGGTCAGGCATATCACGGGAGAAGCCCGCAACATGCTTGCCGGTTTCCTGCAGGCCGAAATGGAGCAGCTCCAGGAACTGGAAAAGGAGGAGAAGATGCTTTCACCCGACAAGAAGGATGGCATTGTCTCAAACCAGTACATCCAGGACCTTTACCGCTTCTACCGTCTCCATCCTTCCCGGAATGATTTCGACGATGTTTTCAGCCGGAAATTCGATTTCCACAACAGCAGTGCTTTTCGTCGTATTCTGGAGGATCGTCCTGCGATGATCAGGAAACTGGCGGAGTTCTATTTTGAGAAGGGTTATTTTGAGGAGGCCCTGGAGGTTTACGGAATGTCGGGAGAACCTGACGGAGAGGCCCTGCAGAAGGCGGCCTATTGCCATCAGAAGCTGGGCCGCTATGAGAAGGCTCTTTCCTTTTACCGGAAAGCCGAGCTTTTTGAGGTGAACAGAATCTGGAACCTGAAAAAGATCGCCCTCTGCTGCAGAAACCTGAAACGCACCGAGGAGGCCCTGAAAGTGTACCAAACCCTCGATGACCTCGAACCCGGCAACCTGAGTACCATCTATGCCCTGGGTTACTGTTACAGCGAAACCGGTGCCTATCAGGAAGCCCTGAATGCCTTCTTCAAGATCGAATACCTGGCTCCCGGAAATAAAAAGGTGTGGAGGCCCATTGCCTGGAGTTCCTTCATGTCGGGAAAAACAGAACAGGCCGGGAAGTATTACCTGAAACTGATGGAGGATGAACCCGACAAGTTTGACCTGATGAACATGGGACATGTTCAGTGGGCCCTGGGAAAACGGGAGCCGGCCCTGGAATACTACCGGCTTTCCATCAAAACGGGAGGCTTCACCGTTGAGGAGTTCTTGGCTGCTTTCACCGAAGACCTCCGTTATCTGTCGGCCCGCGGCATTCCCCGCGATGAAGTCCCCATCATGCTTGACCAACTGCTCTATTCCCTGTCATGAATCACAGGCCTGCCTTCAACCAAATCTGATTTATGCAGCTGACCGCATTATTCATTTTTATCTTCACCTATGTGGGGATTATCTTCACCCGTCTGCCGAAGATCAACGTGGACAGACCTTCGGCGGCGTTTTTCGGCGCCATCGCCATGATCCTGTTCGGCGTCCTCGACCTGGGGGAGGCCGTACGGGCTATCGATTACAATACCATCGCCCTGCTCCTGGGAATGATGATCATCATTTCGACACTTCAACTCGACGGCTTTTTCTCCCTGATCGCCGAAAAAACCCTCTCCTGGTCAAAGACCCCTTTCCGGCTGCTGATCATCATTACCTTTGTGACCGGCGTGGCCAGCGCCTTTCTGGTGAATGATGCCGTGGTGCTGCTTTTCACTCCCGTCATTATCGCCATTTGCAGGGCTTCCAGGATAAATCCCGTTCCTTATCTGATTGCCGAGATCCTCTCTTCCAACATCGGAAGCGCCATGACCATCACCGGAAACCCCCAGAACATGCTGATAGGGATCACCTCAGGCATCGATTACGCCACCTTTTTCTTCAGGCTTTTGCCAGTCTCCCTTCTGGGAATGGCGATGACCGTCTTTGTGGTGAAATGGTTTTACCGCTCCCATTTCAGAAATGGCACCGTCATTACCGCAGATTCCCGGCAGTTCGAATACAAGTATGGTTCCATGAAATTCTCGGTCCCCGTTTTTCTGGGGGTCGTCCTCTTTTTCTTCCTCGGAAAACTGCTCAGCCTCTCCATTCCGGTCATCGCCCTGGCCGGCGCCGCGCTGATCCTTCTCTTCGGTAAGGTGAAGCCCTCAAGGGTCATCAAAAATGTCGACTGGGTGCTGCTGCTTTTCTTTTCTTCCCTCTTTATCGTTGTGGAAGGGGCCGTGAAAGCCGGGCTCATGGATTTTCTGATCCATTCCCAGGTTTTAACCGAAGACATGAACGGCGTCGTGAGGCTTCACGGGTTGAGCCTGCTGATGTCGCAGATTGTGAGCAACGTTCCCTATACGGTGATGATGCTTCCGGTGCTGAAGCCCCTGCCGGGGGATATCCTGTGGCTCACGCTGGCCTCGGCCTCTACGCTGGCCGGAAATGCGACCATCATAGGAGCCATGGCCAACCTCATTGTCATCGAATCGGCCGAAAAAGAGGGCGTGAAAATTGGCTTTTGGGAATTTTTCAAAACAGGAATCGTGGCCACACTCCTCAGCTTCCTGATCTCCATAGGGGTCCTCTGGCTGCTCCTCTGAGGTTTTCCTGATCAACGATGCAATCCCTGTCCGGCCCCGGGGTCGTTATAAAAAGAAGAGGCTGCCCTTTTGAGGCAGCCTCTGTTCGTGGTATTGTGCGATTGATTGATAAAGGTTGAAAGGTGATTCCGGGGATCAGTATCCCGGGTTGTTTTGCCAGGTCACGTCCTTATTGCGTTGGATTTCGCTCAGGGGGATCGGCCAGAGTTTGATCCTCTGATCAAGGCCGCTGATGGTTCCCTTGATGGTGGCTTCCTTGTTGAGTTTGGCTCTTTCCAGCAGGGTGCCGGTACGCATCAGGGTGAGGCGGCGGTTTTCCTCGGCAAAGAGTTCAC
>CAYWUJ010000036.1:0-24004 GCA_964461455.1 uncultured Prolixibacteraceae bacterium | reverse complement strand
GGAACTGGGAATAGAAACTGGCCACGCTGAAGATATCGGCAGGGGTGATCTCCGTGGTCTCGCTGACCCGCCGCAGGGCTTCCTCCGGAAGGTAGTTCAGCTCCTTCTGGATCGCCTGAAGGATCGGAATCAGGGCCCGCTTCTCATGCCCCTTCTCCTCCACGATCCGGTCCACCACAACATTGAAGTTCACCGCGGCAGAGCCGGCGAGGAATCCGATTCCGTCAAGGACTTCCTTATTGCGTTGTTCGCTTACCCCGCGGCGGAGCCGACGGGGAATGCGCTCACCGGAATTCAACCCTTCCTTTATTTCACTCATGTCATATATTTGTATATCTGTACTATATAAATATTTCTTTCTATCTATTTGCTGCCAATGCAGTATATACGTCCGCCGGCTCTGACGAACATACGGTTGTTGGCGAAGGCCGGGGTGGTATGTACTTTTGTTCCCAGGGATGATTCCGCCAGCAGTTTCATTTCCCTTTCGAGGGCGTACACCTGGAGCAGTCCCTCGGTATTGAAGATAAAAAGTTTACCGTCGGCGACCACGGGTGAGGAATAGAAACCCACGCCGTTGTCGGCTTCCCAGAGTTTGGTGCCGTTTTTAGCGTCGTAGCATACCAGGACGCCATAGCTGGTGGCGATAAAGAGGAGGCCGTTGGTGACGACCGGACTGGCGACTTCGGCCAGGTATTCGTCGTTTTCCCAGGCTATCTGGCCGTTTCCGGGGTTAACGGCGGCCAGGCGGGCATATTCATTGACGGCAAAAACCAGGCCTTCGCCGAATGCCGGGGAGGGTCCCACTTCTCCCGAGAGGACGCTGGCATGCCACAGCTCTTTTCCTGTTTCCGCGTCATAGCCGGCCAGGAGGGGATCGGCCGCCAGGACCACCTGCATACGTCCGCCGATATTGGCCAGGATGGGGCTGGCCCAGGAGATCTTGACATTCCGGGTGGTCTCCCAGAGGGTCTTCCCGCTTTCGGCATCGAGGGCCATCAGTTTGCGTGACTTGTTGGTGTCGTACTGGACGTAAACCTTGTTTTTCCAGACGATCAGGGAGGAGGAGTGGCCGTAATGGTTATCGGGGACTCCCAGGTTGCGCGCCCACACGCGTTTTCCCGAGTAGTCGGCGGCCAGGATATCGCCGGTGGAGAAAATGGCATACACATGGATCCCGTCGGTGGCCACCGAGGGGGCTGCCAGTCCGGTGTCGTCGGTGGTTTTGGGAGGTGACGCCGGAGAACCCTCGATTTTATCGGCAGGGGCGGTCCACAGCAGCTTGCCGCCATAGCGGTCAAAACAGTAGACTTCCCTTTTCTGGCTGTTGGCGCCGGTGACGAAGAGACGGTCGCCCCAGATCACCGGGGAGCTGTTGCCCGGCAGGGGAACAGCTACCGACCAGAGGATGTTTTTCCCCGAAGCTCCGTCGAAGTCGACGGGGATGCCGGACCGTGCGGAAACGCCATTTCCGAAGGGTCCCCTGAAGGAGGGGTAGTTAGCTCTGACCGCCCCGGCATCGGGGAACGTCACTTCTTTGGGTGCCGCCAGGGAATCTCCGGCAGCCCCACGGGCCGCATCCGCTGTGCCGGCTGTTGCGATACCGGAAGCAGCCAGAAGGGAATCTCCCGGAGCCACGGCGGCAGTGTCGGCCGAAAGCAGGGAGGGTTCCTCACCCACTTCTATCACTTCGATGCCGGAAGCCTCTTCGGCATTCTCAGCAACGGCATCACCGCTGGTCTTAAAGGTGTTGAGGTGGTCGACGGAAGCCAGCGATGCCGCCAGGGCCAGCACCAGGAAGGCGGCGCCTCCATAGATCACCCCTTTCTGCGCCAGAAGGCGCGAGGTCAGTTCGTTTTCCTGTTTGGGATCGGGAATCTCGATTTTTGAGCGCAGGGAGTGGTAAATTCTGAGGGCCACGGCAAAGACGATGGCGCCGAAGAGGAGGAGGTAGCTGCCTGCCTTTACCTGCCAGTGGCTGTTAAAATAGGCCTTGCGTGCCAGCAGGTCGAGGTTGCGGATATCGTTTTTCAGGGCGTCGTCATCGGGGTTTTCAGAGAGACGTTGTACCAGGACCTCCATGGCTTTGCTCTCGAGGGGGTCGTATTTGCTGACCTGCCAGTAGTTGAGCAGGAGCAGCAGGGCCACGGCAAGGCAAAAGATCCCCGCCACCACGGCCACGTTATGTGACAGGGCCAGACGATTCCGCAGAGGAAGACTTCCCGTGGCAGAAGCTGCTGGGATTCCGGTCCCGTCGGGGCCTTTTTTGGGTTCTTGTTCGCTCATAGGTCGTTATTTGATCGCTATTTTCTTATCGATGGGACAATAGTCCATGCACCTGCCACAGCTGAAACAGTCGCCGCGGTTAGGGGTATAGTCGCTATTCCGGCGGAAGGTCACCTGGCTCAGCAGGGTGAGGGCGATGACCAGTCCGATGAAGCCCCCGGCCAGGGTACTGCCGGTGCGGAATTTACGGCGCACCACGGTAGCCTCCTCCACCAGCTGTTCCATGGTCTTTCCGGAGCTCAGGAAAGTCTGGACATCGAGGTTATCGGGGTCGTTTTTCACTTCCGGACGGGTGATGAGGAGTTCGGCGAGGTAGACTTCAGGGTTGGCTTTGGAAAGCCAGGTATGGGATTTAAAGCCCACGAAACCACCGGCAGCCACCCACACAGGAATCAGCAGGAGATAAATCAGGAATTTCTGCGATTGGTTGCGGGAGCCTTTGATCACCTTGGGATCGGTGGGATAGTCGATGGCGTCGAAGGGGCATGAGGTCGTGCAGAGTTTACAGCGGATGCATTCGGCGGGGGTGATGGTCATGTGCCATTTGGAGACCCTGGAGGTCCATTTGAGCAATACGCCGTAGGGGCATAGAAAGCGGCAGTAGGGGCGGCCGATGAACATGCCCATCAGGAGGAAGGCCACGCCGAGGATGGCCATCAGGTGGGGGGCATCCATGCGGAAGATCCCCACAAAGGGATCATAGCGGCAGATGAGAAAATCGGTGCCCGTGGCCGCAAAGAGAACGGCCAGGGTGAGGTATATGTAAGGGATGATGCCCAGGGTTTTGCGGAGCCAGGCAGGCATGGAGAGGGGCTTGATGATGATCAGGTCCTGGATGGCACCCAGGGGGCAGGCCCCGGCACAGAAGACCCTGCCAAAGAAGAGGGAGAAAATCAGGGGCAACAGGAAAAAGAGAAGGACGGTCACCGATATGGTATACGTGGGGTCGGCAAAGGAGAGGACCACATTCTGGAGGGATCCCACGGCACAGATGCATCCGTCGCGGTAAAAGCCGAAATAGAGGAGCGTAAAGAGGGAGAGCCAGAGGATCCCCTGGCGTGACCGTTTTCTGAGGACGAACCAGGCTCCCAGGGCCATGACCCCCACCAGGAGGGTGACATCGAGCCATTCCATGGATGTGGAGCGTGGTTCCGGGGTGACCGTGTCGGGCTGCTCATACCCCGATTCAAATTCCGGCTTGGGAAAGCGCTGCTGTTGTCCCGCGACACTTCCGGCAGCCAGGAGCATCATCAGGGCCAGCGTTCCCGCTATGAAAATCCGCTTTAGCATATATAAAGTCTTGAGTCTTGAGTCTTATATCTTGAGTCTTGAATACTATCGTTCAGATGATTAAAAACCATAAGGAGTCAGATCCCCGGGGTATTCATCAGGTTTTTGTGAAGTCGCCTTTGACCTTGTAGGCATCGCTGGCTTTCACGCGGTGGATGGCATTGGAGGGGCACACCCTGGCGATGGCGCACTGGTTACAGTTCACGCAGAGGTCGTGCATGATCTGGAGGTGGAGGGATCCGTTGCCGAATGAGGTGCACCCTTTCACGCATTTAGCGCATCCAATGCAAAGTTCTTCGTCGATGATATATTCGAAATAGGGTTCTTCTATGAATTTCCGTGAGATGGCGGCTGTGGGGCATAGCTGGTTTTCGCCGCCGGTGGTCAGGGCGTTGCTTCCCGGTTTGAAGTAGCCGCCGCAGAGGTCGCAATATCCGCAGAGGTCATAGGCATGCACGCATTTCACGGCTGAGGGGCTCAGAACGCAGTCGGTGGCGCACCTGCCGCACTGGGTACACTCAAAGGGGTCGATTTGCCACACCCACTTCTCACGGCTCATGTTGGCGGCTGTCAGTCCGCCGATGCCTCCCAGGGCCAGTGCCAGGGAGAGCCTGACACCCCCCTGGATGAATTCCCTGCGGCTTTTTACTTTTTCATCTCCCATGGTCTCTGTTCTTTTTCTGACAATCTGCAGCCTTCCGGCACCTGGCACAACTGCGGTCATCGCCGCATTCCTCCTGTGGGGAGACCTTTCCGGCGGCCAGGAGGTATCCGGCAGCTCCCAGAAGGGCGCCGGCCATCAGCAGGCGGGCACCTCCCCTTAACACTTCACGTCTTAACATAGTCAGCCTTTCTTTTCAAAGATCCTGATCATTTTTTTCTGCGGATCGAGGACATAGACCCGTCCCTGGTCGTCGCAACAGACATCGGGAATTTTCTGGTCCTCTTCAAATTTCACCGGGGCGGCGACCACTCCTACCAGTTCGCCCGAGGGTTTATACTCCTTGACCCTGAAGATTCCCTTTTCGCAGGTGATCATGTTCCCATTGGGGAGGAAGGTGATGCGTGCGGGATTGCAGCATCCGCCGAAGCCGGCGATACCCGAGGGAGCCCCCTGCCAGAATCCCCTGAGGGATCCCCCGTGGGTGTACTCTTCCAGGGCGTGTTTCCCGGGGTTGACCACCCAGAGGTCCCCGAAGGGACTTATTGCCAGGTCGAAACAGGGACTGGGAACGATAAATCCGTGGGTGCTCCCCTCCCCTGTCTGGCTGGTGAATTCCAGTTCTTTGGTGCCATCGGGAGTGAATCGCAGGACGCGCCGGCGTCCTGCATCGGCGGCGAATATCTTCCCGTCGGTCGCAGCGATACAGGAGATATGGCTCAGGGTGTCGAGGTCCCGGAAGCTCCCGGTTTTCATGCCTGCCGTGTCGAGGAGGAAGACCTCGCTGCCACTGCTCACGAAGAGGGTACCTTCCGCTTCGGTGAAGCAGACGGGGGCAAAATCCAGGGTGATTTCGCCGAGCAGTTTACCACCGCTGTCGAGGCGGAGGATCCTGTGATCTCCGGCCACGGTAAGGTGGCCTGCCGACCAGGCGATGGCCACGGGGTTCTCCATGGGAAGCTTCAGGTTGCGGGTTTCACGGTAGAGAATCAGCGATTCATCGACGGCGGTCTGACCCTCCATATCGTAGGCATAGGGATTGGCTTCCTGGCGGTCGGGCCGGGTCGAGATGAAATCGGCCACGAAAATGACGGCGATGACCAGGGCCAGGGCAATGAGGAAAAAGATGATGGCTTTATTCTTCATGATGCCGGTTATTTCCTGATATTGATACAAATCATGTTGGTGGCGTCGCGCAGCACCAGGTAACCGTCGGCCAGGGCCAGGGGAGCCCAGGCGTCGTGGCCGTCGGCGATGACCGTGGCGTGGTCGAGTTCGCGGTATCCGCTGGTGGAAGGCTCAAGGATGTATAGGGTGCCATCCTCATGGAGCAGGAAGATTTTGTGGTCGGCCATGAAGAAGGGGCCCAGGCCGAAGCGTTTTTCGGAGCCACTCGACCATACCACCTTCCGGGTATCGGAAGGGTGAACGCAGATGAGCTGGTTCCGGAGGGGGCCTCCGTCCTTGGGAAGGATGCCGAAGAGGTGACCGTCCCACAGCAGGGGGGTCTGCTGTTCACAGGCCAGGCCTTCACTGGGTTTATAGTCATAGACGACGTCGACCGAGAATTGACCGTTCTCCTCTTTCAGCTGAAGCATCATGCCACCTGCGCCATAACCTGCGGTGATGAAGATTTTCCCGTCGGGCATCGCCAGGGGCGAGGGAGCCACCACCTGTTTGTTCCATGCGGAAGTTTCCCAGAGGATGGTTCCCCTGTCGGGACCGTCGGCGGCGATGCCGGCCACGCCTCCCGAAGCAATGTAGAGGTACATTTTCCGGCCTCCGAAGGTATAGGGCATCACCGAAGAGTGCGACATTTTCCAGCCCCGGGGATTGGGGGTTTCCCACACTTTTTGGCCGGTGCTGAGGTCAACGCCGGTCATCAGGGCCGTTCCTCCCGTGGCAATGACGGCCATGTCACCGTCAATCAGGGGGCACTGTCCGGTATACCAGAGGGGGACTTCCGACTGGTACTCCTTTTCGATGTCGATACCCCAGAGGAAGTCACCGGTAGCCCTGTCGAGGCACATCACATGACACCGGGGCCCTATGGTAACGATGAAGCTGTCGGTGACCGCGGGAACGGTACGTGACATGCCGTGGTTACGTTTGACGTGGACCTTGTATCCCCGGCGCCACTGTTCCTTTCCGGTAGTGAGGGAGAAACAGCGGAGGAAGTCGGCGAATTCCGGCTCGCTGTAATCAAGGAGGTAAACGAGACCTTCATAAATGGCGGCTCCCGAGTGGCCTTCCCCCAGTTCCACCTTCCAGAGAATTTCAGGGCCTGCAGAGCCAAACCGGTCTATCAGGGGGATGGGAGAAGTGGCGATATTATCGAAGTGGGCACCCCGGAAGCGGGGCCATGTTTCGGTCAGGGGAGTATAGTCATCGGCATAGCGGTCAAAGAGTTCTCCGATGACCACGGTATCCCCGGCACCTCCCGCACCCCGGTTGTCCATTCCCGGCAAACTCTGGGTAAAGGTACGGGTGGGATCATGGCTCAGCCACCAGATAAAAAACATCAGGGCCAAGGCCGCCACTCCCCAGGTGGCCATGCGGGGTATTTTCTCCTGGTCGATTTTCACAATAACACCTATTTATCGCGGTCATTGTCCGGAAGTGGCCAACCTTTTCCCTGACCCAGCCTCTCCCGGGAATTTCCTGAACGATGACAGAAACACTATTTATGCATCAGATGGTGATCCTTCACCATCATTTTCCTATGATGACCTGATTTTATAGACCATCAGCACTTCGCCATGGCGAAGGAACATTTTTCCCTCGCGTATGAAGGGGTGGGCCCAGTGGGGTCCGGTTCCCATGGTGACCCGGAAGGAGCTGATGACGTCGAGTTTTTCAGGGCCGGGTCTGACCAGGCCCACGTTTCCCCTTTTCTCCTCATAGAGGTAGAGGAGGCCGTCGGCCCACACCACCGAGCCTTTATTCTCCCAGGTGGTTTCCCATTTGATGTCGCCGGAGCTCCATTCCATGCAGACCCAGTTGCCCTTGCCGTTGTTGATCCAGTTGGAGCCGTAGAGATATCCGTCTACGAGAATCACGCCGTGATGGTGGTTGTCCAGGACCGTGCTGGTATACTTTTGGGTGACGCCGAGGCCGTCGGGGTTCATCTTCAGCATGACAGCCGGGTAGTCATATCCCATGGTGATGAAGATTTCATCTTCGTGCCATACCGGGGTGTTGGCCCAGATCAGTCCCGTCTGGTCCCACTTGGCGCCGTCCCAGTACTGGTAAGACCAGGCGACCTTTCCTGTTTCGGGGATGATGGCGATCAGGTTCTGGCCTGTGGCGGCCAGGATATAGCGGAAATCACCGTACTGGTATATCGTCGGGGAGATATAGCACCGGGGACCACCCACGGAGGCGGTTCTCCAGATCTCCTTTCCCGTCATTTTGTCGAGGGCCACCACCGAGGTTTCGCTACCTCCGGGGGAACAGATGACCAGGTCGCCGACGATCAGGGGGCTCTCGGAGACGCCCCAGAGGTGCCATTCGGCGCTAAAATCCTTATCGACGTCGACCGACCATATCAGAGTGCCGTCGCCCCTGTTATAACAGCTGAGTTTTCCGGTTCCTGCCAGCACGTATATCCTGTCGCCCTCAATGGTGGGGGTGGAGCGGGTATCGGGGTATGACTTCTCCCAGGAGCGTCCATAGGTCACCTGCCAGAGGATATTCCCCTGCATGTCGACGGCCGAGAGGTAATCGAGGGTATCGATCATTCCGGTGATGTAAACGGTGTTGTCGACAAAAACGGGAGAAGAGAATCCCTTTCCCAGTTTGTCGCTTTTCATCAGCAGTTCGGGGCCTTCGGCAGGCCAGGAAGTCAGAAGTTGGGTTTCGCTGATGAATTTACCATCGCGGTTTTCGCCGCGCCACTGGGTGATCTGGGCTGAGAGGCTGCCGGCGAGGAGGCAGGCTATAAAAAATGAGAGTGTTTTGCGGATCATAAAAAACATTGAAATGGGATGATATAAAGTATTGTCTATAAAGAACTTCAGGAATGTCATTTAATCTTATAGGCGATCAGGGCGTTTCCGTGGCGTACCAGGAGGCGGCCGTTGTCGATAACGGGATGGGCCCAGTGTTGGGCAGTGCCTTTGGTCACCCGGGTCTGGGAGAGGATTTTCAGTTCTCCCGGGTCGGCCAGGAAGAGTTCACCTCTTTCGGTATACCCGAACAGGAGGCCATCAGCGGTGACTGCCGTTCCGTTGGCCAGGCCTTTGAGCTGCATTTTTTCCACTCCGGAATTCCAGTCGATGGCCATCCAGTAGCGGTTTTTATCGCCCGAACCGATGATGGATCCATTGACCAGGACGGCTCCGCCGATACGGTTGTCGAGTGATGTGGAGACCCATTCGGGGTGTATGGAGCTTCCGTCGGGGGAGAGTTTCAGTTTCACGCCGCCCTGGCCGTAACCGCTGAAGCAGAAAACCGCGCCGTCGTGGTAAATGGGGGTGTTGGCCTGAACGCTCCACTGGTTGGGATGGTGGTGTGTCCACAGCAGTTTTCCCGAAGCCGCGTCAACGCCGGCGATCCAGGATCCGGTATGGGTCACCAGAAGGGTACGCCCGGGAATGTTCACCAGCAGGGGGGAGCAATAGCCCGAGAGGTCCTCCTTGATGGTGGTACTCCAGATGAGGTCACCGGTCATGCGGTTCAGGGCCACGAGGGTATTTTTGGTTCCCCCGGGAGTCACAAACAGCTTATCGCCGTCGATGGCGAAGGTCTCGGTGACGCCCCACTGGATGTTGCGTCCTCCCAGTTCCCTGAAGGTATCCTTTTGCCATTTCACCTTTCCTGTTCCGGCGTCCATGCAGGTGACCACCCCCATACCCGAATACTGGTAGAGGAGGTTACCCACGATGACGGGGGTACTGCGGGAGCCCGGATAGCTTTCGGTGAATTCAGGGCCGTAGGGAGCTTTCCAGAGAAGCTTACCATCGTTCGAAAGGGCATAGACAAATCCGGTGGTTTCCTCGGTGCCGGAAGTATAAATTTTACCATTAACGACGACGGGCGAGGAAAAGCCGGCGCCCAGGTTTTCGAAAGTCCAGAGGATCGCAGGTCCTTCGGCGGGCCAGGAGCGGAGAAGCCCCGTTTCGTCATAGGTGCCGTTACCGTGAGGACCACGCCAGCGCGTGGGATTCTGGGCAAAAAGGGAATTCCCGGCTATGAGGAGGAGTAAAAATAAAAGTGTTTTGATCTTCATAATAACAAAGCTAAAATTTTCAAGGTGGGCATAAAAATAGTTGCTCGATGGCGATTTGCCAACCGTGCGCCGAAATTTAGCTTTATTTTAAATAAGGCCTTGAAAATTAACAGCCTGTTAACAAAAAGATCATAAGGCAAAATAGTCCAGCCTTTCGGAATCGGAGTTATTACCCGCCCCTGACTCTCCGCCGCTTCCGGCCATGATCTGTGAGGTAATGGTGGCGACCCCTTTTGAGTTTAAGGGGTTAAAGAGGGCTCTGAAACCGAACGTTGAGAATCCTCGGGCCGGGAGGGCAGCCTCCATTCTGAAAATGTGAAATTCTGCAGACGTGGAGTCATAGCTCCAGTCCCCGTTATTGAGGGGAACGCCGGCCAGGGAAGTGACGGCCGCGGAGAAGGGGCCGTTGAGGCTCCATCGCTGATCACGGGGTATGACCACGGTAATCGTTCCGGAAGTGGGCACATTGTTGACTTCCGCGATTTTCACCACCACATCGAGGTTGGCCACTCCTGACAGCACATTGGGAGTGACGGTGATCACAGGAGCGATGTCGGGCTGGGAATTCCCTTCCTGGGCCACGGAAATGGTGACGGTGTTGACGGGCCCGGAAATGGAAATGGTGGCCACCCGGACTGCCGTTCCCGTGTTGGCCTGGCAGTCGACGGTGACGCTGGCATTCCCCTTTCCGGAAGCAGGAGTCAGCGACAGCCATGAGGCATTGGAAGAGACCGACCAGTCGAGGGTGCTGCATTCGCCGGTGGTGATTTGGAAACTTAAGGATGAGGGTGTGGCCGGGAAGTTGAGGGAAGCGGTGTTCACTGCCAGGGAACAGAGGGAATCGGCGGAGGGGGCCAGTTCAAAGACCGTCACGGCATAGTGCACCATGCCTTCATAGGATCCTCCCCAGGGGAAGGTATGGTCACTGAGGTCCCAGGTATTGCGCACGTAAACAAGGTTACCCACGGGGTCATAGCCATATCCGGCCATGGAATGGCCCTGTACCTGAATCATCACCGGTCTTCCGGCGTCAATCTCGGCCTTGTACTGGTCAAAGGTAAAACCGGCAGACCTGTTATTATATCCGCTGATATACTGGTTGAACCTTCTGACGACCTGGTACCCTGTCGATTCGAAGAAGAGCTCCAATCCGAAGCTCCCGTCTCCGCTATGTTCTCCGGAATAGGGTGAATTGTCGACATAATAATAGAAGATGGTGCTTCCGTCGGGGTTATTTAATTCGGACTGATTGGTGCCCATAAAGTCGGCGGCACAGTCAGGAGGGGCATGTTCCGTCCAGTAGTTGAGCAGATAGGGATCGTTGGCAGAGCTGCCGTATTCCGTATAGTAATCGTCGACATGACCGCGGGTGGTGCGGCCGTCGAGGCCGTTCATGGAGGCGCTCAGAGGGCATAGGTTTTCCTGGTTGCCTCCGATGATGACGGTACCCCACCCCAGGTTGTTGAGGGGTGCATTGCCGCCATTGGCCTGACCAGTGTAGAGGTCGGGGTATCCGTTGTTGTCATACCAGGCGGCCATCATCGCCCCCACTGTGGGAGAACATCCGAACGACCAGATGTATGCCGGCATTTCGGGAATGATGACTGCCGTGGCGGAAGGGGCGGCAGCGGCGGAGGCCGCTTTGAGCTGCCGGGGAGGTTGCCCGGGAACCCTGATGATTTCTATCAGAGCCCCGTCGTGACCATTGATCACTCCGGCCACCAGGGAGTCGGGAAGCGCTGAGATGCCCGTTGTCTCTTCCGGGTGGGGTATCAGCGTCATGATCACATCCTGTTGTCCCTGTGCAGGCAGGAAACATGCCAATATCACGCCCAGCGTCACAAGGGTGATTAAAAGGTGCCTCAAAGAGGTCACGATATGTCGGTCCATACTTTTACCTCCGTTAAATATTTAACGAAACTTTAGGTGGTTTGTTCCGGCAAAAATATGAATTTCACAGACTTATGAAAGGTTCAGTGCAAAAAAAAATAAAAAAAAGAGCAACTTTTCAGGGAACGGCCATTACCCGTGTGTTTCCGGTGCTTCAGGGCAGGACGGGTTCCCTGCGGTTGGCGAATTCCCAGGTATTGAGGAATCCCACTCTGATGATATTGGTCATTTTGTCCCAGTTGACTTTGCTGAGGTGGTCAGAGGGTTTGTGGTAATCGGGGTGCATGGCGGCCATGAAGTAAAAGATGGGGATTCCCTTCCGGGCGAAGTGGGCGTGGTCGCTGCCCCCGCCGCCTGTTGCCGAGGGGCGGTAGCTGAGGTCGAGGGGAATGGCGTAGCGGGAGAGATGTTCCGCGGTGACCTTGCGGATGTCGTCCCATGATTCGGTGTACATCATGGAAGCCTTATTACCGAGGGAATCGCCTTCGGCGTCGCGGGCGATCATGTCGTAGTTGAGGTTAATGACCACCCGGGTGGACTCAGACAGGGTACGCACGAAATACTCCGATCCCAGCAATCCCTTTTCCTCGGCGGTCCAGGCGGCGAAGATCACCGAGCGGGCCGGTTTCCTGCCGGTGGCGGCGAAGGCTTTGGCGATGGTCATCACCCCTACGGTTCCCGAGGCGTTGTCATCGGCACCATTCCAGATCCACCCCTCCGATTTTCCCATGTGGTCATAGTGACCACCGACGACGATCACCTCCTCTTTGTTTTCGCCCTCGACAAAGGCCAGCACATTACGGGCGTTGATGATACGGGAGTTGACGGAGGTGCGGAAACGGACCGATTTTCCGGGGAGGAGGCGTGAATCGGGGAGCATGGTCAGGGCCGTGTGTTTTTCAAATTCTTCGGGGTCAAGGCCGGTTCCGGCGAGAAGGTGTTGCACCACCCTGGACGACACCGTAAAAACGGGCAGGTTTCCAGAAAGGGTATCCCCGGGAAGGACCATACGTCCTGTTGCTGTAGGAACGGGATTTTCCCGTTCACTGGGGGCTTCCAAGTCACCGGCAGCCGGGGAAAGGGCCCATTCCTTCTGGGGATGGGTGCCCGGGCGGATGATGATGAGGGCCACGGCGCCCAGTTTTTCGGCGCGGCTGTTTTTATCGCGCTCCAGGGTGTACTGCGCCATGCGGTCAGCAGGCCTGAATTTTTTATACGCAGGAGAAGCGTCGTCGCGGTGACCGGGAAATCCGGCCATGATCACCACCACCTTACCGGCGACATCGACCTTCTTGAAATCGTCATATCCGTTTTTCTCATCCCTGAATCCGTAGCCGGCAAACACCACGGGGGCCTCTACGGTCATCCCCACGTTGCCGGTTCGTACCGAGAAGTCGGTCAGGTAGTTAAAGTCGGCCGACACCTCCCCTCCCCCTGCTGAGGAGACGACCGCGAACTGCTGGTCGTTTCCGGGGGTATATTCCACCAGGGGAACGACCTGGAAGTAGCACCTTTCACCCGCGGAGGACGGCACCGGGGGGAGCCCCGTCATGCGGCGGCCCGGATTCACGGGAGGGATCATGTCACCATAGGGTTTAAGGCCATACAGCCTGAACATGCTGGCGATATAATCGCCGGCCATATATTCACCCCGGGTTCCTGCGGCCCGGCCTTCCATCCAGTCCGATGCCAGAATTTCCATCTGGGCTTTCACCACGCCGGAAGAGATGGCCTGAAGCCCCAAATCCTTGGGATCCTGGGCGCTCAGGGACCCCACCATCATTAAAAAAAACGCCACCAGCACCAGCCGGGTGGAAAGAAGAAATGTTCTAAGAATCATCGCATAAAATAATTAATAAACGGAATCACTGTTAAGTTCATCGCCCTCATGGGCGTCACCATCGTTCTTGCCCTGCCAAAGTTTCCGGAAGATTAAACATCGTCATCGTCGTCGTTATCTCCGTTTCCCGAATAATCGTCACCGTCTTCCCCGTCGTCACCCTCGTTTTCCGGGGAGTCCTCCCCGTCGCTTGGTTCCTCCTTTTGCCGGGTGAGGATATCGACGATTTCGGTGGTTGAGAGCCGTTTGACGTTGGTGATCACCATGTCTTCTTCGAGGAAGTTACCATACTGGTTGCACTCCTCGATCACCCCGCGGAAGATCTCCTTGAGGGAAGCCTTGATGGGAAGGATCACCAGGGCGGTGGTGAAATCGATCATTTCGTTGAATTCCTCCAGAACCCCGTCGTTGTTTTCGAGGGCGTAACGGAGTTCGTCATGGAGCAGTTTTTTCTGCATGGAGGTAAAGCTGGTTCCCTCGCGGTTCATGAAAACAACGAAATAACGGAGTTTCCGTCCTTTCCCCCCGAGTCCGGTGGAGATGAAGACCTGCTGTTCGTCGAGCAGGGAGCTTTGCAGGAGCATGCGGCTTTCCTGGTAGGCCAGGGTAGTCCAGTCCTTCATCCCCTCATCGGGGTGATGGTAATATTTCTCTATGGTCCGGAAGGCCTCCACCTCAGGCAGGGAAGCCAGAGCCACCAGAATTCTGCGTTTACTATCGACGGAAGCTTCCGCATCAAAGAGCAGCTCCGCGTCTGCGGCCACAGCGGCCATATCCTCCTCCTTCCGGAACTTGCCGGCAAACCCGAAATACTCCATCTGGAGCTGAACGTCGATCTGTTCCTCCAGCACGTTGAAATTTTCGGGCAGATGTTCCAGCGCTCTCCTTACCTTATCATACAGGAACTCCTCGTCCATCCCTTCATTTTTTGTTAAGTTACAAAAATAACGATTCTGGCCTATCAGCACTCATCGGTGCGCTGAATAATCCGGAACAAAAATTTATATTTGCAGTCGCTATTTATAATTGATTTAAATAAAAATACCGCAATCTTGAAGCTGAGCGAAGTCAGGAATAACGAAACAGTGGTGATTACCAAGATCCTGGGGCATGGATCCTTCCGCAAGAGGATCAATGAGATGGGATTTGTGAAGGGGAAGGAGATCACGGTGATCAAGAATGCCCCCTTCAACGGGGCCATTGAGTACCGTATTCTGAACTATAACATCACCCTTCGCCGGTCGGAAGCCGAGCAGATAGAAGTGGTTGCCCAGGCCGACTATGTGGTTCCCGGGGAGACGGGCTATGAAGGGGTGATCCAGAGGGAGGAGAAAGCCGGGGAGGTGCTGGTCAGGGGAAAGAGCATCAACGTGGCGTTGGTGGGAAACCCGAATGCCGGGAAGACCACCCTTTACAACGCCCTTACCGGAGCCCGTGAAAAGGTAGGAAATTATAGCGGGGTGACCGTGGATATCCGCAAGACCAGTTTTGACGCTTTCGGGTACCATTTTAACATAATTGACCTTCCGGGGACTTACAGTCTGACGGCTTACACCCCTGAGGAGATCTACGTCAGGAAGTTCATTTACGAGGAGACCCCCGACATTGTGATCAACGTACTGGAAGCTACGAACCTTGAGCGGAGTCTATTTCTGACCACCCAGCTGATCGACATGGACCTGCGGATTGTGGCGGCGCTCAATATGGTCGACGAGCTGGAAAAGGAACACCAGAAGCTGAGCCATGACAATCTGGGGCGTCTTCTGGGGGTTCCCTTTGTGCCGACGGTGAGCAACCGGGGACAGGGAATGCAGGAGCTTTTGCAGCGGGTGATCAGCGTGTACGAGGGAAAGGATCCCGTCACCCGTCATATCCATATCAACTACGGAACGGAGATAGAAGCGTCGATCGGCGCCATCAGGGCAAAGATCAGGGAGAACAAGCCCATCACCGACAAGATCAGCAGCCGTTTTCTGGCCATCAAGATGCTGGAGAAGGACAAGCAGGTGCTGGAGCTGATGGCCGATTACCGCAACTACATGGAGATTGTGGCCCTGACGCACAGGGAGATCACGCGCATCGAAGGGTTATATGCCGAGGAGAGCGAGACCGTGGTCACCGATGCCAAGTACGCCTTTATTTCGGGAGCCCTGAAGGAGACCCTCCGGGCTCCGGCGCCCCGGGTGAGGAATATTTCCGAAAAGATCGACCGGGTGATGACCCATCCTAAGCTCGCCTTTCCCCTGTTTGCCGGAATCCTCTTCGTGGTTTTCTGGGCGACCTTCACCCTGGGCGCTTACCCCATGGAGTGGATAGACGCGGCAATTTCCTGGTTCAGCGACGGACTGCGATATATCCTTCCCGACGGCATGCTCAAGGATCTGCTGATCGACGGCATCATCAGCGGCACAGGGAGTGTGCTGGTCTTCCTGCCCAACATCCTGATCCTTTTCTTTTTCATCTCGTTGCTCGAAGGCACGGGATATATGGCCCGGGCGGCCTTTATCATGGACAAGATCATGCACCGTTTCGGGTTGCACGGCCGCTCCTTCATCCCCATGATCATGGGGTTCGGGTGCAACGTACCCGCCATCATGGCCACGCGGACCCTCCGCAACAAGGGGGACAGGATCCTCACCATGCTCATCATCCCCTTCATGTCATGCAGCGCCCGCCTGCCCGTATATATTCTGATCATCTCAGCCTTTTTCAGCAGCCACCAGGCCCTGATCCTCATCGGCATTTACGCCTTCGGCATTGTCGTGGCCTTTCTGACGGCCCAGCTCCTCAACCATCTGGTGTTCCGCAACAAGGAAACCCCCTTCGTCATGGAACTCCCGGCCTACAGGATGCCGACAGCGTGGAATATCTTCTTCCACATGTGGGACAAGACCAAGCAGTACCTGAAGAAGATAGGCACGGTCATTCTGATCGGGGTGGTGATCATTTGGGCGCTGGAGTATTTTCCGCGGACGGCCCCCTCAGCTTCTCCGGAATTGACCGCACCATCAGCGACCGGCTCCTCCGTTTCTCCGGAATTGGCCGCACCATCAGCGACCGGTTCCACAGCGCTTCCGGCAGCAGAAGCTCCGGCACCGTCTGTCTCTTCCCTGTCTCCGGAAATTGGGGCCGGAAAGACAGGGGCGGATGCCGTTGATGAAGCGGTTGATGAAGCCGTAGATGTTGAGACCCGCCGGCTTTCCAACTCCTACCTGGGACGCATGGGCAGGGCTATTCAGCCGGTGATGTCGCCCCTGGGTTTTGACTGGAAGATGAGCATCGCCCTGCTGGCCGGACTACCTGCCAAGGAGATCATCATCAGCACCATGGGAGTGCTTTACCAGTCCGACGTGGAAGAGTCGACCGTCAACCTCCAGGAAAAACTGAAAAACGAAGTCCACGCCAGCGGAAAGCTCCGGGGAACCCCGGTTTTCAACACCGCCTCGGGCCTGGCTTTCCTGGTGTTCATCCTGATCTATTTCCCCTGCATCGGCGTGGTGGCCGCCATCAGCAACGAATCGGGCCACTGGAAATGGAGTCTCTTTTCAATTCTCTACACCACCCTGCTGGCCTGGGTGCTGGCCTTTATCACCTACCAGGGAGTCTCCCTGCTGATCCCTTAGCCCTATGACCCAGGAAATCATCACCTATATCATAATTATTGCTGCCGCAGCGGCAGCCTTCTGGAAGCTTTACCGCCGGCTGGGGAGAAAGAGCAAAAAGGAGGATTGCGGCAAGCCACAGTTCGACGGAGGTTCGGGTTGCGGAAGCTGTGCCGCCGACTGCCCCCTGAAACCGGGAACGCCCCCACCCCATACATGAAAAGACTGCTCTGAAACCGGAGACACGCCAGCCTCTTCCCGGAACAAACGGCCCTGGAACCCCGTATACCACCCCCAATGACAACTTGCCGGTCCAACTAATTAAAAAGCCTGTTATCTTTGTTACACGTTGACATCAGGTGCTGAAGGTCACCTCTTTCACAGCTCCTGCTCAACGGTAACCCAACAATACCTGAGACCAATGAAAAAAATAGCGTTCCTTACCCTGGCAGCTTCCCTGGTGGCCTGCCAATCCCCTGAAACGACCAGCTCCTCTCCAGAAGAGGGAAAAATCGTCGTTTACCAGGTCTTCACCCGTCTTTTCGGGAACACCAACACCACCAACAAACCCTGGGGAACCCCTGAGGAGAATGGCGTGGGCAGGATGCATGATTTCACGGACCAGGCGCTGCAGGAGATCAAAGCGCTGGGGGTGACCCATATCTGGTATACGGGAATTCCGCACCACGCCACGGTGACCGATTACTCCTCCTTTGGCATCACCCCCGACGATCCCGACGTGGTCAAGGGGCGTGCCGGTTCTCCCTATGCGGTCAAGGATTACTACAGTGTCGATCCCGACCTGGCGGCGGACCCTGCCAAGCGGCTGGAGGAGTTCCGCAGTCTGGTGGAGCGGAGCCATGCGGCCCAGCTGAAGGTGATCATCGACATTGTCCCCAACCATGTGGCCCGCCGCTATGAGAGCATCGCCAAACCCGACGGGGTCGCGGGTTTCGGGGAGAACGACGACACCACGGTGGAATATGCCCGCGACAACGACTTTTACTACATTCCCGGAAAGCCTTTTGAGGTTCCGGAAGCGCAGCAGGGCTACCGGCCTCTGGGTGGCGAGGCGCATCCCCTTTCCGACGGACGGTTTGAGGAGAATCCCGCCAAATGGACAGGGAACGGATCACGGGAATCCCGCCCTTCCCACTGGGACTGGTACGAAACCGTGAAGATCAACTTCGGGGTGCGCCCCGACGGCACCAAGGATTTCGACCTTTTGCCCGATGGCTATGACCAGCGGCCGGTGGCCGACCACTTCGCCTTCTGGCAGGGGAAAAGCGTTCCGGCTTCGTGGGTCAAATTCCGCGATATCGCCCTTTTCTGGCTCGACCTGGGCGTCGATGGCTTCCGCTTCGACATGGCCGAGATGGTGCCCGTGGAATTCTGGAGTTTCATGAATTCCGCCATCAAAAACAAAAATCGGGAGGCTTTCCTGCTGGCCGAGGTCTACAATCCCTCGCTCTACCGCGATTATATTCACAAGGGAAAGATGGATTACCTCTACGACAAGGTGGAGTTGTACGACACCCTGAAGAACATCATCCAGGGGCGGGGTTCCGCCGACCACCTGGCGGCCATCCAGGCGGGACTGGCCGACATAGAACACCACATGCTGCACTTCCTCGAGAACCACGACGAACAACGTATTGCCAGTCCGGAATTTGCCGGTGACCCCCGGAAGGCCCTGCCGGCCATGGTGCTCTCAGCCACCATCAGCACCTCTCCCACCATGGTTTACTTCGGCCAGGAAACGGGGGAGCCGGGAGCTGAAGAACCCGGCTTCGGGGATCCGTCGCGCACCTCCATCTTCGACTACATCGGGGTTCCCCACCACCAGCGATGGATGAACGACGGAGCCTTCGACGGCGGCGCCCTCCTTCCTGAAGAGGCCGCCTTGCGCGACTATTACAGGAAACTCCTGAACTTCACCCTGGGCAGTTCCGCCCTGATGGGAGAATACCGCGAAATACACACTTATAACCGGGAAGCCACCGAAGGGTACGGCGATAAGCTCTTCAGCTTCGTCCGCTGGAGTGCCGGCGAAAAGCTGATCATCGTCTGCAACTTCGACGCCGAACAGCCGCAAAACGTGGAACTGGCCATTCCGGAGGAGGTCATCACCGCCTGGGGGCTTAAAGAGGGCAATACTCCGCTCTCCGACCAGCTGGCGGAAGCAAAAAACGAACTGAAAGTGGAAGGGGGCCGGGGAACCGTAGGTCTGGAGATCCCCCCGCTGGGGTCGGTGATCCTGAAAGCCGGGGTGCGCTGACAGGGAGGAAAGACCCCTCGGTGGAGGTTAGCAAATGAGGTCTGAAGATATGATTTCTGGTTCAGACCGAAATCTCCCCTGACAGGACTGCGAAGTTTTCGTGACCCTAAGAATATGCTTTTGCTCATAGTTTTATCGGCGTGAAAATGTAAATTTGCATCCCAAATTAAAAACTGTTTACGTGAAGAAGATAGTATTAACGGTTGCCATAGCGGGGATGCTGATTTCCTGCGGCAAGAAACAAACACAAACGACTGAGGTGATGAATCCCTTTTTTGAGAAGTACGACACCCCCTATGAGGTGCCGCCGTTCGACAAGATCCTGAATGCCCATTATCTGCCCGCCTTCACGGAGGGGATGACGCAGCATGCTGCTGAAATTGAGGCCATTGCCGCCAACACTGAAACGGCGACGTTTGCCAACACCATTGAAGCCCTTGACCGGAGCGGCGATCTGCTCGACAGGGTCTCCATTGTGTTTTTCAATGTCAAGGAAGCGCACACCAACGATTCCCTCAACGTCATCGCTGAAGAGGTAGCCCCGAAGCTGTCGCAGCACAGGGATGCCATCATGCTGAACGCGGCGTTGTTCGCCAGGGTGAAAGCGGTCTATGACACCCGTGACAGCCTTTCGCTCACTCCGGAACAGATGAGGCTTCTGACCGAGACCTTCAAGGATTTCGTGCGCGGAGGCGCCAACCTTCCGGCCGATAAAAAGGAAGAACTCAAGAAGATCAACGAGCAGCTGTCGCTCCTCGACCTGAAATTCGACAAGAACCTGCTGGCCGAGACCAACGGTTTCAGGATGGTGATTGACAACGAGGCCGATCTGGCCGGACTTCCTGAGAATGTGGTGGCCGGTGCCGCCGAAGAGGCCAAGGCTGCCGGTATGGAGGGCAAATGGGTCTTCACCCTGCAAAAGCCCAGTTGGATCCCCTTCCTCACCTATTCCGAAAAGAGGGAACTCCGCGAGAAACTCTACAAGGCGATGTACAACCGTGCCAACAACGACAACGAATTTGACAATAAGGAAGTAATCAAACAGTATCTGACCCTGCGGTTGCAGAAGGCCAACCTGATGGGATATCCCAACTGGGCCTCTTTCGTGGTCGACGACAACATGGCCAAAACCCCTGAGAATGTGTATGACCTGCTCATGAAGGTGTGGGAACCCGCCATTGTCAGGGCCAAAGAAGAGGCCGCCGACATACAGGCGATGATCGACCGCGAAGGTGGCGATTTCAAACTCGAGAGCTGGGACTGGTGGTATTATGCCGAGAGGGTGCGGAAGGAGAAGTTCGACCTCGACGAGGAGCAGCTGCGTCCTTATTTCGAGCTGAACAACGTGCGCGACGGCGTCTTCGCCGTGGCCACGAATCTATACGGACTCACCTTCGCCAAAATGGAGAATATGCCCCTTTTCCATCCCGAGTGCGAGGTGTACGAGGTGAAAGACGGCGATGGTTCCCTGATCGGGGTTTTGTACATGGACTATTTCCCGCGTGAATCGAAGAAGGGCGGCGCCTGGATGACCAACTACCGCGAGCAGTATACCACCCCCGACGGGGTCAACGTACGGCCGGTGGTCTCCATCACCTGCAGCTTCTCGAAGCCGGTGGGTGACAAACCCTCCCTGCTGAGCTATGACGAAGTGGAGACTCTCTTCCACGAATTCGGCCATGGCCTCCACGGACTCCTGTCGCAGTGTACCTACAAAAGCCTGGCCGGCACCAACGTACCGCGCGACTTCGTGGAACTCCCCTCCCAGATCATGGAACACTGGGTCGACCAGCCCGAAGTGCTCAGGATGTATGCCCGCCATTACCAGACCGGAGAGGTGATTCCCCAGGAACTGATCGACAAGCTCGAAAAAGCCGGCAAGTTCAACCAGGGATTCGTCACCTCGGAATTCATCGCCGCGGCACTCCTCGACATGGACTACCACACCCTGACCAGTGCCGGTAACATCGACGTCAACGCCTTTGAGCAGCAGGCAATGGAGAAGATCGGACTCATCAGCGAGATCATCCCCCGCTACCGCTCCACCTATTTCGCCCATATCTTCTCATGGGGGTATTCGAGCGGCTACTATGCCTATACCTGGTCAGAAGTGCTCGATGCCGACGCGTTCGAAGCCTTCAAAGAGGCCGGCAACATCTTTGACCCGGCGGTGGCCAAAGCCTTCCGCACCAACGTGCTGGAAAAGGGCGGCACCGAAGACCCCATGAAGCTTTATCTTCAGTTCCGCGGCAAGGAACCCAAAATCGAACCGCTGCTCAAAAACCGCGGATTACTCTAACAAAACATATCCAATAAAAAAAGCCACTCCGTTATCAGGGTGGCTTTTTTTATTGGCAGATGTTTAAGAAAAGTGGTGAAAATTAAGAACACATGTGCGGGTCAAAATGTTAAATGATTATCTTTAAAGGTTGTTCAGAAAAAGGGGCTGCTGGTCAACATTTCAGCCCAAAAACTGTTTAACTTAAAAACCAAAGGATAACACCATTGAAAAATAGGAATAACCATGTTTGACATCGATTTAATCCAGAAAGTGTATGCCGGTTTCCGGGAGCAGGTTTCCGAAGCCAGGAGGGTTCTTAACCGTCCGCTGACCTATGCGGAGAAGATTCTTTATGCCCATTTGTTTAATCCTGCAGTCCGTGAGGCTTTTGAGCGCGGCAAGTCCTATGTGGACTTTGCCCCCGACCGGGTGGCCATGCAGGATGCCACGGCCCAGATGGCGTTGCTTCAGTTCATGAATGCCGGAAAGAAGAGCACGGCGGTGCCTTCGACGGTGCACTGCGATCATCTGATCCTGGCCCATGACAACGGCCATGCCGACCTGAGAGCTTCCCTGCAGAATAACAAGGAAGTCTTTGATTTTCTGGAATCGGTGAGCAACAAATATGGCATAGGCTTCTGGAAGCCGGGAGCGGGGATCATCCATCAGGTGGTGCTTGAGAACTACGCTTTTCCGGGCGGAATGATGATTGGCACCGATTCGCACACCCCCAATGCCGGAGGTTTGGGCATGGTGGCCATCGGTGTAGGAGGTGCCGATGCTGTCGATGTGATGGCTGGCATGGCCTGGGAGCTGAAGATGCCCAAGCTTATCGGCGTCAAGCTGACCGGCAGGCTGAGTGGCTGGACGGCCCCCAAGGATATCATCCTCAAGGTGGCCGGCATTCTGACCGTCAAAGGGGGCACCGGCGCCATCATCGAATATTTCGGGGAAGGGGCGCAGTCGCTTTCGGCCACCGGCAAGGGCACCATCTGCAACATGGGTGCTGAAGTGGGGGCCACCACGTCGCTCTTCGCCTATGACGAGGCCATGGAGCGCTACCTGCAGGCCACGGGCCGCAGCCAGGTGGTGGAAGCCGCAGCCATGATAAAGGAGGAACTCACCGCCGATGCGGAAGTCTACGAACAGCCTGAGAAATATTTCGACCAGCTCATCGAGATTGACCTCTCGGAACTGGAGCCCCACGTCAACGGCCCTTTCACCCCCGACCGGGCCACCCCCATCTCTCAACTTGCCGCGGAAGCCACAGCCAACGGATGGCCGCTGGAGATTTCGGTCGGACTGATCGGAAGCTGCACCAACTCATCGTATGAAGATATTTCCCGTGCTGCTTCTGTGGCGCGGCAGGCCCTCGCCAAGGGACTCAAGACCCGCTCGGAATTTACCATTACCCCGGGGTCGGAGCAGGTGCGCTACACCATCGAGCGCGATGGCTTCATCGACCTCTTCGAGCAGCTCGGAGGCCGCGTCTTCGCCAATGCCTGCGGTCCCTGCATCGGCCAGTGGTCACGCCCCGGTGCCGAAAAGGGAGAAGTCAACACCATCGTCCACTCCTTCAACCGGAATTTTTCGAAGCGTGCCGACGGCAACCCCAACACCCATGCCTTTGTCACCTCTCCGGAACTGGTGACCGCCCTGGCCATCGGGGGACGCCTAGACTTCAACCCGCTCACCGATATTCTCATCAACGACCAGGGAGAGGCCGTGAAACTGGATCCTCCCACGGGATTTGAACTTCCCCCGAAGGGCTTCGACGTCGGGGATGCCGGCTACCAGGCTCCCGCTGCCGACAGCAGCGCCATTGTGGTGACCGTTGATGCGGCCTCCAAACGCCTCGAAAAACTCTCCCCCTTTGCCCCCTGGGACGGCCGCAACATCATGGGTGCCCGCCTGCTCATCAAGGCTTTTGGGAAGTGCACCACCGACCATATCTCCATGGCCGGACCGTGGCTCCGCTACCGCGGCCACCTCGACAACATCTCCAACAATATGCTGATTGGTGCCGTCAATGCCTTTAATCAGGCCACCAACAAGGTAAAGAACCAGCTGACCGGGGAATACGGGGAAGTGCCGGCGGTGCAGCGTGCTTACAAGGCAGCAGGCATCCCCACCATTGTCGTGGGCGACCATAACTATGGCGAAGGCTCCTCACGTGAGCATGCCGCCATGGAACCCCGCCACCTGGGCGTTCGCGCCGTCATTGTCAAGTCCTTCGCCCGCATCCACGAGACCAACCTCAAGAAACAGGGCATGCTGGCCCTCACCTTTGTGAACGAAGCCGACTACGACAAGATCGGCGAAGACGACCTGTTCCACTTCACCGACCTCATGGCCTTCACCCCCGGAAAACCCCTCCATCTCGAGGTGGTGCACCCCGATCGCAGTAAAGAAGTGATCGCGCTGAACCACACCTATAACGAACAGCAGATCGACTGGTTCCGGGCCGGATCGGCACTCAACCTCATCAGTAAGCAAAATGCAAATTAATGTTCTCCCTTGCGTGCTTCGCGTCTTTGCGAGAAATATGACACAATCACTGAATGCAGAAAATTAAAGTACTGAACCCGGTAGTTGAGCTTGACGGCGACGAAATGACGCGCGTCATCTGGAAGTTTATCAAGGAGA
>CAYWUJ010000035.1:0-24208 GCA_964461455.1 uncultured Prolixibacteraceae bacterium | reverse complement strand
GAGTCCTCTGGTTCTGCGGACTTCTCCTGTCGCAGCACCTGCTGGTGAAACCCCATGACCTGCGCCGTGTCAACCTGGCCTTCTTCACGACCAACGGCGTTGCCAGCGTCGCCTATGCCGTATTTGTGATCGCCGACCTGTTGATCCGCTGACCTGCAGTCCGGTAATCGGTAATCGGTGCCAGCGACTCAAGACTCAGATTTCCCGGGCACGCAGGACCCTTCGGTTGATCCGGTAGGAAAAGCCGATGCTCACAAACTCCTTGAACTGCAACTGGGGTCCCCTGATCTTATTACCGTTGGTGTCGACCCTGGGATTTCCCTCAGCGTCGAGTTTGTCAAAGAGAATCTTGCTGTCATAAATGGAATGGAACATTACCGTGGCCCTGATATGGTCGGTCAGCTGCATGTTGAGGGAATTCTCCCACTCGATGTCAAACTGGTTGAAGGGATGCATGTAATTGACAAACATCCTGTACTTGGTTTCAAAGGAAATTCCCGGGGTAAAGCTTTTAGTGAATTTCAGGTCGGTGTTGAGACCCGGTTCCCAATAGGCCATTTTTCCGGCTTTGATCCCGAAACTTGATTTGTCAAACTCGAGGGTGTCCCTCACGAAGACCGTTTTGGAGGTGAGGGGTGAGATGAACAGCGAAAAATTCTTGTTGGGTTTATAGTCCATTCCTATCTTAAAGAGGAAGCGGCCGGGGGCCAGGAATCCCGAGATGGCATTCTCCCGGTTGGGATATTTGTAGCCATTAAAGAATTGGGTCTGGAAGTTGACTTCGGTGCTGTAATACCATTTCTGGGTGGCGCTCACCCCCAGGCGGGAGGCGATTTCGAATTTGTCGTCGTTTTTCTGGATTTTGTCTTCTCCGGGTTTTACCCAGCCGTTACGCACCTCGATGCTGTTGTCCCATTTGATCTTGTCCGACGAGAAGTTGGCGAATCCTTTGGCGACCACCAGGATGGAGAGGGCGCTGTTGCCCCCTTTTTTCCAGTATTCGTTCATGTAGGTCTGCGAGAACTGAGAGGTGCCGTCGCCCCCAATGGTCCACGGCGTATAAGCCTGGTATCGGCGTTCGATCTTATCGAGGTTGGTGGCCGGGGTGTTCAGGGTGGTGAAATCAAAATCCTTCACCGCCTGCTGCCGGAAGCGGGAAAAAGTCACCCCGTCTTCCATGACCAGCTGCATGCTTCGTTTGTCGATGTTCCTGACCAGCACCGCGAGGGAGTCGTTTTGCTGGTTTTTGAGCCATACCCGGGTGAAGAAAGTGCCGGCGTTGCTCAGCACCAGAGGAGAGGAGGCGTTGGTGAGGTTCACCAGGTTGACCGTGGTATTGTCGAGAAGGTCGGCAAACTCAGCCAGCCATCTCGACGACTTGATGATGGAGTCATTGACCGCCCTGATCACCTGATCGTTATGGAATTTCAACACCTGATAATTGTTCCTTTTCACCGCTTCTGTCTTTTGTGTCTGGAGCATGGTGATGCGTTCGCCGGTCAACTGTCGCCGGTATTCGTCGGTGGCTTTCTGGCGTGCTGCCGTCATCACCGAATCGTTATAGCGGATTCTTTTCTGTTCCACGAAGCGGCTGCGGGTACTGTCAAGGTTAAGGATCCTGCGGAAATCCTGGGGCGACTGGACCATATCTTCCGGAATGGCGTCAAGGATCTTCAGGGTGTCGGGCATCTGGTAGATTCCTTCATTGAACAGCTGCATTCCTTCCCCGGGGGGGATCGTCCTCACCTGCTGCATGGCGTGGCGCATCATCTCTTCGGGGACGGCCACGGGCCGGTTGGCGTAATCCTGGCTGACCTCAACGGCAATGGCATCGAGTTGTCTGACCAGCTCCCGGTGAGGAATATAACCCCTGAGCCTCAGAGAGTCGGGGGCATCCCAGGGCCTGCGCACAATCAGCGGCAGCGTGTCGTTCACCACTTTCCGGTTGAAATAGCCGACGATGGAATCGAGGGGTTCATCTTCAATAAAATGGATGAGCCCGGCAAGCCTTTTTTCGGCCAGAGGATCGGTAAAATACCACTTGCTGCCGTGTGACAGGTACCTTTTCATCATCCGGAGGTTGGTGCTGAGCGTGTCGGCATAACCCGATTCAAGCTCGTCTCCGGTCTGGGCTGCCGCAATCTGGCATAGAACAATCAGCAGGGCAAGTGCTGCAAACAACTTTCCTTTCACTCTTATATTAACTATTTAATGTATTGTACTTCATAAACGGTTCCGCTGCTTTGAAAACGCAAAATTAGGTTAAATGGTATAATTTTCCATCATTTAAGGCCTTTCTCCTATTAGAGTGAGTCAGGACTTAACCTATTGGTGATCCAATCTTCCCTGACCATTTCATAGGGTTCAGGCCCGGCGGGTGAGGTCCCTTCGTCAGTGGGCAGCCACGGATGGGTCAATAAATATGTCCCTCTTCTTCCAGTTCGTCCTGGTCTATTTTTTTCGAGGTGATGGCTCTCCAGGCGAAAAAGATATAGGTCAGAATGAAGGGGACCAGCAGGGAGACGTAGCTCATGACCGTGAGGGTGTACTGGCTTGAGGAGCTGTTTTGGATGGTCAGTGAATCCTGCAGGTCGAAGGTGGAGGGGTAGTAGGCGGTATGGTTGTACCCGGCGGTCAGGAACAGGGCGAAAACGGCAAGGACCGTGCCTGTCCCGGCAATCCAGATCCCCTTATCGCTGCATTTACTGAAACAGAAGTAAGTGCGGAAGATCCCCAGCAGTACCAGGACCACCCCCAAGAGGAAGAGAATCCCCACCACGGGCATTTCCACGAGGTTATGGAAGTATTTAAAGGGTTGCATGAAGACTTCCCCGGTTTCCGGGTTCACGGCAAACCCCTCTTTCAGCAGGAGCATGGCCGTAAAGGTGAGGAAGAAAACCAGGAAGGGGATGGCATCTCTCAGAATTTGTTTGCGGGCGCGGGTGATGATGTCGGTATGGCTGATGTTCTGGATGATAAAGAGGGTGCCCAGGGTCCGTGACAGGAAAAAGAGCGCCATTCCGAGCGAGAGGTTCTGTATGTTGAGGGCGGCTTCCAGTCCGTGCGTGGCCGTTTCCCATTGTGAGAAATTCATCTCGTTGACCGAGAACTGCGACCCGGTGAAAAAGGTGCCCACGGCGGTTCCCAGGAATATGGTCCCCACCAGTCCGTTGATGAAGAGGAAGACCTCGAAGGTTTTCTTACCCAGGAAATTCCCGGGTTTGGTGCGGAATTCATAGGAGACGGCCTGGAGGATGAAGGCGAAGAGGATGATCATCCACACCCAGTAGGCGCCGCCGAAACTGGTGCTGTAAAAGAGAGGGAAGGCGGCGAAGAAGGCGCCCCCGAAGGTAACCAGGGTGGTGAAGGTGAATTCCCATTTTCTTCCGAGGATATTGACGATCAGGGTCCTTTCGGTGTCGGTTTTCCCCAGCCGGTAAATGAGGGTTTGTCCTCCCTGCACGAAAAGCAGGAAGACAAGCAGCGCCCCCAGGAGCGAGATGATCGCCCACCAGTAGTGCTGCAGTGCCAGGTGTGAACAGTTTTCAAACATTATTTGGTTCCTCCTTCCTTGGGTCCTTTATGGATTTGTTTCACCATAATGCGGATTTCGGCGATCAGCAGGATGGTGAAGGTGACGGCAAATAAGAAAAAGGTGAGTTTGACCGCGCCCGTGTTGATTTGGGAAACGGCTGCCGAGGTGGGCATCAGGTCCTGGATGACCCAGGGCTGGCGGCCCACTTCCGCCACGATCCACCCCATTTGGGTGGCCAGGTAGGCCAGGGGAATCATGAAGATGGCCGTGAGGTAAAACCATTTTTTGCCGTCGATTTTCTTTTTCCAGAGCAGGAATAAGGTGGTGGCAAAAAGCAGCACGAAAAGAAATCCCAGTCCGACCATGATGCGGAAGGAGTAAAAGGTGAGTTTGATGGGGGGGATGGCTTCGTGTTCGTCCTGGAGGAATCCGTAGCCGAAGTAAGGGTAGTTGGCGTTGAGCAGGGTCAGGGAGCTGTCGGCGGCCGCCGCATCGCCTGCTTTGCGGGCATCCTTATAGCTTTTGAGAGCGGCCACGGCGACTTTCCCCTTTTCGATCTTTTCGGAAGTCGGCATAATGTTCCTTTCCGGGTTGCCATGGATCAGGTCTTTGATGCCGGGGACGTAAGCGTTGGCATCGAGGAAGGCCATGTAGGAGAGGAAGTTGGGGATTTCAATTTTCATAATGAAATCTTCCCTTTTATGATTTTCCTGTCCGGGACTGGTGCGCAGGAAACCCATAGCCACCAGGGGGGCGTTGGTGCGCCCTTCATAGAGGTTTTCCATGGCGGCGAACTTCACCGGCTGGTAACGGGCCATGAGGCGCGCTGACACATCGCCGGTGATGATCAGAAACACCGACATGACCAGCCCGAAGATGCCGGCCACCAGCATGCTCCGTTTGGCGAGCTGTTCTTCCCGTTTTTTCATCAGGTACCAGGCGCTGATACCGATCACGAAGACCGAGGCCAGCACAAATCCCGACTGTACGGTATGCAGGAATTTATTGATGGCCACGGGGGAGAAGAGTACATCCCAGAAACCCACCATTTCGTTGCGGGCGGTGTCGGGGTTGAAACGGGTTCCGGCGGGGTACTGCATCCAGGCATTGGCCACCAGGATCCAGAGGGCCGACAGGTTGGCCCCCACGGCCACCAGCCACGTCGAAAGCAGGTGGAATCGCTTGCTCACCTTGTTCCACCCGAAAAACATCACCGCAATAAAGGTGCTTTCCAAAAAGAACGCCAGGATACCCTCAATGGCCAGGGGAGCCCCGAAAATATCGCCCACGAACCACGAATAGTTCGACCAGTTGGTCCCGAACTCAAACTCGAGGATGATCCCTGTGGCCACACCAATGGCGAAATTGATCCCGAAAAGGGTCATCCAGAATTTGGTGATCCTTTTCCACTCTGCATTCCCGGTGCGGACGTAAATCGTCTCCATGAAGGCGATGATAAAAGAGAGCCCGAGGGTGAGGGGAACAAAGATCCAGTGATACATGGCCGTCAGGGCGAATTGCGCCCGCGACCAGCTAACCAGTGCTTCTTCCATATGCTTGAAATTTGTCTTTTGGTTTCACGCCGTTATTTTGATTTCCAAGATATTGAATTCGGGTGAGCTTTTTCTCCTCTGTTTTCGACGTGGGAGATTTCCCCTTATTTCCGTTGCCGGTTGAACTGCTCGATCACGTACTCGCTTTTCTCCTCGTCGCTCGTAAACCGCTCGCCCAGGAAATCGGGAAACAAAAATAGCCTGAAGATGGCAAACATGATGAAGAGTTTGATGATGATGATGAGCCATAGGGTTTTGCCCACAGTCATGCTGCGGAATCCTTCATAATAAAAGCGGTATATTCTGACCAGGAAATTCATGGTTTTTCAGCAATTAAAAGTAAATAAAATCGGATAAAAAACGAATGGATGTTTTTTTTCCGTAAATTACTTCTGCGCAATTTCTTTTTGTTCTTCCAAGTCCTTTCATGGGACCTGCCAGGCCGGTGAAGGTATGGATAAACCAGGATCGGAATATCTATAAATTTAAAAATAAAGAAGTTATGAAGAGATTATTGTTTTTCTGGGTTTTGATAGCAGTCGCGTGTACGCTGTGGGCCCAGGCTCCGCAAGGTATGAAGTATCAGGCGGTGGCCCGTGATGCTTCGGGGAATGTGCTGGCCAATACCCTGGTGAGTTTCCGGATCAGTCTTCTCAGCGGCAGTTCCACGGGACCGGCCTTTTATACTGAAACGCATACGGGGAAGAGTACCAATGGTTTCGGGTTGGTCGACCTGGTGGTGGGACAGGGAACTCCGGTCACCGGGACTTTTCATTCCGTGGCGTGGTATTCGGGCTCCTGGTACGTGAAAGTAGAAATGGATCCTGCCGGGGGGTCGGCATATCAGCACATGGGGACCAGTCAGTTGCTGAGTGTGCCCTATGCCCTGCATGCCAAAAATGTGGAACTGGAGGCCGACGGTGACGCCTCCAATGAGATCCAGGCTTTAAGCATCAACGGCAACCAGTTGTCGCTGTCGCGGGGCGGGGGCACCGTCACCCTTCCTTCGGGGGGTACTGCCGGTGATAACTGGGGTACCCAAACGGTGGCCACCGATGCCTCCCTGTCGGGGAACGGCCTGCCGGCAACGCCGTTGAAGGTGGCCGACGGGGGCGTGACCTCCGCAAAAATCGCCGATGGTAACGTAGCCACTGCTGACCTGGCTGCCAATGCCGTCACCAGTGCCAAGATCGCCGATGGCAGCGTAGCTGCCGCCGACCTGGCTGATGGCGCTGTCACCAATGTGAAAATGGCCGATGGGGCTGTTATCACCAACAAATTGGCTGACGGTGCCGTTACGGCACCCAAGCTGGCTTCCATGGGGGCCGCGGCCGGACAGGTGCTGACATACAGCGGTACGGCATGGGCTCCGAAAACCTTTGCCGCCAATCCCTGGCTGGCGTCGGGTTCCGATCTCTATTTTAACGCCGGGAAAGTGGGCATCGGAAAAATCCCCGGTGCCGATCTGCGGCAGTTTCAGGTGCTGACCACAGGCATGCAGGCGGTGGCCGCCGTCAACAACAGCGCCACCTATGCCTCCATTTTTGCGATTAATGAAGGGACAGGTCCTGCGGCTGAATTCCGGAGCAAAATCAAAATTTTGGATGGTACACAGGGAGCCGGAAAGGTGCTCACCTCCGATGCCGGCGGATTTGCCTCCTGGCAGACTCCGGCTGCCAATCCCTGGCAGAAAACGGGTGATAACATTTTCTACACTGCCGGATATGTCGGCATAGGAACCACTGCCACCGAATATCCCCTGAGTATTGAGAATGCCAGCAACACCTGCTATATCAAGCTGAAGGATAACCAGGGCACCGGCGGAGCAAGAATAGGCCTCTTCAATGGCGAAATGACCTTCTTCAATGATAATGTGAACGAAAATTTCAGGTTTTCCATTAACAGCGGCTCGGGGTACTTTCAGGTGATGACCATTGAGGCAGCCAACAAAAGGGTGGGCATCGGCACCTCCGCTCCGAGTGCCACCCTCGATGTGGAGGGTACGGTGGCCATCGGTTCCGCCGGGAAGATTTTCCAGGAAATCCGTGAAATTACCGGAACTACCAGCGCCTCGGCATCGCCTACACAGATTGCCTGGCCTTCAGGTTATACCTTGGCCAACACCAGAGTTCTTTCCGCCGAAATCAATTACAACGGGACGAACTGGAATACCCTGGGAATGTTTTATGTCAGTTCAGACTCTTCGGTAGGCTGCTCATTGGGTGCTGCGGGGATTTACCTCCATTACCCTAATGTTACTTCATACCTTGGCCGGGCCTACCGGATACTCCTGATGAAGGTGCAATAAACCCCCATCCTGTGGCCCCCATAGTGCCACGGCTGCAGCGCTGATCATGGTGCATGTCCACGTCCTGACACCCATAGTTCCATGGCCGCGGCGCCCGACCTTGACCTGGCCCGACCGGAGGGAAGGTTCTCACCCTTTCCAAAGTGCAAAGGGGTGCTGGGCGAGTTGTGCGTTGTAATACCGCCGGTCGTGGGTCACCTCTTCCCCGAGCCATTCGGGCCGGCAGATGGCGGCGTCCTCGCTTTTCAGCTCCACCTCGGCCATAAGTAGTCCGGCATTGGCTCCCAGGAATTCGTCGACTTCCCAGAGGGTGCCCTCCACGGTGACCCGGTGCCTGATTTTTTCGACCGGAGGAAAGAGGGCCAGCCGTAAAAGGGCCTCAGCATCTTCCACAGGAACCGGATATTCATATTCCGGCCGGGTGATGCCTTCGATCCCGCCCTTGATGGTGATCCACGCCCGGTCGCCCTCGCGCCTGATGCGCACCACCCGGTCGGGATCGACCGACAGATACCCCTGCTTCATGATGGTTCCGGCGCCGGTGGTGGGAAAGAGATCGCGGCGGACCAGAAATTTGCGTTCAATTTCCTGCATTTTTCTATTTTTGGGTAAAAATAGAAAGTAAACCCGGAAATGGTACCCTCTATGGAAAGGAGTTCATTTCCGGAGGAAAAAAAGAGAAAGGGAATTATTCATGGGAAATGTTATGATTACCAGGGAGGAAGCCGTCAGGATGATGGAAAAGAATATCACCTCGGAGAGTATGCGGCGTCATTGTTATGCCAGTGAGGCGGTGATGCGTGCCCTGGCGCGCCGGCTGGGACGCGGTGAGGAGGAGTGGGGGATTGCCGGGTTGCTCCACGATATCGACGTGGAGATCACCCATGCCGACCCGCTGACCCATGGGCCCTATGCCGCCCGGCTCCTCGACGGCAAAGTGACGCCCGGAGCCCTCGATGCCATCATCATGCACAACGAGATGGCCACGGGAAAGGAGAGAAGTACGGAATTCCAGCATGCCCTGGCGGCCGGGGAGACCATCACCGGACTCATCACCGCCACGGCGCTGGTATACCCCGATAAAAAAGTAGCTTCGGTCAAGGTGAAATCCATCACCAAACGGATGAAGGAGAAGGCTTTTGCGGCCTCGGTAAAGCGTGAAAATATCCTGGAATGCGAAAAGATCGGCATTCCCATCGATGAATTCGCGGAACTCTCGCTCAGGGCCATGCAGGAAGTCAGTGACCTGGTGGGACTGTAGTTTTATTCCTTGCAGCGCAGGACATCCGCAGCCTGGAGGAACTGTGGATCCGGCTTCCGGGAACCCCGGGATTTCAGGCAACAAAAAAGCGGGAGTTGTGTTTCAAACTCCCGCTCTTCCGTCACAATTGACCATCGCTTGTCTGAAACTATAGGGCGTATTCTCCCTTGGCCTCGGGCTGGTATAGGATTTTTCCTATTTTCACCTTTTTGGTTCCTGCAGGAACGCGGAATTCGACCTCGTCGCCTTCACGGTAACCGATCAGGGCGCTGCCCAGGGGTGAGAGCACCGAAAGCTTCCCTCCCGGGAAATCGGCTTCCTGCGGATAAACCAGCTTGAATTTCATAATCCGGCCGGTGGTGGAGTCGATGACTTCCACTTCTGAATTCATCGTGACGAACTCGGAACCGATTTTACGCGGTTCTACCCGCTTGGCACGTTCTATCTCCCCTTCCAGGGTTTCAATGTTGTGAAGGTCATCCTTCATGGTCTTCCTGATGCTCTGGATCAGGCTGCTTAAACGCTGGTAATCCAGGTTTGTGATGCGCAATTGTGATTTCATTATTCTGATGTTTAAATACGGTAAAAACAAAAAATCCGGCTCCCCCGGAAACCGAATTCTGTGTAAAGATAATCCTTATTTCCGTATAAACCAAATATTTCTCTTATTTTTCAGCCTTTTGCAGAATCGTTATATTTGCCGGCAAATAAATCAAAGATGAATACCAGGTCAGGAGACTCCGGGGGACAGGCCGGAGGATACCGTTATTTTGATGTGCTGATGGCGGTTTTTGTGGCAGTTTTGCTGGTGTCGAACATCGCGTCCACCAAGATCCTCACCTTGTGGAAATTCACTTTCGACGGGGGAACCATTCTGTTTCCGCTCTCCTATATTTTCGGGGATGTACTCACCGAAGTCTATGGCTACCGGCGCACACGCAGGGTGATATGGACCGGTTTCATGGCCGCGGTGATGATGTCGCTGGTGTTGTGGATCGTTCAGTTGCTCCCGCCGGCCGAAGGGTGGCCCCACCAGACGGCCTTCGAATCGCTCATCGGTTTCATGCCGCGCATCGTTCTGGCCAGTTTGGTCGCTTACTTCGCCGGGGAATTCATCAATTCCATGCTCCTCTCACGCCTGAAGGTCATCACCGAAGGGAAGCACCTCTGGATGCGGACCATCGGCTCCACCCTCGTGGGGGAGGGCATAGACACCCTCCTGTTCACCCTCATCGCTTTCTGGGGAGTGCTCCCCCATGACCTCCTTCTGGCGGTCATCGTCTCCAACTACATCTTCAAGTGCAGCGTCGAAATCCTCTTTACCCCGGCCACCTATGCCCTGGTAAGGTTCCTCAAACGGAAGGAACAAACCGACGTCTTCGACCGCGGCATCAGCTACAATCCCTTCCGCTTCTGACCCGGGTGCCCCGCCCGTTTGGGCTGCGGTATGTAAATTTAATATTAATTTCCGCTCTAATCTTAACTATTTTCATGAAAAGCGGGATTTTACTTACGGATTCCTTTTGCCGTTTGAAATAATTTCTACATTTGCTGGTGAACGGCATCCATAAATAACCATGCCGCGGAGCATATGAATACAATCGTTTTAAATATTATTCTCGTAGGTGTAGTCATTCTAAGCAGCAGCTGAGGAAGGTACGCTTACGGAATTAAAAGATGCAAAAGCCTTTCTCAGCAACCGGGGAAGGCTTTTTTCATGGAATTAAAACGGCAAAACCAAAAGATATGAAAAACAGTTTGAGGAGTGAGACGAGCACCCGGGGGCGCAGGATGGCCGGAGCCCGGAGCTTGTGGCGGGCCAATGGGATGCGTGAGGAGCACTTCGGGAAGCCGGTGATTGCGGTGGTCAATTCCTTCACCCAGTTTGTGCCCGGGCATACGCACCTGCATGCGATCGGACAGCAGGTCAAGTCGCTGATCGGCAAGGAGGGTTTCTTTGCTGCGGAATTCAACACCATTGCCATTGATGATGGCATCGCCATGGGGCATGACGGCATGCTCTATTCGCTTCCTTCGCGCGATATCATTGCCGACAGTGTCGAATATATGTGCAATGCCCATACCGTCGATGCCATGGTGTGCATCTCCAACTGTGACAAGATTACCCCGGGAATGCTGATGGCGGCCATGCGGCTGAACATACCCGCCGTTTTTGTCTCGGGAGGCCCCATGGAAGCCGGAGAAACAGGAGGCAGGGAGTACGACCTGGTCGATGCCATGGTGATGGCCGCCGATCCGGCCGTCGGCGACGACCTGATGACGGAAGTCGAAAGGGCGGCATGTCCCACCTGCGGATCCTGCAGCGGCATGTTTACCGCCAACTCCATGAACTGTCTGACCGAGGCCATCGGCCTTTCCCTTCCGGGGAACGGCACCATCGTGGCCACCCATGCCAACCGGACCCGCCTTTTTGAGGAGGCGGCCCGCCAGATTGTCAGGATGACCAAGGCTTATTACTATGACGGCGACGACAGTGTACTCCCCCGGAACATCGCCACCCGCGAGGCTTTCTTCAATGCCATGAGACTCGACATCGCCATGGGCGGATCGACCAATACCGTGCTTCACCTGCTGGCCGTCGCCCACGAGGCCGGCGTGGACTTCACAATGCAGGATATTGACAGGCTGTCACGCATCACCCCGAACCTCTGCAAGGTGGCTCCCAGCTCTTCCTATCATGTGCAGGATGTCAACCGTGCCGGGGGTATCATAGGCATCATGGCCGAACTGGCACGCGGGGGACTCCTCGACACCTCGGTGAAACGGGTCGACGGACTCACCCTGGAAGAGGCCATCGCCCGCTATGACATCATGGGACCTGATATTTCTGAAGAACACCTCGGGAAGTACCTTTCGGCTCCGGGTCGCCGGCGTAACCTGGTCCTGGGGTCACAAGATAACACCTACCCCACCGCCGACCGCGACAGGGAAAAGGGATGCATCCGCAGCGTGGAGCATGCCTACAGCCGCGATGGCGGACTGGCGGTTTTATATGGGAACCTGGCCCCTGACGGATGTATCCTGAAGACGGCGGGTGTGGATCCTTCCATCCTGAAATTCACCGGCAGCGCCCGGGTATTCGATTCCCAGGAGGAGGCCTGCAACGGCATTCTGGGAGAGACCGTGGAACCCGGCGACGTGGTGATCATCCGCTACGAAGGACCCCGCGGCGGTCCCGGCATGCAGGAAATGCTCTATCCCACCTCGTACCTGAAGTCCATGAAACTCGACAAAGTGTGCGCCCTGATCACCGATGGCCGCTTTTCGGGGGGGACCTCGGGACTCTCCATCGGCCATGTTTCCCCGGAAGCCGCCTCAGGAGGTCCTATCGCCCTGGTCCGCAACGGCGATCTCCTCACCATCGACACTCCGAACCGGACCATCAACCTGGAGGTTCCGGAGGAAGAACTGGAGAAAAGAAGGACGGAAGAGGAGTCAAAAGGCAGGGAAGCCTGGAAACCCGAACCCCGGAAGAGAAAGGTATCCCAGGCCCTCAGAGCCTATGCCTCCATGGTGAGCTCGGCCGATAAAGGAGCCGTGAGAAGGATGGAAGAATCGTAAATCGTAAGTCTTAAATATCAGAAAGATAGAAGATTATAGTATCAGAATATCAGGATGAAGAATACATTAAAAAACAGGAAGCTATGAGTACGACGCCAATGAGGGTAAGTGGATCGGAGGCGCTGATCCTTTCCCTGCTTGAAGAGGGGGTGGACACCATTTTCGGGTATCCCGGGGGAGCCATCATGCCGGTGTATGATGCTTTGTATGATTATCGTGACAGGGTCAGGCATATTCTGGTCCGCCATGAGCAGGGGGCTGCCCATGCCGCCGAGGGATTTGCCAAGATCACGGGCCGGCCGGGGGTATGCTTTGCCACTTCCGGACCGGGGGCGACCAACCTGATCACCGGTATTGCCGACGCGTTGATCGATTCGGTGCCCATGGTGTGCATCACCGGACAGGTCACATCGCCCCTGCTGGGGACCGACGCCTTTCAGGAATCGGATGTAATCGGCATTTCGATACCCATTACCAAGTGGAATTTCCAGATCACCAGTGCCGATGAGATTCCGTGGGCCATCGCCCAGGCGTTCTTCATTGCCCAAACGGGGCGCCCCGGGCCCGTCCTGCTCGACATTACCAAGGATGCCCAGTTCGGGGAAGTGGACTTTGAGTATAAGAAATGCACCAAAATACGCAGTTATCTTCCCGAGGTTCCGGTGGATCCCTTCAAGGTCAGGGAGGCTGCCGACCTGATCGATGAGGCCAAAAAGCCGCTGTTGCTCTTCGGACAGGGGGTCATCATCTCCCGGGCGGAACAGGAACTGAGGGAGTTCGTTGAGAAAACGGGAATTCCGGCGGCGTGGACTCTTCTGGGCCTCTCGGCCCTGCCCACCGGTCATCCGCTCAATGTGGGCATGCTGGGGATGCATGGCAATTATGCCCCGAATATCAAAACCAACGAAGCCGACCTGATCATCGCCGTGGGCATGCGGTTCGACGACCGCGTCACCGGAAAAGTGTCAGGGTATGCCCGGAAAGCAAAAATTGTACATCTCGACATCGACCCTGCCGAAGTGGATAAAATCATCAAGGCCGATGTGGCCGTGGTGGGCGATGCCGCCAAATCACTCCGTATGCTCACCGCCAATGTGAAAGCCAACAGCCACGAGGAGTGGGTTCAGGGGTTCCGCGAGGCCGACCGCATAGAATTTGACAAGGTGATCTCCCGTGATCTCCATCCCGTGAAACCGGGAATGACCATGGGAGAGGTGGTCAGAATGGTCTCCGACAAAACCCGGCAGGAGGCGATCCTGGTGACCGACGTGGGACAGCAGCAAATGGTGGCAGCCCGTTATTTCGGGTTCCGCCAATCCCGGAGTTTTGTGACCTCGGGCGGACTGGGAACCATGGGATTCGGTTTGCCGGCCAGCGTGGGAGCCCAGCTGGCGGCCCCCGACCGCACCGTGGTGGCCACGATCGGCGACGGAGGATTTCAGATGACCATCCAGGAACTGGGAACCATCGCCCAGAACAACCTCCCCGTGAAAATCATACTGCTCAACAATAACTTTCTGGGCATGGTGCGCCAGTGGCAGCAGCTCTTCTTCGAGAAACGCTACTCCTTCACCGAACTCCACAATCCCGATTTCATCACGATCGCCCGGGGTTTCGGCATTCCGGGATTCAAGGTGGAACAAAGGGAGGAACTGGAAAAGGGCGTCGACCAGATGCTCGCCCATGACGGTCCCTTCCTCCTGGAGGTAGTCATTGAAAAGGAGGACAATGTCTTCCCCATGGTGCCTGCCGGCGCGACGGTGTCGGAAGTGATGCTGGAACCCTGATTGATTCCAGGTCTTAAAATGATTAAGTAAAAATTATAGCATATGAAGCGGGAATATAACATTACGGTTTTCAGTGAGAACCACATCGGGTTGTTGTCGCGCATCACCCTGATCTTCACCCGGCGGAAAATCAATATCGACAGTCTGACCGTCTCGGAGTCGGCCATCGAAGGAATCTACAAATTCACCATCGTGGTCAGTTGTACCGAGGACACGGTGCGCAAGGTGACCGCGCAGATCGAAAAGGTGATCGACGTATTGAAGGCCTTTTACCTGACCAACGAGGAGATGATCTACCAGGAGGTGGCCCTGTACAAGGTCCCCACAGAGGCGCTCTATGACAGCGACCAGGTGGAGAACATCGTCCGTAATTCGGGGGCCAGGATCCTGGAGATTACCCGGGAGTATACGGTAATCGAGAAGACAGGGCACAAGGAGGAGACCCAGGCGCTCTTCAATGAGCTCAACCAGTTCCATGTGATGCAGTTCATCAGGTCGGGGAGGGTGGCTCTCACCCGCGACCCCATTGAGCGGATCTCGGAATTCATACGCCAGCGCGATGCCTTCCTGATGGCCCTGGATTAAAAGCGCTCAGGGGTATCAGGCAGCATTCAAATGCCTGGAAACGGTTATGGGCGATTTGAAACGGTTATGATCGATTAGAAACGGTAAAAAACAATAGAAATTATTTATAAGTAATTAACAGAGTAAATTAAGTACTTGCAAAACAAATTATTATGGCAAAGATCAATTTTGGCGGAGAAACGGAAACCGTGGTTCTCCGCGAGGAGTTTTCGGTGGAGAAAGCCCGGGAGGTATTGAAGGATGAGGTAATCGCCATCATCGGTTACGGGGTGCAGGGGCCGGCACAGGCTCTGAACATGCGGGACCAGGGGTTCCGGGTGATCATCGGTCAGGCTCCTGAGTTCCGGCAGGACTGGGACAAGGCGGTTCGTGACGGTTTTATTCCGGGGGAGACCCTTTTCCCGGTGGAAGAGGCTGCCCGTAAGGGGACCATCATCCAGTACCTGGTTTCCGATGCCGCACAGCGCCTGATTTGGCCGAAAATAAAACCCTGCCTGAATCCCGGCGATGCCCTCTATTTCTCGCATGGTTTTTCGGTGGTTTACAAGGAGCAGACCGGCGTGATCCCTCCTGAGAATGTCGACGTCATTCTGGTGGCTCCCAAGGGATCGGGGGCCAGCGTGCGCACCAATTTCCTGGCCGGCCACGGGATCAACTCCAGCTTCGCCGTTTTCCGCGACTTCACGGGCAGGGCGATGGACCGTACCCTGGCCCTGGGCATCGCCATTGGCTCGGGATATCTCTTCCCCACCACCTTTGAGAATGAGGTCTATTCCGACCTGACGGGAGAACGCGGGGTCCTCATGGGAGCCCTGGCAGGCATCATCGAAGCCCAGTACCAGGTACTCAGGGAAAACGGCCATTCTCCCTCCGAAGCCTTCAACGAAACCGTGGAAGAGCTGACACAGAGCCTGATCCGTTTGGTGGACCAGAACGGCATGGACTGGATGTATGCCAACTGCAGTGCCACGGCACAGCGCGGGGCCCTCGACTGGCGCCATAAATTCAGGGCGGCTACCCTGCCGGTTTTCCATGACCTTTACAAAAGCGTCAGGGAGGGCGTGGAAACACAGCGGGTGATCGACTCCCTGAGTGCCGACAACTATCGCGACAGCCTCAATGCCGAACTGAAGGAGATGCGCGAATCGGAACTCTGGCAGGCAGGCGCCGCCGTACGCCAGCTGAGACCCGGCAGCTGAGCCCGCCTTTTTAAAAGAGTAAATTTACAAATGCCAAAAATACGATGAGCGACAGGTTGTTTATTTTCGACACGACTCTCCGCGACGGGGAGCAGGTACCCGGCTGCCAGTTGAATACCATTGAAAAGATAGAAGTGGCGAAGGCTCTCGAGGAGCTGGGGGTCGACGTGATCGAAGCGGGCTTCCCGATTTCCAGTCCGGGTGATTTTGAATCGGTGGTGCAGATTTCCAAGGCGGTGACCTGGCCGGTGATCTGCGGGCTTACGCGTGCCGTACAGAAGGACATCGACGTGGCGGCGGAAGCCTTGCGTTATGCCCGGAAAAAGAGGATCCACACGGGTATCGGCACCTCTTACTATCACATCCACTACAAGCTGAACTCGACTCCTGAGGAGATCCTGGAACGGGCTGTTGAGGCGGTGAAGTATTCCAAGAAGCTGGTGGAGGATGTGGAGTTTTATGCCGAAGATGCCGGCCGTTCCGACAATGAATACCTGGCCCGGGTGATCGAGGCGGTCATCAAGGCCGGGGCCACGGTGGTCAATATTCCCGATACGACGGGCTACTGTCTGCCCCACGAATTCGGGGAGAAGATCAGATATCTTGTCGAAAACGTCAAGGGAATCGATAAGGTGGTGATTTCCACGCATTGCCATAATGATTTGGGGATGGCCACGGCCAACACCATTGCGGGGATCATGAACGGGGCCCGGCAGGCCGAGGTGACCATCAACGGCATCGGTGAGAGGGCCGGCAACACTTCCCTCGAGGAGGTGGTGATGATCCTCAAAAGCCGTTATAAGATGCTGAATGTGGATACCAACATCAACACGCAGAACATATACCGGACCAGCAGGCTGGTATCGACTCTGATGAACATGCCGGTTCAGCCCAACAAGGCCATCGTGGGACGGAATGCCTTTGCGCACTCTTCGGGCATTCATCAGGATGGGGTGCTCAAGCATCGCGAGAATTACGAAATCATGGATCCCCAGGATGTGGGCATCAACGAATCTTCGATCCTGCTGACGGCCCGCAGCGGGCGCGCGGCCCTGAACCACCGCCTCGAAATCCTCGGCTTCAAGCTGGAAAAACCAAAGCTGGAAAAGGTCTATGAGGAGTTTCTGAAACTGGCCGATAAGAAGAAGGAGATCCGCGATGACGACATCGCCTTGCTGGTAGGTGACGCCACCCGCCAGGAGAAGAGGATCAAACTCGACTTTCTTCAGGTGGTGGCAGGAAAGACGCTGGTTCCCACGGCCACCCTCCGTCTCGATATCGCCGGCGAGAAATTCGATGCCACCGCTTCGGGCAACGGTCCCGTCGATGCCGCCATCAACGCGGTCAAGCAGATCATCCGCCGCCAGGTGGTCCTCGATGAGTTCCTCATCCAGGCCATCACCCGCGGAAGCGACGACGTGGGGAAAGTCCACATGCAGGTCGAGTACGAGAAAAACATCTACCACGGTTTCGGTGCCCATACCGACATCATCACCGCCTCGGTGGAAGCATTTCTCGATGCCCTGAACAAACTGCCGATGAAGGAGGAATAGACCGGAGTGAGGAGTGAGGAGTCTGGAATGTTAAATAAAGGTAGATCAAAATATTAAAGAGACAGAGATGGGAAAAACGCTGTTTGACAAGATTTGGGAGAGGCATGTGGTGCGCAGTGTGGAGGGGGGACCTGACGTGCTGTACATTGATCGCCACCTGATCCACGAGGTGACCAGTCCGGTGGCCTTCCTGGGACTGGAAAAGAGGGGGCTGAAGGTCTTCCGTCCCGGCAAGACGGTAGCCACTCCCGACCATAATGTCCCCACGGAAGGGCAGCATCTGGAGATCAGGGAGGAGCTTTCGCGGCACCAGGTGGAGACCCTTTCGCGGAACTGCAAGGCCCATGGTATTCCCATGTACGGGCTTAATCACCCCTGGCATGGCATTGTCCATGTGATCGGTCCGGAACTGGGGATCACCCAGCCGGGGATGACCATTGTTTGTGGCGACAGCCATACCAGCACGCATGGGGCTTTTGGCGCCGTGGCCTTTGGCATCGGCACCACCGAGGTGGAGATGGTATTGGCCAGCCAGTGTATCCTGCAACCGCGGCCCGGGAGGATGAGGATTACCGTCGACGGCCAGCTGGGTCGCGGGGTGACGGCCAAGGATATTGCCCTCTATATCATCTCGAAAATCACCACCGCCGGGGGCACCGGCCATTTCATCGAGTATGCCGGGGAGGCGGTCAGGAATCTCACCATGGAGGGGAGGATGACCCTGTGTAACCTCAGCATCGAGAGTGGTGCCCGTGGCGGGCTGATCGCTCCCGACGAGACCACCTTCGCCTATGTCAGGGGGAGGGAATTCGCCCCCAGGGGGGAGGCCTGGGAGAAGGCTCTGGCCGGCTGGCGCACCCTCATTACCGATGAGGATGCCGTCTTTGACAAGGAGTATCGCTTCGACGCCGCCGACATCGGCCCCATGATCACCTGGGGGACCAATCCCGGACTGGGCACCGAAATCACGGGAAGGATCCCCGCAGAAGAGGAGTTTTCGGGATCCGACCGGACCACCTTTCTCAAGGCCCTCGACTACATGGGTTTCCGTCCGGACGAGGCGATGTTGGGGAAAAAGGTGGATTATGTCTTCGTGGGCAGCTGCACCAATGGGCGCATTGAAGATCTGCGGGCATTCGCGGCCTTTGTGAGGGGAAAGAAGAAATTCCCGGGAGTGACGGCGTGGATCGTTCCGGGGTCGCGGCAGGTGGAACTGGCAGCCCGTCGCGAAGGAATCGTGGCTACACTGGAGGAGGCGGGGTTTTCCTTTCGCCAGCCAGGATGTTCGGCCTGTCTGGCCATGAACGACGACAAAATTCCGGAGGGTAAATACGCCGTTTCTACCTCTAACCGGAATTTCGAAGGCCGTCAGGGCCCCGGAGCACGCACCATGCTGGCCAGTGTGCTTACCGCTGCCGCCGCTGCCCTGACCGGTGTCCTCACCGACCCCCGCGCAATGATGGGGAATGATTAGAATATCAGAAGATCAGAGTGTTAGAATATCAGAAAAAAAATATGGCTTACGATAAATTCACGACGCTGGTTTCTCAGGCTGTGCCTTTGGCCGATGAAAATGTGGATACCGACCAGATCATTCCCGCACGGTTTCTGAAGGCGGTGGAGCGCAAGGGCTTCGGCGACAACCTGTTCCGGGACTGGCGCTATGACCGGGAGGGCAACCCCAGGGTGGGGTTTGTGCTCAACGATGCCCGCTATTCCGGGAAGATTCTGGTGGCGGGTAAGAATTTCGGCAGTGGCTCGAGCCGCGAACATGCCGCCTGGGCGCTCTATGACTACGGCTTCCGGGTGGTGGTCTCCAGCTTTTTCGCCGATATCTTCCGGAATAACGCCCTGAACAACGGACTTCTGCCCGTGGTGGTCCCCCCGCTTTTCCTGGGGAAGATTTTTGCGGCCATCGAATACGATGCGAACACGTCGTTCAGGGTGGACCTGCCCCGGCAACTCTTCACCATCGTCGCTTCCGGGGAGTCGGTTCCGTTTGAGATCAACGCCTACAAAAAGGAGTGCCTGATCAACGGACTCGATGATATTGACTTCCTCCTGAGCCTGAAGGAGGAGATCACGGAATTTGAGCAGCGGGGATAGTGAAGCTTCCGGAGGAGATAGAGGAAGTTCCGGAGGAGATAGAGGAAGGGACGGAAGAAGAAGTGAAGCTTCGGGAGGAGATGGTGAAGCATCGCGAGATAAATGATTATAAACGGATAGCATGGAGTTAGATAATAACGGCAGTGGTGATTTGCTGCTGATCATGGATACCACGCTGCGTGACGGGGAGCAGACCTCAGGGGTTGCCTTTTCCGACGTCGAGAAGTTGGGGATGGCGCGTATCCTTCTGGAAGATGTGAAGGCCGACCGCATTGAGGTGGCGTCGGCCCGCGTATCGGAGGGGGAGTTCCGGGGAGCCCGGAAAATCCTCGCCTGGGCGGCTGCCAGGGGGTACCTCGACAGGGTGGAGATCCTGGGATTCGTCGATGGTGAGGTCTCCCTCAACTGGATCCGCGACGCCGGGGGAAGGGTGATTAACCTCCTCTGCAAGGGGTCGTACCGCCATGTGACCGAGCAGCTGCGGAAAACACCGGAGCAGCACCTCGCCGACATCAGGGGGGTCATCGCCCGCGCCCGGGAGATGGGCATCAGGGTGAATATTTATCTCGAGGACTGGTCGAACGGCATGCGCAATTCGCGTGAGTATGTGCACCAGATGATTGCTGGCCTCAAGGATGAGGGGGTGGCGCGCATTATGCTTCCCGACACCCTGGGGATCCTGGATCCTGACGAGACCTACCTCTTCTGCCGGGAGATGCTGGAGAGTTATCCCGGGGTGGCTTTTGACTTCCACGCCCATAACGACTACGACCTGGCCGTGGGCAACGTCTTCCAGGCGCTCAAGGCCGGCATCCGCTGTGTGCACACCACGGTGAACGGACTGGGGGAACGGGCGGGCAATGTGCCGATGGCCAGCGTGATCGCCACGGCCACCGATCACCTCAGGCTGAAGACCAACGTGAGGGAGCAGATGCTCAACCGGGTGTCACGGGTGGTGGAGTCCTTCTCGGGGGTGCGCATTCCGGCCAACAAACCGCTGATCGGCGAGTTTGTCTTCACCCAGTGCAGCGGGATCCATGCCGACGGGGATAACAAGAATAACCTCTATTACAATGAGTTGCTTCCCGAGCGCTTCGGGAGGATCCGCAAGTATGCCCTCGGCAAGACTTCCGGAAAGGCCAACATCAAAAAGAACCTCGAGGAGCTGGGTATCGACCTCGATCCGGAATCGCTCAGGAAGGTGACCGACCGCATCATTGAGCTGGGAGACCAAAAGGAGAATGTGTCGATCGAGGACCTTCCCTATATCGTGGCCGATGTGCTGAGCACCCAGGCGATCGGGGAGAGGATCACCATCCGTAACTATTCGATTGCCCATGCCAAGGGGTTGAAGCCCATGGCTTCGGTGAGCATCGCCATCGATGGGGTGGAGTATGAGGAGAGCAGTTCCGGCGACGGACAGTACGACGCTTTTATGCGTGCCCTGCGTAAGATTTACGGAAAGCTCAGCAAGCCCCTGCCCTTGCTGGTGGACTATGTGGTGACGATTCCCCCGGGAGGGCGGACCGATGCCCTGGTGGAGACCGTCATCACCTGGCAGAACGGCAAGGAGTTCAAAACCAGGGGCCTGGATCCCGACCAGACCACCGCCGCCATCAAGGCCACGGTGAAAATGCTGAATATGATTGAGAATAATTATAATTTCATGCAGAAATAGAATTTTATGAAATTCAGGATAGCTCTTCTTCCCGGTGACGGCATCGGTCCCGAGGTTACGGCCCAGGCTGTAAAAAGTGTGGAGGCGGTATGCCGCAGGTATGGCCATGAGGCGGTGTTCACTCCGGGGTGGGTGGGGGCAGCCGCCATTGACCGGTTCGGGGATCCCTATCCTGACGAGACCCACCGTCTGTGCATGGACTCCGACGCCGTTCTTTTCGGCGCCATCGGGGATCCCCGGTTTGACAACGACCCCAAAGCTACGGTACGGCCGGAACAGGGGCTTCTGCGGATGCGCAAGGGGCTGGGCCTCTATGCCAACATCAGGCCGGTGGAGACCTTTCCCTCGTTGCTGCACAAGTCCCCCCTGCGTCGCGAACTGGTCGAAGGAGCCGGTTTCGTCTGCATCAGAGAGCTGACCGGAGGCATTTATTTCGGGGAGCGGGGCCGCCGTGATGAGGGGCGTACGGCCTTTGACACCTGCACCTACACGCGGGAGGAGATCGAACGCATCCTGAAGCTCGCCTTTGAGTTCGCCATGAAACGGAAAAAAAAGCTGACGGTGGTCGACAAGGCCAACATCCTGGAGACTTCCCGTCTTTGGCGGGAGGTGGCCCGTGAGATGGCGCCGGCGTGGCCTGAAGTGACCACCGAATATATGTTCGTGGACAATGCGGCCATGCAGATCATCCAGTGGCCCCGCAATTTTGACGTGCTGGTCACCGAGAATATGTTCGGCGATATCCTCACCGATGAAGCCAGCGTCATCACCGGCTCGATGGGGTTACTGCCCTCGGCGTCGATAGGAATTCACACGTCGGTCTTTGAGCCCATTCATGGTTCGTGGCCCCAGGCTGCCGGGAAGAACATCGCCAATCCGGTGGCTGCCATCCTCTCTGCCGCCATGATGTTCGAATATGCCTTTTCCCTGCCGGAAGAGGGCCGCGCCATCCGTGATGCCGTGAATGCCTCCCTGGAAGAGGGGGTCGTCACCGGGGACATCGCCGGAGAGGGGGAGAAAGCTTACTCTACCACGGAAGTGGGGGATTGGATCGCTGCCAGGATGATCTCCCAGTCGTCGATGTAAATATCATCGCGGTTGAGGTTCCACAGGTAAACCGTCAGCGCGGCCCCCGGAGCCATTTGTCCGGCCTCTATCAGGGCGTGGACGGTCACCGGACTCCATACGTCGAAGGCCCTGACCTGCGGAAACACGGGAAATCCCTGCCATACCTCCTTTTCTTCTTTCCCCGGAACGGAAATTACCACCACCGCTTCGGTCGGGGCCGGGGTGCGCACGTGCAGCCTGCAGGTCACCAGAAGGACACCATCGGCAGGCAAAGCCAGGGAATCGACGGGAATGCGGAAGGTGGCGGAATACTCTTCGGGGTGGTCGTACCGGGTCGTGCTGTCCGTCAGGTTGTCGCCTGAATTCCGGGAAGAATCCCTTTCCCCGTTACTTACCCTTCCCCCGTTCCAGCGGGGATCCTCCCTCTCATAGTTGTGGCTGCTGGTGGCCACGACGCGGGGATTGTGCCATCCCCGGGTGGTGTAGAGGGCCAGATTCAGCTTTTCATGTTCTGCCGATTTGACGGCCACCTGCTGGGGATGGGTGGCAAACCAGGGATCCCGGCCCGGTCTTTCGCCACTCAGGGTGGCGGTATAGGGATTGGTGAGCAGGGCCATGCGTACGGTGTCGTCATCGGGGAGGAGGGTGGCTTCTTCCCAGTTGAGGGGTTCCGGGGAGGCTGCCCTGAAACCCTGGTAATAGCGGATCAGCCGCTTCTGTACATCGTCGGTGATCACCCAGTTATAGTTTCCTGCAAGGAGATGTTGCATGACAAACGCTTTCTGTCCGGCATAGTCCACCCTTTGGGCATAGCGGGCAAAACGGAGCGGTTTGACGGCCATCACGGCCATCAGGAGCAGGATGGCCAGTGGAAGGAGCCATCGGGGTGTGGAGCTGACATCGTGTTTTCTCCGGAAGAAGAGGAGGAGAAGCATGAGCAGTTCGAACCCTGCCAGGGGGAGGAGCTGTTCGGAGAGGTTCATGCTTTTGAGGGGGACGATCAGCAGGGCAAAGAGGAGGGTGAGGACCAGGGTGATGGTCCAGTAGGTACGGTGACGGAGGAAGGATTCCAGGGAGAGTGCCCCGCTGATGGCAAAGACGGGAATGAGAAAGAGGTAGTGGCGGGGGTCAAGGCACATGGGGTTGTATGCCCAGGGGGTGATGGTCATGAAATTGGCCGAGAGCAGGAGGATCATCGCGGTGGAGGTGAAAAAGCGGAGAGCTGGGGTGTTATTGTTGCAATTATCGTTGTCGTTGCCGTTGTTGCTGTAATTGTTGTTATTGTGTCTGCGCCAAAGGAAGAGCGCTGGCAGGGTGAGGATCACCCCGGCCATCATTCCCTGGTGGGAGAGGTCGGTGATGAGTCCGGTAGATATGCGGAGGAGGAGTTCCCGGGGCGGCTGGGAGGCGTAATCGCAGAAGCTGACATAGTGGTTATCGAGGAGGGCGTGCCAGCGGGCGGCGGGATTGCCGGCGAGGAGGTCTGTGAGCAGGAAATTGCCTGCCAGCAGGAGGATTCCTGTGATCAGGGCGGTTCCCCAGAAGCGCAGTCGCCGGCGGGTGATGAGGTCGCGCACGGCCCACCAGCCCAGCAGGGGGACCACCAAAATGATCGTCTCTTTGGAAAGGAAGGCCCCCAGCAGCAGGAGAGCCAGGGCCACGCCATAAAGCAGCTCCTGCCGGTGAGCCCTGACGCCTGCAGAAATTCCGGAAACTTCCTTGTAATCGCTTAAAGTCGCTTGTATTTGCTTATAAGTGTTTGCATCGCTTGACGCAGGAGATTCAGCTGTTTGTACCCGATTGTAAGTGTTGGCACCGGCTGCCAAAGGAGGCGATCCGGTTATTTTCCCGGGTGCTCCTGGTGCATGAAATATCTTGTAATATATAAGGATGGCGGCGGTCACGAAAAAGGCGACGGTGACGTCGGGCATCAGTTTGTCGGCGTAAAAGAGGCTCCAGTGGTTCAGGGTGAAGAGGGCGGCGGCGCCGGCCA
>CAYWUJ010000034.1:0-24782 GCA_964461455.1 uncultured Prolixibacteraceae bacterium | reverse complement strand
TCTGTGGCGTCCCATGCCCGGCCGCCACTATTCCGTCACCCTTTCAGCAGCTTTTGTGAAATGAGAAAGATCCTGCTGTTGACCGGACTCCTCCTTCTTGCGGGGGCCTGCGACGAGGTGCCCGTGGAGGTGGTTTACCGTTCTCTGGAGGGGCGTCAGGGAGTTTTTGTGGCCTGCGAGGGTAACTTCATGTACGGGAACAGTTCTCTCTCCTTTTATGACCGGGAGAGCGGCAAGGTGTACAACGAGCTCTTTTTTGCCCGTAACCATGCTCCTTTGGGTGATGTGGCGCAGTCGCTCTTCACCGATGGTCTGAGTTTGTTCGTCGTGGTCAACAATTCGGGGAAGGTGGTGGCCCTGGATCCTGAGACCCTGGAATTCCGGGGGGCGGTAACAGGACTGACGTCGCCGCGCCATATCCATCTGATCAATGATACCACGGCATGGGTGAGTGATCTTTATGCCGGGGGGATCACGGTATTTCACCCCCGCACTTTCCGGAAAAAGGGGTTCATCCCCTTACCCGGGGGCCGTCAGGGGAGTGCCGGGCATGCCAGCGAGCAGTTCGCCCGGGCCGGGAATGAGGTTTTTGTCACCTGCTGGGCTTATGACAACAAGGTGATGGTCATCGATGCCACCACGGCTGTCGTGACCGATTCCCTGACCGTTCCGGCACAGCCGGGAGCCATGGTCACCGATGCCCGTTCAAAAATATGGCTCCTCACAGGGGGAAGCTATGGCCAGTCGGGAAGCGGCGACGAAGAGCCCTCACTGGTGAGGATCGATCCCCTCACCCATACCGTGGAGCAAATTTACCGCTGGAACGGCGAAACGCAAAAACCCGGCGATCTGCGCCTCTCCCCGGCCAGGGACTCCCTCTATATCCTTGCCGGTGACCTCTTTAAGATGAGCATCACCGACCGCAAATTCCCGGCTACCCCCTTTATCAGAGGAGACCACCGCACCTTCTACAGTGCCGGGGTGGACCCTGCCACCGGCGATATCTATCTGTCCGATGCCATCGACTATGCCCAGAACGGCATGATTTACCGGTTTACCTCACAGGGCCTCCCCGCCGACAGCTTCCGCGTGGGTATCAATCCCGGCGACTTCCTCTTTAAATAAGAATAGATGATATGATATTTACCTTAAGCAACCTTTTTATGAAATGTCTTTATCTTTTTTTGGTTTTGGGAGTTCTTTCCGGGAAACTGGCGGCCCAGGCAACTGTGGATTTCGAGGATGTGGTCCTGCCATCCTCAGGAGTGTGGAACGGTTCCGACAACAGCGGGTCTTTCCGCAGCGGAGGAATGATCTTTTATAACAGCTACTCTGCGGATTATGACAGCTGGAGTGGTTTTGCATGCAGTGATCACCGCGACACCCTCACCGCGGGCTACGACAACCAGTACAGTTCCATTGCCGGCGGGGGATACGGGGGTTCCGGCCATTTTGCCATAGCCTATGACTTCGGAAATTTAAAGATAGAGCTGGAAGTTCCCTCGACCGTAGCGGGGATGTTTCTGACCAATTCGACCTATGCCTTTTTGGCCCTGCGCGATGGCAATGCCTTTGCCAAGAAATTCGGAGGTTCCACGGGCGACGATCCCGATTATTTCAGGGTGGTCATTTCAGGGATGGATGTCAGGGGCGACACCTCGGGAACTGTTCTCTTCTACCTGGCTGACTTCAGGGCCGGTGACCGGAAGGACGATTACATCGTCAGGAGTTGGGAATGGGTCGATCTCACTTCCCTGGGAGAGGTGGCCAGCCTCCGTTTCTCCCTGGAATCGAGCGATATGGGACCTTACGGGATGAACACCCCGGGATATTTCTGCATCGATAACATCAACGACCGACAGATGCCCGTGCGTACCCCTGCTGTGGCCACGGTCCCACGGGTCTTCCCCAATCCCTTTGCCGGCCGTTTTTATATCACCGGGGGTGAAGCCCCTCAGAGCGTCACCCTCACCGATCAAACCGGCCGTACCTGGATTCCCGGGGTCGCCCGGTCAGGAGATAAAACGGAAATCACCACCCCGCCAGGTCTCTCGCCGGGAATTTATCACCTCTCCTTCACCACTAAAAATCAACGCTGGTCATACACCATGGTTCATTTGAAGTACCCCTGACAGAAGTGAACATAATGTTTATTGCAAACGTTTGTTAAATCTGTGTTATCAATATTTATTGGTGACTAATGTATTTGTTCCGGGAGTAAAAAAACGTTTATTTGCACAAATAATCTTCACGCCAGGGAACCGTATGGATTATTAGCCTCACGGCAGTGCTTCGTTGTAGGGTTAACTAAGATTTCAGGGGGTTCTTCAGCTGAGTAATAATTAAGAAAACGATGATGGAAATTTCAAAAAATAGCATGGTCACGGTGACCTATGATCTGAGAATCGATGACCACGAAGGAGAAATGGTGGAACAGGCCACGACGGAGCGTCCTCTGCAATTTCTTTACGGTGCCGGGATGATGCTTCCCAAGTTTGAACAGGAGTTGGCCGGGCTCACCGCGGGTGCGGCCTTTGAAATCAAGCTGAACCACACTGAGGCATATGGTGCCGTCAATGAAGATGCCATCGTGGAGCTTCCGCGTGATATTTTCCTGGTTGACGGGAAATTCGATCCCGAATTCATCAAGGTGGGAAATTCCATTCCCATGATGAGTGGTGACGGGCAGCGCCTCAACGGCATTGTCATGGAGGTTGCCGACCACACTGTGCGTATGGATTTCAACCATCCTCTGGCCGGTGAGGATCTCTTTTTCAGTGGTCAGGTGGTGGAAGTGCGTCAGGCCACCGATGAGGAGATCGTGCAGACCCTCTCAGGGGGTTGTGGCGGTGGATGCAGTTCAGGATGCTGCGGCGATTCTGATGACGGCTGTGGCGATGGCTGCGGTTCGGGTTGTGGATGCTAAATCAGACTAAACGATAGGGAGCTTCCTTATGAACACTTTCGGAAGGATATTCAGGTTAACCTCTTATGGCGAATCGCATGGAAAAGCCATCGGGGGGATTATTGACGGATCTCCTCCCGGAATTGAGATGGATGCTGTCTTTGTGCAGGCGCAACTGGACCGCCGGCGTCCCGGGCAGTCGAAGATTACCACCCAGCGGCGCGAAGGCGACCAGGTGGAATTTCTCTCGGGCATTTTTGACGGGCGCACACTGGGAACTCCCATTGCTTTTATGGTCCGCAACCAGGATCACCATCCTGCCGATTATGAGGCTCTCCGCGATGTTTACCGGCCTTCGCATGCCGACTACACGTGGCAGCAGAAATATGGGGTCAGGGATCACCGTGGCGGAGGACGCTCTTCGGCAAGGGAGACCATCGCCAGGGTAGTGGGAGGGGCTGTGGCCCGTCTATATCTCCGTTCCCTGGGGGTGAACATTACGGCCTATGTCTCTTCTGTCCACCACGTGGAAACCCCCTTTTCCTACAAGGAACTGGACCTTTCCCTCACCGATGGCAGCCTGGTGCGCTGTCCCGATCCTGCTACCTCAGAACGCATGGTCGCCGTGATTGAAGAGGCCGCCCGCAACCACGATACCGTGGGGGGCGTGATTACCTGCGTGATCACCGGCGTTCCCCCCGGCTGGGGAGAACCCGTGTTCAACAAACTCCACGCTGACCTCGGCGCTGCCATGCTGGGCATCAATGCTGTCAAAGGCTTTGAATACGGCTCAGGATTCGCAGGCACCCGCCTCTACGGTTCTGAACATAACGATATTTTTATTCCCGGGGAAAAAGGAGCCCGCACCCTGACCAACCATTCGGGAGGTATCCAGGGGGGGATTTCCAACGGTGAGGACATCTATTTCAGGGTGGCCTTCAAACCCGTAGCCACGCTCCTCAGGGAACAACAAACCATAAATTCTGCAAATACCCCCGTTACCATACATCCTGAAGGAAGACACGATCCCTGTGTATTGCCGAGGGCAGTACCCATCGTTGAAGCGATGGCGGCCCTCGTCATGGCTGATCACAGTTTAATGCAAAACCTTTATATTATTTGAAGATGCCCAGAAAAAAGAGAGAAAGAAAGATGCTGATGCCCCCAGCCATCAAAGGAATGTCGGTAACCGGAGTCCGCGGCCGTAAATCCAACCAGGTATTTATGCTGCTGGAAGAGTACGAGACTATCCGTCTCCTTGATTATCAGATGCTTAACCAGGAAGAGGCTGCTCTTCTGATGGAGGTGTCGCGACCCACGCTGACCCGCATTTATGAGGAAGCGCGCCGTAAGGTGGCCTCGGCCTTTGTAGAAGGCCGCGACATCGTGATCAAGGGAGGAAAGGTGGCCTTTGCGCAAAACTGGTCCTGCTGCCACAGCTGCAAAAACAAGTTTGAACACAACGGGGAAGAGAAGATCATTTGTCCGTCGTGCGGATCGGAAGAGACCGTATCACTGAACGAACTCTTCCTTTCCGATCTCCACTGCTAGGTCAGCGCCGGCAGGTGGCGTTTCTTTCCCGCTGAAACATTCCGCGATGACACCAAATGAAGGGTGATGTGGGGAGATTATGCCCTGACGCGAGAGGGTTTTGTTCTTTTGAAATCTCCCTGCTCTTTATATCTTTGTCTTTTCACACCAAAAAACAAGCATATGGAAGAGCTGACAGTGGGTTCCAAGGTGGAACATCCGCGGTATGGTCAGGGGATCATCGCGCGGGTCAACCTGGCCGCCTACGAGATATTTTTCGAAAAAGGCGGGAAAATAGAGATCACCAAAAGGAACACCGACCTTACCGTCCTGGAGGTCAGGGAGGAGACACGTCCCCGCAACATGCTGACCCTGGCGGAAGTCGAGGAGGTCCTCTCGGGACTGCTTGACAGGTACAATGGCATTACTGCACCGTTGGAACTTGGCGATAAATGGAAGGGGGGAACCATGCTCCTGAAGCCGGGAAACCCGGCATTGCAGGCCAAGGAAATCCCTGTCGATACCTTCTTCCACAAGATTGTCATGCTCCGTGACCGGTTGCGGGTGCTGGAACAGAATATCAATGCCCATTCGGTCCTTACCGACGAGGAAAAGATCAACCTTCAGCAGTATATCACCCGTATATACGGATCGCTGACCACCTTCAACGTATTGTTCGCTTCGAAGGAGGATTATTTTGTCGGTGCTAAATCGGAGTGATATGAAAAAGCTGTTTCCGCTGATGGTGATGGTGATGGTACTGCCCTTTTTCTCAGGGGGGCAGGAGATGGTGCTGAAGGTATGGCCCGGCGGGGCTCCCGACAGCAACGGCATGACCCTGCCCGAGGAGAAGGTTGATGGTGTGCGGGTGCGCAATGTCTCGGAGGCTGAGATGACCGTGTTCCTTCCTTCTGCGGAACAAAACAGCGGTGCTGCCGTGGTGATTTGTCCGGGTGGCGGCTACATGATCGAAGCCATGGACCACGAAGGTTTTGAGATTGCCCGATGGCTGGCAGCCAGGGGAGTGGCCGGTGTGGTCCTGAAATACAGGCTTCCGTATGGTCATCATGCCATTCCCTCGTCCGATGCCCGGCAAGCGCTGCGGATGGTGCGCCATCATGCGGCGGCGTGGGGGATTGACCCTTCCAGGGTGGGCATTGCCGGCTCTTCGGCAGGAGGACACCTGGCATCGACCGTGGCGACACGCTTCGACGGGGGAGAGGCTGGTGCCTCTGATTCCGTAGCCCGGCAGAGCTGCCGTCCCGATTTCCTGCTGCTCCTCTATCCTGTCATTACCATGAAAGAGGAGTTCACCCACCTGGGGTCCCGCAGAAACCTGATCGGCGAAGGAAACGACATGGATCTTGTCGCCCTTTATTCCAACGAGCTCCACGTCACCGCCGCCACGCCCCCCACCTTTCTCGTCCTTGCCGATGACGATAAGGCGGTGGCTCCCCGCAACTCCCTGGAGTTTTATAGCGCCCTTAAAAGAAACGGAGGTGTCGCAGAAATGCACATCTTCGCCCGGGGAGGCCATGGCTTCGGCATGAGAAAGAACAATATCCCCGCCGACCGGTGGCCCGACCTTTTTCTGGTATGGCTTGCTGAAACGGGAATCATCAAGAGAGAGCAGTTGTGAGCACCACCCATCCCTCCGAAGTATTCCGGTACTGTCCCCGTTGCGGATCCGCGGCATTTACGGCAGTGTCGGGGCGGTCATTCCGCTGTGGCCACTGTGGCTTCCATTACTTCATCAACTCGGCGGCAGCGGTGGCGGCCCTGATCTTTGACCCTGCGGGGCGCCTTCTGGTCACCCGCAGGGCCATAGACCCCGACAAGGGAAAGCTCGATCTTCCCGGAGGATTCATAGATCCCGGGGAGAGCGCCGAAGAGGCCATCACCAGGGAGCTGGCAGAAGAACTGGGACTGGAGGTCAAAAAACTCCGTTACCTGGCCTCGGCAGCCAACAGATATCCCTTTTCGGGACTTACCGTGTTCACCACTGATCTGGCCTTCCTGGTAGAGACCGATATTCCCGCCGATATGAAGGCCGCCGATGATATCAGCAGCTTTGAATGGGTGATCCCCGGAAGGGTGAGCCCCGAAGAGGTGCCGGCCCCTTCGATCCGCTATTTCATCAATGAAGTTGCCCCCTATGCAGCAAAGAATTCCTAAAATCCTGGCGGCTCTCAGGAGTGCCATGCAGCGCCACGGCCTGGCAGCTCTCCATCTTTCGGGAACCGACCCCCATATGAGCGAATATCTCAGCGATCATTGGCAGACCCGCCGTTTCGTTTCCGGATTTTCGGGGTCTTACGGCGAAGTGGTGGTGACCCCCGGGGAGGCTCTTCTGTGGACCGATTCCCGTTATTTTCTGCAGGCGGAAGAGGAAATGGCAGGCACGGAATTCCGCATGCTGCCGTTACGTGTGCCGGGAGAGGTACCCCCTGACCGGTGGCTCGCTGAAAATATGGCTCCCGGCAGCCGGCTGGGATTTGACCCCTATACCCTTCCGCTGGGAAGGTACAGGCTCTTCAGCCAGGTGCTCTCACCACTGGGGATTTCCCTGGTTCCCGTGCCTTCACTGGTGGGAGAGATATGGCAGGAGAGACCCCCGCTTCCCGGAAATCCCATTTTTGAACCTGGTGAGGAGCTGGCCGGGGAAAGCCGTGCCTCGAAACATGCCCGCATTTCCCAAATGCTGGACCTCCGGGGTGCCGCGGTGACCATCGTCTCCTCCCTCAGCGACCTGGCCTGGTGCTTTAACCTCCGTGGCAGCGATATCTCCTACAACCCTCTGTTTCTGGGGTACGCACTCATCGGCAAGGGCTTCAACCATCTCTTTACCCGCCGGGGGGCGCTCTCTCCGGCACTGGAGAAAAAGCTTATTGACGAGGGGGTCATCCCTGGCGATTACCATGCCTTTTATGATTTTCTCGCCACCCTCGGGGGGGTGACGGTATGGCTCGACCCAGCCACGGCCAACAGCGCTATATGGCTGGCCATTAAAGAGCAATGCCCTGTTGTGGAATCTACCTCCCCCGCAGAAACCCTCAAGGCGGTGAAAAACAGCACCGAAGTGGAGGGATTCCGCGATACCATGCGCAGCGATGGCGTCGCTATGGTGGAGTTTTTGTGGTGGCTCAGGCATCATGCCACAGACCCCGGAACCACGGAATTCACAGTGGGCAGGAAACTGGCGGAGTTCCGCTCCCGCCAGCCGGGATTTATGGGAGAGAGCTTTGCCCCCATCGTCGGCACCAGGGAACACGGGGCCGTCATCCACCTCTCGGTCACCGCTGATAACGCCCTTCCCCTGAAAAATGAGGGGGTGCTCCTTTTTGATTCGGGGGGTCAGTACCTGACCGGGACCACCGACATCACGCGCACCGTAGCCCTGGGGCCCGTCACCCGGCAGCAGAAAACCGACTTCACCCTGGTGCTCAAGGGGGTTATCGCCCTGTCGTCAGCCATCTTTCCCGAAGGAACACGCGGTATCCACCTCGACATCCTGGCCCGGCAGGCCATGTGGAAACACGGAGTCAACTACGGCCACGGCACTGGCCACGGCGTCGGCCATTTCCTGAATGTCCATGAAGGTCCCGCCGCCATCAGGAGGGAGTGGAACCCCCACGAAATCACAGCGGGAATGGTATTTTCCAACGAACCGGGAATTTACCGGCAGGGGGAGTACGGCATTCGCACCGAGAACATGATGCTCTGCGTAGAAAAGGAAACCACCCCCTTCGGGAATTTCCTGGGCTTCGAAACCCTTACCCTGTGTCCCATAGATACCAGGCTGCTGGAGACCTCCCTGATGACCCCTGTGGAGATCGCCTGGCTCAATGCCTACCACCATCGCGTAAGGGAAGAATTGTCCCCGTTTCTTCCTCCGGAACGGGTTCCTTTCCTTGAAGAACTGACGATTGAAAATTCAGACGGATGACTACGCAGGAGTTGTATGACCGGGTAATCGGGTGGTTTGAGGAGAACATGCCGGAGGCGGCGACGGAGCTGGAGTATAAGGATCCCTTTCATTTGCTGGTCGCGGTGATTCTGTCGGCGCAGTGTACCGACAAGCGGGTAAATCAGATCACCCCGGCGTTGCTGGAACGATACCCTGGTCCGTGGGCCATGGCGGAGGCCACGCCTGAGGAGTTGCTGAAGTATATCGGCAGTTGTTCCTATCCTAACAATAAGGCGCGTCATTTATCGGCGATGGCGCGCAAGCTGGTGGAACTGTTTGATGGCAGGGTTCCCTCAGAGGTGGAGAAGCTCCAGATGTTACCGGGGGTAGGGCGTAAGACCGCCAATGTGATTGCCTCTGTGGTTTTCAACAAGCCGGCCATGGCAGTCGACACCCATGTTTTCAGGGTGTCGGCACGTTTGGGGCTGACCACGGGGGCGGGAAATCCCCTGGAGACCGAAAAGCAGTTGGTGCAGCATATTCCGGAGGCGCTGATTTCCAAGGCTCACCACTGGCTTATTCTTCATGGCAGGTATGTGTGCAAAGCCCGGAAGCCGGAGTGTTCAGCGTGCGGGCTACGGGAGGTTTGCCGGTGGTACCGCGAATCATCCGATCAGCAGAAGGCTTAAGGCCATGACCCCCATTCCCCCGGTAAGACCATAAATGGCCAGGTGATGCTCCCCGTACTCTTCTGCCGAGGGGAGGAGTTCGTCGAGGGCGATGAAGACCATGATGCCCGCCACGGAAGCCATCAGAGCTCCGAAGATCAGGTCAAAATTGTCGCTTGAGAGAAAGGGCATCAGCACCAGCCAGGCCAGCAGAGCACCCACGAATTCCGACAATCCCGAGAGAAAGGAGAGGAGAAAGGCCTTTTTCCGGTTTCCTGTGGCATAAAAAATGGGGACCGACACGGCGATGCCTTCAGGAATATTGTGGATGGCAATGGCCACGGTGATGGCAACACCCAGGGTGGGGTCCTTCAACGCCGACATAAAGGTGGCAATCCCTTCCGGAAAATTATGGATCCACACCGCCAGGGCGGTCATCAGTCCCATTTTGTACAACCTCCTGAAATCTTTGGCCTTGCTCTCATTGTCCATCGATTCCACACCCCGCATTTCATGAGGGTTCTCGGCCGAAGGTATGAACTTGTCGATGAGTCCCGACAGCAGCATACCCCCGAAGAAGGCCACCAGGGTATACAGGGAACCGTTGAATTGTCCGTACCGCAGGATAAAACTCGCACGGGCATCTGGAAATATCTCTACGAAAGAGATATAGATCATCACGCCGGCCGAAAACCCCAGGGCCAGGGATAAGAGTTTGGTATTGGTTCTTTTGGCCACAAAAGCAATGGCGCTGCCAATGCCGGTGCTCAATCCGGCCACCAGCGTCAGCAACAGGGCGAACATCACATTTCCCGATTCCATGAAGTTGGGTTTATTTCAGTTTTTTCAATGTGGTAAATGTACTATTTTTCTTTCTTCCCAGGGAGAGCAAAAGAGCGGGATAAGTCAAAAGAAGCCGCCCATGACGGGGATCTGAAGTTTTTTGGGGGGGCCGGGAAAATTGGGGTTTTTTCAGTTTGATATTGGAACAATCTTTGTACATTTGCCATCAACATACTTGTCTAACAAATAAAATAGCTATGGCTTACAAAATTTCGGCTGAATGTATAGCATGCGGAACCTGCATTGATGAATGTCCGGTAGACGCCATTTCAGAAGGCGATATCTACGTGATTGACCCCGAACTGTGCACCGATTGTGGTTCCTGTGCTGAGGTATGCCCGGTGGAAGCAATTGCCCCCGCTGAATAATACCTGTAAATGAATTACAAAAAGCCTGTTGCCTTTCGCATCAGGCTTTTTTTATAGAAAGTTTTCAAAGCCCCCACACATTAACTACATTTGCATCTTAACAATGAATAAGGATTAATACGCTTTATGGCATTCATAACGAAGATTCTGGGAAAGATCCTGGGAAACAAATCGGAACGTGATATTACGGAAATTTCGCCCATGCTGGCAGAGATCAAGAAGGAATATGACCGGGTCATTTCCTTTACGAATGATCAGCTGAGGGAGGAGACCTGGCGGCTCAAAGCCCTGATAAAGGAGAGGATTAAGGAAGAGGAGGAGGAGATTGCCTCGCTCAGGGAAAAGGCAGAAGAGGTGGAGATCCAGGACAGTGAGAAGCTCTATGAGCGCATCGACAAGCTTGAAGAGGCGATCATTGCCAAGATTGAGACCACGTTAAATGAAATTCTGCCCACTGCTTTTGCCATCGTCAAGGAGACGGCCAACCGCTTTTTCAGCCATGAGAGGGTGGTGGTGACGGCCCGTGATTATGACGGTGACCTGGCGGCCACGCGCAACAGCATTGTCATCGAAGGCGACAAGGCGGTCTGGTTCAACAAATGGATAGCCGGGGGCACCGAGATCACCTGGGATATGGTCCATTACGATGTTCAGCTGATTGGCGGCGTGGTTCTTCATCAGGGCAAGATCGCTGAAATGGCCACGGGAGAGGGAAAGACCCTGGTGGCCACCCTTCCGGTGTTTCTCAATGCCCTGGCAGGCAGGGGTGTTCATATCGTCACCGTCAACGATTACCTCTCGAGACGTGACTCTGAATGGATGGGGCCCATCTTTGAGTTCCATGGCCTTTCGGTCGACTGCATCGACAAGCACCAGCCCAACAGTGAAGCCCGTCGCAAGGCCTACAACGCCGATATCACCTTTGGAACCAATAACGAATTTGGCTTTGACTACCTGCGCGATAACATGGCCATCAACCCGCAGGACCTGGTACAGCGCAAACACCACTATGCCATCGTCGACGAGGTCGACTCGGTGCTTATCGACGATGCACGAACCCCGCTGATCATCTCAGGACCGGTGCCCAAGGGAGAAAACCAGCAGTTCGAGGAACTCAAGGTCTATGTTGAAAAACTATACAAGGCCCAGCGCGACATCTTCAACAGCGTCTTCACCGAAGCTAAAAGACTGCTGACCAAAGAAAATGCCACCGATGATGAGAAAAAAGAGGGCGGTCTGCTGCTCCTCAGAGCCCATAAGGGATTGCCCAAGAATAAAACGCTCATCAAATTCCTCAGTGAAGAGGGGATGAAGCAGGTTCTGCTGAAGACCGAAAATTTCTACATGCAGGACAACAATAAGAACATGCACATTGTCACCGATCCGCTGTTTTTCATTATCGAAGAGAAACAGAATTCGGTAGAGCTGACAGAGAAGGGGATTGACCTGATCTCTGCGGGTTTTGAGGATCCCGCCTTTTTCATTCTTCCCGACATGGGGGCCGAGATTGCCGAATTGCAGAACCAGAAACTTTCGCCCGACGCACTGGTGGAAAAGAAGGACCTGCTGTTGCAGGATTATGCCGTGAAGTCGGAGCGGGTGCATACCATCAACCAGTTGCTTAAGGCCTATACCATGTTTGAGAAAGATGTGGAATATGTGGTCATGGATAACAAGGTGAAGATCGTGGATGAGCAGACGGGGCGTATTCTGGAAGGGCGCCGTTATTCTGACGGACTGCATCAGGCCATAGAAGCCAAGGAGCGGGTGAAGGTGGAAGCGGCCACCCAGACTTTTGCCACCATCACGTTGCAGAATTACTTCAGGATGTACCACAAGCTGGCCGGTATGACGGGGACTGCCGAAACCGAGGCAGGGGAATTGTGGGATATCTACAAGCTTGAGGTGGTGGTGATTCCCACCAACAGAAAGGTGGTCCGCAAGGATGACGAGGACCTGGTGTACAAGACCAAAAGGGAGAAGTACAACGCTGTCATTTCGGAGATCGAGAATCTCTACAAGGCCGGCCGGCCGGTGCTGGTGGGGACCACCTCGGTGGAGATTTCGGAATTGTTGAGCCGCATGCTGAAGATCAAGGGGATTCACCACAATGTGCTGAATGCCAAGTTGCATGCCCGTGAGGCTGAGATTGTGGCAGAAGCGGGGCATACCGGCATGGTGACCATCGCCACCAATATGGCCGGCCGTGGTACCGACATCAAGCTGACCCCTGAGGTGAAAGCCGCCGGCGGTCTGGCCATCATCGGCACCGAAAGGCATGAGTCACGGCGTGTCGACCGTCAGTTGCGGGGTCGTGCCGGCCGCCAGGGAGACCCCGGATCCTCCCAGTTTTTCGTCTCCCTCGAAGACGACCTCATGCGCCTGTTCGGCTCTGACCGCATCGCCGGTATCATGGACCGCCTGGGCCTCAAGGAAGGTGAGGTGATCCAGCATTCCATGATCTCCAAGTCGATAGAACGCGCCCAGAAAAAAGTGGAGGAGAACAACTTCGGCATTCGTAAGCGTCTGCTGGAATACGACGACGTGATGAACTCCCAGCGTGAAGTGGTCTATAAAAAACGACGCCACGCCCTTTATGGCGAACGGCTCGAAGTCGACATCCTCAATATGATGTACGACTCGGTCGAAAACCTGGTGAGCGAATACCACGGCAGCGACCAGTTCGAAGATTTTAACCTGGAACTGATGCGCTTCCTGAGCATCGAGTCTCCGGTAAGTGAGGAGGATTTCAAACGCCTTAATGCCGAAGCGGTGACCCAGGCTATCTACCAGGTCATGATCGACAGCTATAACCGGAAAGTCCAGAATATCTCCAAACAGGCTTTTCCGGTCATTAAGGAAGTGTACGAGAAGAAATCGCACATCTACCAGAATATCGTGGTGCCCATCACCGATGGCCGCCGGGTTTTCCAGATCATCTGCAACCTCGAAAAGGCATACCTGAACAAGGGCCGGGAACTGGTGAAATCCTACCAGAAGCAGACCATCCTCAACACCTTCGATGAAGCCTGGAAGGAACAGCTCAGGGAAATGGATGACCTGAAACAGTCGGTGCAGAATGCCTCATATGAACAGAAGGATCCCCTGCTGATCTATAAGTTCGAGTCCTTCAACCTCTTCAAGATCATGGTCACCCGGGTGAACAAGGATATTGTCTCTACACTGATGAAGGGACATATTCCCATCCAGAATCCCGAGCAGGTGAAAGAAGCGGCGGCAGCCAAAAGAACCGACATGAGCCGCTACCGCACCCAGAAAAGCGAGCTCCCGGGATCTTCCAATCCCATGGAAGGCGCCCAGACCCAAACCCAGGAAAAGGCACGTCCCGAACCTGTCAGGGTAGAGAAAAAGGTGGGACGTAACGACCCCTGTCCCTGCGGAAGCGGAAAGAAATATAAACACTGCCACGGACAGGGCATGGTGTGATCCTTTATGCCCTTTTATGAAATATAAACTTTAATTTCTGGCTATGGTTTCTATGCTCGGTTATATCCATTGGAGTCCCGACCCTGAGATCTTCAGGATCGGATTTTTGGCTGTCCGCTGGTACGGTCTTCTTTTTGCCTCAGGATTTCTGATCGGTTATTATATCGGTGAGAAGATGCTCAAGTCGGAGGGCGTACCACAGGCGTGGATAGACTCCCTGTTTTTTTACATCATCATTGCCACCATTGTGGGGGCCCGTCTGGGGCATGTCTTTTTTTACGGCTGGGATTACTATTCCCAGCATCCCGGGGAGATCTTCAAGGTATGGCACGGGGGACTGGCCAGTCACGGGGGAGCTGCCGGGATATTGATCGCCCTGTGGATCCACAGCCGTTTGGTCACCAAAAGGACCATGCTCTGGTCGCTCGACAGAATTGTGGTTCCCACAGCCCTGGTCGGTGCCTTCATCCGCCTGGGAAACCTGATGAATTCCGAAATTTACGGCGTTGAGACCACGCTGCCCTGGGGTTTTATCTTTGAACGGAACGGAGAAACCATGGCCAAGCATCCCACACAGCTCTACGAGGCCCTCTTCTACATTCTGGCCTTTATCATTCTGATGGTGGTCTACAGGAAGACCACGGCCAAAAACAGGCCCGGACTGATTCTGGGGCTTTTCTTTGTGTTGATATTTGTGCCCCGGTTCTTCATTGAGTTCATCAAGGAAGACCAGGAGGCTTTTGAGGCGGCCATGTCTCTGAACATGGGGCAGTGGCTGAGTATTCCCTTTGTTTTGGCTGGATCGTATTTGGTATACAGGGCCCTGAAAAAACCGGAAGTGGTTTTCAAAAATAAGTAAGCCTCACTCTGCTGCACCATCGTGACCGGAGGCTGGGGGAGGTTATTTTTCCCAGGATTCCATCAGGGAGATCTCTTTTTGGCGGGTTTCGAGGATTTGCCGGTAGCGGCTGACCATGGCGGTTTCCTTCCTGTTATTGTAGACATCGGCCAGTTCCTGTGCCCTGAGGATCCACTCCACGGCCTCCCCGATATGGTCATTGCTTTCTGCGGCCAGGGCCAGGTTGTAACGTGCCGTCACGGCCAGTCTGCCGAAACGGTCGCTGGCATAGCGTTTCCATATTTCTTCGGCCCGGGGCCACTCCTGGTTAACGGCATGTTCTGCTGCCTGGCGGAACTCCTCCGTAGGAGGGATGACCATCATGCGGTCCACAGTGATCCATCCGGGATAAAACCGTTGGGCATAGCTCTCCCCGAAAATGGCGGAGGCCATTTCCAGGGCGGTTGTGCGCGGGGGCAGCAGCGACGCTGTCTCTTCTCCGGAACCGGGGTCTCCCTGCCAGTACAGCGTGTCGACCATGGAGCGGGTCTCCGTGATTTTTCCGGTCGCCCCGTCATAGAGGGCCCAAATTCCTGCCATGGCGACCTCGCCGGCATCTTCGCGAGGGCGTTCCCCCGTGAAACGTGAGAAAAACCAGGAAAAGGTTTCCAGGACGATCAGATGGTCGGCAGCGGCGGGTTGTGCCAGTTTCTGCACCAGGGAAGGGGGCAGGGGGGTGAGTTTCTCGCCGCTGACCGGCGGCATGATATCGGCAGGGAAAAAGAGCGGTTCCACCGCAAGGCCATTCTGGCGGAATGACAAAGCGGCACTCTCAAGACAGGTGGTCACCAGCAGCGAATCGAGGGTTTCTCCCGGTTCTCCCGTTGTTTTTCTCAGCAATCCGTCTTCCAGAAAGTAATGCTGCAGGGTATCGCCGGGAAAGCGGAAGTTGCGGTACAGAAAACCGACCCGCCGGGCCGTCGCAGGTAACCGCGCCTCCCCGGTGCGCAATACCTCAAGGGAGAGTTCGTGGTATGCCGTACAGGAGGTGAAAAACACCCCCGCCAGCAGGAAAAGTAGTATTCTATTCCTGATCATCTTTTTTGTTCAGAAGTTCTTTTCTCTTTTTCAGCGTTTCCAGATAGTCGTAGGTCACTTTGCGGAACATGGTGTTATAGGATTGGACTCCCCTGCGGATGGCTTCGTTAAGGTCTCCCTGCATCTCCATGGCCAGGGCCATATTGAACTGCAGCTTGCTGAGCAACCCTTTGGCCCTGGTTTGTGCTGCCGCCGCCTCCCAGAGGGCCAGGGCTTCGTCCCAGCGGTGTTCTGCCACCAATGGGGCGGCATTCCGCAATGCCTTGTTGCCGGTGAGAAAAACGGCCCTTTTTGACGTCACCCAATGGGGAGCTATCTTCTCAGAGAGGGTGAGCGCCGCCACAATACCCGATTCCGTGAGTCCCTGTTTGACATAGGTAAACCGGCGCAACACCTCGGTCAGACTGTAATCGGCACTTCTCCAGTATAGGGTGTCTATCAGAAAGTGACTTGGCACCTCGTCCCGGCGTGAAGGGTCATAAATCCGGAACTGTGCCGTGGTGCTGATTTGCATGGTGGGCTCGTATATATTGAAGAAGGCACCGCTTTCGGCATCGCGCAGGCTTTCCCTTTCATAACTTGTCGAGATATCCGTTTTGTGATAGTCGAGAGAGAGAATGGCATCGGTACGGAAGTCAGAGGTCAGCTTTTCCACCTCATTCCACGACATGGGTGCGGAAAAGGGATGAAGCGTATCCTTCATCGGGAAACGCTCCACCGGGATAACGATGTCGAAACGTCCCGATTCAAAAAGAAGGGTTCCCAGGGTTTGCAACAGGGTATCGGAGGCCTGCAGGTCATAAATCGTGGTGTCGAGAGAGAATCGCTTTTCGAAGAAGCGCAACTGGATGGTGTCGGAGGGATCATCGGTAAAACGACGGTCCACAGCCCGGTTGATGAGCAGTAAACTCTGTATCTGATCACTGATCTCCTCAGGACCGGGAGAGGAGAGATCCACGGTGAGGATGGAGGTGGTACGGCAACCCCCCAGGAACAATGCCAGGAGAAAAATTGCAGTAAGCCATCCCCTTGACAACAGACTGACCTTCATTTTCCACATTCTAATAGAATATTATAATTCAAATAATTACCTGTTTCCAGTTTTTCCTGAATCTCCTTCAAACAGGCGTTTTATATCTCTCACACTAATATTCAAAGCCTCCATGTTAACTTCCGGCACGGTCAACTCCAGCCGACTCAATAAATGCCCCAGAACTTCCGCAAAAACCATTCCGCACTTAGCAGGAGCAGGAACAAAAAGAAGAGGGAGCGTAAGTTCAGTAATTCATTCATGGCCGTTTGGTAGTAAGAGGCCGTTTGAATGGTGTTGTTTCCTTTCAACTCCTGCACAAGGAGGGGCATCTCTCTTTCGGTGAAGAATTTCCCGCCTGTTTCGAAGGAGAGGCGGAAGAGCATACCGTGGTTTGCCCTGAGGTCCGACAATTCCACATTGACGGGGATGACCGCAAATTCTCCTGATTCGCTCCACTTGTCGTTGCCCACCACTGTTGAGGCCGAGAAGGCGTACCTGCCCGGTGGAAATACGCCGGCATCGAGTCTGTAAAAGAGATTGCTGCGGTCAAACAGATAGCGGTATTCTCTTCCTGTGGAATCGGTAATCTGGATATTCACCTCGGGGGTGGTAATCAGCTCAAAGGCATCGTTCACCACTTCGGCGGTCATCACCACGGCTTCGGTTTCGTTATAGACCGGGTTGAAACCAATGATGAAGTTGTCTTCGTTATCGCGGAGTGCCAGGTATTGGACCAGTTTGTCGGTGAGCTCGTTGAACTGTTCGTGGCTGCCGCTCATGGAGTAGTCATAGAGTCTCCAGCGCCAGAGGCCTTCGCCGAAGATAAATCCCGTTTTTCGTCCTCCGGAAGTGCCTGTAGCCATCAGGGGGCGCGGGGTGACAATATTCTTGATCCTCTGGGTTCCCAGGATCTGGAAATTCCCGGTGATCTGGTAGTCGGCGAAGGGCACCTTCAGGGGCGGAAACCTGGTGATGATCTCCCTGAGTTCCCCGCTGAGGGTGAAGGAGGCATACTCCTCGGCCCTGCTCATCTGAGCCTCTTCAAAACTGCCGGCACGGGGAGTGATGGTGACCCCCAGCCCCATGGCGTTGAGCTGGGGAAGGTGGGTCTGCGCCCCGATGATCACCAGCAGGGGAATCCGCTGCTGACGGCTATCCTCGACAATCTGTCGCATTGAGTTTGAGACATTGGGTAACTGGTTGAGGATGATGAGATTGTATTCGCTCAGATCGGCAGGGTAGGGTTCTGTGGTGAAAAGCGACACCTCATAGTTGCTCTGTTGTTCCAGACTGTTTTTCAGCGCCCCCGCATCGGGATGGACCCCTCCCGAGAGAATCGCAATTTTCTGTTTATTCTCGAGGATATTGATGACAAATGTCCAGCTGTTATTGCTCTTGTTTTGTTCTCCGGGGAGGCTTTCCACCACTGCCGTATAGTACTGGAGTCCCTTGCCGTTGGCGGGGAGGGTGAACGACAGGGAGGTGAACCAGGAAGGACCGGAACTCACCACACTCTGGGTAGCCACTCTTTCCCCCTCCTTCAGGATGGAGAACTGCAGCCTGTTCACCCCGCCTCCGGTAACCTGCAGGTCGGCTTCCAGGGGAAACTGATTGCCGGCAAAGGCGGTCTTGTTCACCCTGATGCCGGCAATACGGGCATCCCTGGTGACCGCAGTGTCGCCGATCCCCAGGGTGTAGAGGGGAAACATGAGCTTTCCGGCGTTGTTGAGGGGATTCTCCCCCTGGTTATAGCTTCCGTCACCCACAATGACCAGGGCCCCCAGATTTTCGTTGAAATGGTTGTTGTATACCGTGTTGAGCATCTGACTGTAATCCGACCTTTTCTCACCGAAATCAGGAGGGACGGTGGTTTGGCTCTTTTCCCCGAAAGTGTAGGTGACCACTTCATAGCGGTTTCCCAGTTCCTTTTCCAGCGCACTGACCAGGGATAACAACTCATCGCGGCGTTCGTCACTCCCTGCCAGACCTGTCATGGAACGCGAATTGTCGACAGCCACGACCACCAGGGGGTGACGCGTGAGTTTTTTGATGGTTTTCACCAGGGGGACCGTCAGAAGGAGAGAAATCAGGAAGACCGACAGAAACCGCAGGACGATCAGCACGCGGCGCTGAGGCGGGGTAAGCTCCCGGCTTCCCTGCCGGCGATACATCAGATAGGTGATCCCTGCTGCCAATAACAGGCTGCCCAGCAATATCAATCCCCATAAGCGCTGACTGAAAACTAGCTCCACAATTTTCCGGGTTAAAAGAGAAGCGGTAAAATTAACAAACTACTCCCGAAATTAAAGATTTCGCCCTATTATTGCAGGAAATTATCGCCTGTGGATGAACCCCCGGGCTTTTTTACCGTTATTGCACCAGATCATATGAGCACTGCAAGTGCATAAAAAATTAAATATATGAACCGATATTCCCGGCTTATTGTAATGACGTTGCTGGTCTCCCTGGTGGCGGCCTGTTCACCCCGTATATTTCCGGAGGCCCGGTTGGCGGTTCCGGCGACCCCGGCGACCGATGTGGCCTGGCTGGCCTCCCCGGCCCTGGAGGGCCGGTTTCCGGGTAGCAGGGGAGACTCCCTGGCTGCGGAATTCATCCGCAAAAGGATGGGGGAGTCAGGACTTCAGATGCTTTACGACAACGGATTCCAGCGTTTCTCCCTGATATCCTCGGTAGCCCTGGGCGACAGTAACTTCATGGTCGTCAACGGGGTGCCGGTGACTGTGGAGAGCGATTTTCTTCCCTATTCCTTTACTTCGCCGGCGCCCTTTTCCGGAGAGGTGGTGTTTGCGGGGTATGGCTTTGACATCCGTCATGATTCCCTTCTCTGGAATGACTTTGAGGGGGTGGAGGTCGCGGGGAAGTGGGTCCTTCTGCTGAAGGGGGATCCCGAAGCCGACCAGCCGGAGAGTCTTTTTGAGGCTTATTCGGGAGAGCGTGCCAAGGTCCTGGCGGCCATCGACCATGGTGCTGCCGGGGTTCTGCTGACGGGAGGGCCGGCCTACAGCGACAACGACCAGCTCCAGGAAGTCTATTTTGACAAGAACAGCAGCAGTTACAGGGTTCCTGTTTTTCAGGTGACGCGGCGTGTGGCCGACGGACTTCTGGCCTCTTCGGGAATGACAGTGGCGCAGCTGGAAGAGACGCTGAACAGGCGCCGCGCTCCGCACTCCCTGGTGACAGGGTCACGGGTGATGGCCCGTGCCGATGTTAAGCCCGAAACGGTCATCACCCGCAATGTGGTGGCCCTGCTGCCGGGTGAGGATACGCAGCTCAGAGAGGAGTTTGTGGTGATAGGGGCCCATTACGACCACCTGGGATGGGGAGGTCCCGGATCAGGAAGCCGCATGGCCGATACCACAGCCATCCATCCCGGTGCCGACGATAATGCATCGGGCGTCGCCGCAGTGCTGGAAATCGCCCGCTTGGCAAAGGCTTCCGGAGGTAATAAGAGAAGCCTGGTTTTTGTGGCCTTCGGCGCGGAAGAGATGGGACTCGTGGGCTCCAAATCCTTCACGGAAAATCCCCCCTTCGACCTGAAAAAGGTTACTGCCATGTTTAATTTTGACATGGTGGGAAGGCTCGATACGGTGAGCAACGGACTGAGCATCAGCGGGACGCAGACAGCCCTGGAATCGGAGGAGATGCTCACCCGCCATAATCCGGGTTTTGACCTGGCCTTTTCCGGTGACGGCTTCGGCCCCTCCGACCATGCCGCCTTTTATATGCAGAATATTCCGGTTTTCTTTTTCTCAACGGGAGCGCATTCCGATTACCACACCCCGTGGGATGTGAGCGAACGGATCAACGGGCCGGGAATCAGCAGCGTTGCCCGTTATGCCTGGGAGGTGATCATGGAGACCGCCGGCAGGGAGGAGATGCTCAGCTTCAGGGAAGCCGGCGCCAAAATGAAAAGAAGCCGTGGCGGCCGCTTCAAGGTCACCCTGGGGGTCATGCCCGATTATGCGGGACTCGAAAAGAGCGGCATGCGTGTTGATGCGGTCACCAAAGGAAAACCCGCAGAAACAGGAGGTATGGTGAAGGGCGACATCATCACCGCCATCGACGGCAAAGCCGTAGGCAATATCTATGACTACATGAACCGGCTCAAGAGCTTCCGCGAAGGCCAGACCATTTCTGTCGACATCCTGCGCAACGGGGAACCCCGGGTGCTGATCATTCAGCTGTAAGGAATAGAAGGAAAATCCGGGGAATTTTCTTTACTTCGTGGTGGAGGATCCCTTTCGGCCCTCCCTGCCCCGGTATGAGAAAATTACTGCTGCTCTTTCTGTTCTTTCTGGCTGCGATGCAGGCCCGCAGCCAGTACTTCAGCACCGGGGAAGATCCTGCATTCCTGAAGTGGAGGCAGATCGTCACTCCCGATTTCCAGTTGATCTATCCCGAGGATTTCGAAGCGAAAGCCCGCGAGATGGCGGCTTTTTTCACCCGGGTCTACGACTACGGAAGTGCCACCCTCCACCACAGACCAGCGCGTATTTCGGTGATTTTTCATACCCGTACCGTGCGGTCAAACGGACTGGTAGGCTGGGCTCCCCGGAGAATGGAACTTTTCACCCCTCCCCATCAGGATATATATGCCCAGGAGTGGCTGGAACAGCTGGTGCTGCATGAATTCCGCCATGTCGTCCAGGTCGGTAAGATCCACAGCCAGATTCCCGGGATCCTCAGGGCCCTGCTCGGGGAACATGCCGCCGCCCTGGTCACGGGCCTTTACCTGCCTTTCTGGTTCCTCGAGGGCGATGCCGTCATCTCCGAAACAGCGCTGAGCCGCAGCGGAAGGGGCCGATATCCCTCCTTTTTGATGGAACACCGGGCTCAGGTGACCGAAAAAGGGGTCTTCTCCTTTGATAAGGCCTTCAATGGCTCGTATCGTGACCATGTCCCCGACCATTACAAACTGGGCTGGTATCTGGTGGGAGGAACCCGGGCCAGGTATGGCAGTGACCTGTGGAACCATACCCTCAACCAGGTGGCCCATTATCCCCTGTCGCTGAGTCCCGTCAACAAAATGATGAAGCTGATGACCGGCTATAACCAGGAGCAGCTTTACCATCAGGTCTTCGACAGTCTCAGCAGGGTGTGGGCCGCTGAAGATGCCCCTTTTCTCCTCCGGAAACCGGAAGTCATCACGCAACCCTCCCGCGTATTTACCAGCTACCGTTATAACCACATCCTGCCTTCCGGCGAGATCCTCAGCCTGAAGGAGAGTTATAACGAAATTCCCCGTTTTGTAAAAATCGACGGGGACGGACAGGAGGAGACGGTGACGGTACCCGGGGAACTCTTTGATGAGTCGGTGGGGTACCGCGACCATCTGATCGTCTGGTCCGAATTTGTCCCCGATCTCCGCTGGCGACACAGCGGTCGCTCATTTCTCCGCTTGTATAATATGGAAGAAAAGACGCTTCGCACGATAATCCCTGAATATAAGTGCTTTGCCCCCTCGATATCTCCTGATGAACATAATCTAGCCGTTGTGGAGACCGATTTTGGTAACCGTTACTATCTCTCGGTCTACGATGCGACCAGTGGCGCACTGGTGACCCGGTATCCATCCCCGGGGAACCGTTATCTGTTTCATCCGGAGTGGAAGGATGACCGGGAGCTGGTGGTGGTGGTCCTCACGGGTGAGGGGAAGCGGCTGGCCGTGGTGGATCCCTTCAAAGGGGATATGGAGATCCTTACCTTTGTCCCGCCGGGAGAGATCAGGTCGCTGACGATGGAGGGGGAGCGGCTCTGGTTTATTCATGGTCAATCGGGCAAGAATGAGTTGTGGTCGGCCGATCTCACCACAGGGAAGGCCGTAAGGGAGTCAGAGGCGCGGTTTGGTGCGGACTATCCGGCTGTCAGGGGTAATGACGTGGTGGTGAGCGATTACACGGCCGATGGTTACCGGCTGGTCAGGCCTTTGCGGGACCACGCCCTTCCGGCCGATAGGGTGCCAAAGGAAAAATACCCCCTGGCTGAGCTCCTTGCTGCCCAGGAACCGGGAATTGTGGAATTTACAAATGTAGACACATCGGGTTACATTTCTAAACCATACAGAAAGATCCGGCATCTTTTCAATTTGCACAGCTGGGCTCCCATATTCTTTGATGCATCGAGCCATGAGGCGGCTCCCGGGGTGAGCCTGGCTTCCCAGAACCTGCTGGGGACGGCGGAAACGACAGCTGGTTACAAATGGAACTTAAGTGAAAGAACAGGCAACTATTACCTGCAATTTGAATACAGGGGGTGGTATCCACTTCTTACGGCGCGGTTGTCGACAGGCCGGAGGGCCTCGGAATTCGGAGAGATCACGGAATACCGCGATATTGACGGGACGCCACTGTCGCGCGATACCGTGTTTCGTCGATATACCTGGAGCGAGAGTGAAGGGGAACTCGACGTAAGGGTTCCGCTGAATATGACACGGGGAAGCTATTTCCGGATGTTGCAGCCTGAAATTCTCTATAGTTATACCCGGTACGGGCATCACCCGTCGACTCCTGAGAAGTTTATCAGCGGGAATGTCCAGTCGGTGGCTTACCGGCTCTATTACCATCAGCTGATGCGCACTTCCGTGCGACAAATTCAGTCCCGCTGGGGATGGGTTTTTGATGCCAGTTACCGTCATTCTCCCTGGGGAAACAACGATCTGGGGACGCTGAAGGCGATTCAGGGAAGGATGTACTGGCCCGGCGTGGCTCCCAACCATGGGATAACCACCTGGATTGGAGTGCAGGTGCGGGAACCGGGGGAGTACCGCTACAGCGATGCCATCGCTCTTCCCTTTGGGTGGCAGGCTGTCAACAGTCGCCGCATGGTGAGCAGCACGGTAAAGTACGCGCTGCCACTGGTGACTCCGGACTGGAACTTCTCAAAGCTGGTGTATATCAGAAGGGTAAGGGGGGCTCTTTTTTATGACCAGGCATGGTTGAAGGGGGATATGCAAAAGGAGGGAATGGTGGCCGGGAGTTACAACAGGAGGATCAGTTCGGTGGGGATAGATCTGCTGGCCGATGGCAATATGATGCGTTTCTATGCTCCTGTTTCTGCGGGCATCCGATCGGCCTGGCTGCCTGAGGTGAAAGAGCTGCGGTGGGAATTTCTTTTTTCCGTCGACTTCACCTCTTTTTAGTGGTGTCGGAAGCCGGGGATTTTCGCAGGGTGATCAGGGTGATTTCCGGGGGCATATCGATTCTGTAGGGCATGCCGATAACACCGGCCCCCCGGTTCACATAAAGAAAACGTCCCTCGTTCCCGTAGAGTCCGCCCCAGTGGTAACGCTCCGCACGAGCCACGCTGAAAACCACCCCCGCCAGGTGAATGCCCCATTGTAAGCCGTGGGTATGGCCTGAAAGGGTGAGAGGGTACCGTGGGTTGTCTGACACTTCCTCCTCCCAGTGTGCAGGATCATGCGTGAGCAATATCCTGAAGGGAGCATCCCCGAGTCCGCTTTCTGCTGTTTCCAGGTCGTCGTAACGGGGGAACGGGAATTCACCACGGTTTCCCACGCCGACAAATGCCAGGGAATCGCCATTGCGCACGATCACCTGGTTTTCATTTTGCAGCAGGAGAAAACCTCCCTCCCCGAAAGCGCTTTCAATGCCTTTGAAGTTCAGCTCCCGCTCCCGGGGGGAGCTCCATAGGGAGTAATCCCCGTAGTCATGGTTTCCCGTGATGGCCAGCTGTCCCTCTTTTCCCCGGAACCGGCGTAACAGAGGCAACCACTTGCGGGTTTCCCAGGCGCGGTCGTTCACCAGGTCCCCGGTAAATACGACCATATCGGGATTGAAGGATTCTGACCGGCGGATCATCTTTTGCAGCATGGCGCGGGAGGGTCCGCTGCCCAGGTGAAAATCGGAGATCTGGGTGATGCGGAAACCATCAAAGGCCTGTGGCAGAGAGGAAAACGAGAGGGTCACCTCCCTGGTCACGGCCTTTCCGGGCCCCGTTATCACACTATAGAGGAAGAGTAGCGCCACTCCTGCCGACAAGAGGGCTCCCATCGATGAGATCACCAGGCGGTGACGTCCTTCCCTGGCAAAGGGAAAGAGGAAAAGGGCGGCCACCAGGGGGAGTTTGACACTCAAATCGGCCATCACCAAACCATTCAGCCAGAAG
>CAYWUJ010000033.1:20316-26930 GCA_964461455.1 uncultured Prolixibacteraceae bacterium | reverse complement strand
TCTCCAGGGAGATACATCAACATGGTTATATTTATCAGTCTTTTCCGGTTTTCAGGTCTTTGCATGCAGATAAAGCAAATAAGCCGGGGGATTGAGGATATTTTGATTTCTCCGGTGCAGTCACCCAGGTCAGAAGTTGTCATAAAAACTCCTCTGTTTGGAAACTTTCAGGTCCCTCAGCATCGACGACCGGGCATTCAGGGTAAAGCTGTAACTCTTCATCCTTCCGAAAGGCACAAAGTTGAGGGACATCTCCCAACAGTGCAAATCGCGGTGTACGCTGAAATTGGTGAAGGAAAAGGCCCTGGCCATGATGTCATAGTTGGTGTTCATATTGAGCCGCCAGTTTTTTGTCATGTTCAGACTTCCCCTCAGATTGATCGTCTGGGTGAACCTCCCCTTTTCGTTGGGGTTAAACCGGGAATAATTGAAGGTGTAGTCAAACCCGAAATCCCAGGGGATATTGAAATCCATATAATTGCTGAAGTCTCCGGGGAGTTCCTGCTGATTCTCAATGGCATCCCTGGCCTTCTCCGACTCCTTTTCACCCTTCTTGGAGTTGAATTGCAAGCCGAAGGAGAGGTTGGCATTGGTCAGCCGTCCCAGTTTGGCCAGTCCCTTATTGTAATTCCAGGCATACCGGTTGATCCTTATCCCGTTCTTATCGGTCATGTAAGGGTCGATCGTGGTGCCGAAGTTGATTCCCACCCCTTGCACGGTGGTCCTTCCCCTGATGCTGATGGGTTGCAGGTTCATGGAGTCGGCGATCAGGTTATAAGAGGTGGCCAGACTCAGATTGTCGATCAGCTTCACCTTTTTGAAGGGATTGGTTCCCGTGGTATCCTTCATATCCTGCACCTTCATCTCCAGATTATTGTTGAGAGAAAAGGAGATATTCCCGGCGGCACCCCGCCCGGCATAACCGTAGATACCCCCGTCAAAAATGGTATAGTAGTCCATTCTACCTGTGGAATCGGTCTGCACCTGCTTCCAGAAACCGAATTTGGGATTTCCGAAATCGGGATTGTAACTGAAACTGACCGACGGAGAGAGCTTGTGCCTGATCCCCTTAATCCGTGATTTGGGATTCCGGGGCATAAAATTCCCGTAAATATTGGTGGAGGCACTCAGACTATAGGAATACTGATAGTTGCGCTTCAGTCCGGTGATGGTGTCGGTCTTTACATGTGTCGGCCTTCCGTTACGGTCATAAAAGGTCTGGTCAGGTTGGTAACTCTTCTCAACATGGCTGAAATACCACTTTTCACTATAGCTGAAACTCGGGCTCATATTGATGTGCTTGAAGAGATTGAAGCTCGGCAGCGAGATGGGCAGGTTGTGCTGAATACCATTCTGCCAGTCGGTCAGAAAGTTCTTCTTCAGGATATCCTTCTCTTTGGCCGTGATGGTATTGCGCATGTTGGCAGAATAGCTGAAGCCGAACTGTTCATACCACTTGGCTGAACCTTTCCGGTTCTTGAATTTCAGAGGATAGATCTTGGACATGTTAAAGGTGAGCTCAGGCAGCGAGAGGGTGAGCGATGAGTCGGTGGAGTTCTGGGAATGGCGCAGGTTAGCCGACATACTGAAGGGTGAATTTTCCCACCGTTTGGTATAGGAGATGCTTGATGATTTCTGGGTGCGCAGGTAACTCTCGGCCGACAGGGAATTTTGCTTGTCGTAGCCGCTGGTCGAGAAGTTGACATTTGCGCTGAATGAGCGGTTGGGGTTGGCCTTGGCATCCTGGCTGTGTGACCAGGTGACCTGGAATTGCGGCGACCGGGTATAGGTGTCGAGTCCCTTCTCACCGTAAACATTGACGGCATACCTGAAATCGAAGCCTCCGCTGAAACGGTAGCGCATCCGGTAATTGGTGTGCAGCTTAGTCGCCCAGGAACCCCGTGAGTAAAGATCCCCCCTGGCCGAAACATCAAAATATTCATTCGCTGCCCAGTAATATCCCCCTTCACGCAGGAAAAAACCCCTGTTACCCTCTTCCCCGTAGGAGGGGACCAGAATCCCCGAGGAATACTTCGGTGAATTGGGGAAATACCCAAAGGGGAGCACGGGGAAATAGATGGGAAAATCTTCCAGAACCATATAAGCCGGACCGGTGATGATTTTTTTGTTGGAGATCACCTTGGCTTTCGAGAGATGAACAAAAAAGTGGGGATGATCGGCATCACAAGTGGTATATTTTCCCTGCTTGAGGACGAACTCATCACGCGAAATCTTTTTGGTCAGGGCGCTGTGCACGAATCCCTCGCCCTGCTGGGTCACCACATCGGTAATGATCCCCTTCTGGGTTTGGAAGTTGTAGCGCAGGGTGCGGGATTCAAACTTGTCACTCCCCTCCTGAAAGATCGGTTTTCCCACCAGGGTTCCTGTGGAGTCGACTCTTCCCTCGGCATATATCTCCTTGGTTTCCAGGTCCAGGATCATATGATAGGCCGTCAGCTCTATGTCCATGTAATTGATTTTGGCATCGCCGTAGAGGTAAACCTTTTGTCCGTCAAAGGCGACGATGATGGAATCAGTGGCCACATAGTCAATGGGAGCTTCCAGGACCACCTTTTCGGTACTGTCGGCGGACAGGGAATCGGTGGGAAGGGAATCGGCGGGGGCTGCATACCGGGGGCCGGGGGGCAGAAGCCGCAGCGTATCGTCAGAGCGCAGCGATTCTGTCACCGGGGAAACCCAGCGGTCATTGACCATCATCAGCCTCAATGCCGTGTCAGGACGTACCTCTCCGCTTCTGCGCTGTTGCGACAGAGTATCCGGGAGTACCCGGCCAACCGACATAAGGGATGCCAGGGCCAGCAAATATGTAATAAGAAGTCTCTTCAATCCCATCCGGAATTTCCCGCTACCGGCGCGGCCCGTGGTGTGCAAAAATATAAATAAGGCTATTATATCAGAGCCGCCAAACGTGAAATTATACTAATAATTCTAATTTTGCCGTTATAAGGAATAAAAACAGGGGAAAGTGAGACCAACAGATACCAGAATAACCAGCATAATGTTTTTATGCCTTTTATGGTTTGCCGCAACCGCAGGAGCGCAAACTTTTTCCGGGGGCAGGGAACTGAAAACAGTTGTGATAGACCCCGGACACGGGGGCAACGACCCGGGAGCGGTTTCTGCAGGAGTCAGGGAAAAGGATATAGTCCTTGATGTCAGCCTGCGTCTGGGAAAGATGATCAGCAATGCCTATCCCGGGGTCAACGTGATCTATACCCGGTCAAAGGATGTTTTCATTCCCCTCCATGCCCGGGCATCAGTGGCCGTCAGGAATAAAGCCGACCTGTTTATCTCCATGCATGCCAACTGGGTCTCCCAAACCTCGGTAAGGGGAACTGAGACCTTCACCCTGGGGCTCCACCGCAGTCAGGATAATCTAGAAGTGGCCAAAAAGGAAAACTCGGTCATTCTCCTCGAAGAGGACTACTCCACCAATTACGAAGGTTTCAACCCCAATGAAACCGAATCCTACATCATGTTTGAAAATATGCAGTCGGAATACCAGTCCCAGAGCATCTCCCTGGCGGCGCACATCCAGGATGAGTTCACCGGTACTCTGAAACTCCCCGACCGCGGGGTCAAGCAGGCTGGTTTTCTGGTCCTCAGACAAATCACCATGCCCGGGGTGCTGGTAGAAATAGGCTTTATCAGCAACCCCACCGAGAGGAAGTTCCTCACCTCAGAGGCGGGAAAATCCAAGGTGGCCGCATCGCTTTTCGAGGCCTTCCGCGCCTATAAAAAGGAGATCGACAGCAAAAGCCAGTTTACCATGGCGGGGGGCGAAGAGTCCGGTGGTCCCAAGGCGGGAGGGACACAGCCCGGAGCTACCAAAGAGGGAAACAGCTCCGCAGGAAGTACTCCACCAGCGCCGAAGGAAAACCCCAATCCCACCCCGGCAGCGGGGAGTGTCTCTTCTGCCCCGGTGAAAGCCGGCAAAAAAGAGGGAAGCAGCAGTCCCGCCACCTGGTATGCCGTGCAGGTGGGCGCCGTGGGCAAAGAAGTGGCCCCTACCCCGGCCAACTTCAGGGGTGAGAAAAATATCTATGAGGTCAGGATCGCCCCCTTCTATAAGTACTACTCGGGGAAATACGACACTCTGTCAGGGGCCATGGCTGAAAAGAAACGGCTTTCGGGGAAATTCCCCCAGGCTTTTATCGTCATTTTTGAAAATGGGTTGCCCCGCCCCCTGTCGAAAAGTGAACTTCCCTGAACTTCTTTTCCCCGGTTTTGAATACCTTTACACCAAAAATTACGGTGATGAAGATTTCGAAATATGCCAGACTGGGTATTCTGATGGTTTTTTCCCTGACCTCCCTGGTATGGGGGCTGAGTTACCTGAAAGGTCATGACTTTTTCAAACCGGTAGAATACTACTACACGCGTTACGAAAGAATCGACGGTTTGCTCGAGTCGAGTCCCGTGACTTTTAACGGGTACCGGGTGGGAAATGTGAAGAAAATCAAATTTGCCGAAGACCATAGCGGAGATCTGGTGGTCACCTTTATGCTCGACAAAGATTTCAAAATCCCCCTCAACTCGGTAGCCCGCATCGTCAGCAGTGACATCATGGGCACCCGTTCGGTAAAACTCAACTTCAGTAATGAAACGGCCTTTTATGCCACCGGGGACACCATTCCCGGAGAAATAGAAAGTGACCTGAAGGAACAGGTGAGCCTCCAGGTGCTTCCCCTGAAAAATAAGGCGGAAGAGCTCCTGTCGACCCTCGATTCGGCCATCACCGTACTCACAGTCATCTTCAACGAAGACGCCCGCGAAAACCTCTCAGAAAGCTTTGCCAACATTAACCGCACCATCTACAACCTGGAAAAGACCTCGGCCGACCTTCAGGAGCTGATGTCAGCCGAAAAAGGGAATGTCAGCGGACTGATCCGCAACATGGAAGGTTTCAGCGGGGCACTGAACAACAACTCCGAAAGGTTTACCAACATCGTTTCAAAACTCTCCCAGTTCTCCGACACCCTGGCCGCCCAACCCCTCGGTCCGGTCCTGGCCGACGTATCGGCTGCCGTAAACTCCCTGGAGGGAATCCTGGAAAAAGCCAATTCCGACCAAAGCAGCGCTGGCCTGCTGCTTAACGACGACCAGCTCTATAACAATCTAACCGGACTGACCTCCAACCTGGAACAGCTGTTATCCGATATCCGCACCAACCCCAAACGGTATCTCCACTTTTCAGCCATTAACCTGGGAAAGGAGGTTTATGTCACCCCGGGCGCCGCACAGCAGGAAGGCAGCAACATCATGTTTAAAGTACACCTTCTCACCACCGGGGAGCCCCTCTCAGCTGAATCACCCCTGTTCACGGAATTCGATGACGTACAGGTCGGGGAGGAAAACGGGACGTACACTTACCTGGCAGGAAACTACAGAAACTATGCCGAGGCTGAAAAAACAATGGTCCGCGCCCAGCGTAACTTTCCCGACGCCACCATCGTCGCTTTCAGGGAGGGGAAAAGCATCCGTCTTGACAAAGCACTCCGCCTTTTAAAGAAATAAGCAGCCTCCGGTGAATAGCGACGACACTATTCACGCGGTGACCCTACCGCCCCCAACCTGATATCTGATTACTAATCAAAAGTTTATTCCAATATAACTGATTATAAGCATGTTACAACATAAATATATTTTTCTGTTTTTAAGGCACTGATAGATAATCCCATATACACTTTTCGTAAAAATCAAGTGGAAAACTATTTTTTTATTACTTTTTTTTCACAAATTTTGTTTCGGAAATGATTTTTGGGTAATTTGTTTTGTTAAATAAGATAATCCTGCTATCCTATTATGAATAATGAGCATTGGGCTGCATGGGATAATTGTCTGCATATCATCCGGGACAATGTTCCGGCAGGCAGTTTTAAGACATGGTTTGAACCGATCGTTCCGGTCAGGCTGGAGGAAAAGATATTGACCATACAGGTGCCCAGTGCATTTTTCTATGAATATCTCGAAGAACAGTTTATTGACATTCTTCGCAAGACCCTCCGTATGGTTCTGGGAACAGGGGCCAAGCTTGAATACAACGTGGTCATGGGGAACAACCAGACGGAGACCCCCTACACGGTGAAATACCCCACCAATAACAACAACCGGATCCAGAATAAACCCCTCACAATTCCTATCAGCAGCGAAGAGAAGTCAGCGATAAAAAATCCGTTCATCATCCCGGGGATTCAGAAACTGCAGATTGATCCGCAGTTGAAACCCGAGAACACCTTTGAGAATTTTGTTGAAGGGGAGTGCAACCGGCTGGCACGCAGTGCCGGTTACGCCGTTGCGCAAAATCCCGGGGGGACCGCCTTCAATCCCCTGATGATATTCGGGGCCTCGGGACTGGGGAAGACCCACCTGGCCCAGGCCATCGGCATCGAAGCCAAGGAACGCTTTCCCGACAAGGTGGTCCTTTATGTCAATGCCAACAAGTTCCAGACCCAGTTTACCGAATCAACGCGCAACAACAACAGGAACGACTTCCTGAATTTTTACCAAATGATAGACATCCTCATCCTTGATGATGTCCATGAATTCGCCGGCAAAGAGAAGACCCAGGAAACCTTCTTTCACATATTCAA
>CAYWUJ010000033.1:7510-20216 GCA_964461455.1 uncultured Prolixibacteraceae bacterium | reverse complement strand
GCCCAGTCGATGCTCAACAAAAAGGAGATCACCCTGGAACTGGCCAGTAAACTGGTCAACAAACTGGTGAAAAACTCAAAAAGGGAGCTTTCCATCGAATACATCTCCAAGGTCGTGTGCGACTACTTTAATATTCCCGTCGACTCCCTGCAGGCCAAAACCCGCAAGCGGGAGATCGTCCAGGCCCGCCAGATCACCATGTACTTTTCCAAGAACATGACCAAATACTCCCTGGCCAGCATCGGGGCACAGATCGGGAACAAGGACCACGCCACTGTCTTGCATGCCTGCAAAACCGTCAACAACCTTAAAGAAACAGACAAGAACTTCAGGGTTTATGTTGACGAGATTGAGAAAAAACTCAAGATGTAGCCGGGTTGGCCAGCGACACTTATATCACGGTCACAGCCCCTGCCGAAGGCTTTTTCAAGGAGAAGGGAAGCCGCTTTCTCTCCTTCCTCTATCCGGTTTCCCGGGAAGAGGAAATCCGCGAGATCCTGCAAAACATCAAAAAGGAGCATTACAACGCCCGCCATCACTGTTATGCCTGGCGGCTCGGAAAGGAAGAGATCCGTTTCAGGGCCAACGATGACGGTGAACCCTCCTCCACCGCAGGGAAACCGATCCTGGGACAACTCACCAGCCACGATCTCACCGACGTTCTGTGCGTGGTGGTACGCTATTTCGGGGGCACCCTTCTGGGAACAAGCGGACTGATCAATGCTTACCGGGAGGCTGCCGCCGACGCGATCCGCCACAGCACCCCCGAAACCCGCCTGGTCAAAACCACCTTTCTGCTTGGTTTCTCTTATGCCGAAATGAACAGTGTGATGCAAATCCTCAAAAACGAAAACCTCACACCCGACGATATGCAGCTCACCGAAAGATGTGAGATTACCCTTTCGGTCCGAAAATCGGAAGCCGTCAGGGTGAGCGGTATGCTCTCTTCCATCTTTGGGGTAAAGGTCACTCCCGTCCCCGATGTTGATAACTAAATGAAAATTCCCATCCTCCCCTGTTCACCGAAAAACCTGGGTGACTATTTTTGCACTATGAGAAATGCACCAGCAACGGGGATTTTTCCAGTCTCAGGCTTTAACCTCAGCCTGCCGGGAAACCCGTTTCCGGGCGGGGTGCACAGCTTTCGGGAGAGGCATGACCATCAGCTCATTATCCGGAATTTCTCCCGTCAAAGAGGAAAAACCAGCATCCCTGCAAGGAGTGCTGGTTTTTTTTTGCCCCCTGCACCAAGTTTGAACAACATACTCAATAAATCATAAGAGACCTATGAAGAAAGACCTGATTTCCATCACCGATTACACAAAGGAGGAGTACCTCAGAATCATGGACCTGGCGGCTGATTTTGAGAAGGAACCCAACCAGGAGTTGCTGAAGGGGAAGGTTGTGGCGTCGCTTTTTTATGAGCCCTCCACACGTACACGCCTCAGCTTCGAAACAGCCATTTCCCGTCTGGGAGGCCGCATTATCGGATTTGCCGATTCCGGAAGTTCCAGCGTCACCAAGGGAGAGTCCCTCCATGACACCATCAGAATGGTGTCCAATTATGCCGATCTGATTGTGATGCGGCATCCCCTGGAGGGGGCAGCCCGCTATGCCGCCGAAGTCTCGGAAGTCCCCGTGATCAACGCCGGGGATGGCGCCAACCAGCATCCTACCCAGACCCTCCTCGACATGTATTCCATTCTGAAAACCCAGGGAACCCTCGACAACCTCAACATCTTCATGGTGGGAGACCTCAAATATGGACGTACCGTTCACTCCCTGCTGATGGCCATGTCGGTGTTTGACAATCCCGTTTTCAACTTTATTGCTCCCGATGAACTGCTAATGCCCGAAGAGTATAAAATGCACCTGCGCGAAAAAGGGATCAAGTATTACGAACACCGGGAATTTACCGATATCATCACCGCTGCCGACATCATTTACATGACACGGGTCCAGAAAGAGCGCTTCTCTGACCCCATCGAGTATGAGAAGGTGAAAAACGTATATATCCTCAGGGAGAAGATGCTGAAGAACACCAAGCCCAACGTCAGGGTGCTCCATCCCCTGCCCCGTGTCAATGAGATCCATACCGACGTCGACAAAAGCGAAAAGGCGTACTATTTCGAGCAGGCACTTAACGGGGTTTTCACCCGCGAGGCCATCATTGCCCACACCTTAAACCTTAAGTAACCACATCCATGGAAGATAAATTCAAGAAAAAACTGAAGGTCAGCGCCATCAAAAACGGCACGGTCATTGACCATATCCCCGCCCGGAACCTCTTCAAGGTCATCACCATCCTGGGGCTCGACAAAATTGAAAACCAGATCACTTTCGGCACCAACCTGGAAAGTGAAAAACTGGGAAGCAAGGCCATCATCAAAGTGAGCGATAAATGCTTCGAAGATGACGAAATCAACAAGATTGCCCTGATAGCCCCGCATGCCAAGCTGAACATCATCCGCGACTATGCCGTCACCGAGAAGAAAGTGGTGGAAATTCCCTCACAGGTTCAGGGAATCGTCAGGTGCGTCAATCCCAAATGCATCACCAATAACGAAGGTATCACCACCAAATTCACCGTTATTACCAAGGCGCCCCTAGCCCTGAAGTGCCATTACTGCGAGAAGATCACCGACCAGGAGCACCTGCATATCCAGTAGTCCCTGCGAGAGGTAAAGGGTGAAGTGAACAGGGTCTGAATGACCCCGGGTCCGTATTCTCAGGCAACCGCCATATAATTGCGGGACCGGCAGCCCCGGAGAGGGTACAGATCAGGTTTCACGGGGTTGGCAGGGCTATGGTCACGCCTTCCGGGCAACCTCCCGGGAATACTCTTCTGAATGGCTGTGAACGGTAAAGGCGCGGTAACCATAAATGGTGATGACCACGAAACAGAGGAAGGGAAGAAAAAAGGAGGCCCGGGTAGCCGAAAAATCGCCCAGGCTCCCCAAATCAATCACCGAGCCCATCAGGGGAGGAAGTACCGACCCCCCGAGGATGGCCATGATCAGTCCGGCAGCCCCTATCTTGGCATCGCCGCCCACCCCCTGGAGGGCGATGCCGTATATGGTGGGGAACATCAGCGACATACAGGCCGAAATGGCCACCAGAGAATAAAGACCTGCCATTCCTTTCAGGAAGATGGCTCCCAGGGTCGTGACCATCCCCCCGATGGCCAGAAGCATCAGAAGCCGGCCGGGAGAAACATATTTGAGCAGGAAGGTGGAGATAAAGCGGCTGGCCACGAAAATGACCATGGCAATAATATTATACCCCTGGGCCCCGGTTTCCGACATCCCCAACTCATTGACGGCATAGTGGATAATAAAGGTCCACACCATGATCTGAACCCCCACATAAAAAAACTGGGCGATGACCCCCTCGTAGTATCTTCGGTGCTTCAGCAGCCTTCGTACCGTTACCATAAAACGGATGTCGTGGTCCCCGTCCTCATTACGGGGGAGCTTCACCAGGGCGATGACCACCAGAAAGGCCAGGATGACCAGGGCAATGACCACATAGGGATTACGGATGATGAGCAGGTCAGAAGCGGTGACAGCCTGCAGGGCCCCGGGGTCCATGGCCGCACGTTCGGCCGCCGTGGCCGGATTAAGTTTGGCCAGGATGAATTGCTGGGCCGTGAACATCCCCAGAAGACTCCCCATGGGGTTGAAAGCCTGTGCCAGATTGAGCCGCCGGGTGGCTGTCTCCTGCGGCCCCATGGAGAGGATATAGGGATTGGCGCTGGTCTCCAGGAACGATAACCCACAGGTCAGCACAAAATAGGCCAGCAAAAAAGGCCAGAAGATCATGGCATGACTGGCAGGAATGAACAACAGCGCCCCGGCAGCATACAGCGCCAGTCCGGCCAGTATCCCCGCCTTGTAGGAAAACCGCTTGATGAACAACGCCGCCGGAAAAGCCATCGCAAAATAACCGCCGTAAAAAGCAAACTGCACCAGGGATCCCTCAAAATTACTCATCATCAGAATCCTCGAGAAGGCCTTCACCATCGGATTGGTAATGTCATTGGCAAAACCCCACAGGGCAAAACAGGAGGTGATCAACACAAAGGGTAAGACCATGATCCGCGGCAGTACCGCCGTTTTCTGCTTTTCCATAATTATGATTCTGTTCCGGTTCGTTTTGAAGTCATAAAAATGATAAAAATATCGGCACTGCCCGGCTTTTAATCGGGAAATTTATATATTTGCACCGCTTTTGAAGGTTTTTCACCAGCAAAAGCAATCCGTTCTTACTTCAGAATGCCCAGGTGGCGGAATCGGTAGACGCGCTAGTTTCAGGGACTAGTATTCGTGAGGGTGTGCAAGTTCGAGTCTTGTCCTGGGCACCAAAAAACCGCTTGATTATCAATAATCACGCGGTTTTTCATTTCCAGCCATTTAATTACCTCTCACCTCCATTTCCCGGGTCCCCCTTTCCGGGGAAAATTTTACCTTTGCGGGAAAATCATAAAATTTCAACACCATGAGATCTGTTATGACCCGGGGTTTCCTGATATTTACCTTACTGATGCTTCCGTGGCTCTTGCGGAGCCAGCCTTCCGTGCTCCTCGACAATTGGTTCAACCATGAAATCCATGCCAAAACCGGAAAAATCTTTCATTATACCTGGGAAGATACCCTCGACAGTGGTTTTTCACAACTGGGAGAACTTTTTACGGAGAAAGGGGCCCGTTTGGCCACCCATTCAGGACCGCCCACCCGGAAAGCTCTCAAAAATGCTGATGTTTACATCATCGTTGATCCCGATACCACGCGTGAAAACCCTTCTCCGAACTATGTCACCCCCGGTGACACAAAAAATATCGCCCGGTGGGTGAAAAAAGGAGGAGTTTTACTGTTGATGGCCAACGATGGCCCCAATGCTGAATTCACCCATTTCAACAAGCTTGCCGGAAAATTCGGGTTCACCTTTCACCCTGAAACCCTGAATCCGGTGACAGGCCGCAACTGGCAAATGGGGGCAGAGACCAACCTGCCTGACCATCCGCTTTTCAACGGGGTCCGAAAAATCTACATGAAGGAAGTGGCTCCCATAACCCTGACAGGAAAAGCCAGACCGGTTCTGAAAAATGACGATGGTTCCGTCTTCATCGCCGAAACCAGCTATGGTAAAGGTTATGTTCTCGTTGTGGGTGACCCCTGGCTTTACAACGAGTATATCGGACACAGCCGCCTGACCACCGATTTTGAAAATGGCCAGGCCGCCGCCAACCTGGTGACTCATCTCCTGGGGAAAGCCCAAAAATAAAGCACTCAGAGGCTGAGAAATGGAGAGACTCAGGGACTCAGAAAAAAAAACCTCTGATGAAGGCTTATGCCATTTTCCTGATCTGGCTGACGATCTCTATACTCTTACGCGTATCTTCCAGGCCATAGCCGTTCCCTTCAAGAATATGACGGTAAGAATGGGTATGCAGATCGGTGAAGCCTTCGCTGAATTCCAGTTCTGACCCTTCCACGCTGATTTTCCGGAAGGTGCGTTTTCCCTGTTTCACGGCTTCTTCCGGTAGGTCACGCTCATCAACACTCAGGAACCAGTTAACGTTGGCATGTTCGAACCAGAGCTTGCCGCCTGCCTTTTCGGGTTGGCTCACGGCCAGTTCCACCCCTTTGAACTCCCCGAAGATCCATCCCAGCATATCAAAGAAATGAACCCCGATATTGGTGGCCACACCCCCGCTTTTCTGGACATTCCCCTTCCACGAGATGAAATACCACCTTCCCCTGCTGGTAATATATTTCAGGTCGACGTCAAACACCTTTCCCTGGGCAATACCACTCTTCACCTTTTCCCTGAGTTCCAGGATGGCCGGATGAAGCCTGAGCTGCAGGATGGTATAGATTTTCCTTCCGGTTTCCACCTCAATCTCCCTGAGGGCATCGAGGTTCCAGGGGTTCAGCACCAGTGGTTTTTCACATATCGCATCGGCGTCGCTGCGTAAGGCCATTCTTATATGGGCATCGTGAAGATAATTGGGGGAACAGATGCTCACGTAATCGATCTTTTTTTCACCCTTACGCCGTAACTTATCGAGATGACGGTCGAAACGCTCCGGTTCCGTGAAAAAATCAGCCTGAGGAAAATAACTGTCCATGATTCCGATGCCGTCGTAAGGATCGAGGGCACATACCAGATTATTCCCGGTCTCCTTAATGGCCTTCATATGACGGGGTGCGATATACCCCGCTGCGCCGATCAGTGCAAAATTCTTCATTCTTCAAACTTTAGCTGAACCGCAAATTTAACACTTAAGGGCGGATTCATGGCCGTACGGAGTCACTTTTGTTCAGCAGGAACCACTAAAAGAGTGATGGACAGGTGCTGATGCAACTCTCTGACGTTTGGCCGGCTTCATCTCAGCTCCTGATCACCAGGTCAGCCATGGGGATGTCCACAAAAAGGGTATTGCTGATCTGTTCGATACGTACACCCACCCTCTTTTTCCCCTTGATAGCGATCAGTTCGGCTTCCAGTCCGATAAAAGGCCCGGCAATAATTTCCACCGTCTGACCGGGCATGAACTCCTCATGGGTGATCTCCCAGTCATAATCAGACTGTTTCAGCATGCGTTTCAGAAATTCGATCTGCTTTTCCTGGATGCGTGCCGGCCTTCCCTCGAACCTGACGAAGCCCACCACATGGGTCGTTTGCAGAACCCTCAGGTTGTCCTTCAGGGCAATCTTCACAAAGCAGTAGCCTGGAATCAGGGGAAGGTCCACCCATTTCTTGCGGTCACTCCACCTGCGCAAAGATTTCTTCAGTGGAAGAAAAGCCTCCACTCCTTTGGCGGTGAGTTCGGCTTCCACCTTTTTCTCGGCCCTGCTGTTCACATATATGGCATACCATTGCGGCGGTTCCTGGGTTTTGGGTGCAGGCGGTCGTGATAAGACAGTCCCCATATTTTTGCGTTATGTCAAGTAATTGTTATAACCGGCCATCGACCATTGAAAGGTCAAGAATCCCCTTCACATCGTAAATCACCGTATCTTCTTTTTTGAGTTCAACAAGGTCCAGCTTCAGAAAGGCCTGGTGGGCCACCGCCAGAATGATGACATTGAAGCCGTTATTCCGGGGAAGTTCCGTGATGGACGGAATGCCGTACTCGTGCATGACCTCGGCAGGCGCTGCCCACGGGTCATAAACGGTGACCTCCATGCCATATTCGGTTAATTCGTGGTAAATATCGACCGCACGGGTGTTGCGAATATCGGGACAGTTCTCCTTGAAGGTGACCCCCAGCATCAGGGCTTTGGCCCCCTTGACCGGAGTTCCCTTGCGGATCATCAGCTTGACCACCTCGGAAGCCACATACTGCCCCATGCCATCGTTCAGGCGCCTGCCGGCCAGGATGATCTCGGGATGATAGCCGTACTCCTGCGATTTCTGGGCCAGGTAATAGGGATCCACGCCGATGCAGTGACCCCCGACCAGTCCCGGCTTGAAGGGCAGGAAATTCCACTTGGTGCCGGCAGCCTCCAAAACGGCATGGGTATCGATGCCCATCCGGTTGAAGATCTTGGCCAGCTCATTCACAAAGGCGATGTTGATGTCGCGCTGCGAGTTCTCAATCACCTTGGCGGCTTCAGCCACCCTGATGGTGGGCGCCAGATGGGTCCCCGCCACGATCACCGACCGGTACAAATCATCCACCATCTTCCCTACCTCAGGCGTGGAGCCGGAAGTCACCTTTTTGATCTTCTCGACCGTATGCTCCTTGTCGCCGGGGTTGATCCGCTCGGGGGAGTAGCCGGCAAAGAAATCCTGATTGAATTTAAGCCCCGACACCCTTTCCACCACGGGAATGCAGTCCTCTTCAGTGGCCCCGGGATAAACCGTGGATTCATAAATGACGATGCTTCCGGGTGTGATCACCTTACCGACCGTCTCACTGGCCTTCACCAGGGGCGTCAGGTCGGGACGGTTGTTCTTGTCGACAGGCGTGGGCACCGTGACCACGAAAATATTGCAGGCCCGTATCTCATCCAGGGCCGAGGTACAGAAAAGTCCGGGAGAGCTCCCGTTTTCACCTGTTTTGGATGTCGCAGTGACCGGGTTGTGCTTTACCAGGACCGACTGCAGGACGGCAGGTTCCACCTCCAGGGTGGCATCGGTCCCGGCCATGAGTTCCCTCACCCGGTTCTGGTTGATATCAAACCCCACAACGGGGTATTTTGTGGCAAACAGACGCGCCAGGGGAAGTCCCACATAGCCCAACCCGATTACGGCAATTTTAAAATCCTTCATTACTGCATCAGTTATAAATAAATCGAAACCCGCCAAAACCTTAGAATATTTCCCAGTGTGCCCGGCAGATTGCAAAAATAAGCGATTTTCCTTTGCCGTTATCCCAGATGCCACAAAAATGATCTGCTATTTCGGCCCCTCTCACCCGGGAGTTCACCAAATGCAGGGGGCACCCCCTCCTGAAAAGGAAAAATCGGATGGGAAATATTTTGAAAAGGAGAAATATCCTTTATATTTGCAGCCACATTTATGCAGGGTAGCGTCTGCATCTTCCGGGGTAAAACCAGGGAAGATTGTAAAAGGAGAGATGGGTGAGTGGCTTATACCAGCAGTTTGCTAAACTGCCGTACGGGAAACTGTACCGGGGGTTCGAATCCCCCTTTCTCCGCCACCCGGGAAAGCGGCCCCGGATCTTGCCAGGAGTCTGAATTACCCGCCGTTCAGCCCACACAACAACACTTTCGGGGTGTAGCGCAGTCCGGTAGCGCACCTGCTTTGGGAGCAGGGGGTCCCAGGTTCGAATCCTGGTACCCCGACAATTGAAAATCAGAGAGTTAGGATAGTTTTCCTGACTCTCTTTTATTTTATACGTGTAAAACAGGTGCAACAATCGAGAATATTTTCAAATCAGCAAGACCCTTTTGCTTTAAGTTGAAAAAATAGCTCAATAACGTTTAAAACACATAATACTGTTGCATTTTTACGACTTATACGTAAATATACTATTGTATTTTAGCATGAAAAGAGATATTATACAACATCTTAAAGAATGGAAAAATCGAACTTTACAATAACCCCAAGGTTCATTCTTTGAACAACTTGAAGAGCTCGTTCAGCTCTTTGGTCAGGGCCAGGGTCTCCAAAGGGGACTTTGAACCTGCTGTCGAAAATGCGGACAATTTTTCCATCTTCAGAAGGGTATTGACCAAAGCCATTGAGTTTTCTTCCGTGACCAGGTGGTCTGACCCCTTTACCATTCCTCTGGCAAAATTTTCCAGATATACAGGATCGTTTTGGTTTTGTTTCAGCGTAAGAACGCCCTCGCTCAATTCTTCAATGAGGGAGAGCGTGGAGGCATCGGTGAATGCCGCCGTATCCTTTGACTTCAGGATGTCGTAAATCGCGGCCAGAACCTTTCCAACGGTCGATCCTGCTTTTTTAGCCCCTGTCAGGATGGTCAGGATACTGCAGGAAGATAAAAACAGGGTTGCCGTAATCAGGGCGATAACATGGATTCTTTTCATAAAGGACTTTTTTGTTGCTGGTTAAACATGTTGATTTCCCAAAGCTAAAGACAATGGACAGAAGTGCAAAATAAAATTCTACAAATAAAATCAATACCCTCAGGATTATCATATTTCCAGCCAGGTCTATGGCCTCTCACCTGTTGGATCATGGGATGCTTACCCCTATAAATGGGTAATTTCAGTGGAGGGATAGCGGATACCGGCCAGGAAAAGGCCGTGGGCAGGAACGCTGGTGCCGGCGGCACACCGGTCCTTTTTCAAGATGATCTCTTCAAAACCACGCACTGACAGCTTTCCTTTGCCCACCTCCAGCAAAGTGCCCACGATCGCCCGCACCATATTCCGCAAAAAACGGTCGGCAGTGATGGTAAAGACCATTTTTTTTCCGTCACTTTCCCAGGAGGCCTTTTCCACATGGCAGATATGGGTCTTTACATCGGTATGGAGCTTGCTGAAACTGGTAAAATCCTCATGACTCAGCAAAAGAGCCGCGGCTTCATTCATCTTTCCGACGTCGAGGGGCCGGGGATAGTACCATGACGTATCCGTGGTAAAGGGATCCTTCTCCCGGGTAATTAAATAGCGGTAAGTCCGCGAGAGGGCGCTGAAACGGGCATGAAAATCAGCAGATACAGGTTTGATGGACAGAAGGGAAATATCTTCAGGCAGAAAACGGTTGAGTTTATACACGGTATCTTCCGGCGAAAAAGGGAGCTCCCCAGCATCAAAATGGGCCACATAATAAAAGGCGTGCACCCCGGTATCGGTGCGCCCGGCCCCGGTGACCGCAATTTCCTCACGGAAGAAAAGGGAAAAACTCTTCTCCAGCACCTCCTGTACCGAAATATGCCCCGGTTGCACCTGCCATCCGAAATAACGGCTGCCCCGGAACCGCAACTCCACCATGTATCGCTGCACTGCTCCCTGCATCACCCGACGAAATTACAAAATCCTTCCATTTTGACTGCACTTCTGTCAATTTTTCACCGGAAACAGGACATTTTGGCACCGGAACACTCCGGGTCTTTCATTCCCGGGAAAGGTCGCACGCACCCCCGGCTTTGACTTTCAACCCGTTACAAAAATACTGCATAATCAGGGGATGACTATGGTATTGAATTTGATTTACCCCATACGAAAACAGTGAGTTATCAACAGAAAACGTTTAACCATTAAAGTAAAGGAGGATTAAGCCATGACCATTGTAAAAAGATCGAACATGTTTTTACCGTCGTTCTGGGACAACTTTTTTTCCCGGGACTTGATGGACTGGGGTAACTCGAATTTTTCGAGTACCGACACGACCCTGCCCGCCGTGAACGTCAGGGAGACCGACGATACCTTCGAGATTGAAGTGGCCGCACCAGGGATGTCAAAAGAAGACTTCAGGGTGAATATGGAAAATAACCTGCTGACGATCTCTTCCGAGAAGAAGGAGGAGAAAAAGGAGGAAGAAAAGGGGCGTTTCAGCCGCCGTGAATTCAGCTATCAGTCTTTCCAGAGGAGTTTTGCCATTCCCGAGAACCTGGTGGAAGGCGAACAGATCACGGCAAAATACTGCGACGGCATTCTCTGCATCAGCCTCCCCAAAAAGGAAGAGGTGAAACCCAAGCCGGCACGCGAAATTGCGATCCAGTAACCTTTCCATAAAATCAGGCCCCTCCCTGCGGGGCCTGATTTTATATTTTTAACAAAATTATACCCTTTTTTAAAGTGTAATCACCTATTTTCGTGCACTTTCATCCACAGCAACCATAACAACGAAATATATTAAACATGAATCAGTCTGTTGATATCCGTGAGCTCAATGAACGCATTCAGCGGGAGAGTTCTTTTGTGGACCTCATTTCCTTAGAAATGAACAAGGTGATTGTCGGGCAGAAACATCTGGTAGAGAGCCTGCTGATCGGATTGCTTTCCGACGGTCATATCTTGCTGGAAGGGGTGCCCGGGTTGGCCAAGACACTGGCCATCAAATCACTGGCGCACACCATCGATGCCAAATTTGCCAGGGTGCAGTTCACACCCGACCTGCTTCCCGCCGACCTGATCGGCACCATGGTGTACAGCCAGAAGAGGGAGGAATTCTCGGTTAAAAAAGGGCCCATTTTTGCCAATTTCATCCTGGCCGATGAAATCAACAGGGCCCCCGCAAAGGTACAGTCAGCCCTGCTGGAAGCCATGCAGGAAAGGCAGATCACCATCGGTGACCAGACCTACCCCCTCGATAAACCCTTCCTGGTGATGGCCACACAGAACCCCATTGAGCAGGAGGGAACCTATCCCCTGCCCGAGGCACAGGTCGACCGTTTCATGCTCAAAGTGGTCATCAACTACCCCAAAAAGGAGGAAGAGAAGATGATAATCCAGCAAAACCTCCTCAAAACATTCCCGGAAACCTCCACCATCATGAAACCCTCCGACATCATCAAAGCCCGCGACGTGGTCAAGGAGGTTTATATCGACGAAAAAATTCAGAAATATATCGTGGACATCGTCTTTGCCACCAGGGAACCCGTGGAATATAAGCTGGAGAAATATCGTGATATGATCACCTGGGGGGCCTCTCCCCGTGCCAGCATCAGCCTGGCCCAGGCGGCCAAGGCCTATGCATTCATCAAGCGCCGCGGTTATGTCATCCCCGAAGATGTCCGCGCCGTATGCCCCGACGTGATGCGCCACAGAATCGGCCTCAGCTACGAGGCAGAAGCCAACAACATCACCACCGAGGAAATCATCACCGATATCCTTAATACCGTCGAAGTCCCCTAAATTCTATTTTTTATGGAAACAACCGACCTGTTAAAACGGGTTAGGCAGATAGAAATCAAGACACGCGGACTAACGCGGAATATCTTTGCCGGAGAGTACCACAGTGCTTTCAAAGGCAGGGGTATGGCCTTTGCCGAAGTCAGGGAATACCAGTTCGGCGACGACATCCGGAGTATCGACTGGAACGTCACCGCCCGTTATGGTCATCCCTATGTCAAGGTTTTCGAAGAGGAAAGAGAGCTCACGGTCATGCTCCTGATCGACGTCAGCGGATCCCACGATTTCGGCACCTTCAGGAAGATGAAGAAAAATATCATCACCGAGGTCGGGGCTATCCTGGCTTTCAGCGCCATCCAGAACAACGACAAAACAGGAGTGATCTTTTTTTCCGACACCATCGAGAAGTT
>CAYWUJ010000033.1:0-7410 GCA_964461455.1 uncultured Prolixibacteraceae bacterium | reverse complement strand
GACGCCGCCTGGATCAACACCCGTGAAGATTATGTGAGAGCATTGATGAACCTGTTTAAGAAAAGGGAGGGCCGAAGGTGAAAAGTGTACTGAGAAACCTCACACTAAGTTATGTTCTGTTGCTTTTCCTGGCCGGAATCTCCCCTCTGGAAGCCCAGCCAGTGAAGGCTGTGGCCCGCCTCGACTCCACGCAGATCCTCATTGGCGACCAGATCAACCTGACCCTGGAACTCGAAAAACCCAAAAACCTGGAAATGGGATTTGCCACGGTCGCCGATTCCCTGGCCGGAAAAATAGAAGTGCTGGAGCGCTCAGCCATCGACACGCTGATCCTCAACGACCAGAGCATCAAACTCGTGCAGACCTTCAGGGTCACCTGCTTCGACAGCGGCGACTACCGCATCCCCCCCTTCCGCTTTGACCTTCAGATGGCCGACAGACTCGATTCCATCTTCACCAACGAGCTTCTCCTCAGGGTGATGACCCTGGAAGTCGACACCACCCGCGGTCCCACCGATGTCAAAATGCCCTATGACGCCCCTCTCACCCTGAAAGAAGTAACCCCTTATATGATGGGGATCATCCTGGCAGGAACCCTGCTCTTTCTGATCCTTTATTCCCTGAAAAGAAAAAAGAAAAACCTGCCCCTGTTCACTCTTCCCGCCAGGCCTAAAGAGCCCCCCCATGTGGTGGCCCTGAAGGAACTCGACAGAATTAAGGAGGAGAAACTCTGGCAAAGAGAGAAGGTGAAGGCCTACTACAGCGATCTCACCGGAGTTTTGCGCACCTATATCGAAGAGAGATTCGGGCTTCCCGCCCTGGAACAGACCACCGGTGAAATCCTGGAGAACTTTGTCACCCACAAAGGGATGATCCCTGAGAAATCACTCGGTCACCTGCAGCACATCCTTCCATTGGCTGACCTGGTGAAATTCGCCAAATACCAGCCGTTGCCCGATGACCACCAGATGGCCCTGGTCAACGCCTATTTCTTTGTGAATGAGACAAAACCCGAGGAGACGGCAAAAAACATCTCCCCGGAACAGGAAAACGCCAGAACCCCTGCACCCGTGGTCACCACCGGCAGCGAAACAAACAAAAATCAGCAGGACCATGTTTAACGATATTACCTTCAAAAACCCGGAGCTCTTTTACCTTTTGCTGTTCCTGCTCCCGATGGTGGCCTGGTATCTCTTCCGCTACCGGAAGAACAACGCCAGCATCCGCATTTCAGGGACTTCTGCGCTTTCGAAGGCCCCTGTCACCCTGACGCATTACCTCCGCCATCTCCCCTTCCTGTTGCAGCTGACAGCCATCGCCCTTTTCATCGTGGTGCTGGCCAGGCCGCAATCGAGCACCAGCTGGGAAAACGTCACCACCGAAGGAATCGACATGGTGGTGGCTCTCGACATTTCGACCAGTATGCTGGCCATGGACTTTTCCCCCAACCGTCTGGAAGCCGCCAAAAAGGTAGCCATGGAATTCATATCGGGGCGCGAACATGACCGCATGGGACTGGTGGTGTTTGCCGGAGAGGCCTTTACACAGTGCCCCCTGACCACCGACCGGGCGGTGCTGCTGAACCTCTTCAAGGATATCAGAACCGGTCTCATAGAAGATGGTACCGCCATCGGCAATGGCCTGGCCACCGCCGTGGCGCGCCTCCGCGACAGCCAGGCCCTGAGCCGGGTGATCATCCTGCTCACCGACGGAGAAAACAACCGGGGTGAGGTGGCCCCCCTGACGGCCGCGGAAATTGCCAAAACCTACGGCATCAGGGTCTATACCATCGGCGTGGGATCCATTGGCACCGCCCCCTACCCTGTTCAGACCCCCTTTGGCACCCAGGTGCAGAACATGGAGGTCAAAATCGACGAGGAGATGCTCCGGCAAATCTCCGCCATCACCGAAGGCAGGTACTTCCGGGCCACCAGCAACATGAAACTCGCCGAAATATACCAGGAAATCGACCAGCTCGAAAAATCACGCATCGATATCAAAGAATACAGCCGCCGTTCCGAGGAGTTCATGCCGTTTGCCCTGGCAGGCCTCCTGATACTGCTGCTTGCCCTGTTCCTGAAAATCACCCTTTTCCGGAATATTCCTTAAACCGACTGCTATGGAAATGTTCAGATTCGCCCATCCGGAATATTTTTGGGGATTGTTGCTGATTCCCGTGCTGACCGCGCTATTTATCATGGCGCGGATCATGCGCAGGAGAGCTTTGAAGAAATTCGGCTCCCCGGAACTCCTCAGGGAACTCACCCCCAGTGCCTCGGCGTTCCGTCCCGGCTTCAAATTCGCCCTGCTGATGCTGGCCCTGGCCTTCTTCATTACCGGAGCCGCCCGGCCACAGTTCGGATCACAGCTCAAACAGGTGAAACGTCAGGGCGTCGAAATCATCATCGCCCTCGATGTCTCCAACAGCATGCTGGCCGAAGATATCAAGCCCAACCGGCTCGAAAGGGCCAAAAGGGCCATTGAAAGACTGATCAGCAAACTCAGGGATGACAAAATTGGATTGATCGTTTTTGCCGGCGATGCCTATATGCAGCTGCCCATCACCACCGATTACAACTCGGCGCAGCTTTTTCTGGCATCGGTCAACACCCAGATCGTTCCGCGGCAGGGAACGGCCATGGGCGCCGCCATCGATATGGCCATGCGCTCCTTCACCCCCGACCCGGCCCCCGGGAAAGCCATCATTATCATCACCGACGGCGAAAACCACGAAGACGACGCCGTCGCCGCAGCCCAGGAAGCCCGCAAAAATGGCATCATCGTCCACACCATCGGCATGGGCCTCCCCCAGGGAGCCCCCATCCCGGTCGTCAGCGGCAGCAATGGCGACTACCGCCGCGATAAAGAGGGTAAAATCGTCATCACCCGCCTCGATGAAGCCACCCTCGAAAAGACCAGCAGCGCCGGAGGCGGACTCTATATCCGCGCAAACACCGCACAGGTAGGCCTCGACGAACTCTTCGACGAAATCAACAAAATGCAGAAAAGCGAAATCGACGCCCGCCAGTTCTCGGAATATGAAGAACAGTTCCAATATTTCTTCGCCGCCGGACTGCTCCTGCTCCTGATAGAGTTCTTTATCATGGAAAGAAAGAATAAATACCTCAGAAGAATTAAACTTTTTAACGTGCGAAAATCATGAGAACGCACCTGCTCATACTTATGGCCGTCCTCTTTGCCACCACGGCATCAGGCCAGAACGAAAGAAAATTCGTCCGTCAGGGGAACCGCTTTTACCTGGAAGGAATCAAAGACACCACCCGTCTCGATACCGCCAGCTTCAGCAAGGCAGAGACCGCCTACCGCAAGGCCCTCGACAAGAAACCCACTGACCCGAAATGGAACTTCAACCTGAATAATTCGGTCTACAAACAGACCAAATTCAGCGAAGCTGCACAGGGATTCGAACAGCTGGCCTCCCAGGCTCCCCATCCTGAAGAAAAAGCCAGAGCCCTCCATAACCTCGGAAACAGCCTCCTCTTCCAGTCTAAAATCGACGAAAGCATCGAGGCTTACAAAGAGGCCCTGCGCAATAACCCCGGCGACATGGAAACAAAATACAACCTGGCTTATGCCCAGAAGATGAAGCAGCAACAACAGCAGCAGGAACAGAATAAAGACCAGAATAAGGACCAGAACAAAGATCAGGATCAGAATAAGGACCAGAATAAGGATCAGAACAAAGATCAGGATCAGAATAAGGATCAGCAGCAACAACCGCCGCCGAAGATTTCCAGGCAGAACGCGGAGCAGCTGTTGCAGGCCCTCCAGAATGATGAAAAAAACATCCAGGAGAAGGTAAAAAAAGCTAAAGCAGCGGAAGCGAAACCTTCAAGAGTGGAAAAAGAGTGGTAGTTTTATCAGAAGAAAACGGTCTCCGTGTCCGGAAGGGTAACAGGAGCACGGAAAACAACAGATCAGGGATATGTTCAGGAAATTTTTAATAATCACAATGATGGCGCTCTTCGGTCTGCAAGCCATGGCCGAGGAGACCCGCCTGGTGATGTCGGCGCCCAACGCGGTGGCCGTGGGAGATCAGTTCCGGCTGACTTTCAATATCAACAAGCGGGGAGAGAACCTGACCCTTCCCGACCTGGGAAGCTTCGATGTATTGATGGGGCCCAGTTTCTCCTCTTCCACGTCGGTGCAGATCATCAACGGGCGGAGCTCCCAAAGCCAGGATTTTGCCTACACCTTCATATTAAGGGCCAAAGAAGCGGGAACATACACCATCAGGCCGGGGTCGATAGAAGTCGACGGAAAAATTGTCCAGTCGAATACGCTGACCATCCAGGTCGTGTCAGGGCAGCCGCAGGGGGCAGCCACCCCGGGGGCGCAGGATCCCGGTGAGGACTCCGCAGAAGAGAAAACCCCGACAGGGACCATCAGCAAAAACGACCTCTTCATCAGGCTGGAACTCAACAGGAGACAGGTCTGGAAGGGTCAGCAGATCATCGCCACGGTCAAGCTGTATGCCAACCCCAATTTGCCGCTCTCAGGTTTTGAAGAGGTCAACCTCCCCACCTACGAGGGTTTCTATACCCAGGATATCGACATTCCCCAGCAAATCAACTTCAAGAGAGAGGTCTACAATGACAAAATCTACCAGGTGGGGGTCCTCAAGAAAACAGTGCTCTTTCCGCAGCAGACGGGGAATATCACCATCAGGCCCTTCAGCATCACCACCCTGGTGCAGCAAAGGGTGAGACAACGCAGTTTTTTTGATGACTTTTTTGCCGGGGTGCAAACCGTCAAGGCCAGGCTGACCAGTGATGCCGTCACGGTTTCGGTAAAGGAACTGCCCCCGGCGCCTGCCGATTTCTCGGGGGGGGTGGGTGATTTCAGACTCTCCTCGGAACTGAGCCATGCTGAGGTCACCACCAATGATGCCGTTACCCTGAACATCGCCATTTCGGGAACCGGCAATCTCAGGCTGATCCAAACCCCAAAGCTGACCCTTTCGGGAGATTTCGAACAGTACGACCCCAATAGCACCGACAACGTCAGGGCTTCCGAAGGTGGAGTCAGCGGCACCAAAACCATAGAATACCTCTTTCAACCCAGGTACGAAGGGAGTTATAAGATACCCCCGGTCACCTTTAGCTGGTTTAACCCGGGCAGCGGTCAATATGAACGGGCCACGACCCCTGAATATGCGCTCACGGTCACCCGTGGAAGCGATGACCCCGGTACCGGCGTGGTCAGGTCGGTGAGAAAACAGGATGTTCAGACCATCGGACAGGACATCCGCTTCATCAGCCAGAAAAATGACAAACTGCACCAAAGGGGCACCTCCTTTTTCGGGAGTACCCTGTTCTGGTCATTCTACCTTCTGGGAGCGGCGGCTTTTGCGGTCTTCTTTGTGGTTTACAGGAAAAAAATGACGGAGAATGCCAATGTGGCCCTGGTGCGCAATAAGAAGGCCAACCGTTTGGCCCGCAGGCATCTCAGGGTGGCGGCCACACATTTGCAGCAAAACAGGGGCGAGGAGTTCCACGATTCGGTACTGAAAGCCTTCTGGGGATACCTGAGCGATAAGCTGGGCATCCCGCTGGCCAACCTGCGCAGGGAAACCGCCGTCGAAGCTCTCGAAAACCGTAAGGTGGACCCCTCCCTGATCAGTGAATTCCTGGCGGTCGCCGACCAGTGCGAATACGCCCGCTTTGCCCCGGCTGAAGGGACCCAGGCCATGAAGGAACTTTACGACCAGGCCGTGGAGGTCATCACCCAACTCGAAAAACAGATCAAACGATGAACTCCCCGATCACGATCCCGGCCCGAAAGGGGATAAGATCACTGACAACCGGCACTCTCCGGAAAACAGGAAAAAAAAACTGAGGGCCACTGGGGATAGCGTGAAAACATGGTGAAATATGAAGAGTAACAGAGTGCAATACGACAGTTAAACAAGAACAAGGTTATGAGACGAGTTATCATGGGATTCTTCCTTTTGTTGTTTTGCTTCGCCGGAGCCGCGGGGCAGGAGCAACTGCTCGAAGAGGCCAATAAACACTATACCAGCCAGGAGTATGAACAGGCCGTTGCCAAATATGAACAAATCCTGGCTTCCGGAAAAGAGTCGGCCGAACTGTACTATAACCTGGGAAATGCCTGGTTCAAACTGGGAGAAAACACCAAAGCCATTCTCTGTTATGAGAGGGCGAAGCTTCTGGCCCCCCAGAACGACGATATCGAATTTAACCTTCAGATCGCCAATCAAATGGTGGTGGACCATATCGAGGAACTGCCGCGTCCTTTCTTTTCGCGGTGGGGCAGTGCGCTGGCAGGCCTCACTTCCGAAACGGGATGGGCCCGGCTGAGCGTTATAAGCTTCGTGCTCTTTCTCATCCTTTTGGGCAGCTATCTCTTCGGCCGCACCATCCTGGTCAGAAAAGGCGCCTTTTTCATGGCCCTGGGCGCCATCCTCTTCGCCATCCTCAGCTTCTCCATGGCTTACCGTCATCATTCCCTGCAGAAAAACCGCCAGGGAGCCATTATCCAGTGCCCCCGGGTCACCCTGAAAAGCTCCCCCGCGGAAACGGGAACCGATCTTTACCTCATCCATGAAGGGCTGAAAGTGGAAATCACCGACAGCCTCGACTCCTGGAAGGAGATACGCCTGCTCGACGGCAACAAGGGATGGCTCCGCGACTCCTGTCTGGTGAACATATAATCACCGCGGTTCCTGAACTTTTCTGTAAAATTTTCGAACCTGCGGCGGGAAAATTCCGGAGAACCCGCAGATATTCATTAAATCCCTCATATTTTAAATACTTTCTTGTCCCTTCATGCGGCAATACGTTAATTTTGCAGCGAAATAACTGTACATAATATGGCTTACCAACTGTTAAAAGGAAAAAGGGGAATCATTTTCGGTGCCCTGAATGCCGACTCTATTGCCTGGAAGGTGGCGGAACTGGCCTACCAGGAAGGGGCGACTTTCGCCCTCACCAACACTCCCGTCGCCCTGCGCATGGGTGACACCCCCCTGCTGGCCGAAAGACTGGGGCTCCCCCTGATCGGAGCTGACGCCACCAGCGTCGAAGATCTTAAAAACCTCTTCACCCAGTCGATGGAACTCCTGGGCGGAAAAATTGATTTTGTGCTCCACTCCATCGGCATGTCCCCCAATGTCAGAAAAGGCCGCCATTACAGCGACCTCGACTACCAGATGCTGGAAAAGACCCTCGACATCTCGGCCGTCTCCCTCCACAAGACGCTGCAAGTCGCCCGCAAACTCGACGCCATCAACGAATGGGGGTCTGTGGTTGCCCTCAGCTATGTGGCGGCACAACGCACTTTCTACGGATACAACGACATGGCCGACGCCAAGGCCCTCCTCGAATCCATCACCCGCAGCTTCGGATATATCTACGGCATGGAACGCAA
>CAYWUJ010000032.1:0-30938 GCA_964461455.1 uncultured Prolixibacteraceae bacterium | reverse complement strand
CGGCCAGCAAACGTTTTCCCAGCACCCCTCCGCTGCCCTCATCGCCCAGAATAAATCCCAGGGGTGAAACATTCCCGGCAATCGAGATCCCGTCATAAAAGCACGAGTTGGATCCTGTGCCCAGGATGCAGGCGATGCCGGCCTCTCTGCCGCACAGCGAGCGGGCTGCAGCCATCATGTCGCTCTGCACATCAATGACCGGGGTTTGAAAAAAACTGCCCAAAGCATGATAGACCACCTCATTTACAGCAGGATTGGCACATCCGGCCCCATAGAAAAAGAGATTCTCGGAGGCTGTATTCAGCTGAGGAAACTCTTTCTCCAGCATGGCGATGATCTCCCCTTCTCCCTGGTAAAACGGGTTGATCCCCGGAGTTTGCCTTATTTCCCTGCTTCCTGACGCTGTGTCGAGGAAGCACCAGGTTGTTTTGGTCGATCCGCTGTCGGCTATAATCATCAACATAACACTTGGATTTTGCGGTGGTCCAAAAATAGGGAATTTAATTCCTATATTTAAACGGCCTGATAAATCGCTGAAAAAATAGGGTTTCCCAAGTCGTCTTATTAACTTTACCACCGGTCAGCATTCGCTTACCCCGTGGCAGGGACTTCGGAGAATGCGCTCACCGGAATTCAAATCTTGTCGAACAATTAAAAAAGGTAAAAGATGATCAGTTGTTTTCTGGCCGGCGGGGATGCCGGCGACCTTAACCAGACCATAAAAGCCCTGCGGCAGACATCCATCACCGGCGATATTTGGGTCTTGAATCAGGGCAACCTCAGAAATGAGGATTTTGCCGAAGAGATAAAACTGATGTCAGGCTCGTTTTCCACCACGGAAACCCTGCGGGAAATCGCAGCATTGGCATCCGGGAATTTCACTCTCCTCTACACCAAGCCGTTGCCCCTGAATCCGGGGCCCTGGGCTCTGGAAAGGATGGTGCAGGTAGCGGAAGATACAGGGGCCGGACTGGTCTACGCCGATTATTATGCCATGAAGGAGGGAAAGCTGCAGCCCAATCCCGTCATCGACTACCAGCAGGGAAGCCTGCGCGATGACTTTAACTTCGGGTCGGTGCTTCTGTATGCCACTGCCGCCCTGAAGGAAGCCGTCACCGGCATGGAGAAGGAGTTTCGCTTTGCCGCCCTCTATGACCTGCGGTTGAGAGTCTCCCAGAACCACCCCCTGATCAGGATTCCCGAATTCCTGTACACGGAAGTGGAAACCGACACCCGTAAGTCGGGGGAGAAACAGTTCGATTATGTCGATCCCCGCAACAGGGCCGTCCAAATCGAGATGGAAGAAGCCTGCACCCTTCATCTGAAGAGCATCGGGGGCTGGCTGAAACCGGAATTCCGGAAGGTGGACTTTTCAACCGGGGAATTCCCCTGTGAAGCCTCGGTGGTGATTCCCGTGCGTAACCGCGCCCGCACCATCGAAGATGCGGTCAGGTCGGTACTTAGGCAGAAGGCTTCCTTCCCCTTCAACCTCATTGTGGTCGACAACCATTCGACCGATGGAACCACAGAGATTCTCAGCAGGATAGCTGCCGGGGATACCCGTCTGGTACACATCCTCCCGGAACGAAATGACCTGGGCATCGGCGGATGCTGGACCACCGCCATTATGGACCCCCGGTGCGGAAAATTCGCCATCCAGCTCGACAGCGATGATATTTACATCGACGATCATGTGATTCAGAAAATTGTGGATTGTTTTTACGCAGAAGGGTGTGCCATGGTAGTGGGATCTTACCGGATGGTCAATTTCAAACTGGAAGAGATACCCCCGGGGATCATTGACCACAAGGAGTGGACCCCTGACAACGGTCCCAACAATGCCCTGCGCATCAACGGATTGGGAGCTCCCCGGGCCTTCGTCACCTCTCTGCTGAGAAAGGTCCGCATCCCCAACACCAGCTATGGCGAAGATTATGCCGTGGGAATCAGGTTATCACGGACCTGGCGTATCGGCCGTATTTACGATCCTCTTTACCTTTGCCGCCGGTGGGATGAAAATTCCGACGCCGCCCTCGACGTGGTAAAAATGAACAACCATAATCTCTACAAGGACCGGTTGCGCACCATCGAACTCATGGCCCGCCTGAAGGAAAACAGCGGCCGGTAAGCCCGGCTTTCAGAAATGTATGAAGAGATGGATAAAAAGATGAATGTTTGAGCAAATGAAGCAACGAACGGATATTTAGATGAGCTAACGACCACACAATTACTTGATTGACCATAAAAAACCCGGGAAGCGGTGGCTTTCCCGGGTTTTTATAATGAAACTCCTCGCGGCAGAGCCGGCGAGGAATCCGATTCCGTCAAGGCATTCTTAAGTGTCTTGTTCGCTCACCCCGCGGCATGGCCGGCGGGGAAACGAATCCCGGTAAAACGGGATGAGTTCGACGGGTTTGTGCACGGGAGCAGCCATTAGCAGAGAACAGGCCATCATGCTTAACTGACACGGATAAAAGATGTAGTCAATGCGCTCACCGGAAATCAGGCCGTTTTGGCAGAATGGGCAGGACACCCCTCCTGATATTCGGCGATGATCTGTTTGACTTGCTGTGGGGAGACTCTTCCATACACCTTCTCTCCCACCATAATGACAGGCGCCAGTCCGCAAGCCCCCACACACCGGAGGCAGCTCAGCGAAAACTTACCGTCGGAGGTGGTCTGCCCCACCTCAACCTTCAACTGGCGGCGGAATTCCGCGAGCACCTGCTCGGCACCCCTGACATAGCAGGCGGTACCCATGCAAATCGAAATCGGAAACTCCCCTTTGGGGATCATGGTAAAGTAACTGTAAAAGGTGACCACACCATACACCTTGGCTACCGACATATTCAGCTCCAGGGCCACAAGCTCCTGCACTTCCGCAGGCAGATAGCCCAGTTTTCCCTGCACCTGGTGGAGGACATTGATCAGTTCCCCCTCCTGATTCCCGAAACTCTTGCAGACCTCTTTGATGGTCTCAACAGCGGCATCTGATAATTTTATTTTTGGCATAATCGTATTTTTAAAAGTAATGAACTTCAGATCTCCAAAACCTGCCGTCTATTTAGTACGGTCAAAATAGTGGGTATGCAGCAGGTGATGTGCTTTCTCACTCATCGGTTTGCCCAGGTATTCCTCATACAGCTTGATAATATAAGGATTCTCATGCGATTTCCTGATGGCCTTATTGGCATCTTCGCGGTATATGGCCAATTGCCGTTTTTTAAGGATATCGGCGTTACCGTGGTGGTAGGGCTGACCGCCGCCGCCGATACATCCGCCGGGGCATGACATGATTTCGATGGCGTGGAACCAGCTGTTTCCGGAACGGATTTCCTCGAGTAGTTTACGGGCATTTCCGAGGCCGTGGGCAATCCCGATATTGATGGGAAGCCCGTTGAAATCGATGGTGGCTTTCCGGAGTCCCTCCATACCGCGGAGCTCCTCGAACTCGATTTTCGGAAGGTCCTTGCCGGTGAAGACTTCGTATGCCGTTCGTACGGCAGCCTCGATCACCCCACCGGTGGTTCCGAAGATCACCCCGGCACCTGTCGATTCCCCCAGGGGAGTGTCGAACTCCTCGTTGGGGAGGAGCCTGAACTGGATGTTGGAAACCTTGATCAGCGAGGCCAGCTCCCTGGTAGTGAGAGCATAGTCGACATCGGGATTGCCATTGACGGCGAATTCATCCCTGCCGCATTCATATTTCTTGGCCACACAGGGCATAATCGATACCACGACGAGGTCTTCACGCCTGATGCCCAGTTTTTCAGCGAAATAGCTTTTGGCGATGGAACCGAACATCTGTTGGGGCGAACGGGCCGTCGAAGGGATCTCCTTCATGTCGGGGAACTGGTGTTCGAAGAATTTCACCCAGGCCGGACAGCAGGAGGTCAGAATGGGCAGTTTAACGGTGGTATCCCCGTCGAGGTGGCGTTGCAACCTGTTCAGCAATTCAGTACCCTCCTCCATGATGGTCAGGTCGGCGCTGAAATCGGTATCGAAGACGTAATCGAAGCCCAGGCGGCGGAGAGCTGCCACCAGTTTCCCCGTCACCAGGGTGCCGGGTTCCATGTCGAATTCTTCCCCCAGGGCGGCACGTACCGCAGGAGCGGTCTGAACGATGACGGTCTTGGAAGGATCGGCCAGGGCACGCACAACGGCCCCGGTATGGTCGACTTCCGTGAGGGCCCCGGTGGGACACACCGCCACGCACTGGCCGCAATAGGTGCACACCGAGTGGTCGAGGTTCATCTCAAAAGCCGGGGAGACCACCGAGTTGAATCCCCTGTTGATGGCCGAAAGAACACCCACCGTCTGCACCTCATTGCACATCATCTCACAGCGGCGACAGAGAATACACTTGTCAAGTTCACGGATGATCGCCGGGGAGGTATCTTCGCGATAGGTCGACTGTTCCCCCTTATAATGGATTTCCCTGATTCCCAGCCGATGAGCCATATCCTGCAGTTCACAGTTTCCCGATTTGGCACAGACCAGACAGTCGGAGGGATGGTCAGAGAGGATCAGTTCCATCACGGTACGGCGGGCATTGATGGCCCTGATGCTGTGGGTGCTGATTTCCATGCCGTCGGTGGCCTCGGTACAGCAGGCGGGTGCCAGATTACGGCGGCCCTTCACCTCCACAACACAGATACGGCATCCTCCCGGCTTGTTCTCGATACTGAGATCATCGAGTTTCATGTGGCAGAGCGTAGGTACCTTGATCCCGATGCTTTTGGCAGCCTCCAGGATGGTGGTGCCTTTGCGGACAACCACCGGTTTATTGTCAACGGTTACATTTATAATATCCATAGCTTTCTGATCTTTAATATTTAAGATACCAGGATGGCACCGAATTTACACTTGTCGAAACAGACCCCGCACTTGATACAAATCGACTGGTCGATGAAATGGACCTCCCTTTTCTCGCCGGTGATGGCCCCTACCGGGCAGTTGCGGAAACAAAGGGTGCATCCGGTACATTTATCCTCAATAACACTGTACTTCACAAGGGCCTTACACTGTCCGGCCGGACAATGCTGATCCTTCACATGGGCGACGTATTCGTGCCTGAAATACTTCAGCGATGAAAGCACCGGATTGGGAGAAGTCTGTCCCAGTCCGCACAAGGAAGCATCCTTGATGACGTTGCTCAGCAGGGATAAACGGTCGAGGTCTTCTATTTTTCCCTTGCCTTCGGTGATTTTCTCCAGAATTTCATGGAGTCTCTTATTCCCGATACGGCAGGGAGCACACTTACCGCATGACTCTTCGACGGTAAAGCCGAGGTAGAACTTGGCGATGGCCACCATACAGTCGTCTTCGTCCATGACGATCATTCCTCCCGATCCCATCATCGATCCGGCAGCGGTGAGGTTCTCATAATCGATGGGGACATCCAGGAAATCGACGGTCAGCATCCCTCCAGAGGGACCACCGGTTTGGACGGCCTTGAATTTCTTACCCCCGCGGATGCCGCCGCCGATGTCATAGATCACCTCACGCAGGGTCGTCCCCATCGGGACCTCTATAAGTCCCACGTTGTTGATCTTACCGGCCAGGGCAAACACCTTGGTTCCCTTTGATTTTTCGGTACCTATCGCGGAAAACCATTCCGCACCCTTGTTGATGATCACGGGAATGTTGGCATAGGTTTCCACGTTATTGACGTTGGTGGGTTTTCCCAGGTATCCCGATTCCGAGGGGAAAGGGGGTTTGAAGGTAGGTTCACCGCGGCATCCCTCCATGGAATGGATCAGCGCGGTCTCTTCGCCGCAGACGAAAGCTCCGGCGCCATAGCGGATTTCGATGTCGAAGTCAACCCCCGATCCCAGGATATCCTTGCCCAGGAGCCCATATTCATGGGCTTGCTGCAGGGCGATCTTCAGCCGGGAAATCGCCAGGGGATACTCGGCACGGATATAGACCAGCCCCTTGGTGGCCCCGGTACAGTAACCGTTTATGATCATGGCTTCAATGACCGAGTGGGGGTCTCCCTCCAGAATAGAGCGGTCCATGAAAGCTCCCGGGTCTCCCTCATCGGCGTTGCACACCACATATTTCTGGTCTCCCTGCACTTTGGCCGTGATCTCCCATTTCAGTCCCGTGGGAAAACCGCCGCCCCCACGGCCACGTAACCCCGACTTCTTGATCTCATCGATCACTTCGGCAGGCGTACGCTCGGCCAGACAGGTGCCCAGGGCCAGGTAGCCATCCCTGGCGATATATTCTTCAATATTCTCGGGATTGATAAAACCGCAGTTCCGCAGGGCAATGCGGATCTGTTTCTTGTAAAAGTCCATGTGTTTGGAATCGTGGACGATCCCTTTTGTCACGGGATCACGGTAGAGAAGGCGCTCCACCTGCCTGCCCTTGACAATGTGCTCCTTGATGATCTCTTCGGTGTCGGCCGGCGTGACATGGACATAAAAAGTGTTGTCGGGCATCATCTTAACGATGGGTCCCTTTTCACAAAATCCGAAACAGCCGGTCATCACCACCTGTACTTCCTCTTCGAGCCCGTATTCATTAAGAAGGTCAGTAAAGGAATTCCGGATCTCCTCACTCTCGGAAGCCTTACAGCCGGTGCCTCCGCAGATCAGGATCTGCATGTTGTATTCAGACATATCTTTCAGATTATATGATGATTTACTTAATCGTGAATCGTTTTGAAATTCATAGGGATCATGCCGTCGACAAGTTCTCCCTTGATGATATAACGGTCAATGATTTCGCGGGCTTTTGTTTTGTCCACATTTCCGAAGACTACAGGTTCTTTTCCGGGGAGGGTGACCTCCACCGTGGGTTCGGCATAGCAGAATCCCATGCAGCCGGTTTGGGTGACCACGGCGTCAATGGCCTGATGGCTGGTCTCCTCAACAAAGAAATTCATCGTATCCTTGGCCCCTGAGGCAATGCCACAGGTGGCCATCCCTACCTTGATCTGTACAAGGGTATCTGCAGTATCGCTGTTCTCCCTCATTTTCAGTCTCGACTGTGCCTGATCCTTCATTTTTTTCAGGTCGGCCAGAGATGTGATCTTGTTCATAATCGGTCGTTTATAAGTTTTATATTTCTATTTAGATGCTCCAATATTTTCAAGGTTATTCACGATGAGTTCCCTGACGGCCTGCATGATGGCTGCGTCACCGAGGGGAACGTCGCCCAGGGTCTCCCTGAGTTCATCGGAAGAGAGGGTAAACTCCCCTTTCGGGGTGATATGGCGGTAGATGAAACAGATTGTGGGATGCCCGATCACCGTAAGCAGGAAAACCCCCGCAATATCCCCCATGGCAGGACGGTCGATGTGGCTGTGGCCAAAAGTGGCTGTCACCACAGTTCCTTTTCCCGGGACTGAATCAATGGTTACTCCCCCTCCCGACTGTTCGGCATTCTGCCTGAGCAGGGGAAGACCCAATCCCACCTTCCTTGTGGTCCGTGAAGTAAAGAACGGTTCGAGGGCTTTCATGGCTGTTTCAGGCGTCATTCCGCAACCATTATCCTTTATCTCGACGATGTAAAGATCATCATTCCAAAACTCCCTGACTATGATTTCAATCAAGGTAGCGTCAGCTTTTACGGAATTTTGTGCAATATCGAGTATGTGGTCTGAAATGGTCCTCATGGTTTTAGTCTCAGGTGATGCGGACACTTCTTCCCCCCTCGCCGGCCAATGCCAGCCGGAATTCCTCAAAACTGCACTCTTCCAGGGTTATCAGAGAATATCCCTTTCCGATGTCGCCGGGATAATGGGCATCCGAATCGCGTATCAAAGTTATATTTTCACCAAGGTTGTATTTGCGTCGCGCCTCATTTTCTGTTGTAAAACATGTTATTTCCAGTGCCTCGTAACGCAGGCCGCGGGGAATAAAGCCCAATTGGCTGATGATACTGTTCACTGACCGGTCGATATGGGCGGGAATAAAGATCCCTCCCCGGCTGTGGACCTCACGCTCAATATCATTGATGCTCCTGTTGAGCCCTGTGATCAGCAGCTTCTCCACCATTTCGGTGATCATCTCCTGTTCATCGACCACCACCTGGTAGCCAAAAGCCCCCTCTTTGTTGGAGATCACAGGTTGATGATGATCGATGTATTCCTGAAAAGCCACACGTTCCTCCTCTCCCGGGAAAAACGCCAGGCAATGGACTTCTTCACGGGTGGTAATTTCCACACCTCCCAGAACGAAAATTCCCCGTTGTGCCGCGAGTTTTTCAATGAGCGCCACCTGCTTCAGGGAATTGTGGTCGGTTATTCCGATGATGCCAAGGTCTTCCTCCACTGCCCTGTCGACAATGCGTGCCGGACTCATCTCCAGGTCACCACACGGGGAGAGCACAGTATGAATATGCAGGTCAGCCTTGACTGTAATCATCTGAATATCTATTAATTACTGGCTACCAACGCACCGATTACTGATTACCGAATACCAATTACCGATCACCGATTACCAATTACTGATTACCGATCACCGATCACCGATCACGGATTACCGGCGATGCACCGGGTTGTTCAGCAGGGCATATAATTTCCCGGCGATTTCGAACGCGGGCATGGAGGTTCCCAGAACGGGAATCCCCTCTTCCCTGCTGTGTTCGATGGTTTCTGCTTCCGGGGAGAAGCCCCTGACCAGAATGACCGCCGCCAGGTCTTTAAGGGAGGCCACAGCCATCACATTCTGGTGGGTTTGCAGCGTAATCCACACCTCACCTTCACGGGCAAAGCCCATCACATCACTCAGCAGGTCGGAAACATAACCTCCCGCGATTTCATTTTCCAATCCGGATTCCCCCGAGAATACCTGCAATCCGAACTCATTCACCAGGTCAATAACCTTCATTTCGTGCTCCTCTCTTTTTACAGTCGGCCAGGAAACGGCCATTACCCCAAATTTTTTCCATATTTCTGAAACCCCGTTCGGCGGTTACTTTTCCCTCTTTCTGCCATTCCGCCTGAAGGAAGAGGCAGTCGGTCATTCTGGCTTTTCCCATGACGATATCCTCGGCCAGAGCGTGGCAGTTGGGAGCTCCGCAGGCGGCACAGTCAATCGCCGGCAGCCTGCAGACAATTTTGTCGATCAGGGTCATTTTCCGGATAGCCCTGGCGCGGTCGGTGTCAAGCCGGAAGACCGTGGCCGGTTCGATGGGTTCTGTAACCATTCGCCGCAGGATCTCATCTTTGGCCGGACCATCGGGAGAGTTTTCGTGGCAGTGGGGGAAATTCCGGGCTCTTCTTTCCAGGCGCTCCACCGTCAGGAAGCGGTTCCCCGAAAGCAGGATTCCTCCGGCACACCCCTGGTCACACGACCGCAATTCGAGAAACTCCAGTTCCGGCACATTCTCGGTTTCCAGCCGTTCCAACATCTTCACCACGTTATGGATGCCGTCGATGGCCATCGATTTCCTTTTAAACAGACGGGCTTCCCCCCGGGAAAGAGGCCACAGGATTCCCTCGCGGGTCAGGTTTTGCCTGAAACCGCTGAAAGAAACGGCAGGATTCGAGGAGATCACCTTCATCACCCTGTTATATATCTCATCCATATTGAGGATGCCGTCGACGATACTCTCCTTTTCGCCCAGGGGGCGTTTCACCGCGGCAATTTTCGCCGAACAGGGGGTGATATAGAAAATTCCGGTCTCCTCCTCCCCTGCCCCTTCCTCTTTCAGGCGCTCCAGGGCATAGTGGGCGGCCAAATCATGGGGGGCCTTCACCATCACGATATTGTCGATAAGCGAAGGATAACGGATTTGGATGAGCCTGACGATGGCCGGACAGAAGGAGGATATCAGCGGGCGAATTTCCGGGTTCCCCGAGTGGAATTTGCGGTAAGCCTCCACAATCCAGTGAATGGGCTGTTCCACTTCCATGAGATGGGTGAAGCCCAGTTCCATCAGCGCCCCGTAGATCTGGTCATCGGTCACATGGTCGGGAAACTGTCCGATCATGACAGAAGGGAAAAGGGCCACCCGGTACTTATATTTCTGCATCAGGGAGAGGTCATCCTGGAGGATGTAAAAGGCATCAACGGGACAAGCGCGCATGCAGTTACCGCAGTCAACGCACCGTTCATCGGCAATAATGGCCAGGCCATCCCTGACACGAATGGCCTCGGTGGGACAAACCTGCATGCAGTGGGTGCATCCTATGCACCTGGCAGGATCCACCCTGATCGCATGGTATTTTTGTGTTCCGCTCATCAGAAATAATTCATCATAATAAGGGTCGTCCCCACACCCACCGTGCTGGATATCTCCATCTGGTCGGTATTTCTCTTAATGTTCGACAACCCCATGCCGGCACCGAAACCCATTTCCCTCACTTCACGGGAAGCTGTGGAGTACCCCTCTACCATGGCCTGTTCAATATCGGCAATCCCCGGACCCTTATCTTCCAGGATGATCCTGATATGGTCGCTGTCAATAAAAACCCTGATCACACCCTCCCAGGCATGGGCCACGATGTTAACCTCAGCCTCATAAAGAGCGATCACGATGCTCTTGATCTTCCGCGGGTCCACACTGAGTTGCTTCAGCATTTTCTTGACCTTGCTCGAAGCATCCCCGGCATGGGTAAAATCACCGCCTTTGACCATATAGGTCTGTTCAATCACCATAGGTTAATAGACAGGTTTCAGTCCGTGGGCGTAAAGAATCCCGCTGGTTTTAAACAACGAATACGGGGTTTCGAGAAGAACCATATGGTTTTCCCCGGCCAGCTCCGCCATTTCGGGAGTCACCTTTTTGTTCCGGACAAAAAGGATATAGTGGATATCGGCCATTTCTGCCGTTCTGATGGTTTGAATATTGGCCAGTCCGGTGATCAGAAGCAACTCCCCGGTATCGAGGGTGAGCACATCACTCATCAGGTCACTGCTGAATCCCCGTTCCACCACCATCTCCGTTTTATCACTGCCACACACCAGTGTGGCCTCCGTTAGCTCTATTACTTTTGAAATCTTCATCTCCGGTTTTCATCCGTTAATATACTCAGCAAAGATAAGAGAACCCGGCCGGGTTGAAACTGACCTGAAACATAAATAAATATGCTCTACAATATCCTGCGGGGGTTGATATTTAGGAACCTAATGTTTAATTTTCGAAAAAAAAAGAAGCCTGATGATATACGAGGAAAAACCGGCAAAAAAAACCCTGGTGGAAGATAGTGACCTTTACCAGAGGATCATCGATGCGCTGCCCCTGCCCATTTTCTACAGGGACCAGAACGGGGTTTACCAGACCTGCAATGCCGCCCATGAGAAGCTGATCGGGATTTCGCGGGAGCAACTGGTGGGGAAAACCGTTTTTGACGTTCAGCCACAGGAGATTGCCGAAATCTATGCCCGTCGCGACAGCGAGCTTTTTGAGTCTCCGGGGGACCAGGTCTATGAGACCAGGATACTCTCAAGCGAGGGAACCCTGCGCGACGTGGTCTTCCAGAAAGCCGTCATTAAAAACGAAGCCGGGGAAAGCATCGGCATCGTCGGGTCCATTTTCGATATTACGGAACGGAAAAAATCAGAAGCCAAGCTGGAGCGTGCCAGGGAGTCGATGATCATCTCTTCCCATATGCTCCACAAAATCAGGGCAGGCATCGTCATCATCAACGCCGATTTCAAGGTGATCGATTCCAACGAAAGCTTCGCCCAACTCATGGGAGAGGATATCACAGAGCTCTACGAAACCATTCCGGGGCTCAAGGGTGCCGATGTTGCCGAACTGGTCCCTGAGGTGATCTTCAAGATGATTTCCAATATCATGAGCACCGGGGAGAATAATCTGGAGAGGGACCTGAAATTCAAGAATAAGTTACTCCATATTTCAGTGGTGACGATCTACAAGCAGCGGGTGATCGGTGCGGTCATCCGCGACATGTCGGCACCGGTACTGGTGCGTGATGAAATCATCAGCAGGGCCCAGCGGGTCAACAAGCAGAACATTGAGACCGTACAGAAGATCGCCTACCTGATGGGGGAGAATGCTGCCCAGACCGAGGAACTGATCAATTCCATCATAGAATCTTACAGGTACAGCGATGACGAGTAAAGGGCCCGACTACCACGTTGAGATTGACGTCCAGCAGAAGAAGCCCAAGGGGCAGGTGGCCTGCGGTGATGTTTTCCGGTCGATCATCATTAAGCAGGAAGGGAGGAAAGTCATTGTGCTGAGCGATGGTATCGGTCACGGCATCAAGGCCAGTGTTCTGGCGACCCTCACGGTGTCGATGGCCATCAACTATTCGGCCTTTCACACCAAGCCCGAAATCGCCGCCCGGATCATCATGAGGGCATTGCCCAAGAGCGGCGACGGTTTGGAGAACTACGCCACCTTCACCCTGATCGAAATCGACGCCGAACAAAGAGTGCGCATCATTAACTACGACAATCCGCGGACCATCATCCTTCGGGGTAACAATATCCTGGATCCCGCAGAATACCACGTGGAGATCCAGGGAGTGGAGAATGCCGGAAAGATATTGCGTATCAGAGAATTTACAGCCCGCAAGGAAGACCGCATCATTTTTCTTTCCGACGGAGTCACCCAGTCGGGCCTCGGAAGTGCCCGTTTTCCCATGGGTTGGGGGCGCGACAAGGTCGAGGAATTCACCATCAACCAGGTGAGCAGGATGCCCGACATATCAGCCACCAAACTGGCCCGTAAGATCATCAACCAGGCGAATCTCAATGATGGCTTTGACCTGAAGGACGACACCACCTGCGGCGTCATCTATTTCCGGAAACCCCGGGAATTTCTGCTCATCACAGGGCCTCCCTTTTACAAGATCAAAGACTGGGACGTGGGGGAACAAATCAGGAGTTTTGCCGGGAAAAAAGCGATATGCGGGGGAACAACCGCCGAAATTATTGCAAGGGAACTTGACCTGAAACTGGAATCAGAGCATGAATTCACCGGATCTATGCTCCCTCCCAAAGCCAATCTCGAAGGGTTTGAACTGGTAACCGAGGGAATCCTGACCATGGGAAAAGTGGAAGAAATCCTGGAAAACTACTCCAGTGACACCCGCATGGGAGATACCGCCGCCGACGAAATCGTCAACCTGCTGCTCGACCACGACATTATCCATATCATCGTGGGAACCCGCATCAACTGGGCACACCAGGATCCCGACCAACCCGTGGAACTGGAAATCCGCAAGGTGATCCTCAAACGAATTATCAAACTACTGGAAGAAAAATTCTTCAAGGAAGTCAGGGCCGATTTTGTATAGCTTCCCCTTCATCAGCTGCTACAAGGTTTCCCGTTCCGTTCAAAAGCCTGCTCTGCACATGGAAGTGCAAGGCAGGCTTTTGATCCTTGGGGAGAGGCCATTGAGCCCGCTCATGATTAAATCATCGGAAACTTCTTGAAAATCGTATCTGACTTGGCCAGGATGTCGACATATTGGGCACGCTGGTACACAAAGGGGTCGTTGATGGTTTTACGCGAAAGTTTGCCCCTGAAATCGGCCAGTGAAGCGTAGTTTTTCTTTTCCATCCACCGGGTGATGCCTTCGAGGATCTCTTTGACCACCGGGGGGTGGTTTTTGTAAATGGTGCTGACGATCTGCACGGTATCGGCACCGGCGAGGATGGCTCTGATGACGTCTTCAGCGGTATAGAGCCCCCTGCTGATGCAAACGCTTCCGTCGAGGTTACCATAGAGCAACCCGGCGTAGCGGAGCGACAACATATGATCATGGGGATGGGTAAGCTCCCAGGGATAATAATACTCCTCCTTCTCCGTGTCGATTTCCGGCTGATAGAACCGGTTAAAAAGGACATAGGCATCAGCACCGGCCTCATCGGCCTGCTTGATAAAATTGAGGGTATTGGTATAAAAGGGACTGACCTTGACACTGACCGGTATCTGAATAGCCTGTTTCACACTCTTAATAATCTCCAGCTGTTTCTCTTCGAGATGCTGCCCGGTGACCTCAAAATAACCCGGAACGGCATACAGATTGATCTCCAGTCCGTCGATGCCGGTTTTTTCCATTTCCCGGGCATACTCCACCCATGTAGGCTCATAAACAGCATTCAGACTGCCAATGACCGGAACAGAGACCATCTCTTTGAGTTTCTTCAGTTTCATGAGGTGCTCCTTCGGTCCGGCATGTTCGATGTTGGGAAACAAACGGCTCATCTCGGCGAAACGGTTCTCATATTCACTCAAATCCTCATCCAGCTGAAGAGTCTCCAGTTGAATCTGTTCCTCGAAAAGCGATTTGTAAACAATCGCTGCAATTCCCGCATCTTCCAGTTGTTTAATGGTTTCCGGTTTCATTACCAGGTTGGAAGCTCCCAGAATCAGGGGGTTTTTGAGCGGTATGCCCATGTAAGTGGTCGAAAGATCTGCCATGGTTAAAGTTTTTCTGTTAATTTTAAAAGTACAACTAATTTCCGGCAAATTTGTTCACCCCAAACAAAAAAAAGTCGTCGTGTGGCTGTCATGATCTCCATTGGAGGTCAATATTTTGTACCAGTCACACGACGACTTTCAGAACTGTTTTACCATAAACTGGCAGTGATGGTCAGTCCGGCCATAACCACAGAGACCATCGACATCAGCTTGATAAGGATATTCAGGGAGGGTCCGGAGGTATCCTTGAAGGGGTCTCCCACGGTATCACCCACCACGCCGGCCTTGTGGGCTTCGCTGCCCTTTCCGCCGAAATTTCCTTTCTCAATGTATTTCTTGGCGTTGTCCCATGCACCTCCGGCGTTATTCAGCATCGAGGCCAGGGTGAATCCTGAAGTGAGGCCGCCGACGAGGAGTCCGATCACTCCGGGAACCCCCATAAAAATGCCCACGGCAATGGGGACGATGATGGCCATCAGTGAGGGGACGATCATTTCACGCTGCGCTCCCTTGGTGGATATTTCCACGCATTTGGCATACTCAGGAGTGGCGGTACCTTCCATGATTCCGGCAATTTCGCGGAACTGCCGTCTCACTTCGTCGACCATGGCACCTGCGGCACGGCCTACAGCCTTCATGGTCATCGCGCAGAAAACGAAAGCCATCATGGCTCCGATGAAGATACCCCCCAGCAGCAAAGGATTGAAAACCGACAGGTCATAAGCCAGCGAGAAATCCCGGATGTTGGCGGTAGCCAGTTCCACGACTTTCTGTCCTTCCCGGGCCACGGGAATAACGGCAGCCTTGGCGGTGTAAAAAACGACATCTCCCACCTCCCTGACGCCGTCAGTGTTGGCGGCGATTTTTCCGAGCCAAAGTCTCACTTCTTCCATGTAAGCGGCCAGCAGGGCCATGGCGGTAAGGGCTGCAGAGCCGATGGCAAATCCCTTGCCGGTGGCGGCGGTGGTATTTCCGAGCATGTCGAGGGCGTCGGTACGTTCCCTGACTTCCTTGGGAAGATGAGCCATTTCGGCATTACCCCCGGCATTGTCGGCGATGGGTCCGAAAGCATCGGTAGCCAGGGTGATTCCCAGGGTGGAGAGCATGCCCACGGCGGCAAAGCCAATGCCGTAGACGCCCATGGCATAATTACTGAAACCTCCTGCGAACCCGAAAGCGGCAATGATACCCAGTACGATGGTCAGCACGGGAATCCAGGTCGAGAACATCCCCACGGCCATACCGTCGATAATGGTGGTCGCGGGTCCCTGGAGGGCCTGACGGGCGATTCCCCGGGTAGGTTTGTATTCATCGGAGGTGAAATATTCGGTCGACTGTCCGATGATCACCCCGGCAGCCAGGCCTGCCACCACCGACCCGAAGAGACCCCAGCTGATCCATCCCACAGCCGCCATAATGGCAATGACAATCAGGATGAAAAGGGAGCTTCCCCCTGTTCCCAGGAGAAGGGCATTAAGGAGGTTTTTCTGGGTGGCCGATTCTTTGGCTCTGACCAGGAAAATTCCGAGTATCGAGAGGACGATGCCAATGGCCGCCACGATCATGGGCGCCATCACATAGGTGGTGGCATCTCCCCCTGCCACCAGGGGCAGGGCAGCCCCCAGGGCAGCAGTGGCCAGAATCGATCCTGCATAAGATTCGTAAAGGTCAGCACCCATGCCGGCCACGTCGCCCACATTGTCACCCACATTGTCAGCAATGGTAGCGGGGTTGCGCGGGTCATCCTCGGGAATGCCGGCTTCCACCTTACCCACCAGGTCGGCTCCTACATCGGCAGCCTTGGTGTAAATACCACCCCCCACACGGGCAAATAACGCCTGTGTGGAAGCTCCCATACCAAAGGTCAGCATAGTGGCGGTGATCTCCACCAGTTTCATATGCTCAGAAGTGCCGGGATGAACAAACGCAAGTCCCAGAAAGTTAAGACCCTCAGCCATGTGGGCGGGAGTGTACACCAATTCGGTGAGGATCAGGTACCACGCCGCAATGTCGAGCAGGGCGAATCCCACGACCACCAGCCCCATCACGGCACCACTGCGGAAGGCGATCTGCAGTCCCTTATTCAGCGACTGCGATGCCCCCTGGGCGGTACGTGCCGAAGCATGCGTCGCCGTTTTCATGCCCAGAAAACCACAAAGGCCTGAAAAGAAACCCCCGGTAAGGAAGGCCACCGGCACAAAAGGATTCTGCACCCCCAAATAGGCCAATACGGTCAGCAAAACCACCATCACCAGAAATACCTTGATCACCACGGCATATTGCCTCCGTAAATAGGCCATCGAACCTTCACGCACATATTGGGCAATCTCCTTCATACGCGGAGTTCCCTCGGAATTGGTGAGCATCGAACGGTAAAAATACCAGGCAAAGCCCAGCGCCAGCAAAGAGGATATCGGAACTATCCAGAATAATGCACTCATAAGTTAGTCTCCTTTATTAATTGATTTAGAATTGCTTTTCTTGCTCTCATCCTGGGAAAGGCTTGTGTAAATCTAATCAGGCTTATCCACAAAGATAGTTTTTCCGGTAAATAACCCTTTATGCACCCCCGTTTTTTCAGGTAAATTCACTTTTTATTTACCTCCTTTGAAAATGGCATGGCTCTTGTCAGGGTGATCGGGAATAGTTAATTTTGTGACTCATTTCAAATGATATGAATAAAAAGATTCTGTTTGTTTGCATGGGGAATATTTGCCGGTCCCCGGGTGCCGAGGCTGTTTTTGCAAAGATGGCTGCCGGAAAGAATTTATATACTCCCCTGGAAATCGACTCTGCAGGAATCGGAGGTTGGCATGCCGGAGAACCCGCCGATATCAGGATGAAGAAACATGCCGCAAAACGGGGCTACAGCATCGAAAGTATAGCCCGCAAATTCAATCCCGACGAAGACTTCGACCGCTTCGACCTGATTATTGGCATGGACGACGAAAACATCAGCGCACTGAAATCCATGGCCCGCAACAATGAGGAGAGGAAGAAAATAAGGAAAATGACCGATTTCAGTAAGCTGTACAGTTACACCACCGTTCCCGACCCATACTACGGCGGGGAAGATGGCTTCGAACTGGTGATGGACCTCCTGGAAGACGCCTGTGAGGGTTTGGTGGAGGACCTGGAAAAGGAGAAGCTGATCAGTTGATCATATCCACGGAATAGGATACCAGTCCCTCGGTTTGCTCCAGCGTGGTGATCAGGACTTCCGGGTTCAGTTTCACCGGAATGTAGCAATAGAAGATATACCTATCGGTGGTCTCGCCGTTATTTTTTCGGATATCCACCTCCTGGACACGAATTTTCACGGAGGCTATTCTTTTTTGGATGTCACCGAGTTCTGCACTTTTTTTCCTCACCACAACCTCAATCCGTTTAAAAAGCTTATCCTGGAAGAATCGTTTTTCAAGTATATCCATGATTGAAAGGGAGAAGAGGATAATCATCAGGGCCACCGCGCTGATACGGAATAAACCGGCACCGATGGCGAGTCCCATCATGGCCATGGCCCAAATGGAGGCTGCCGTGGTTAGTCCCTTCACGTTGAGACCGAAACGGAGGATCGCCCCGGCCCCCAGGAAACCGATGCCGGTGACCACCTGGGCGGCAATCCTTCCGGGATCCCCGTTCTGAAATTCCGGATAGGTCTGCGGTATATAAATAGAGAGCAGCATGCCCAGGGTAGACCCGATGCTGATGAGGATGTGGGTTCTCAAGCCTGCAGGCTGGCTGTGAGCTTCTCTTTCAATACCGATGAGCATGCCGGCGACAAAACTGACCAGCAGCCTGAGGGTGGCCGTTTCAAAGGTGATGACCGTAGAACCGGCAATGACGGATAAGTCCATATACCATATCTTTATAAACCATTTATCTCAGAGCAACTCTCTTTATGACTTGCCATTACCGGGTTTCCTGCCCGTGATGCCCAGGTTCATGCAAGCCTCACTTCCGGGTTTCCTGCACTTTTATCCGGAAGAACCCTCAGACCCAGCCCCGCTTCACCCGAAGTGGTACAGAAACACGGCGATACACTCGAAGGCCGGTTTGGGAATTCCTTCAATTCCCATGATGATCTTAACCCTTATGCGGGTAATTCCCCGAAGGTTGGTGACCGACTCCATCAGAAAGCGGACGCTGACACGGCTGTTGACGACAACCGGCTGGTTGAAGCGCAGGCTTTCCATCCCATAATTAACGACAAGTTTGACATTGCGAACGTCGACCACGGTGTGCCATAGATAGGTGACCAGCGACAGGGTGAGGTAACCATGGGCAATGGTCGCTTTGAACGGCGATTCCACAGCAGCCCGTTCAGGATCGGTATGAATCCACTGGTGGTCGAAGGTGGCCTCCGCAAACCTGTCGATCTGTTCCTGGGTGATCACCAACACCTCCGAAACCCCTATCTCCTGGCCCACAAGCGCCTCAAAATCAGCTAATCCGTTAATTATCCTCTTTGGCATACACACGGTGGTTTTAATCAATAAATAATGGCACTATAAAAAGCCGAAGATACAAAAGTAACCTCTGAAATTGCCCGATAAAGCGGAGTAAAAAAATATTTTCGTGTTCTTTCTGTCGATAAATTTTCAACCTTTGCAGCAGTTACAGCGAGATGAAGAAGTTGTTGCTTTCCACCACATTTCTGGCCATTGTGGCTTCGTTGCTCTGGTCAACGGCATTTGCCGGCATTAAGATCGGGTTACAATACCATACGCCGCTGCAGTTCGCCGCCATGCGTTTCACCCTGGCCGGGTTGATGGTGATGCTCACCTTTGGGAAATGGGGCATTTACCTGCGGGAAGTTAAAAGGGAATGGCGTTTTATTCTGACCATCGGTTTCATCCAGGTGATCGTCCAGTATGGCCTCTTTTACACCGGCATGGATCTGGTTCCGGGAGCCCTGGGGGCTATGATTGTGGGCTCTTCACCCCTTTTTGTGGCTTTGGTGGCCCACTTCACCCATCCCAACGACCGGTTGAACACCATGAAAGTCATCAGCATTCTGGTGGGAGTCGCCGGAATCGCCATTCTCACCCTGGGGCGCAGTAATGTCGTGGCGAAAAACCCATACGAATGGGTGGGCATCGCCCTTCTGATTTTCAACAACATGGCTTCGGGCTACAGCAATGTGCTGGTGTCGCGTTTTGCCAGGCCTCTCTCCCCCATCATACTCACCTCGGCTTCCCTGCTCATCGGGGGTTCCATGCTTTTCCTCATCTCCCTGCCCATGGAGGGAATCCCAAGGGGTCCTTTTCCCTGGGATTACTGGGCAGCGCTCATCTGGCTGGCCTTTCTTTCGGCGGCAGCCTTCTCCATCTGGTACTCCCTGCTGAAACGCCCGGGGGTCAAAGTCTCGGAACTGAATGTCTGGAAATTCCTGATCCCTGTTTCGGGAGCCGCACTCAGCTGGCTCCTGGTAAAAGGAGAACACCCCGACACGGGGTCTATCGCAGGCATGCTCTTCATTGTCATGGCCCTGGTACTGGTCAGCCGCGCCCGGAAATAACACCAATTAGCGATTACCAATAACCGATCACTGTCACTGATTACCGATTACCCGACCGCAGGTCACCGATCACCGATTACCGATTACCTGCCTAAAGCTTGACCCGTGATAGCACCGGGAGGTGGTCAGAGGGCCAGCGGTTGTCCCAGCTGTCGGTCAGTACCCCGTATTTTTTCACTTTTACCTTGTCGTTGACAAAGATGTAGTCGATGCGTTGGTCAAGGGGATGATCCCTGCGGAAACTGTTGAAGGTCCCCGCGGGACCGTAGGGGGGTGTTTCGCTGATGACGGAGCTGTCACGCAACTTCTGCAGGATAAGGGTGATGGGTTCACTCTCAGGGGTCAGGTTAAAATCGCCGGTAACAATAACGGGAAGGTTGCCGGGATTGAGATGGTTGATTTTTTCCAGAATCAGCCGGGAGGAGTTGGCCCGGGCCACATTCCCGACATGGTCAAAATGGGTGTTGAAGAAGAAGAATTTCTTTGAAGTGCCCCTGATCCTGAACTTGCCCCAGGTGACAATACGCGGAAATGCGGCATCCCACCCTTTACCTGGGGTGTCGGGCGTTTCCGAAAGCCAGAACTGTCCCGATTTGAGAATTTTAAATTTTCCCCCGTCATAAAAGACCGGAGAGTATTCACCGCCGGTTTTCCCATCATCGCGTCCTGTGCCGATGCGGACAAAACGGGGCATCCGCTCTTCAATGTCGATGATCTGTTCATGCTTGGCCTCCTGCAATCCAAAAATGTGTGCATCATGGAATCGGAGAAGCGCAGTGACCATCTCCTTCCGGTTGGGCCAGGCATTGATGCCGTCGGCAGAGGTGTTGAGCCTGATGTTATAGGTGACCACGTTAAAGGTTTGCGCCATGGCTCCCGAAGAGATGAGGAGCATAAGGGAAATCATAAGGTTCTTCATGGTACGGTTTTTAGAGGCGTTTATTCTTCACAAAAGCTGAATTTCTGGATATCGCATTTGTTCTGGTCACCGGCGATGACGGTATGCCTGTTTTCCCATCTTTGATGGAGGACATAGTGGTATCCGAACTCGAGGATTTCCGTGAAATAGGCTGACAGGGGGCGGCTGGCCATTTCATGGCCTCCTCCGCAGGTGGTATGGAGCCAGTAGGGGGTATTGACGCCGGCCAGTTTCCGGGCGATGGTATGGGCGCCGTGCAGGAGCAAATACCCTGGTTTTGTAGGGGGACAGAAATGGTGGGATGCCGAGGCGTAGGGCACCAGGTTGTCGCAGGTGCCATGAAAGAGCAGGGAGGGAATGGCGGAGTCGGCAAAGATCCTGGAGGTGTCGGGGATGGCTCCCGCCATGGAAATCACCCCGGCATAGGCCACCGGTCCCGAATCGAGACCGTAGCAGTAAGGGGGCTGATAGGCTGCATTAAGGACGGTTTCGGCACCGGCGCTGCTTCCCGCCAGGATGATGACCTGAGGATCCACTCCCAGCGATTCCCTCTCACGGATCAGAAAGGCCGTGGCATCCTGAAGGTCTTCCACTGCCGATTGGAAGGTGTTTAGTTTATCGGTGGCCTGACAGTCACAGCCGAAGGCCGTAGGCTCTCCCTGCCGCGTGAGGCGGTAGGTGATGGAAGCCGCCAGGTAACCATGTTCCGCCAACCTGCGGCAAAAAACCACAATCTCAGGGGAATTCCGGACTCCCCCGCTGAAGCCCCCTCCGTGAACAAACAGCACTACCGGACGGGCCGAAAGGGTGTCGCCATAGGGGAAGTATAGATCCAGGTCGAGATTACGCCCATCTTTGGCTGCATAGGTGTAGGTCTGAATATCCACCGAATCAAAAAGAGCTTCCAGAAACCTCTCCTGACCTGTGAGCCCTGCGGGAATCATCAGCAACGATATAAGCACGGTGATTCTATATCTCCTCAACATACGCCGGTTTTTGAGGGGCAAGTTATAAAAAAAAAGATGGAACCAACCTTTCGGTGATTCCATCTTTAAGTCCCAATAACATGCAAATTTATACCCTAACAAAAGGAGTCCCTCAAATGACAAATCCCTTGAGGGATGCCAAGGTATTGCAAAAACCAAACCACTTTGATTAACTTAATGATAGTAAACAACTTAATTTATTATGGTTTGAGAACTTCGTGTCAATTATGAAAATTATTTCCCAAAATGGGAAAACAGGTCGGGTTAAAACCTCTCTCTGGGGGTATACTTGGTGTGGAGAAGTTTATGCGAGACCTCGCTGTTGGCTTCCTTGAGGAAATCGCGATAGAGTTTGATGATCTCCGGATTCTCGTGTGATTTCCTGATGGGCATGCCGGCATCTTCGGCGTAGATGGCTTCGGTGCGTTTTCTTCTGATTTCGGGACTGGTGGGGATGGGTTGACCGCCGCCTCCGAGGCATCCTCCCGGGCAGGCCATGATTTCTATGAAGTGGTAGTTTGCTTTTCCCGATTTCACGGAATCCATCACCGCCTTGGCGTTGACCAGTCCGTGCGCTACGGCACATTTCAGTTCCACCCCATCGAGGAAGGCCCACTCCTTTTTGGGATTCTCGATTTTTATGGAAGCCTCGCGCACCCCTTCCATACCCCTGACCGGGAGAATCTCGAGATTAGAGAAGGGAACTTCCCTGCCGGTAACAATTTCGTATACCGTGCGCAGGGCGGCTTCCATGACTCCGCCGGTAGCGCCGAAGATGACCCCCGCTCCCGTGGAGTCTCCCATGAGACGGTCAAACTTGCTCTCTTCGAGGGCCGTGAAATTGATCCCTGCCTGTTTAATCATGATGGCCAGTTCGCGGGTCGTCAGCACGTAATCGACATCACGGTAGCCGCTGTCGTGCATTTCGGGCCGTGCAGCCTCGAATTTCTTTGCGGTACAGGGCATAATCGACACCGACACGATTTTGTCGGGTTCCAGGTTGCGTGCCTTGGCATAGTATGTCTTGACCAGGGCTCCGAACATCTGCTGCGGTGACTTGCAGGTGGAGAGGTTGTCGAGATATTCGGGATAGATGTGTTCTATGAACTTGATCCATCCGGGGGAACAGGAGGTGGCCATGGGAAGCTTCACATTGGGATCCTTATCTTTCAGGGCCCTTTTGAGACGGGTAAGGAGTTCCGTCCCTTCCTCCACGATAGTGAGGTCGGCCGTGAAATCGGTATCCAGCACCGAGTCAAATCCCAAACGTTTGAGGGCTGCCACCATCTTTCCGGTATTCCGGGTTCCCGGTTCAAACCCCAGTTCCTCGCCCAATCCCACGCGCACGGCAGGGGCCGTTTGCACCACGACATGCTTGTCGGGGTTTGATATGGCATCCCATACCTCTTCTATGTAGTTTTTCTCAACCAGGGCACCTGTCGGGCAGTGGTTGACGCACTGTCCGCAATTGGTGCACACCACTGAATTCATGGGTTTTTCCATGAAGGTGGTGATCTTCATCTCATCCCCTTTATGGGCCACGGTAAGAGCGTTGACTCCCTGCAATTCGGCACAGGTACGCACGCACCGCTGGCAACGGATGCACTTGCTGTCGTCCTTGATTATAGACGGGGAATACATGTCGATGGTGTAGGTTTTGAAGGGCACCAGTTCTATGAACTCCTGGGTCATGATTTTGTATTCCGAAGCCAGCTCCTGAAGTTCACAATTTCCATTGCGGTAGCATTTGGTGCAGTCGGCGTTGTGTTCCGCCAGAAGAAGCTCAATGATGTGCTTCCGGGAATTGCGGACCTTCAGACTGTTGGTAAGCACTTCCATACCCTCTTCAACTGGGGTGGCACATGCCGCAGAGAGCCTCTTCTGTCCGCCAATCTCGATCACGCACACCCGGCAGTTCCCGGCAACACACAAGTCCTTATGGTAACACAGGGTGGGAATGATGATCCCGTTCTCCTTGGCTGCATCCAGAATCATGGTGCCTTTGTCGACCTGAACATTGTACCCGTTCAGGGAAATATTGATTTTTTGAGTTGTCATAACGAATTCAATTAAGCATTAGTAAATCATTTCTTCCCTGAAATTTTCAACAATGGAGGAGAATGAGTTGGCCACCGATTGCCCCAGTCCGCATTTGGCAGTCACCTGCATGGTTTCCGTGAGCCTGAGGAGTTTGTCGAGATAGGAAGCCGGACGGTCGCCCCTTTTCACGGCTTTGATACCCAGAAGCAGCTGCTGGCATCCAACCCGGCAGGGGGTACATTGCCCGCAGGACTCTTCCCTGAAAAATTCGAGATAGTTATCGAGAACGTTGTACATGGACCGGGAACTGTTGAAGAGCATCATTGATCCTCCTGTGGGCAGCGATATGCCTGTCAGTTTGCCCTGGTACCCGATGGCTGTATCGGCAAATTTCTTCCGGGGGACCAGGAACCCGGAGGCTCCTCCGACCTGCACGGCCTTGGTGTCCCCATCGCCGAATTCATAGACAAAATCCTGAAGGCTCATTCCCAGTTCAAGCTCATAAATTCCCGGTTTCGGTGTGTCACCCGACACTGAAAAAAGCTTTGTCCCCCGGGAATACTGCACCCCCAGGTCATAGAACTTTTTGGCGCCATACTTAAAGATGGTGAAGGTATGGGCCAGGGTCTCCACGTTATTGATGACGGTGGGCCCTCCCATGTATCCGTAGTTGGTGGGATATGGGGGTTTGTTGCGCGGTTCGCCACGTTTCCCCTCCATCGATTCGAACAGAGCCGTCTCCTCACCACAGATGTAGGCCCCGCTACCCATGAAGATTTTAATTTTGAAATCGTTATTGATCTCCTTCAGGTAATATTCAAATTCCTCGATGACCTTTTGTAATTCGGGTTTCAGAAACCGGTATTCACCCCTGAGGTAGATGAATCCCTCTTTGGCCCCGATGACATGGCCGCAGGCCACCATGGCCGTGAGCACCTTGTATGGGACCCTTTCCAGGATCTCCCGGTCCTTGAAGGTCCCCGGCTCTCCCTCGTCGGCATTGCAAATGACGTACTTGGGCTGTGTATCTATCTCGGAAGCCACCTTCCATTTCAACCCGGTGGGAAATCCTGCGCCCCCGCGGCCTTTCAGCTCGGAGCTGATCAGCTCGTTAATAAGGTCCTGCGGCGTCCTGCCCAGGATGTTGCCCAGGACTTTCTCCCAGTCATTCTCATTCTTGAAAATGAAGTCGGCCCTTTTCAGCTGGTATGTTGTTGCCATGATGCTTCAGTTTTATAAAGGTTTTTTCATGTAATCAGAAATAATCTCCCTCACCTTTTCCGGAGTAAGGTCAGTGTACACATCATGATTGATCATCATGGCCGGTGCCTTGTGGCAAAGCCCCAGGCAGTTGGTTTGCAGCAGGGAAAAACGCCCGTCGGGGGTCGTTTCCCCCACCGGGATCTTCAGCATGTCCTGTATGGCCATCACCACCTGCCCCTTACCCTTCATGGCACAGGAAATGGTCTTGCACACCCTGATGATGTACTTTCCCATTTTTTTGGTCTCCAGAAACGAGTAAAATGTGGCGGTGCCATATACTTCTGCCGCAGGAAGATCCATTTCGCGGGCAATTTCTATCATCGAATACTCCGATAGATAGCTCTCCTGATCTACAACTCCCTGCATCACGGGCAGAAGATTCTCCCTGCTTCTGCCATACTGGTCTGCAAGTTCCCTGATAAGTAATTGTGTCGGACTCATTGAGTAGTGGTTTTATGAATTTATTGGTCGGTTAAATTTAAGGAGTTGACAGATTAAAAAACAAGGATTTTACCAGAGAATTATCTGTTATTCAGCATACCGCTGGCAATTTTCAGGCATGGGAGGACTTTCTGGCCTTCATTACCGCGAAATGGTTCCCCCGGCAGGAGAAGTGTTCCCTGAAACTTAATGATTACTTAAGAATAAATTCCCGGGGAGACGTAACAAAATGGAGGCTTTGTCTGTCTAATAGTATAGAGCCATTAAACAACAGAGTCATGAAAACGGAAACCCTTTTACTTTTGCTGGCATTGCTGGCGGTCACGCCTATATCTGTGGCGGGGCAGTTTGTCTCAGTCGCCGGGAGAGTCACGGATAACCTGACGGGAGCGGTTATCCGTGATCTTACCGTGGTGGAAAAGAATTCAGGAATCGGCACCATCACTTCCCAGGATGGTTCTTTCTCTCTCCTGTTAAAGCCCGGAGATGTCCTTCTCCATCTATTCAGTGAGAATTACCTGCTTCACACGATCTCTTTCGAACTGAAGAGAGATACGGTTTTTCAGGTGCCTCTGAGCGCTCTCAGGAGCGACAATTTAAAAAAGGGAAAAAAGGAGTCACTTTCTGAGGAGTCGCACGGCAGCATTGCCGATAACCCTGTCAAAGAGAAAAAACATCGCTGAAGTTTTCTATTCCCTCATCAGTAATACAGGGGGTGCCGTGCATCCCGGAGGAACCGGAATTCCCAGCAGCACAGTGAGTGTGGGCACCAGTGAAGTGGCATCCACATTCTCATAGAGGCGACGGGGGGCTATTCCTGATCCGTAGAAAATAAGGGGGACATGACCATGTCCCGAATAGTGCACCTTTTTGAATTTGAAGGCGGGTTGCCATCCTTCCCTGAGGACCAGCAGAATATCGCCTGATCTTCCCTCATGCCATGAATTGGTCACTCCTTCGCGGGAACTGTGGCTCAGCTGTCCCTCTCTGATCTGGTCACTGGACACCGCCATTTTTATCCCTTCGAACTCGGAGAGGAAGGTGGCCGCACGGCTGCGCATTTCCCGCAGGTCGGTCTTGTTAATGCCGGCAATTTTGTGGTTCAGGTAAAGCTGCAGCCCGTTGTTGTATTCAATCCATTTCAGGTCGCCGTAGCTGATATTCAGAAAGGAATTGAGCAGGGCAATGGCATTGTCAGGGGTAAACGTGCCTGCCGGAAACCTCATTTTTTCCTTGAGGTAATTCACGGGATAGGCGGCCGATGAATTGGCAGTGAGAAAAACCAGCAGGTGTTCGGTGCCATACTTCTTTTCGGCAAGGGAGATCAGAGCGGCGATTTCCTCGTCGAGGCGCAGGTAGAGGTCCTCCATCTCGACCGATGCCGGCCCGAAGGCGCTGTTTTCCTGGTCCATCGACGAAAAGATGACCGTCACCAGGTCGGTTTGGTCATCCTCTCCGACTTTTTCATTTTCGAGGAGTTCCCGGGCGAAATCCCCGACCAGGGAATTCCCAAAGGGAGTAGATTTCAGCGGGCCAAAGTGACCTGCGTTTTTTACCAGGGAAGCCATAGAGTGGGGAAAGAAATTTTTTCCTCCTCCGAATCCCAGTTCATAGGGGGATCGGTCTTCATGGCTGGCGCTGTAGTCAGAAGCATTTTTGAGGAGGACCCAGTTGCGGGACCCATATTTTTGGGCCTCTCCCCTGGCGTTGAATTTTTCTGCCCAGTCGGGCTGTGAGGTCAGATAAAATGAGGAAGTGATCATCTTTCCGGAGGCCGTGTCGAACCACCAGGCGGCATCGCCGCTGAATCCGGCAGCAAAAAGTGCAGGGGCTTCATTCAGGGCAATGCTGAAAACTTTCGGTTTTCCGTTGCCTGAAAGCTTCAGCTGGTCGCCCAGGGTCGAGGAGCGCAACTGGCGCGGCGAGACCCGGCTTCCCGAAGGGGCTCCCCCGGTGGCGGGATACTCCTCATCGGCAACAGCACCGGTGACTTTCCCCTTATCACGGTCATACCATGATTCGTCGATAATTCCGTGAACCGACGGGGTGACTCCCGTAAAAAGGGTGGCAGTGCCGGTGGCATTGTTCAGAATATGCTGGCTGAACCTGAAACCCGTGCACAGGCTTCCCCCGTTGACCAGCTTACGGAACCCGCCATCCCCGAATTTGTCCCAATACCGGTCTATATAATCGGGACGCATGTTTTCAACCACAATGCCCAGCACCACCCGGGGAACTTCCCGCGAGGCAGGAGGGGAAGGCCGGGCGACGACCTGCATGGCCCACATCAGCAAGATCACGGCAAACAGCTCTGTTTTCCTCATCTTAGAAATAATTCCGTTTTCAGGTTCAAAAATAGCAAAACTATTGCTCCTGCAGTCCATACCTGTTATTAAGGCGCTGTGGTGTTCATGCTTTTTGACGGAATGATCTATTGCGGCGGGGATTCACTTTCATCTATCACCGGAAAAATAGTATATTCACACCTTTAAACCATAAAAACTGATCTATGAAAACCTGTTTGCCGAAGAAAAGAGAATGGCTCTTGTTGTTTTCCCTTCTCCTGATTTCCGGATGCGGAGGCCCCAAAAGTCCCGAAAGTGAATGGATCCAGTTATTTAACGGCCGGGATCTGGAGGGGTGGACCCCAAAAATCAAAGGATATGAGGCGGGTGAAAATTTCGCCAATACTTTCAGGGTGGAAGACGGACTGCTGAAAGTGCGGTACGATGGGTATACCGCTTTTGATGATCGCTTTGCCCACCTGTTCTGCAAAGACACATTCTCAAACTATCTGTTGCGGGTGGAATACCGGTTCGTGGGCGAACAGTGTCCCGGAGGTGCCGGCTGGGCCTTGCGGAACAGCGGGGTGATGATCCATGGTCAGCCCCTGGAAACCATGGACAAGGAACAGGATTTCCCGGTATCCATTGAGGTGCAGTTCCTCGGAGGAGACGGGACCACAGACCGGACTACCGGGAACCTGTGCACGCCGGGCACCAATGTGGTGATGGGGGGAGAGCTGATCCTCGACCACTGCATGACCTCCTCTTCGAAGACTTACCATGGTGAGGAATGGGTCACCGCGGAAGTGGAAGTCCACGGCAGCGGCATCATCCGCCACATCATCAACGGCGATACCGTCATTGTTTACGAACAGCCCCAGCTCGATGACCGTGATCCCTCCTTCTCCAAACTCCTGCCCGCCAACGGGGATAAAATGCTGCGCGGCGGCACCATCTCCCTCCAGGGGGAAAGCCATCCGATTGACTTCCGGAAGGTGGAAATTAAAAAATTGAACTGATGCCCGGAAGTGCCGGTAACTACTTAGGGTACCGGCCGAACAGGCGGATGATCCACCGGTGGAATCCGTGAATGCTACCCACCGGTTCTGCGAACATCATCATGCAGCGCCCATGGATGACGGGGACCCCTTTCTCACGTGCCAGTTCCAGAGCTTCGGGAGTATCGGAACTCTGCTGAATCCATATCTTACGGATCCCGTACTCCAGGGCATCGCGCACCACCCCGGCCGTCTCCTTTGCCGGAGTGACGATGTAAAGATTCTCCAGACCGGGAGGCAGATCCCTGACGGACCTGACGCAGGGAATCCCTTCCAGTTCAGAAGCTTCCGGATGAACCGGAAAGAGGTCGAAGCCCCGTTTCCGGAGTTCCGAAAAGACCACACCCCCGAATTTCTTCGGATTGCGCGAGGCCCCGGCAAAAGCCATCCTTTTGGGGGCCAGAAAATCCTGAATCTCAGCCAGCGAACTCATATGTATCATGGTTTAAGTTAATCCTTTACGGCAAAGAAACCAGAAATGGAATGTCCGGAATGATAGGTATATCATCCCGCTGTGGGAATTACAGTATCAGGCACTTATTTTGCCGGTGCCGGCACTTTTCACCGGACCCCAACTTCTGGTGTACAGCGGGGAAGGGGGGTCAAATACAGTGGAAATCCAGCATCTTGTGGGAGCCGAGGTAGCCTTCGAGGTGGTCACCGGAGTGCACGGGCCCCACACCGGCTGGTGTTCCGGTAAAAACCAGATCCCCCGGGAGGAGGGTGACATACCTGGAAATATGAACCAGGATCTCCGCGAAACCAAAAATCATCAAACCGGAATTGCCCTGCTGGACCGTCGTGCCGTTGATGTCGAGACGGAAAGTCACCGCCCTGAGGTCATCGAAGTCCTCCACGGGAAGAAAAGGCGATCCGAGCACCGCCGACTGGTCGAAAGCCTTGGCCTTTTCCCAGGGAAGCCCCTTCGATGCCAACTGGCTCTGGAGATCCCGGGCCGTAAAATCAATGCCCACACCGATTTCTCCGAAACAGCGCCCTGCCTGCTCCGGCGACATGTTTTTCCCTGTTTTGGTGATCCTGAGCACCAGCTCAATCTCATGGTGCAGGTTACTGCTCCACGGGGGAATCTCAAAGGGGCGGTTCCCTTCCAGCAGGGAGGAATCAGGCTTCATGAAAAACACCGGCTCCGCAGGCATCTCATTCTGCAGCTCTTCAATATGCGCCACATAATTCCGCCCTATACATACAATTTTCATACTCGTTTTTTTGACACTCCAAATTCCCGATTCAAAACTCCAGACTCCCAAATCCCGACTCCAAACTCAAGATTCCCGACTCCCGATTCAAGATTCAAGATTTAATGTTGGCGTTCATTCTCAGTTTGATCTGCGTCAGCACTTTTTTGGTGTAGAGGGGAAAATCGCCATTGAGCATCCAGCCATAATAACCCGGTTGTTCCCTGAGCACTTTTTCCACGGGAAGGCCCTTATTTTTCCCGAAATTGAAAATCTCCACCCCGTTTTCGTCGTACACGATTCGCCCCAGGTAGTCGGCATAGCGGTCGTAGGCCGAGAATTCGCTCAGTTTTTCGACATCATTGACGATGGGGGTACTCTTCCGTCCGTTGTGATCCTCATATTCGGTTTCCCGGTAAGTCTCAAGCTGGGACTTCAGCACTTCATAGGTAGCGCGGACATCGGCCAGAGCCGAATGGGCATCGGTAAGCTCTTCGTTGCAATAAAACTTATATGCGGCGGTCAGGGTCCGCTTTTCCATTTTGTGGTAGATGGCCTGGACGTCAATAAATTTTCTTTTTTTGAAGTCGATATCGACGTCTGAGCGCAGGAATTCCTCGGCCAGAAGAGGGATATCGAAGCGATTGGAGTTGAAACCAGCGAGGTCGCAACCTTCCAGGAAGCGGGCGAGGGTTTTGGCCACTTCACGAAAAACCGGGGCATCCTTCACATCTTCATCGGTGATGCCGTGAATGCGGGAAGCCTTTTCAGGAATGGGCATTTCAGGGTTTATGCGCATCACCTTCTCCTCTTCAGTGCCGTCGGGATGAATCTTGAGCAGGGCAATTTCCACGATCCGGTCGCTGGCAAT
>CAYWUJ010000031.1:7103-32049 GCA_964461455.1 uncultured Prolixibacteraceae bacterium | reverse complement strand
CACGGAAGCTTTCCGTATCCATCCTTTCCTTCACCCACGCATAATGAGCCGCTTCCCTGACCCCGTTCATGGTGATATAATCTATCATTTCCGCATAGTGGCTGTTGTTGCCCTCATCGACGGCCATGTTCCCTTCGAGAATGTCGAGTTGCTCCTCGTTCACCCCGAATTTTGCCGCCAGGAAATACTTGTCGACCCTTTCCCTGATATTGTGAATTCCCCAATGCTCCCCGTTGATGAAGAGCACAGAGGGTTGGGTGGCCTGGGTTTCGAACCGGAGGTGGCTCACCATCTCCTGCAGGGCGGCATCGCGGAACAGGGTGTACCAGATATCATTCCCCGAATTGCGCAAAATGATCCTTTTGTAGGAAGTATAAGGACGGCTGGCGAAAAAGGGATAATCAAGGGTCGACTTCCCGTATTCATTGCGGGAATAAATGCGCAGGCTTTTGAAGGGATTGGAATTGGACCAGTTACCATGGATCCTGACTCCTGTGTTCTGTCCCAGCCAGCGGATGCCTGCGGCGTCGAACAGTTCAATGTGAGCCGGCACCTCCCAGTCGTCACCCTCGCGGTGATAGTTCGCGGGAACACCACCGTCGGCGATGCCCTGGGGATTCGCGGAACGCCAGTTCTCAAAGTCGCTGCCGGCCACGTAAATCCCCTTGTTAAAATCAAAAAAGGCATCTTCCTGGACATTCAGGGAGATGACCGGCAATGAGTAAGGGTTGACGCCCCCACCTCTGACAAAGTAGGTGTGGGAAACCACAGGACTGGGAAGAGCGCCTTCGCGGGTGGCCCGGGCCCTCACGACCACCGCCTTTTCCACGGGTGCCGAAGGCAAATACCAGGGATTGGCATCATAGGTGGAAGAAATGCGCGAAATTTGGTTGCCTTCACCCGACCGGTCGGTTACCTTCAACGGGGAACCATACACATGACTGCGGAAAGTGCGGAATAACAATGGACCGGCAGAGGTGCCGGGCTCCTTGCGATACTGGTTCCGGTAAGGGTAACTGGTCCCCTGCAGGTTGCCCGCCGAAGGAAGGGAGCCGTCGAGGGAATAGACGATGCTCACCCCTTCCATGGTGGAAGAGAGACTCAGATCGAAGGGAGAAGCATAGAATCCTCCCGCATGGGAAAAGAGCGGCGGGGAAAGAATATCGGAATAGCTGGCGGAATTGTTGGCCGTTCCCGGCGTCGGCTGGTCAAAATAGGCCAGCTCTCCACCGGCAGCCACTCCCCGTGAAATTCCCGGGGTCAGCGCCACGGCAGCCATCTCACTTACCTTTTCCCCTCCGGAATCGGTCAGCAGAAGGGTCTCCCCCTCAGCACTGATACTGAAACTGGTATGCAACTCCCCCTCTGTCCAGAAAAGATGCTCCCCCTTCATTGGGAATTCCCGGGTGCCGTCAGGCCATTCCCAGCCCACCGACAGATGGTCGCCACCTGTGCCCTCCTTGGACAGGGCCATGATATAGTACATTTTTCCCTCTTCGAGGGTGACCGGTGACGATTTCTGGGAGGGATACTTGTTCCACTCCCCCGGAAGGGTCCATTCGGGAACCCCTGCAATGAGGCGCAATCCGGCAGCGGTGGTATCGCTGCTGAGCCACAGCTCCCCGTTATCATCGCTGGCAAGGCTGAAAATATACTCTCCCGTCGACGGCGCCTTCAGGTAACCGTGCATCCGCTGTCCGTAGTTATTCGATTCATCGACGGGCGCCTCAAAAGAACGGTGGAAGAGCTGACGGCTGGCGGGCTCAGCAGGATAGGAAGAGTGCCCCGTCAATGCCGAAACGGTGGTTCCGTATATTCCAGTATAGACTTCCCTTCTGACTCCGGAAACCCAACTTCCGGGCTCAGGACGGTAATCCTTTCCCGAAGCCCATACCAGCAGGTACTCCCCGGCAGAAAGGATGACCGCCGGAAAAACCCACTTGTATGGTTTTCCAGGATTGTCGGAAAGCCCCCACCCCTCAAGGGAAACGGCCTCATCGCCGTCATTGTAAAGCTCTATCCAGTCCGAAAAATCCCCCTCCTCATCGGCGATGGTAGAGGCATTCGACGACATGATTTCGTTGATCCTGATGCCCTGGCCTGGTGCCTGCAGGAAAGAACAAAAGAGGATCAATAAGGGTGTGATGAAAAGAAATCTCCGCATGGTCATAGTGAAAACGACCTGCAATATACGGAAATTAGAGGGAAATCAGGGTTATTTCCCATTCCGGTCGATCAGGAAGGCATACTGGAAGGCGAGTTCCCTGAGGTAATCATAACGGCCTGTTGCCCCTCCGTGACCCGATTCCATATTGGTTTTCAGCAGGATAAAATTACTGCCACTCTTCAGAGTGCGCATTTTGGCCACCCACTTGGCCGGCTCGTGGTAACTCACCTGAGAGTCGTTGAGGCCCGCCGTGGCCAGAATGTTCGGGTAGGCCGCCGGCTGCAGGTTGTCATAAGGGGAATAGGAGCTGATATAGCGGTAGGCCTCCTCTTCATTGGGGTTCCCCCACTCCTCATACTCCTGGGTGGTCAGCGGCAACGTCGCATCGAGCATCGTGTTGACCACATCGACAAAGGGGACATTGGCCAGGACCACATTGAAGAGGTCGGGGCGCAGGTTAACCACGGCACCCATCAGCAGTCCCCCGGCACTTCCCCCGCGTATACCCAACAGGGACGAAGAGGTCAGCTTCTCCTGCACCAGGTTTTCGGCACACGCCACAAAATCAGTGAAGCTGTTCTTCTTATTCATCAGCTTTCCGTCTTCGTACCACTGCTCACCGAGTTCGCTGCCCCCCCTGACCTGGGCAATGCCGTAGACATAGCCGCGGTCGACCAGGCTAAAGACATTCGCCCTGAAGGAAGCATCGGTACTGGAACCATAAGAGCCATAACCCTCGAGCAACGCCGGATGATGACCATCCCTTTTCAAATCCTTACGGTAGACCACCGCCATCGGCACTTTGACGCCATCGGGCGCCGTGGCCCACAACCGTTCCACCACATAATCGTCAGGCTCAAAACCCCCGGGAATCTCCTGGACCTTCAGCAGAGTGGCCGTCCTGGAGTTCACATCCAGCTCATAGGTACTCTGTGGCCGGTTCAGTGAGGAATAGACATACCGGAAATGGTCAGACCCGTATTCGGGGAGTGAGGAGGGATAAACGGTATAGACCGGCTCCGGAAATCCCAAAACCTGGGTTTCCCCGGTCTTCAGATAGAAAATCCTGATTTCGTTCAGCCCATTGTTGCGGACCAGCAATCCCAGGAAGTTCTTGTGTACCGCAAATCCCTGGAGGAGAACCTGAGGATCGTGTTCCACCACGGTCTCCCATGTCGCGGGTTCACTGTAACTGGTCAGTGGCGCCCTGAAAATTTTGGCGTTGATAAACTCCTGCGTTTTGTACCTGACATAAAAACACTCTTCGTGGTGCTGCACCTGGTAATCGACGCCCTCAACGCGGGGCAGGAATACCCGGGGTTCCTCAGTGGGGTCACCGGCGGGAATCATCCGGTATTCGGTGGTATAACTGCTGGCAGAAGTGATGAAGATCCACTTTCCTGTTTTTTCACGCTGCACCCCGACATTAAACCTGCCGTCGTTGTCCTCGTAGACCAGGGTTCCGGGGTGTCCTTCCCCCAGAAGATGACGGAAAACCCGGTAAGGACGCAGCGAAGGAGTCACGGTGGTGTAAAAAAGGGTTTTATTGTCGCTGGCCCATACAAACCTTCTGATGCCGGTAATATGCTCCTCCAGATCGCGACCGGTGGTGAGATCCCTGACCTTCAGGTCAAAAAGCGCCGAAGATCCCGTGGTATTATAAGCATAGGCGGCCAGCCGGCTGTCGGGGGAAACAGAATATCCGGCAAAAATAAAGGCCTTCTCTCCTTCGGCCATCTGGTTGACATCGAAGAGGATCTCCTCCACGGCTGTGGTGTCCCCTTTCTTCCGGCAGTACATGGGATACTGCTTTCCCTTGATGGTGCGGCTGTAATAAAGATATCCGTTGTTGGGCACAGGAACCGACTGGTCCTCCTCCCTGATCCGCCCTTTCATCTCCTCATAGAGGGTCTCCTGCAGGGCCCTGGTGTGAGACATGACCGTGTCGGCATAACGGTTTTCCGCCTCCAGGTAAGCGATGACTTCCGGGTTGCTCTTCTCCTTCAGCCAGAAAAAAGGGTCGATGCGTACCTGGCCGAATTCCGCGAAGGTATCGGGATCGGCCACCGCTACCGGTGGCGCAGGAAACTGATCTTCACCGGGGATTACGGCGGTTTTGGAACTCCTGAAACAGGAGGTGAGCATTGCCGTGATGGCAATCAAAAACAGGAAAAAGCGGATGATTTTCATATGTTTGAATTATTACGTGGTACTACAAACCAAACAAGGTCAGGTATCTTTCAGAGATCATGTCGTCTACCATGTTATAGAACCCGGAGATCTCCTTCCGGAACTCTTTGGTTTTGCGCCAGGATTCCAGTTTTTTGGCTGACAGCTCAAAGATCTCATCCTCGAGGGGCTTCAGCTGCTGGAGGATTCCGGAGCCGTTGCGATTAAGCAGGGAGGCCACGTCCAGGTAGTTGCCGCCATAGCTCTGGTGGACCGGGAAAAGCCGCTCTTTGAGCTGCAGGGATTTTTCGCAAAGGGGAGCCACCCCGTCGCCGTTTACCGTAACCAGGGAAGGCTGCTGCCTGCCACCCTCCAGCCAGAGGGGCATCGCCACCGAGGTGAGCGGGAATCCCAGGATCGTCCACATCGTGGTAAGAGCCACCTCCTCGCCAGGCCTCACCCCCTGGATCACCACGGAAGAGGTGGAAGAATTCCGGGGGATGAAATCGGTGAAGTGGACAACGTGTTGCGTTCCGGCCGGAAGGTCTGATTGTTCGAGGTCCGCTCCGGTCAGGGAGTGCCACAAGGAACGGCTCGCCTCCTGAAGGATCCACCGCACGGTGAGGTTTCCCTGCTGGGAAGCCTGGAAAAACAGGTTCTGCGCCGTATTGAAACGGATATGTCCTGCTCCCCGGGAGGGATCCCCCGTAAAGGAGAAGTTGGTGTGCACCAGGTATCCCTGCGGGGCTACCGAAGGGTCGGTGACGTCAAGTTTTGTAAAGGTATACTGGCCGGTTTCAAACCAGGCTGCTCCCCCCCGGGCATCAATGACCCCGAAATTGGCTTCCACACCCAGCGGCTTCGGCGCTTTTGTCAGATATTCCTCAAACTCCTCCACGGTGGCGCATTGCTGCAGGGCCTGCCGCATCACAATCCCCTCGCGGTCCTTCAGCTTCACGGTATCGCCTTCGGCCAGGAGATTGTAAGAAGCGGTATTGATGATGGCAAACCCGGCGGAATTGTACCCCGCCCAGATCGCCTCACCGGCCGTATCTGATGCGTTGATCAATCCGATCGATGCATATTTTCCATCATTAAAATACCGGATCGCATTCTGCGGATGGTCACTGTCGCGGTGTTTCCAGATCATCGGCCGCCCGTCAGGGGTAGCCTTCCCCGAAATGACAGCTGCCGTACAGGCTTCCGCCGTCATACCGCCCGGAATTAAGAGGGGCAGCAAGAGGAAAAACCATATTCTTTGCATGACATTGACGATTTTAAGTGATTAAACCCGGGTACTCTTCATCCGGTAGAGTTGCCACCAGGGAGTGCGCGGCGACAGGTGATGCTCATAATGGTAGCCGAAAAAATAGCAGGAGAGCATGGCCCACAGGTGGTTCCGGCCCTGGGTCCTCGATTTGAAAGGCTCCATCTCAGAGGTGTGCGGAAGACGATGCACCCTGTACGTTCCAAAATAAAAAAGCTGGAAGGTCGACAGGATGGAGGGAACGATCCAGAGGACAATGAGTTGCACCTCCGAAAAGAAAATCAATCCGATATTAAACACTACCGCCATGATCCCCAGTTGGACCCATGTGATGTAGCGCTTCATGAAATGGAACCACCACACGAAAAAATTCTGGTTGCCGGTATGGTAATCGGGATCCACGGCGGTAGCCGGGTAGAGGTGGTGCTGGTAATGATTTTTCTTCATCCTGGGATACCACATTCCGGCGTACAGGAGGGTGACCACCATTCCCAAAAAATCGTTCACCCTGCGGTTGGGGCTGACCGTACCATGCATGGCATCGTGAGCCGTGATGAACAGTCCGGTGAAAAGGTAAGCCTGCACCACCAGATGAATCCATAACCAGATGCCGGAAGGATTGACCGGCAGAAACAGAAACATCCATAACAGATGCCCACTCCAGAGCAGCATGACCAAAAGAGCAAAAAGGAGTCCCATCCTGTCAGTATTTAGTGATACAAATATAGGTGTGTCAGCCGGTTTAAGAGCCTCTCTTCACCCTTAAAATCAACTTAAAAGGGCAAAACCGCGTCACCTTTCCTGAAAAAAGAAATTATTCTCCTATTTTTACAGCACAACCGGGTTTAACACTTATTCAGTCATACACATGCAACACCCATGGTTCATTTATGCACCCACCGTAATGAAATTGCCAAGCTATTCGCTGCGGCCGCGGAAAACCGACGATAAACGCAAAAATAACCACAGGGGCATTACAACTGTTTCACTGAATTTACCATGGCAACCAAATACTTTAAACAGATGAATTTCTTTTCTTATTCTTTAATGGCCGTTTTTCTTCTTCTTTCCACCTCTGCGCCGGCCCTCGAACCACGGAAGCTGAGCAATCCCGAAGCCTCCAAAGAAGCGGTAGCCCTGTATAAGTACCTGCAGGATATGAGCGGCAGGAAGATCCTTTCGGGACAAATGCTGGTTCCCTGGGGAGGCAACGAACTGGAGTACCTGAAGGAAAAGACGGGCAGGCAGCCTGCGGTGATGGGGGTGGATTTCATTCACCAGCGTGACAATGACAATGAGGTGCGGCTGGCCGTGGAATGGTGGAAATCGGGGGGCATCCCCACCATCATGTGGCACTGGGGCGCGCCGGCGGTCGGCGAAGGATATGAAAACAGCAAAAAACCCATTGAGATTGACCGCTGCTTCGAAGAAGGGACCCCCGAAAACATCGCCTTTTGGAAAGAGCTGAAGGCCAAGGCCGATCTGTTGGAAAAGACCCGCGATGCCGGTGTGCCCATCCTGTGGCGCCCCTATCACGAACTCGACGGCCACTGGTTCTGGTGGGGAAAACAGGGCCCCGAACGCTTCAAAAAGCTGTGGATCACCATGTATGACTATTATGTCAAGGAACGGAAACTGAATAACCTGATTTGGGTGTTGTGCACCACCGGTGATCCCAAGGGGGATTGGTACCCCGGTGACCAGTATGTCGATATTGCCGGTGGCGACACGTACGACGGCGGAGACGATCCCCACAAAAAGATGTACGATGAGGTGAGGGCCATTGTCAACGATCCCACCATGCCGGTGACCTATCACGAGTGCGGCATTCCCCCGAAACCCGAAAAGTGCATTGACCAAAAGGTCATGTGGTCGTGGTGGATGCAGTGGCATACCGGCCACCTGTTTAAAACCGATGTCGCCTATCTGAATGAGGTCTATCACCACGATCTGGTCATCACGCTGGATGAATTACCCGATATCATGAAAATATACGGGAATTTATAGCACCAGCTTCATTAGCCGATTCGAAACCCAGGAACCCCCAGCCTTGCTAATGAACTTTTTCCCCGTTCATTTGTTTAACATTAATATAAATAAAATGAACATAAATGAAAAATGAAATGATTCTATCCGGGGGAAAGGCAAATATGAAAGTCAACCGTTTTATCGTTAGGATCTTTTTTATACTGATCTTAATACAAACAACTACCCTTATGGCATTCGGAAAAACAGAGCAACAAAAGTACAGGGTTGTCCACACAGGAAAGGAGTTTGAAATCCGGTTTTACCCTTCGGCAACACTGGCCACTGTCAGGATGGAAGCCAACAATTACAAAGAACTTTCGGGCGATGGTTTCAGGAAACTGGCCGGGTATATTTTCGGGGGAAATAAATCGGACACCAAAATCGCCATGACGGCCCCCGTTCATATGGATATTCAACCGGGAGGTTCATCCATGAGTTTTGTGATGCCTTCCTCCTGGGAAAAGAATAACCTGCCTTCACCCAATGATCCGGGCGTTCTCCTTGAAAAAAGCAGCGACGAATACGTGGCAGCCATCCGTTTTGGCGGATATGCTTCCGATGCCGATATCAGGAATTATTCGGACAAACTGAAAAAAATGCTGGATGAACAAGGCATTTCTTATCACGGCAATTTCCGTTACCTGGGATACAATCCTCCTTTTCAGCCTTTCGGCCGGCGGAACGAGATCATCGTTTCAGTGACATGGAAGGAGAAAAAAGGGAATTGAAGGGGAAAGCCGGCACAGGGATTCGTTTCGACCGCAACAATCTTGACCGGTCGGCATCGCCCTACCTGCTGCAGCATGCCGGGAATCCCGTGTGGTGGCAGGAGTGGAGTCGCGGGGTGCTGGACCATGCCGTCAGCCACGATAAACCCCTGCTGGTCTCCTCGGGCTATTCCACCTGCCACTGGTGTCATGTGATGGCGGCCGGGGCCTTCTCCGACCCGGTGACGGCCGGCTTTCTGAACCGGAATTTTGTCTGTATCAAGATCGACCGGGAGCAGCGACCCGACATAGACCAGTTTCTGATGCACTTCTGCCAGGAACAAAACGGCAGCGGAGGTTGGCCCCTCAATGTCTTCCTCACCCCCGATCTGCGTCCCTTTTTTGCACTCACCTACGCCCCGGCACACGAAGAAGGGGGCAGGATCTCATTTCTGGAAGTCGCCACCCAAATTGCAGGCTATTATACGAAATACGGCCATACCGTGCAACCCTTCGAACTTCAGGAAACCCGGCCTTCCGTAACCACTGAGACTTCCCTGGTCAGCGATCTCTCCCATTTTTATGATGATGAGTCCGGAGGTTTCGGCCGGGGCCAGAAATTCCCGCCCCACTCCACCATGCTCTTCCTGTTGTACCGACTGGCCGGTGATGAGGACCCGCTCATCAGGGTCATGTGTACCGAAACCCTCGACGCCATGCGAAGACGCGGACTTCATGACCATCTCCAGGGTGGCTTCTTCCGCTATTGCGTCGACCGGCAGTGGACCATCCCCCACTTCGAAAAGATGCTCTACGACCAGGCTATGGCGCTGTATACCTACTCCCTGGCTTTTAAAGTCCTGGAAAAAGAGGAATACCGGATCACCGCACAAAAAATCCTTGCCTGCCTCGAAGATAGCTTCCTTTACGAGGGATTTTATGTCACCGCCTTCAATGCCGATACGGAGCACGAAGAGGGCGCCACCTACCTGTGGAGGCGCGAAGAACTGGCCCGCGTGCTCACCCCGGAAGAGTTCCGGGCATTCACAGAGATATACGGGATCAGCGAAGAAGGGAATTTTGAGGGACTCAACCACCTGCTCCGGAAGAGCGATGCGGAATTGAAAGAGACAGAAAGGAAGCTGCTTACTATCCGGAACCAGCGGCCGCAGCCTTCACGCGATGACAAGATCCTCAGCGGATTGAACGCCCTGGTCGCCGTGGCCCTGATCGAGGCGGGCAGGCTGCTGGACCGGCCTGAACTGGAAGAACGGGGATCGGCACTTACAGAACGCCTCCTGGAGCTGTTCTGGAACGGCACCTCCCTGGGGCACTCCCGCTTCAACGGGCACCTCACTGAACAATCATTCCTTTCCGATATTGCCGCCCTTTTGCTGGCCGTCACCCTGTTGGCAGAAACCAGCGACAAATGGTTTAAGAGCATGGTGAAGCTTACTCAGCCCTTGCTCACCTTCAGGGAAAACGGAAAATGGATGGAATCACGGGCTGAAGATTTCCTCACGGTGGAGGCCATCTGGTTTGACCACCCTACTCCTTCGGGCGTGAGCCTGGCAGAAATGGCCCTCACCCGCACCGCAATCCTCAGTGGCAATGACCCTCCGCCCACGGAATATCTCCGCCCCTGGATGTCTGATTTTTACAACCTCAGCGTCATGATCCGTAACGGATGGTTCCACGTTTACACCTCCCGAAAGCCCATACCCTGGAAAAACATACCAGCAAACGCCCTTCAGAAACGGGGAACCCCTGAAACCGAATGCTTCCGGGGCACCTGCAGGAACTACGAAAACGACGGAAAGCCTTTAACATTCCCGCCAATTCCGTAAGTTTGCAAAAAGCACCTCAACCGGAAGAATCCTTACACCCTGTGATGAAGGTCCGCGGGACGGATGATGGTTGTTTTGCAACACAGACATTAACTTAAATCAATAATCACATGAGGAAATATTTGCTGATACCGGCCATGCTGCTCCTGACGGGAGCTCTGATGGCTCAGGGAATTGCTGCAGGAATTCCGGCCCGGAAGAGTGCCGGCGGTATTGTCTATGAAGACCAGAACCAGAATGGCAGGAAGGAACGGCGGGAAAAGGGAATCGCGGGTGTCGCCGTTTCCAACGGCACCGATGTAGTGCTCACGGGCAGCAAGGGAGAATACTCCCTTCCCGTAGGTGATGACAACATCATCTTTGTGATCAAACCGTCAAATTACGCCCTGCCCCTGAATGACTTCAACCTCCCCCGGTTTTACCAAAACCACAAACCCGGGGGATCGCCGGCCGGCACCAAATACCCGGGGGTAGCCCCTACCGGACCTCTGCCCCGGTCTGTTGATTTCGGCATGATTTCCACTCCTGAAAAGAGCAGTTTCTCCGCCCTGGTGCTGGGAGACCCCCAGCCACTCTCCCGCGAGGAAGTGGACTTCTTCAACAGGGGAATCATTGATGAACTGGCCGGAATCGGCGGTGTGGCCTTTGGCATCAGCCTGGGCGATTTGGTATGGGATGACCTCGACCTTCACCTCCCTTACACGGAAGCGGTGAAACGGGTGGGTATCCCCTGGTACAACGTGATGGGCAATCACGACAAGAATTATGATGCTCCGGCCGACTCCCTGGCCGATGAAACCTTTGAAGCCCGTTTCGGCCCGGCCAATTACGCCTTCAACTACGGAAACGCCCACTTCATCATCCTTGACGACATCAGGTACCCCGACCCGCAGGGGAAAAGCCGCTATCGCGGAGGCTTCCGCCCCGGCCAGCTGGCCTTCATCGCCAACGACCTCAGGCATGTCGACAAGAATAAACTGGTCATCCTCTCCTTTCACATCCCCCTGCACAGCAGCGACACGGAAGAGTTCAGCATAGCCGACCGGCAGCAGCTCTTCGATATCCTGAAAGATTTTCCCCATGTGCTGGTGATGTCGGCCCATACCCACCTGCAGCGCCATAATTTCTTCACTGCCGCAGAGGGATGGCAGGGAAGCAACCCCCTGCACGAATTCAACAGCGGCACCAGCTGCGGGGACTGGCACAAGGGAGAACTGGATGAGCGGGGAATACCACGCGCCACCATGTATGACGGCACCCCCAAAGGATACTCCTTCCTGCGGATCGACGGCAACCGTTACGTCATTGACTACAAGGCTGCCGGCAAACCTGCAGACTACCAGATGAACATCTACCACCCCCTGGTGGTGCCCCTGAACCAGCGGACAGGCGCCCTGATCACCGTCAACTTCTTCATGGGCCGCAAAGGCGACCAGGTAGAATACCGCATCGACAACGGAAAATGGACCGCTATGAATCACACCGAAAAGGAAGATCCTTCTTACCTGGAGCAACTCTGGCAGTGGGACCGCAGCAGTGATCTGCTCAAAGGCCGCAGGCCCTCCAACCCGCAGCGATGCTCCCATCTCTGGCAGGCGGCCATGCCCGCCGTGGCAGACGCGGGAAACCACACCATCGAAGTGAAAGCCACCGATATGTTCGGCCGGTCCTTCCACCAGAAAAGTGAGTTCAGGGTTGCACCGGTAAAATAACTCAACACCCCGGTTCACGGTTGGATTTGCCTGGCCAGGGAATACCCCACCTGCTGACCTCCGGAAAAAAACCAAATATCAGGCTCCCCGGAAGTCCGTGGTGAGTAATATGTTTATTATCTTTGAAGCTGGTTCACACCCTCCGGCAAGCTTTTGCCGGGAAATTTCCGGCCTATGAAAAGAAAAAACCATCTTCCGGGCGTTTTTCTGCTGACGGTGATCCTCTCTTTCCCCCTGTTGCTGGGCGCCATTACCCCCTATGAGGTGGTGATGGTCCGCGGGGCTGTCACCTACAAGGGAACCTCCCTGCAAAAAGGAACCCGCATAGAAGCCCCTGATCTCAGAAACCGGGAGGTCCTCAGCGGAGAAATGGGTCATTTCACCTTCTCGGGGGTCACCGACGAAGTCCACCTCCTCGACAGGGAGCTCCGCAAGGTCGTGGTGGTCTCGGCACGCCTGCGCCAGCCGGGCAGGGACCTGATGCTGGCCACCCGCAGCCTGAAAACCCTCGGCAGCGATTTCGAATTCCGCAGGGCCTTCACCCCCGACCCGGGAGTGATCGTCCTGGTCAGGGAAGACACCCTCCTGTGCAGGGGCCTTCAGCAGTATAACTTCAGCGGCGACAGGCAACTGGCCATCCGCTATGTGGCTGGCGGTGTTCCCGTCACCCGCATCATCGGGCGCAACGACACCCTCTTTCTGACCCGCGAAAGCTGGTTCGCCCCATCGCCCGACATAAGCGGAGAACCTCTCAACTCCTTCGGAATTTCTGACATACAGCTTCTGACCATTAGCACCCCCGGAACAGAAGAGCAACTCCCTGGTCCCCTGCCCCCGTTCTCCCTGATTTTCCTTGATGATATCATCAGATGGCTGGCCGAAGCCCCGGGATCTTCCCCCGACAAAGAAGATATTTACCGGTTTATCCTGCCTGCCTTTGTGAAAGAGAGACAGATACAGCGTGAAATGGCCCTTTACTCCCCCGAAGAGGCGCAACAGTGGCTCAGGGAGAGAATTTCCCGGGTAGTGTCAGAAATTTCCGGAAAATGAAAGGCCTCATCCGGATTTGTGTGCTTTTCCTGGTCACGGCAGCCCTGCTCCCCCGTTTGCTGATGGCCCAGGATGCCGATCCGCGACTTCCGCTGCTGAGTGCCGAAGAACAAAAAAATCCCGATTTTCTGAAAGCCGTCTTTGTCTCCCTTTCCGAAGAGAATCGTGCCGACCTGGCGCTTCCCTATATGGAAGCATTCATGGCCATGGGCGCGAAAAACGGCGCCACCCCGGGGGAACGCCTATGGATAAGGCTTCAGATGGCCGACGGATACAGGATGCTCGGCAGGGAAGAGGAGACCGTGGCCAGCATCGTGGAGGCAGTGAACCAGGCCCGCTTTGTCGAAGAACTCACCACGGGAGATTTCCAGGATTTCCTTTTCAGCGCAGGTAATATCCTCCACAACTCAGGCTACCCACATGCCGCAGAACCCCTTTTTCTGGAACTCCTCAGGGCCGACACCCTCCGTCACCGCGAAGAGAGGGAGCTTGCCATCTGCATGAACCTTTACGTATGGTATGGCGAAACCGGCCAGTATCAGAAAATCAGGCCGGTCCTGGAAAAGATGATTCCCTGGCTGGCCACGGTGAGCACCCCTGAGCAACAGGCCGGGCATTACCACACCCTGGGATTGTTGTACAGCCAGGATGGAGCTTATGACAAGGCCGAGAAGAACCTCCTGGAAGCGGTCGCGCTCTACAAAAAGGTTCCCGGCGCGGAAACTTCCGTGGCCGAAGTGAGGATGCAACTGGCCACCGGCTACATGAAAATGGGGGATCCCGACCGCTCGCTCCGCCTGGCTGAAGAGGTCAGGAAATCCCCCGCTGCGGAAAAGGAGAGCACCATTGAGAGATCCTATCAATCTTTAAAGGCGGTCCATGCCCTCCTGAAGGGGGAATACCGCCAGGCGGAAGCCCTGTATACACAACTTCTGGAGAACGCCACCCGCGGGGGAATCCATGAACTGGATTATGCCTCCGACGTGGGAACCCTGGGAACCATTCATTGGTACCTCCGGGAATATCCTGAAGCGGAAGAACAATATCTCGAAGCCATCCGCATTTTCAGGGCCTCCGGGGACACCACCTGGAGTCACTTCGCCAACATGAAGGGTAACCTGGGATTGGTCTACCTGCGCACCGGGGAGTTCCGGCGGGCGGCAGCATGGTCGGCGTCGGCCACGGAGAGCTTTGCCACACTGCAGCGCGACGACCATCCCGACTGCCTGACCCACAGCATCAACGGAACCGTCGCCCTCGAAGGGGCCGGCGATATCGCAGAAGCCATCGGCGCATCACTCCGCAATAACCGCGCCCTCCGTGACCTGGTGGAGAAAAACCTCCTCTACTGGTCAGAACATGAAATGGAGTCCTTCATGACGGGGTTCGCCAGCCGCTTCTTCGACACACACCACTCCCTCTGGTTCAGGAATATCTCACGCCAGCCCTCCCTGGCCGGAGAAATGTACGATAACCAGCTCTTTCTGAAGGGCATCCTCCTGCAGTCGACCCTCAAACTGCAGCAGGCCCTGGCGTCGGGCAGCGACACCCTCCTCTCCCTGATGTCCACACAATCGCAGGAGATCCGTAAAGAGCTCGAACAACTCCTCTCCCTGCCCCCCGGCCAACGACAGCGTGATCCCGCACAACTGCGCGAAGAGGAGGACCTCCTCCTCAAAAAAATGAAGGCGCGGATAAAAGAGCTCCCCGGAGAAGACCTTTCTTCCTTCGGAATGCTCACCAACACCGAAACCGGTTTCCGGGAGGTCAGGGATGCCCTCCAACCCGGGGAAGCCGCGCTGGAATTTCTCTCCTTCCGCTATTCCGATCCTTCCGGGGAAAGCGATTCCACCTATTACGGCGCCCTTCTCCTGCGGAAGGAGGAGGAGTGGCCCCGCCTCATTTTCCTGACCACCGGCGACCGCCTCGACTCCCTGCTGCGGCTTCATCCCGACGAACTCTATACCCCCGGGTACAGCCAGGTGCGCACCCTCCTCTGGGATCCCCTGGAAAAAGAACTCGCGGGAATCCATACGCTCTACTATTCCCCGTCGGGACTGCTCCACCGCATTGCCTTCGCGGCCATTCCCACGGGCAACGGCCAGGTGCTTTCTGACCGGGTCAAACTGGTCAACCTCTCCTCCACGCGCATGCTGGCCCGTAAAAACCAGCCCCAACAAATCGGTTCAGCCATCATTTTCGGAGGGGTCAACTACAACACTTCCGGGGCCTCATCTCCGGGAGAAGATGGAGACCCGGGAAGGCCAGTCAGGCAGAAAACGGGAACCGGCGATCGCGGGAGAGACGGCGCTCCTTCCGGAGGAAAGAGCGGACCGGTGACAGAGGGCATCCACGCCGGGAACTTGGGCGAAGCCAGCCCTGCGGAACTCAGGGCCCTGCGCGGCAACGCCTGGGATTTCCTTCCCGGCACGCAGGCTGAAGCCGGCAGGATCAACCGGTTACTCGGGGAGAGCCATATTCAGACCCACCTGGTGACAGGTAGCGACGCCACCGAAGAACGCCTGAAAGCCCTCAGCGGAACGTCACCCGAAGTGATTCACATTGCCAGCCACGGTTACAGCCTGGCCCCCACCTCACCGGAAACCCCCGACAGCCGCGGCATCCCCTCTTCCCTGCCGGGGATGATGGCCCACGGGGGAATTCCCCTGATGCGCTCGGGACTCCTCCTGGCCGGCGCCAACCAAGCCTGGGCATCGGGAATCAGAAACCCCGGAGTGGAAGACGGCATCGTCACCGCCTGGGAAATCTCCCACCTCGACCTCTCTGCCACCCAAATGGCGGTTCTCTCGGCCTGCCAGACCGGACTAGGGGAGATCCGCGGCAGCGAGGGGGTGTACGGCCTCCAAAGGGCCCTCTTCATGGCGGGCGCCAAAAGCATGGTGGTCTCCCTCTGGGAAGTCCCCGACCTGGAAACCATGGATCTCATGGAACGCTTCTACCGTCACATGACCGACGGTAACGATCCGGAAACGGCATTTCTGAAGGCCCGCGATGAAATGAAACAGGAATACCGCGACCAGCCCTCCCTCTGGGCAGGATTCGTCTTTATCAGATAACCCAAGGAAACCGGAATGATGGAAGATAACGACCGCCAGCCACAAGAGGGGGAAGCCCCGCAGGAACAACCCACCGGAAAAATCCCTGAAGCAACTGCGACTGAGCCACGACGTGAAGCAACGGGGCCATCACCGGAAGAATCCCCCGGAAATACCGTTGAAGCAGGGAGCGAACAATCCGGGAAATCCTCAGGGGAGTCAAAGGGGGAGGCGCAGAAATCAGAAGGCCAAAAGTGGATTTTTCCGGAAAAAGTGCTGCCTCTCCCCGGAAGAACGGTACACGCCCTCTTCCCGGGAATCACCCCCCGGCGTACCCTCCTGACTTCCCTGCACGCCATCTGGATGATCCTCTTCGTCCTCCTCTGGCTGGGCCATGTCAACCACCTCGACGGATTCGGATTCATGAACGACTACTTCAGCATGCGGTCGTTTGTCAACCAGTATATCCTTCACAAAACCCCGGGAAGCGACCTTCCTGAAAAGTTTCTCCTTCTCAACAGCTCCCGGAACAACGCCCTGGTGCCCCTCGATAACGACCACCTCACCAACGCCGTGATTACCGACCGGCGCATGCTGGCCGAAAAACTGCGTATCCTCGACCAGAATGCCGGCCGTATCCAATTCATCATCTGCGACATCTTCCTTGAATCCCCGGCAGCCGACGCCGCAGCCGACAGCCTGCTGCAGGAGGTGCTCACCAGCCTCGACAAAAAGAAAAAAATCGTCATTCCCGCCTGGTACAACGATGTGGAAAAAGAAGTCACCATGCCTGTATTCGCTGCAACCACCGGATTGTCACAATACCGCTCCTCATTTCTCAACACCCAGTTCCTCAAATACAGCTTTATCCCCTATGACGGATGGCGCCAGCTGCCCCTCATCGCCTGGGAAGCCGTCTCGGGAAAACCCCTGGTGAAAAAGGGAAAAGGAATATTCACCTGGTACACCCACGACGGAAAATGGGTGCTCAATACCGTGATCCCCGAATTCCGGTACTCCCAGGACCTTATTTCTGAAGGGGAGAATTACTTCCAGCTGGGACTCTTCGAAGAGTATCTTCTGGGGGAAAATCAGGTGGTGATCATCGGCGACATCGAGGGGCGGAACGATATCCACACCTCCGTGACCGGCATGGATGCGGGACCCGTCATCCTGATGAACCTTTACGCCTCCCTGGCAGAAGGCGACCATGTAATCCCGGCAGGGTACCTGATCCTCCTCTTCCTGGTTTTCTTTTACGTCACCTACCACACCTTCTTTCACCGGCGCGAAATTCCCGAAGGAGAAAGCCGCTTCCGGAAAATCATCGCCCTCCTCTGGAACCAAAGGTGCTATTTCATCCTGCTCCTCCTGGTCTACCTCTCCATGATTGTTTTCCACCACTATATCCACATCCTTATCCTGCTCAGCTACTTCGGAGTGATTGACCTGGCCGACCGGTACATCCTGAACAGGAAATAAAATAACAAAATGCATCGCTCAGGGGGGGCCGGCGAACAAATTGGCATTAATGTTGTAAATAAACCCGTAAATAGTTGTTCACCATTAATAAATGAAAGTTATGAAAACGATGAAAGCAATGATCCTTCTGGCGGCCGCAGCCCTTCTGACCGCCTGTGTGGGAGAACCCGGAATGGACGGGCGCGACGGATATGATGGAAAAGACGGGGTAGACGGGGTCAACATCCTGGGATCGGCTTTCGAAATCGAAGGCGATTTCACGGCAACCAACGAATACCTGCTTTATTTCCAGTTTCCGAACACCATTGAGGTGTATGAGAGTGACATTGTCCTGGTGTACATCCTCTGGGAAACGGTGACGGGAAGCGACAACAAACCATTGGATGTATGGCGCTTACTGCCGCAGACCGTTATCCTTGACGAGGGAATCCTGCAGTACAACTACGATTACACCCGTGAAGACGTCCAGGTCTTTCTCGGCGGAACCCTTGACTTCGCCACCCTGTTACCTGCGGAATGGGAAAACCAGGTCTTCCGCATCGTGGTGATGCCTGCCGACTTCGCCATCGACCTCTCACTCGATGTGACCAACTACAACATGGTGATGAAATCTCTCGACCTGGGCAGCAGCAAGGTTCCCCGGATCAGCTTCGGCGACCTTCAGAAAGAGGGAATCCCGGAACCGGGCCTGCGGAAAGCTCTTCCCGCCCTGTAACCACACGCTCACGAACCCGTTTCTGGTGAGTCCCCGTTCATGATTCACCTTCAGAAACGAACACGCATATCATACAGACTAAATAATCTCCCTATCTGAAGAATCCCCTCCTTCCCGCGGAAGGAGGGGATTTCTTTTTATGACGGTCACTCTTTCACCAGGGCATAGCGCACCTCATCGCAAATGATCCCCATTTTGAGGACCGATTTCCGGAAGACCCCCTCCCTGACGAAGCCGCATTTTTCAAGGACCCGCTGTGAGGCGAGGTTATAATCGAACACCCCGGTATCGATGCGAATGATGCCCAGCTCCCTGAAAGCGTAGTCACAGGCCAGCCTGACTGCCCGGGGCATGATGCCCTTGTGCCAGTAAGCTTCCCCCAGGAAATAGCCGATTTCACTCCCCAGTCGGTAAATATCTTCCTTCGGGTGAATCCCGATATTTCCGATATATTCGCCCTGGTATTCAATGGCGAATGCGTGGGGGGGGTCAAATCCCATGGACATGGCAATGAACCTTCCGGCATCGGCCACCGTGTAGGGATGCGGGAACCCGTCGCGCAGGTTCCTGAAAATATTCACGTTGTCGGCCAGCTCCGCCAACCGCTCCTTGTCCCCCGGCACAAAAGGACGCAAGGTCACCATTCCGTCGGTCAAACGGTACCTGTCAGGGGAAATCTCATTTACCATAATCTATTCAGTAAAAATTCGTATGTTGTGAAAAGCTCTTTTAACTATTATCCGGAATTCCATCCGGGATGGAGAGTCCCGGTGGCAGATCTGACCGGAAATCCGGTTTATTCACGAAATTCCTGGTCCTGTCTGCCAACAACAGATGTATTTCCGCATTCATTCCCGCGATGGCAGGGGACCGTCAGGGGGAAGCAGGGTCATGCCCTGGTTTTTCCGCGCGACCGGCGATATCTCCTCCAGAAATAGACCGTGGGTACGGCCAGGATCAAGAAGGGCCATAACCTGAGGAGGAAGAGCAGAAAGTCGACGAATCCGTGCCACCCCTTCGACAACGACAATTTGAGCCTTTCCCCGAAGTCCCCGCGTTGGTCGGGACTGTATTTGAAGCCCTTGTGGCGGGTGATAGACAAATCAAGGGTGCTGTAGTCCACCTGGTCACCCAAATATTTCAGCCTTCCGGTGACACTTTCGATTTCCTCCTCCAGCATTCTGATCTTCTCTTCAATTTCGAGGATTTCCTTGACATTGGCGGCCTTTTTCACCAGTTCGCGGTAACGCTCGAGATACTCCTGTTTGTTGGCCAGCCGGGTTTCCAGGTCAATGAACTGGTCGGTCACATCGCGGGCGGCCACTTCCTTGTACAGGATTTCCCCCTTCCCCGACTCCACGCCGGCAATGAACTTCTCAAATCCCGCAGCCGGAATCCGGATATTCAACTGCCATGCCGTCTCAAAATCACTGTTATGGAGGCTTTCCCGGGAATAGTAACCGCCATGGACCTTCACCAGGGAGTCGACCCGCGCCTTGGCGGCCTCCAGATCGCTGGTCTTGATGCCCATGCGGCCATCACGGATGATCTTCTTGCGCACCGTCTCCACCGGCAGGGAAGCCTCTCCCTGAGCTGCCTGAGCTTCACCCGAAAAACGGGCACCGGGAATAGCCTCCTCCTGTTTCAAAGATAAGTCGTTCATCATGACTTCATCCCTGCCCCCCGTATTACAGGAAGCAATCAGCAAAAGGACCCCTAAAATCGCCATTAATCTGTTCATCATACTCATGGTATTATCGTAATTATTAACGTTATCCCTTTTCAGAATATCCACCCCGGCCGGTGTTGCCGGCAGCAGGGCTCATTTCTTGTGTCATATGTCTTCTCCTGATGCCCTGTCATGACGACCGGCAGGGTTCCCCTTACAATTGAAACTCCTCGCGACAGAGCCGGCGAGGAATCCGATTCCGTCAAGGAGTTCCTTATTGCGTTGTTCGCTTACCCCGCGGCAGAACCGACGGGGAATGCGCTCACCGGAATTCATTGACAATTTATGAAGTAATTCGTTTCGCCGGCACATGCCCATCCCCCTGTTTTTCACTCGTTCTCGACTATCTTTCCCATTTTAGGAATGATATGGATGAGGAACTGCTGGTTCCGGAACTCCTGTTCTCCCGCATACTCCCTGATACCCCTGATACCGCTGCCTGAAATCTGCACCTCGCAATACTCCGGGTCAAAGACAATACCCTCGGAACGCCAGAGATTGTAAAGCGACAGCGCCCGTTTGTAGCTCAGTTCAAAGTTAAGGGGGTAGTTGTCTTTGGAGGCCATTCCCTCGATGACAATGAGGTATTTGATGTCGAGGTCCTTAAATTCAGGCTGGCTGTTCATCTGGTAAACCAGCCGGAAGACCGACTTGCCCACGTTGACCAGATATTGGCGGTACTTGTCAGGGATTTTGGATTCCCCTCGGGGAAACTGGATCTGTTCCTTCAGCCGGAACCGTTTGTAGAGGGGCTGGTATTCGAAATATTCGGCAGGTAGCTGCTGTACCGCCGCCTGCAACTCCTGGATCTTCGCCAGCTGCTTTTCGGTGGCGCTCTTCTGGTGCTGGAGATAACCGATGGTCACCACAAAAAGAACCATCATGATGAAGAAGAGGGAGGTCATCAGGTCGGAATAGCTGATCCAGAAGAAGTTGTCGCGCCGCATGGTCCGAAGGCTTTAGGGCTTACAGAATTCCGAAATAACGGAGGATGATTCCGGTGGTGACGGTAAGGATGCCCAGCCATGCCAGGATCCTGAGGAGGGTTTCGGCGGTTTCCCACCAGCGGCGGCGGGGAAGCTTCACCGGTTCCCTGCCTGTCAGCAGGCGCGTCAGCTCCTGAATCGATCCGGCCACCTCCCGGTTGGAGGCGTCGAAACGTCGGACCATCTCCCCGGAACGGGTGTCGATGATATCGCGCAGGGCCCCCAGGGATTCCAGGTTCTTCAGCTGACCGAACTGGGGTACCGCCTTGCTGTAAGCTGCCATGAACTCGTCGAGGTGCCGGGAAGTCACCTCTCTGAGCTGGTCGGTCACCTTTCCGAAGGAGTCACGCAGGGTGGCGTCGGTCTGGTCAGAAAGGGTATAGAGCGATTCGATGCTTTTTTGTGTCCGGTCACGCAGGGCCCCGATCGACTCCCCGAAATGGGATTCCGTGAGGTCCACGGCCCTGAGGGCTGCCGACCCCGCCTTCTCCATCTTCTCGAAATGGGAGGTGAGAAAGCGGGTCAGCTCACGCGACTCCTCCAGGGTAGAGTCTATCTTTCCGGCCAGGGCATCCACCTGGCGGGTTCGTTCGGCAAACTGTCCCAGATGGGTGGCGATGGCCTCGAGGCTGCCCAGGTATTGCGAAAAATGACGCAGCGCCTCCATGTTGTTCTCCAGCCTGTCGAAGAGCTCGAGGTTGACCTTGGAGACCTTGGTCATGTCGAGGCGCTCAAGCCTGCCGATGATCTCATTCTGCCAGGTGATGGTACGCCCCGTTTGGGTGACCGCCTCCTGCACGCCGGTCACTATGCCTGTGGCCTCACGTGCGAAGTGGTCCAGACTGGCCTTCAACCCCGAAACCCCGGTATCTTCGGCCCTGATGAGCTCAGGCAGTAACTTGGCCTGCAGATAGGAGAGCTGGGCATTTTTACGGCGCAGGGTCTCGGCACGGGCTCGCTTATAGAAAAAGGAGGAGAGTACCGTAGTGCACAAGAGCCCGCTCAGACTGGCCGTCATGGCCAGCTTCACCCCGTCGATAAGGCTGTTGATGCCCCCGCTGAAGTTGTTGCCGTCGACCTCGGGCATCGCCAGTAAACCAAAGATAATCCCCACCATGGTGGCCGCCAGCCCCAGATATAAGGGCACCGGCACCGACTGGGCGATCTCCTCATCCCTGGTCTCCACCTCGCGCTCCACCAAATCCCTGATGATGCTGAAATTCACGGCTGCCCCGTAATTGTTCAGCAGATAGGTATTGACAGACATCCTGATGCTTTGGATAATCTCATTCTTCCCTTCGGTCTCGGTCAGGGTAATGCGAACCAAGCCGCTGCCCGAGGGAGGTTCCTCTCCTGCCGCCGGATAGATGATATTTCCGGTGATCAGGTCGGGATTTCCCAGGTGTTCCCTCGCCACATAGCCGTTCCGTACCAGCAGCAGCTTGTCAAAGATGGCGCGCAGTCCGCGGGTTTGACGGTACACCCTGAAGGTGTGGACCAACTGGAATAAAATGACCCCCAGAATGATGATCAGCTCGGTATTGTAGAGTGATTCTCCCCCCTGCATGGTCATAACAGTTTAACCCTGACCCTGGTCGTCATGCTCCACTTCCCCGACGTCAGCCTTACTCCTCCCTTCTCTTCCTGGATGACCCGGGTGGCCGTATCCCTCCCTTCCAGGTTGGAGATCTCGCACACCGGCAACAGGTAATAGTCGACATTGTTGATGGCCTTCATGTCGAGGTCCCCACTGATATAGTGAAGCTCTCCGTGGTCACTGCCCCGGGGGAAGACAATCTTGAACAGCTTCCGGTTGTCATACAGGTGTTCTCCCCTGTCGGCAGGAAAATTGCCATACTTGTCGGGGATGCCGAAATAGAGCATTTCGGGATCCGGCGCAGCCGCGGGAACAACGGGAGTGTTGAATGTCCTTCCCCGCGGGTCCTGATTGACCATCCGGAATCCCTTGTCACGGCTTGCTCCCACAGAATCGGGCCCTTCAACGATGGCCTTGAGCTCTTTGTTTTCACGGTTCAGCCCCGCGATTTTCTGCTCCAGTTCCCCTGATCTCGTCGTCTGCTCTTCCAAACGCCAGGTCAGATCTTCCAGCTCCTTCTCCCTGAGGGAGGCCTCCTTCTTGTAATGGTCCTTATGGCGCTTCAGCATATGGAGCAAGGGAAAAAGCTCGGGAGGCCACACCTTTTTTTTCTTTTTCAGCTCCTTGCGGTAATAACGCAACTCCTCCCTGAGCAATCTCCTGTGGTAAAACCTGGTGAACAAGTACATTGCCAATACTCCCAGGACAAAAGCAGCGGCATAAAAATAGTATTCCATCATTCTGTGGTTTGGGAAAGTTCAAATGATAATTTGTTCAATATTCCGATCAGGGGATAAAAGAACAGGGTTTCCTCGATATGTTTTTCCTCTTTTTTGAAGAAAGCCCGGAGGCCGCGTACCAGGTACTCACGGATATGGTCTTCGCGCATGGTGCGGAATACCTGGTAAGCCTGCAATTCGATGTTGAAGGCCCCTTCGAGGTTGACCAGTCCCGTGAATTCGTCGAGGATGGCGTAAAATTCCAGGACCGATGTTTCGATCATGGCCCTGATCTCTTCGCCCACCTCTCCGTATTTCGGGGTTTCCACGATCTGTTTCTCCTTGTCGAGGGCGGCACTCCACACGCCGTCGCCGGTTCCTCCGATCCAGAAGCGGATGTTGTTGCCGGTGATGTTGTCATCGACGCCCACCTTCAGGGCTCCCTTGCAGGTGATCTCCTTGGGAATGGGGGATAGCTGAAGCTGGATGGCCGGGATTTCCGCCCCGAAGACCTTTCCGAAGATAAAGGTGAAAAGTCCCGACAGCTGGGCCAGTTTTTCCGTAGGGTCGAGAATGGCTGCTGTCTTGGAAGCGGTGCCGCTGAGGAGGATATAACGGGGTGGTTTTTCTCTGGAACGCCGCAGGAGTTGGGCGGCATAGAAAGCCAGGGCGGCATAGAAAACCAGAATGGGCAGCTTCATGCGCTGATGGCTCTCCAGCAGGCGGGTGTAGCTGAAGGTAGAGCGGCTTCCGGCTTCCAGGGCAAACAGAAGACTGCTGAAATCGGCAGAATCCTTGGTTTTCTGGAGGATATTCTCGAGTACCGGCTGCATCAGGGGGTCGCCACTCACCGCTTCGCGGGCCCGGGCTGCGAAATTGCGCACAAAACCGTTGCGGTCGCTGTTATTGCGGAATTCCCCGGTGGGAAAACCATCCCCGAAGATGGCATTTCCGGCGAACTTGAAGGATGAGATGATCTTGGCCCGCGGAGAATTCTCGTCGAAGAGGGCGATGTCGGTCGACCCGCCACCGATATCCACCGAAAGACTCTGGCCTATCACCGATGACTTGTAATAGAGATATGGGGCAATGCTCTCGGGAATGCCGTTGAGCCTGGTTTCCGCAGGTTCCAGGCCGAATACCGCCTTATAAGCCTTCTTCCACGTGCGGAAGAGAATGCCCAGTTCATATTCGTCCATGCTCACCGGATAAAACCAGGTGATGGTGGTCTGTGCAGGATCCCCTCCCAGGGCCAGGGTTTTGTAGTACACCAGCAAAACGAGCATTCCGATGTAGCTCTCCACCAGGGTTTCGTCCCTCCGGTCGGCATAGTTGCTCCACTTCAGCTGGGTGCGGATGTCAAGGTAGACCGGGAAGTGGATCTTTTCGTAGAGCATATAGTTGTTGGCGTGCAGGAAAGGCTCAGGCCTGATGGCCGGATCGAGTTCCCTGTTGTAAGCCAGGGCGGTACGCAGGGGAAAATGGATCTTTTCGGGATCCCCGGGCACCAGCTGGTAAGGCATGATCTCCTGTTCGAAGACCTTGTCGTCGGCAATGTCCTGGAAGGTCACCTCGGGGTGGCTGGTGTCGATGAGCGACTGCCACAGGGGCTGGCTCTCGGGAATATCGAGAGCACGGGCGTCGTTATTCCCGTACTGGTATTCGATATGGGTATTGGTCGTTCCGAAATCGATGGCAAAGCGCACGGCATGGTA
>CAYWUJ010000031.1:0-7003 GCA_964461455.1 uncultured Prolixibacteraceae bacterium | reverse complement strand
ATTCGATATGGGTATTGGTCGTTCCGAAATCGATGGCAAAGCGCACGGCATGGTATCCCCTGCCTGTGGCGCGCCACCGGGGCACCAGGCATCCCCCGCCCCGGGGAGTCATCACCCTGAGGGCATCGAACCTGCCAGGCACCCTGAAATAATAACTCCGCTGCATCCTGCTGCGGTTCCGGAAGACCGGTTCCCCGGTTTCGAGGGTTTTTCCCTCCTCAAAAAAGAGCGGAACCGTAAATTTCGGCTCATCACGGCCATCATCCACGATGCCCAGGGTATAGGGAAGATCTTTACGGTCACTCCTGACAAAGGGAACGATGGCCAGGTGAAGGTCGCATTTCTCCTTATCGGGGAGGCTGTACACCTTGCGGAAGCGGATCTTCCCATGCCTCACGGGGATTTCCAGGAGCGCCTCGGTGCCTCCGCCGGCCAGGTCGGTCAGGGTAAGCATGCGTGCCACACTCTCCGCCCTGAAATAACGGAAGAAAAGAGGCGTCAGCGGCAGAAAACAACGGCTGGTTCCGCACATGTCAAAACGGCTGCCATCAACAGGATAAGGAAGCTCTATCATTTTATCCTCCAGGAAATTACCAGCCGACAGCCAGGGATAGCGGTCTTCCTGTACCGGAAGAAGCGATTCCTCGCCGGGGTGGTCGTTGCGGTAGGGGACCTCGTTGGCTTCGTTCCAGCGGATCCCCGGGGTGGTATAGGTCCACTCCCCGGGAAAGCGGCCCTGGGGCAATACCAGGGGCCGGCGTCCTTCGGCGGGATAGTCGCTGACGATCGTGAAATAGCTGGTTTCGTTGATGCCTCCCTCTTCTTCATCCTCCTCCTGGATGCCCAGGGGAATGCCCAGCACTTCGCAGGTGTCGTTGAGGTTGACGCCCACGGGACAGCGCCGGTAGCGCGAGAGTGCCGGGGCTTCCAGATTGGTGACCACCCGGGTAAGCTCCTGATCGGGAAGGGCCAGACGAACCTTCTCGAGATAGGCGTAGAGCTCGGGGAAGAAGACCGGGAACCGGGGTTGCTTTGCCAGGGCAAAGAGATACTCCACAAAGGAGGGTTCCCGGTGGACCAGCGAAGTGGCGGTCTCGCCAAAGAAAACATGGTCGGAACTGCGCAGCTGGAGGCCTCCGGCAGCAACCCCGGCATCGGGAGAGGCTATAAACATCGTGGCGGGGGAAGTCCCCCCGATGACTTGACCGGTACTGCTATTCAGCAACAGGTAAATCCGCCTCACCCTTTCGAAATTGTACAGCACCAGGTTTCCGGGATCCTCACGGCTCACGCTGTCCTGCTCCCAGTAAAGGCGCAGGGTCTCGGCCAGATGCGCCTGACGCACAATGCCTCCCTCTTCCAGGATCTTGAAACGGGCCGCCGGATCATAGGCCACCACCGTAATGCGGCTTTTGTATTTTTGCGACAGGTAGAAGAGTTGCGCCACATCGAGGGCATCGGAGACCAGCTTATGGTGGGCCGTCGTCCCCTCCAGGCCATGCAGGGCCACCCATTGAAAGGCCGTCTTTACCAGGTCGATACGGGCATAGGGACTGGGGATGGACGTGGCCACCTCTTTTCCCTCCGTGGGAATGGTAGAGAGCTGCGCCGGCGTGAGGGACTGGCTGACGAACCATCCGGTTCCTGCCGCCCCTTCGTGTAATCTGAATACTTTCGCCATATCTAACGGATAATTAATTCTTTATCAGACAAAACCTTATCTGTGGAAAGCCCGAAGAGCCTGATCAGCGTGGTGTGCTTCTTTCCTGCGGGAGCGCGGAGGTCATCGCGGGCGATGAGCCGGCAGTTCTCGGCATCGAGGGGGCTGAAACTCACCCTGCCTTTGGGAGTGGTGTTGCGTACCAGGTTAAGGGCCGTGTCGGCCGTCACCTCCCGGAAAGGCACGAAGGCAGGCTTGTTCTCACCCATCTCCCTGACCCACTCGCTGAAATAGGCATTGAAGGCCTTCACCTGGAGGGTGTATTCCACCGAGTTGAAGTAGCTGTTGTCGAGAACCGAGTTGTTGCTGCGGGGCACCAGTTTTATGTTGCTGCGCGTCCACCGTGAAACCCCCAGAGCCCGGGGCAGCCCCTTGTCGAGGTATTCCGTGAACAGCCGGTACTTGGTCAGCGGTCCCGAGAGAGTCTTGACATCTTCAAGGTTGAGGTCGCCGAAGCCTATGGCATCGGTCTCATTCTCGACCCCGAACTCTTTGACACGGGTGGCATTGGTGGCCACTCCCCCCGTAACGGCATGCAGGTCGGTATTCCTGCAGAAGTCCATGATGGCCAGGGCTCCCGCAAGTTCCAGGAAATGGGCGTTGTTCTTCTGCTCCTTGCCGCCCACGGCATAGGGAATGACGTTGGTATTCCCCTTGTTGCCCACCATGTAGAGAACGTTGACCTTATTCTGGCTGATGATGGTGCGGTTATAATAATCGATGGCGATTTTTGCCTTTTCCTCGAAGGTCTCGGAATTGATCTCGTCCTGGCGGTTCAGCGAAAAATAGGGAAGATAGGTGATTCCTCCGATGGGGGCCTCCCTGACGTGCACCCTGTGGGGCAGGTCGCTGTTTCCCCGGAGGTTCTTCAGCAACAGGGGAAAGCCTGCGGCTCCCGTGCCCCCGAAGATCGAGTTGACGATAAACACCGCATCACCCGGTGAAAAGGTCTGCCCGAAACGGCGGAAATCTTCGGAAGTCGTGAACTGGTTAAGCACGATCGATCCCATGTGGGGATTTCCCTTGAAGCCCACGCTGATATCGGCGTCGAGGTTGGCCTCTGACCACAGGAGACGGATGAAATGACGGTCATCGTGTGTGGGATTGCCCTGGTTCCCCAGTTCATCAAAGCCGATATATTTCCGGAAGGAGTTGCCGTCGACGCCACTGAGGCGGAACTGGAAAAAGTCGGGATTGATGGCCGCCCCATGATCGGCCAGCTCCTGGATGGTCTTCATCTCCTGGGCGAAGAAGTCGGTGGGATGGTTCACCTGGTTGCGGATCTGCTGGTAGAGGCGGAGGATGTCCTTGGTGCGGTCGAGGTCGCCGTTCCCGGTGTCGGGGTCGATGATGACGGGCACCACCGTATCGAAGCCGTTTTCCAGCTTGCAGCCGGCAGCCAGAAGCATCGAAAGCGCCTTGATGACCCTGCTGCCCGTGCCGCCAATCCCGAAAATATAGAGTTTCTGTGCCATAATGGTCGGTTTAAAAGGGTAAATGCATTTGGATTTTACTGAAGGGCTTCAGGATCAGGCTATAGACGAATCCCACCACCAGCGCCAATCCCGAATTGATCAGGGCATAGCGCAGGGGCAGGGGGGCCGCGAAAGCCTTGTATCCCGATTCGGGATCGGCGAGGGCGTCGACCAGCGCCTGATTGCCCGAATCAAAAATGGCCGATTTGGCCGTGAGCCACGACACCACCAATATGGTCACCGCCGACAGCAGCAACCACAGCAGCCAGTGCCAGACCCTCCCGTAAGGATGACGCCACAAAAGGTAAAATACCCCCCAGAACAACAGGGGCACCAGAAGAAAGATCAGCCCCAGCTTCACATAGCCCCCATAGTCGTACAGGGTCGAGAAGATCTCAGGGTAACTGGCATTGTAGATCCCGAAAAGGGATTCATACATGGCCGCGAATAATTCGTTCATAGCTTGATATTTAACTGTTTTTCGTTTCCGGGTTTCACCGCAACCGGAGAAGGAAATGCCGGTTGAAGATCTGTCCAGCTTCCGTTATTTACTGTATTTCAAAGGCAAAGGTAGCCATGGGTTTGCTTTCCGACACCGACCGGTAGGCCTCCACGATAGCGTCGGTGAGGTAGTTCAGTCCGAAGGTGTGGCTGTAATCGCCGGCAATGTTCTCCTCGTCGGCGGAAGCGGTGGTCGCGATCCACCGGGGAACCCTGTTCACCAGGGATACCGAAATTTTCCCGGCCGGGTTTTTCATCGTTTTCACCGACACCAGATGGGTGGGCGTGAACGGAACTGCATGGATCTTCCGCGGGGGAATCTGCACCTTTTCGACCGCATAGTTGCCGCTGCACTCATAATTCCCGGGGTCGGAGTAAAATTCCCCGGGAAAGGGAAGTGACGAGAAATCGACAGCCAGGGAGACCTGGAAGCCACGGCCGTTGCGGTCAGGCCTGGCGTCTAACAGCTTGTTTTTTACCTTATGGTCAAAGCGGAAGGTGCCCACACTGTTTTCGGAAACCAGCTGCCAGGGTACCGGCAGGCCCGAGGGTTTCAGAAAACGCGCCAGGGTTTCGTACCCCGACAACTCCTCCGACAAATAGCTGTCGGGGAAATACCGGCCCAGCAGGTGGCTGTCCCCAAATATCCAGATGTAGTAGGGCCGTTCCGAATCGAGGTTTATTTTTCCCTTGCGGGAGGCATAGAAATAGTTACCCCGGAATTCAGAGGTGAGCTTGATCATGATGGTTTGCAGGTCGCCGGTTTGCAGCCTTCTGATAAATCGGCTGCGGGTCTCTTTGCCCGAGGTGACCAGAGATGTCATCCCTCCATCGCCGATGTCATAGATGCCGTCGGAGATGAGAATCGAGATGATCCCCTCCCCTGCCTGGTCGAGAGCCACCTGGAACATGCCGTTCAGGTTGCTCCGGGTGACATCGCCACAGCGGAATCCTGTGGTGTTCAGTTTTTTCTTCAGCACTACAGGATCGTCACCCAGGGGGGTGAGTACCGGTCCGTTGCCATTGATGAAAAAGAACTCCCGGGGAATCTCCTCCTTCACGAAATCGGGTTTTTCGGCCAGTTCCGAGACCACGTCGACATAGCGGGTGACCCCAGAAACATAGCCGAACATGCTTTCGGAGTTCTCGAGGTAAAAGGTGACTTTCCGGAGGGTGGAAGATGGGGTGGCGGCAGGCCGGGCCTCCCGGGCAGCGGCCGGAACCCCTGCGTCCGTGGTAACCGCCGGGGATTTCCCGGCTGTGGCGCCCCCGGAGGCTTCAGAAGAAGACAAGGCGGACTCTGCTGCAGGGATCTCCTTACCATTCGGGGTGCCCTGACCCCCGGTAACAGCTTCTCTCCTGCCACTCTGGGATGAACAGGCAGACAGAAGCACCACCGCTGCTACCCACAGGTGCGGTTTGGTCTTAAATTTCATTTTGCCAGGTATAAATAAGCTCTTTACAGAGACAAACACAATTTATCACGAATTTAGTATTTTCACACATTCATTATTCCTATTTTACAATTTATAGTCCAATTTAACCTATGACCATCATAAATATCGAGATCAAGGCCCGTTGTAACCGGCAGGAGGCCCTCAGAAAAATGCTGCTGGAAGCAGGGGCGGAATTCCGGGGAACTGACCACCAAAAGGATACCTATTTCCAGGTGTCAACGGGGCGGCTCAAACTCCGCGAGGGGAACATCGAGAACCAGCTGATCCACTACCGGCGCGAAAACAAGGAAGGGCCGAAACAGGCCGACGTGCTCCTCTTCCCTTCCCTTCCCGGGTCGGCACTGAAGGAGATTCTCACTACGGCACTGGGGATCCTGGTGGTCGTGGACAAAACCAGGGAGATTTACTTCATTGGCAATGTAAAATTCCATATCGACCATGTTGACGGTCTGGGCCATTTCATGGAGATCGAGGCCATCGACAGGGAGGGGACCATCGGCCGGAAAAAACTGCAGGAGCAGTGCCACCGATATCTCACCCTTTTCGGAATCAGGGATGAAGATCTGGTGGCCTGCTCCTACAGCGACCTGTTGCTCCGTCAGCCGCCCGCGGCCGACTAGCCCGGGCCACTTCCCCGGAGCCCGTCATGGACAGATTCCTGAAGGGGAAGCTCCGAAAATTTAGACCGGCCGGGAAGGGTTACGGTTTCACTTCCGGCTCGTCGGGAACCTCGTTGACGCCCAGGATGGGCAGGGTTTCGGTGCTTTGCCGGAATACCAGCACCGACTGGTAAAGGGCGGCAAAGGAGGCGCTGATCCACATGGCCGACACCAGCACCCCGACGATCATGACGAGAAGTCCGGCAATGATCAGGAAAAAAGAGATCACCCCCAGGAAGAAGATGGTCCACCCGTAACCGCGGGTCATCCGCCAGCTCTCCTCCACGGCAGCAATGGCGTCCATATCCTTGTCCATCACCAGGTAGGAGACAAAGGCCAGCCGGCAGGCGATGATGATCCCGGGAATGATGAGCAGGAAAAATCCGACCATCACCAGGGCAAAAACCAGCAGATAGGACAAAACGATTTTGACATATTTGGTGCGGAAACCGTCAAAGAGCTCCGCCACTTCCACCCTCTGGTTGCGGACCGCCTTCAGGAAGAGCAGGTCGGCACCCCAATTGATCACCGGCCAGAAGAGGAAACCATAGGCCAGGGCCACCGGTAATAACAGAAGCATCAGAAAATTGAAATCCCCGTTTTTAAAGGTGAGGTTAACAGGTCCCTGCAACAGGGCACAGATAAATACAATGAGCAGAAGGGGAAGAAACTGCTCTTTCATTTTGTTCCACCCCACCGACAGGCTATGGCTGACCGAGGGTGATACCGGAAAATAATTAGGTGTTGTCATGGCTTTGAAAATTTAACTGTTTAACGGGTCAAAGGTAGGAGGGGCTCCACCGGGAACCTAACTACCAAAGTCGTATTCTGAAAAATTCCTACTTAAGTAGGGGGTCGTTGGCTTTCACTTTTGTAAATTGCAGCCGTAAACTGAACCGCTGATGATTCCCTTGCAGACCTTGCTTTTTTCTCTCGTTTTTGCGGTATCGGCCGGACTGGCCGTGATGGGGGGATTGGTGAGTGTCAGGTATGCTTCGGTGGAGAGGAAAGCTGCCGGACAGTTTCTCATTTACCAGCAGCTCTTCATATACGCGTTCCTCCTTTACGGAGTGTGGGGAAACCTGGCTTTGCAGAAATTCATGGAGGGCTGGGAAGTGGCAGATGCGGTGCGCACAAGGGTGATGATGGTGCAGCCCCTGCTAGGCCTTCCCTTCCTGCTGGCAGCCTGGT
>CAYWUJ010000030.1:0-32283 GCA_964461455.1 uncultured Prolixibacteraceae bacterium | reverse complement strand
TGAATCCGAGGGTAAAAAGGAGTTTATTGGTCACATCGTCAAAAGAGGCCAGGGCAGGTGCAGGATAGGCTTCGGAAACGGGAGCCGGGTAGAGGAAATTTTCCCGGGTCACTTTCGCCTGGCGGAAGGCCACGTCGGCAAAGAAACCACCGCTGCTATAGCCGAATCCGGCGCTCATGACCGTGAAGTCGTTGCCGGCATTGGGCTGGCTGGTCCCGAAGGCCATGGTGTTGAAAGCCGAGGGCTGCAATTCGTAGCCTGCCCGCAGCGAGAAAGCGTTGGTAAGACGGTATTCCCCGCCTACCCTGAAATTGGTCACCGGCTTGAAAAGGTCAGTGATGTCGCTGTTCTCGTCGGCGAAGTCATACCCGTCGCCCCCCTGCCGCAATTTGGCCAGGGAAAAATCGAGGTACTCCATATCGGCGCTCACCAGTCCCCTTTTCCCCAGGACCAGGGCAGCACTCACCGTGGCCTTGAAGGGGGTGGTCAAACGGTAATCGTATTCGCTGTAAGGCGATGAGGAGCTGAAGGTCTCGGTGGACTGGTCGTCCCAGGTGATGGAGGAGCCCATGGAGGTTTCAAACCGGTCATTGATGCGGAACAGGGTCGGTGTGGCCACGGAAGCTCCCAGGCGCAGGTTGTTGATGGGTTTGAAAATCGCCCCCAACTTAAAGTTGTAACCCGTCCCGTAAGTTTTCAGCGATGAGTTAAATTCAAAGTCGTTGAGGTAGGGAATGCTCCCGTCCTCATCCCACTCCCTGAGGGTGGTATTCTCGCTGTAGTAAAAATCGGTGATCCCCACGGTGGCCCCCAGGTAAAAACGGTGGTTGAAATTGAGTCCCAGTCCGAAGGTGTATTCATCCATAGCACCTCCGCGATCATAGCTCTTCCGCTGACGGTGTCCGTCATAGGCTGTACTGCCCCGGGCGGTTTCCACATCGCTGAAATAGGTGCCATTGGCCGATTTGTCCATGGTGTAGGTGTCCCACGCCAGCTCTTCATAATAGTCACTCCAGTTGTTGCGGTTAGCATTGTCAGAGAAGTGGTCGAGGAAAGAGGAGGTCGTTTTGAAGGTCTCTGCGATCGAATAGGAGCTGAAATCCTTCAGCCTGTTAAAGCCAATGCCGAAGTTCACGCTGACCACCCCGCTTTCGCTGCTCCTGCGGGAGTTCATGACGCCTACGTAACTGAGGTTACCCAGGGCCGGACGGTAATCGTTTTCCGACATGGTATTGCTCAGGAAGGAAGAGGTGATTTCGGTCATTCCGAACGAGGGTGTCAGGGCGAATTCCGACGAGCGGTAAATTCCCAGTCCGGCCGGGTTAATGCCGACACCAGTGAAGTCGCCCCCCAGGGCTCCGAAAGCATTTCCCATGGCGCCGGAGCGGGCCGATCCCTCTAAACCCGCAGACGAGTATCGGAGAGCATCCTCAAAATTCTGGGCCCCGGCAAATAACGGGAGAAGCATAATTAATGCTGCGATCAAAAAATTCTTATTCATGGCTTGACTATGTTTAAAAATAGAATATTCATTGGGTTACCCTGAGTGGCTACCTTCTGCCACTGCCGCCTCCTGAGGATGAGGATCCACCGCCACTGCGGCCTCCGCCGCCCGAAGAGCCGCTGCTGGAAGATCCACTGCTGGAAGATCCGCTGCTGGAAGATCCGCTGCTGTAGCTGCCCGAACCGGATGAACTCCTGCTGGGGGAGCTGTACGATCCCGACGAGGAACTTCTGCTGGGGGCGCTGTAGGTACTCCTGCTCTGCGAGGGAGCACTGTAGCGGGTTCCGGAAGAGGAACTCCTGTTGTAGGTGGAAGTGGAACGGTAGCTGCGGTCGCCCGAGGTGGAGCTGCTGGGCCGCGAATAGGTGGTCACCGGCCTTCCGGTGCTCTTCACCGTTCCCTGGGGAGTCGTTGTTGTTGAGGGTCTGCTGTTATCCCTGACATTATAGGTGCTGCGGCCTGTGGGACGCTCCTGATTGTAACTCGGGGTGTAGGTGCCGGCGGCTCCGTTTGCTGGACGGGTGTACTGTCGGGTGGTGGTTCCCGTGGTGGAACGGACACCCGGCTGGGTAGTCCCGGCAGGAGTGGCACTGCGCACATTCCCTGTCGAGGAACCGCGGGTGACAGGCGTTTGACCGGTGACAGCACGCTGGGGGGTTCCGGTTGTTCCACGCCTCATTTCTGTGAGCGTGCGTGACTGTGCTGCCGACCCTTCCCTGATTCCACGGGTGGAAGTCCCGTCAGGGGTGACGGTGCGCACTCTCCTGTCACCATCGCTGGTGACACTTCCGGAACGGGGATCGGCACTCTTTACGCCACTGCGTTCCCCCAGGGCCTGGGTCGCTCTGGTGCCGCGGCCATAGTCGGCGGAAGTGGCAAAATCACGACGCCGGCCATACTGGTAATTGTCAGAATTAAAATTCCCACCCCAGTAATTATTATGGTAGGGATATCCCCAGCCGTAATAGCTGTAGTAGGGACTGTAAGGGCTGTACCAGCCTCCGTAATAGCTCCCGTAATACCCTCCATAGTATCCTCCGTACCAGGGCGAATAGCCCCAGCCCCAGGGATCATACCCCCAGCCATAGGACCAGCCGAAGGATGAATAGGGGGAGTAATAGTCATAACCCCAGGGATCCCAATACCAGTCATTCCAGTAGAAAGGATCGTAAAAGCGGGAGTAGGGCCTGTGGAAGCGGTTGATCCTGTAGGAGAAATCGATATCGGAACCATCATAATAGTTATTGATGACATACCGTACTTCGTTGTCATCATAATAAATGGTGGTGTCGGACTGCTCCAGTTCCATCTGGTCCAGGTTGTACATCTGGGCATCCACATATTCCCCGGCATCTTCGCCATCGAAGACATAGTTGGTCATGGTTTTGCCGCCCTCTTCACTGTCGGAGATTTCGCTGATGATCACCCTTTCGCCCGATTTGACGGTTACGGGTTCTTCCCGCACGTCATACTCTTCGGCCGTTACCGGCGGAGGAACGTCGGCCGGATTAAAATAAATGCCGTCCACATAGCCTGTGGAGACAAATGACCCGGTTGTGCACGCGCTGAAAACCAGGGCAATAGCTACAAGCAGGTAAATTTTAGTTTTCATTACTACTCCTCCCTCTTTACTTTATAAGATTTAATTTACTTATTTTGTGAACGAAATATTCAGCTAAAAAGAAGCAAATTCTGTACCAAAGATAAGAAAATGGCAAAAGAAATAACGACACGCAGTGACAATTACTCGCAGTGGTATCTTGACCTGGTCAACAAGGCTGACCTTGCCGAGAATTCAGCCGTGCGCGGATGCATGGTGATCAAACCTTACGGATATGCCATCTGGGAGAAGATGCAGGCCCAGCTCGACAAGATGTTCAAGGAGACCGGGCACGTGAATGCTTACTTTCCTCTTTTCATACCCAAATCCTTTTTCAGCAAGGAAGCCGCCCATGTTGAGGGATTTGCCAAGGAGTGCGCCGTGGTGACCCACTATCGTCTCAAGAATGATCCCGACGGAAAGGGAGTGGTCGTTGACCCCGAAGCCAAACTGGAAGAGGAGCTGATCATCAGGCCCACCTCCGAGACCATTATATGGAACACCTACCGTAACTGGATCCAGTCGCACCGTGACCTGCCCCTCCTGATCAACCAGTGGGCCAACGTGGTCAGATGGGAAATGCGGACACGTCTCTTCCTGCGTACCGCCGAATTCCTGTGGCAGGAGGGACATACCGCCCACGCCACCCGTGAAGAGGCCATGGAGGAGACGTTGAAAATCATCAACCTCTATGCCGAGTTTGCGGAGAAATTCATGGGCATTCCCGTCATCAGGGGGATCAAGTCGGAGAACGAAAGGTTCGCCGGCGCTGTGGAGACTTACTGTATCGAGGGACTGATGCAGGATGGCAAGGCGCTGCAGTGCGGGACCTCCCACTTTCTGGGGCAGAATTTTGCCAAAGCCTTCGATGTGATGTTCTCGAACCGTGAAGGCGTCCTCGAGTATGTCTGGGCCACCTCATGGGGAGTTTCCACGCGGCTGATGGGCGCACTGGTGATGGCCCATTCCGACGACAACGGACTGGTCCTTCCCCCCAACCTGGCCCCTATTCAGGTGGTGATCATCCCTATTTACAAAAACAACGAGGAACTGAAGGCCATTTCCGATAAGGTAGACGAAATCATCCCCCTGCTGAAAGCCCGGGGAATAACCGTCAAGTATGACGATAAAGACAGCAAGAAACCGGGGTGGAAATTCGCCGAGTATGAGCTGAAGGGCGTTCCCGTGCGGCTCGCTATGGGTCCCCGCGACCTGCAGAACGGCACCGTCGAGATCGCCCGCCGCGATAACCTCACCAAGGAATCGCGGCCGGTGGCCGGCATCGACGAATATATCGAAACCCTGCTGGCCGACATTCAGGAGAACATATTCCGCAAAGCCCTCGCCTACCGTGACGGCAACATCCGCAAGGCCGGCAACTGGGAAGAATTCAAGACCCTTCTGAACGAAAAAGGTGGCTTTATCTCGGCACATTGGGATGGCACTTCCGAAACCGAAACCAAAATAAAGGAGGAAACCAAGGCGACGATCCGTTGCATCCCCCTCGATGCAGAACCCGAAGAGGGCGTGTGCATTTATTCGGGAAAACCCTCCTCACGGCGCGTGCTTTTTGCCATAGCCTATTGACCGGGTTCCGGTTCCGTAAACCGCAGAAATCCCCACCACCGGGGATCAATGAAAAATCCTGCCTCTTCCGGGGCAGGATTTTTTTGATGCACAATTCAGTGCGCACTAAAAAAAAAGGACGAGTCATCACTCGCCCTTTTCACCTAACTAAACCAATAAAACTAATCAAACCTAAACCTATGAAACTAAAACCGTCACAAAGGTAATGCCCGGAAAGGTTCCCACCAAACCCTCCCGCTCATTCAACATGTTAAATAACATTTTTTAATATTCGCTTAACATTGGCCGGAGCATGAATATTTTCCATATCTTTTTAACACTTTTTAATATATTTAATATCAAAGAATCCCTGTAAAAAAGGCTGTCCGTTGACGGACAGCCTTTTATGCATAGAATCTCTTTAAGACTAAGAAATGATCATACCGGGAAACTTATTTTTTTATTCCGGCATCTACTTTTTCTTTCTTGCCGCTTCTTCGTTGGCGATTGAGTCGCGCATGGAGGTGTCGGCCATGATGTTTTTGTATTTCATAAAGTCCATGACTCCCAGGTTACCGTTGCGGAAGGCTTCAGAAATGGCCAGGGGGATTTGAGCTTCGGCTTCGATCACCTTGGCGCGGGCCTCCTGGGCTTTGGCCTTCATCTCCTGCTCGAGGGCGACGGCCATGGCGCGGCGTTCTTCGGCTTTCGCCTGTGCGATGTTCTTGTCGGCCTCAGCCTGGTCGATCTGCAGTCCGGCCCCGATGTTCTTGCCGATGTCGATGTCGGCGATATCGATCGATAAAATCTCAAAGGCCGTTCCGGCGTCGAGGCCCTTCTCGAGGACCGTGCGGGAGATAAAATCGGGATTTTCGAGCACTTCCTTGTGGGAGTGGGCGGAACCGATGCTGGAGACAATTCCTTCACCCACGCGGGCCAGAACGGTCTCTTCGCCGGCTCCCCCGACCAGTTGGCGTATATTGGCTCTCACGGTGACCCTGGCTTTGGCGATCAGCTGAATCCCGTCCTTGGCCACGGCGGTCACCGGAGGGGTGTTGATCACTTTGGGATTCACCGACATCTGGACGGCTTCGAAGACATCGCGGCCTGCAAGGTCAATGGCCGTAGCCATATTAAAGGAGAGCTGGATATTAGCCTTGGAGGCCGACACCAGGGCATGCACCACGCTGGCCACATGTCCGCCCGCCAGAAAATGGGCTTCCAGGTCATTACGGTTCAGCGGAATCCCCGCCTTTGTCCCTTCGATCATCGCCCTGACGATCACCCCGGGGGGCACCTTCCGGAAACGCATCAAAAAGAGCTGGAGCAGGCTGATACGCACCCCTGATACCAGGGCCGAGAACCACAATCCTACCGGCACAAAATAAAAAAAGACGATCAACAGGACGAGTATCCCCGCGATCATTCCAAATACACCTACAGTTTCAACCATTTTATTCAGTTTTTATAAGTTCGACAATAATTTTGTTCGAGAGGATTTTGATCACCCTTACCGGTTTATGCTGGTCGATGAAGGGCCCTGTGGAGATGGCGTCGATGGTCTGGGTTCCCACTTTAACCTTTCCGGAAGGCGCCAACCGGCCCACACTCATTCCGGTATCGCCCACGGCGAATTTCTCCGCATCAAAACTATCCACCTTCGCGTCGATGTTGGTCTCCAGCACCATCTTCTTCCCGGCTTTCGACTTGAAAAAGTAGTAAAACATCCAGGGGGCCGTGATCAGTATCGACAGAAGGGTGATGATGCCCCCCAGGGTTCCGTATTGTGAAAATCCCAGATAAACGCTGCCGATGAGCATAATCACCCCGCCAATGCCGGCAATGGTGACCCCGGGGATCACGGCGAATTCCAGCAGAAGGAGGAAGAGTCCCAGAAGGACCAGCAGAATAATGGCAAGTAAGATCATATCATTCAGTCTATGGTGACGGTCAGCTCACGCTCGGTCAGGGCATCCTTCATGATTTTCAGGCTGTCAAACTTCCCCTTTTTGATATCACATTTCCCCTTGAGGTGCGTGATGGTGGCGCACTGGGAAGCCTGGTAATACTCATGTCCGCAAATTTCGACCAGTGCATTGATCACATAGTCAAAGGTATGCACATCGTCGTTGTGGAGGATAAGCCATTTACTGCCGGCAGCGATATCTTCGGGTTGCCGGGAAGGGTTTTTTCTGGTTTCTTTTGCTGTCATCCTAACTTTCAGGGCTTTTGTTGGGGTAAAGATACTCTTTTTCCGTTTTTCAGACCTATGACAAAGGCATCTTTTATACCTTCCTGCCTCACCTGGTCCTGTAATTTCATGGCGTCATCATAGCTGGTCAGGGTTCCGGTGGTATATACCGTGGCCCCGGCATCGTTCTCGTACATCTCGATCACCCTGATTTTGGAAATTTTGTCGAAGAGGGCCTTCCGGCTGGAGGGGACCTTTCCTGAGTAAGCTCCGAGCTGAATTTTATAGATGATCTGGTCAGAAACGGTGTTTTCCTCTCCCGGAAGAGCGCCTTCCGCTGTGGTTGCGGCCGTGGTCGTATCCACAGGAGCCAGGAAGAGAGAGAGGTCAGGCTCGGGAATTACCACCGGAGCGGGTTCCTGCAGTTTTTTCAGGGAATCACGGTACTGTACAAAGGTCTCGTAGACCGCGTAGCCGGCATCTTTCCACCACTCCTGTTCCAGGGTTGCGGCCTTCCGGAAATGATGGTCCATATCGCGTTTGAGCATCAGGGTGTGATATTCCCCCTCTCTGATGTTGCGGGCGATGGAGTCCCTGATCGCCGGATGAAGGGTGGCATGGTAGGCTTTCCTCATCTGGCCGGTTTCTATCATGAGGGTATCCAGTTTTCCCCGGAGGATCTCCCCCGAACGGAAAGACTCCCGCGCCTCGGGAACCTGAAACATATCCTCGACTATATAAATGACTTTGTCGGTCACCTGAAAGTCTATAAAGCGGGGTAACACAGGGGAAGCACTGTTGAGAGGGGCTGCCCCGCTGCCCGGTTCCATATCGGAGATGGTACTTACCGGGGTAACAACGCCGCCGGACTCACCAGAAGCCGTCGCATGCACAGGAATAACAGCGCCGCCAGGCTCACCGGAAGCCGTCACATTTACAGGAGCAGCAGTGCCGCCAGGCTCACCGGAAGCCGTCACATGCACAGGAATAACAGCGCCGGACTGTTCCGCAGTAGCGGTGATTTCAGGGGTTACAGTGACCGGTGGTTCCGTATTGGTGCTGATTTCCGGGGTTACAGTGACCGGTGGTTCCGTATTGGTGCTGATTTCCCGGGTAACCGCGGGCGTTGGTTCCGCGGTGGTGATCCTGCCGGGTACAGGGTCGGCTGCGGTGACCTTCCCGGAAGGGAGATCCTGAGCAGGGACTTCCGCCGTATTCGCGGGTTCGGCAACGGCAGCCACTGGTTCCGCAGTGATAATGGTTCCCGGAACCGGAGAGGAGTCTCCTTCCACCGGAGCAAAAGGATTCACCTGCCGGTAACAGAGATCGGTCAGTCCGGCTATATCGAGCTCCTTCACCTGAAGAGAGTCGGCATGGTTCCTGAAGCGGTTGTAATAACGCTGCGCCGCATTCCAGTTATTCCGGGCATGGTTGACCACCCCCATATAATAATAGACCTTGGCAGGGACATCCTTGCCCGAGGCCAGCACCAGGTTCTTCTCGGCAGTGATTCCGTAATCGCCCAGTTCCACCAGGGACGCCCCCAGGTAATATTTCATCAGGAAATCATAGGGGAAGTCATACGCCAGCTTCTCAAAAACCGGCAGTGCCTTTTCAAATTCCCCTGTTCTGAACCATCCCATGGCGGCTTCTTTCCGGTCGGGCTGCAAGGTCACTCCTCCCCTGCCCGTCACCGGCGACAATAACATCAGAGCCAGCGCCCACAGGAACATATGGTAACGTATTCCGGATCTCAACATAATGTACTTCCTGAAATTTCCATGCCTTAAAGATACAATAATCGTGCAAAACCAAGGGCAATATTTTTTTTCTGAAAAGGCTGCTGGTAAAAGAATCCGAAAAACCGGAACGAAGCAATTAAGGTTTATATTTGTAAATAGAAAAAAGCTTAATATTATGACGTTACTCAAAAAAGGAGATGTGGCACCCGTGTTCGAGGGGATCGACCAGGAGGGAAAACCGTTCATTTCCACTACTTTAATGGGGAAAAAGGTCATCCTTTACTTCTACCCGAAAGACAACACCCCGGGGTGTACGGCAGAAGCCTGCAACCTCAACGACCATTATGAAACCTGGCTGAAGAGAGGCTATGAAGTGGTCGGCATCAGTCCCGACACACCCGCTTCCCACCGGAAATTCATCGACAAATACCAACTGCGTTTCACCCTGATTTCCGACCCCGGGCACCAGATCATGGAAAAATTCGGCACCTGGGGAGAGAAGAAAATGTACGGCAAACCCTACATGGGGGTCCTCAGGACCACCTTCGTGATCGATGAAGCGGGGATCATCGCCGAAGTCTTCACCACGGTCGACACCAAAAACCACACCCAACAAATTGAGAAAACCCTTAACCTTTAATACATTATCAATCATGTCAAAAGAAGATCAGATCGCCGTGAACAAGGAAAAGCTGAAAGCTCTCCAGCTGACCCTTGACAAAATTGAGAAAAGCTACGGAAAAGGTTCCATCATGCGCATGGGAGACAAGCCCGTCGAGGATGTACCTGCCATTTCTTCCGGCTCCATAGGGCTCGATGTGGCCCTGGGCATCGGGGGTTATCCCAAGGGGAGGATCATTGAGATTTACGGTCCCGAGTCCTCGGGGAAGACCACCCTGGCCATCCATGCCATTGCAGAAGCTCAGAAGAGCGGGGGTATTGCCGCGATTATCGACGCGGAACACGCCTTTGATCCCTATTATGCCCGCAAGTTGGGCGTCAACACCGACGAATTGTTGATCAGTCAGCCCGACAACGGGGAACAGGCCCTGGAAATCGCCGATAGTCTGATCCGTTCGGGTGCCGTCGACATCGTGGTGATAGACTCGGTGGCGGCGCTGACTCCCAAGGCGGAACTGGAAGGCGATATGGGAGAGAACAAGCTGGGCCTTCAGGCCCGTCTCATGTCACAGGCCCTGCGTAAGCTCACCGCCAATATCAGCAAAACACGCACCTGCTGCATCTTCATCAACCAGCTCAGGGAAAAAATCGGGGTGATGTTCGGAAATCCCGAAACCACCACCGGGGGGAACGCCCTCAAGTTTTACTCCTCGGTCCGCCTCGACATCCGCCGCATCGGCCAGATCAAGGACGGCGAAGAGGTCATGGGCAACAATGTGCGCGTGAAAGTGGTCAAGAACAAGGTCGCCCCACCCTTCAGGAAGGCAGAATTCGACATTCTCTATGGTGAGGGGATCTCGAAAACCGGAGAGATCGTCGATCTGGGGGTGAATTACAATATCATCAAAAAAAGCGGCTCCTGGTTCAGCTATGGGGAGACCAAGCTGGGACAGGGACGCGATGCCGTACGCAAGCTCATCAGGGACAATCCGGAACTCTCTGCCGAACTCGAGGCTAAAATCCTGGAGGTGATCACCAAGGTTCCGGCACTTGAGTAAGAAACATTTCCGGGGGAATCACACAGAGCTCCTTCAGGGCCGGGCTCTCCTGCCCTCACGCACTCATATTATCGCTGAATTATGAAAATCATGAAATTCGGCGGGACTTCTGTAGGGAGTGCCGCCAATATCCGGAGAGTCAGGGATATCCTCTCCGGCGTTCCGGAAGATGTGGTAGTGGTGGTATCTGCCCTGGGAGGCATCACCGACCGCATCATCGGCACCGCCCGCATGGCGGCTTCCGGTGACGGGGCCTTCCGTGAGGAACTCCGTGGCATCAGAGAGCGCCACCATGAGGTGATCGCCGGGCTCTTCACCGGTTCCGACGGGGAAACGATTACCGGACAGGTCGACGCCATCCTTGGGGAACTGGAGCTGGTGCTCACGGGTATCGCCCTGGTCAGCGAGCTCACTCCCAAAACCCTCGACCGCATCCTGGGCATGGGGGAAAGGATCTCCTCGCGCATCATCGCCACCTTCCTGGGGGCCCGGTGGGTGGACTCCTCGGCCCTGATCGTCACCGACAGCCACTACGGAAAGGCCACCGTCGATTTCCGCGAAACCAATGCCCGCATCAGGGATGCCTTTGACGGGTTCCATGGCCCGGGTGTGATGCCCGGTTTTATCGCCCGGAACGGCAACGGCGACTACACCACCCTGGGACGCGGAGGCTCTGACTACACCGCCGCCATCGTGGCTGCCGCCCTCAAAGCCTCCACCCTGGAGATATGGACCGACGTCGACGGCTTCATGACCGCCGACCCCCGGGTCATCAGCAGCGCCTATACGATTGCTGTGCTCTCTTACGCCGAAGCCATGGAACTCTCCAACTTCGGGGCCAAGGTGATATACCCGCCCACCATCCTTCCCGTTTACAAGAAGGAGATACCGGTCTATATCCGCAATACCATGAATCCGGAATCCCCGGGGACGCTGATCACCAAAACACCCGAGAACGGAAAAGAGCGCCCCATCAAGGGCATCTCCTCCATTCCCGGTATCGCCCTGATCACCATCCAGGGGATCGGCATGGTCGGCGTGTCGGGGATCGCCATGCGCCTCTTCACCGCCCTGGCCCGCGAAGCCATCAATATCATCCTCATCAGCCAGGCTTCCTCAGAGAATACCATCAGCATCGCCATAGAGGAGCAGAAAGCCCACAAGGCCGAAAGCGCCATCCGCGAAGAGTTCGAAAAGGAGATCCTCCACGACCTGATCAACAGGGTCACCGTGGAATTCGGCCTCTCCATCGTGGCCATCGTGGGCGAGAACATGAGACAGACGACGGGGGTCGCCGGAAAGCTCTTCACCACCATCGGCCGCAATGGTATCAACATCATCGCCATCGCCCAGGGGGCTTCCGAGCTCAACATCTCGTGGGTGGTCAGCAACCAGGACCTCCGCAAGACCCTCCATGTGGTCCACGAGTCGTTTTTCCTCTCCGAGAATGTGGAAATCAACGTCTTTCTGGTGGGTACCGGACTGGTAGGGAGCCACCTGCTCTCCCAAATCGCGGCACAACAGGAAAAGCTGCTCCGCGAGAGCCACCTCCGCATCCGTCTGGCCGGAATTTCCAACACCCGGCAGATGCTCTTCGACCGGGAAGGCATCGATCCCCTGACCTTCAGGGATGCCCTGGCAGAAAAGGGAGAAACCCCCGATATCCACCGGTTCACAGAAGGCATGATCGCCATGAACCTTTACAATTCGGTCTTTGTCGACTGCACCTCCTCGGAAATCGTGGCCTCGGCCTACCATCGCATTCTGGAAGAAAACATCTCCATCGTGGCGGCCAACAAGATCGCCCCCTCCTCGGGGTACGACAACTACCACAGGCTGAAACAGACCGCCAAACAGAAGGGGGTAAAATTCCTCTTTGAGACCAACGTGGGGGCCGGGCTTCCCATTATCAACACCCTGAACGATCTGGTCAACTCAGGTGATAAAGTCCTGAAAATAGAGGCCGTTCTTTCGGGTACCCTCAACTTTATCTTTAACACCATTTCGGAGGAGGTTCCTCTGAGCCGGACCATAGCGATGGCCCGGGAAGCCGGGTATACCGAACCCGATCCCCGCATCGACCTCAGTGGCAACGATGTGGTGCGCAAGCTGCTCATCCTCGCCCGTGAGTCGGGGTATCGCCTCGAAAAGGAGGAGATCGCGGTGGTTCCCTTTATTCCGGAGGAGTATTTTAAGGGAACACTGGAGGATTTCTGGCAGAAAATTCCGGCTCTCGACCCTGTTTTTGAGGAGCGCCGGAAGGTTCTTGCTGCCCGACACCGCCGCTGGCGCTTCGTGGCTACCTTCGAAGAGGGAAAGGGCCGCGCGGGACTCCAGGAAATCGACCAGGGCCATCCCTTCTATGACCTGGAGGGAAGCAACAACCTGATCATTTACCGGACCGAGAGGTATAACGAATTTCCGATGCTCATCAAGGGTTACGGGGCCGGCGCCGCGGTCACCGCCGCCGGGGTCTTCGCCGGACTGATCCGCGTGTCGAACATTTAACTTCTTCTCTATGAAGCACATGATCATATTGGGTGACGGCATGGCCGATGAGCCCATCGGGGAACTCGGGGGTAAAACACCCCTGCAAGCCGCCCGCACGCCGGCCATGGATATGCTGGCACGGCGGGGACGCAGCGGCATGCTCGACACCATTCCCGCGGGGATGCACCCGGGCAGCGAAATCGCCAACCTGGCAGTGCTGGGATACGATGTTCCGGCGGTGTTCGAAGGCCGGGGCGTCCTGGAAGCCGCCAGCATGGGCGTGGAACTCAACCCCGGCGACCTGGCCCTCCGGTGTAACCTCATCTGCCTCGAAGAAGGGATAATAAAAAACCACTCGGCCGGACATATATCCACGGAAGAAGCCGCGGAAATCATCGCCTTTCTGGCAAAAATGTTGGGAAATGAGACCATCCGTTTTTACCCGGGGGTCTCCTACCGCCACCTTCTGGTAATCAGGGGGGGCAGCAAACATCTCGATTGCACGCCACCCCATGATGTGATGGGTACGGCCTTCCGTGAGGTGATGGTGAGGCCGCAGACCCAGGAGGCCCAAAAAACCGCTGACCTGCTCAACTATCTGATTGTGCGGAGCCGTTCCCTTCTGGAGGAGCATCCCGTGAACCTCAGAAGAAAGGCCGAAGGTAAGGATCCCGCCACCTGCATATGGCCCTGGTCACCGGGCTACCGGCCGCTGATGCCCACCCTGCAGGAGCTTTACGGTATCGGCCGTTCCGCCGTTATCTCGGCCGTCGACCTGATCCAGGGAATCGGCGTCTATGCCGGCATGGAGGTCATAAAAGTGGAAGGAGCCACGGGTCTTTATGATACCAATTACGAAGGGAAAGCCCGGGCGGCCATCGATGCCCTGAGGAACCACGACCTGGTTTACCTTCATGTGGAAGCCAGCGACGAAGCCGGCCATGAGGGAAATCCCGCCCTGAAGGTCACCACCATCGAATACCTCGACCAGCGCGTGGTGAGACCCATCATGGAGGCTTGCGACAACATGGGGGAACCCGTGACCATCGCCCTGCTCCCCGACCACCCTACCCCGTGCGCCCTCCGCACCCATACCCGTGATGCCGTACCCTTTGTCATTTATACGCCCGGCATGGATCCCGACGGGGTTACCGTTTATGACGAATTCTCGGCACGTCGGGGAAGTTACGGCCTCCTGAAAGGGGCGGAATTCATGCATCAACTGCTCAATTCCTGACCCTGCACCACTGAGACCACACCAGCATCACCAGCTCCACCGGCTTCTCCGGCAACATCAACAGTCATACAACACCTGCAAAACCAGACCCATATACAACATCCACAATTTGAATAAGAACAAGGGCAATGAAGTATTACAGCACCAGGAAAAACACCCCTCCCGTAACGCTCAGTGAAGCGGTCATCCGCGGACTGGCCGGTGATGGCGGGCTCTATATGCCTGAGCGGATTCGCCGGTTTGACCCTGCGTTTTTCGAATCCATCCACCAGCTCACCTTTCAGGAAATCGCCTTCGAGGTGGCCAAACTCTTCTTCGGTGAGGATATCCCCGACAGTGATCTCCGCACCATCGTGGCCGATACCCTCTCCTTTGATTGTCCGGTGGTGCCGGTGACAGAGAATATCTGGTCGCTTGAGTTGTTCCACGGCCCCACGCTGGCCTTCAAGGATGTGGGGGCCCGCTTTATGGCCCGCATGCTGCGCTATTTCCTGAAGGGGGAAAAACGGCAGGTCACGGTATTGGTCGCCACTTCGGGTGATACCGGAAGCGCCGTGGCCAACGGATTCCTGGGGGTGGAGGGCATACGGGTCGTAGTACTCTATCCGAAAGGGAAGGTGAGCGAAATCCAGGAAAAGCAGTTCACCACGCTGCGAGAGAACATCACGGCCCTGGAGGTGGACGGCACCTTCGACGACTGCCAGCGGCTGGCGAAAACCGCCTTTGCCGATGAGGCGCTGAACGGAATGATGGCGCTGACCTCTGCCAACTCCATCAATGTGGCCCGTTTCCTGCCCCAGGCCTTTTATTATTTCAACGCCTATGCCCGGTTACAGGAACAGGGAGCCCTTGACGGGAAACCCTGGGTGGTGGCCGTGCCCAGCGGGAACTTCGGCAACCTCACGGCCGGACTCTTTGCCCGGGAGATGGGACTTCCCGTGTCGCGCTTCATCGCCGCCAACAACCGCAACGATGTGGTCTTCCACTATCTGAAAAGCGGGATTTATGAACCCCGGCCTTCGGTGGAGACCATCGCCAACGCCATGGACGTGGGCACCCCCAGCAACTTCGACCGCATCCTCGACCTCTATGGCCACTCCCGGGAAAAAATCAGCGCCCTCATGTCGGGATACCGGATTGACGATGAGGGCATAAAGGAGACCATCCGCAGGGTTTACGATCAAACGGGGTATATGTGCGATCCCCACGGCGCCTGCGGCTACACAGCCCTCGAAGAACAGCTGAAAGAGGGGGAAACCGGCACTTTCCTGGAAACCGCCCACCCGGCCAAATTCACAGGCACCATGGAAGAAATCCTGGGCCAGGGGGCCATCCCCCTTCCCGATAAACTGGCAGCCTTTATGAAAGGGGAAAAACAGTCGGTCGAAATCAGCAGGGAATACGCCGGCTTCCACGAATGGCTGGAGAATTTTCAATGACCACCCCGTCACTGCAACCACCCCGTCATTCCACTCGTTCCTCGTGAAATGCCACCCCTCCTATCCCTCCTGGCCATGAGGAATACCCTCCGCAGAAAGGGAGATCTTGGACACACCAATCCGTATAGCCTTATCCCTGAACCTGAAACGCTTCGCGCAACATGGCCAGACTTTTAGGGATGGCTTCCAGGGGGTTCTCGTTCCCCTCGAATTCCAGGGAGACATACCCCTTATAACCAGCCTTTTGAAAGATCTCCGCCACCTTCCTGTAATCGATGTCAAGGGTGTACCATTTTCCGCCGCCGAAGTAGGTTTTGGCCTGTACCAGGAAGGTTTTGGGAGCCAGTTGTTCGAGCTGCTCGTATTGGTTTTCCAGGAAGTTGCCGGTATCGGCGGTCACCTGCAGCCAGGGTGAGTTGACGGCGTCGACGATCCGCAGCACGCCACCGGCCGTACGCCCCAGTCCCCAGTGGTTCTCCAGTCCGAGTACCACCCCGCATTTTTCTGCCGTGGGCAGGCATTGCTGGATGGCGTCGATCACCCACTCAAAGCCCTGGTCGTCGGTATACCCTTCCAAAACGGGTTCTATCCCTTTTTGAGCCATGAAGTCGTCGAACGACTCGATGGTCCGCCACCTGCCGGTATTGAGCCGCATGGTAGGAATCCCCAGTTGGTAGGCCAGTTCGATCTGGTGGATGGTCTTGGCGATCTCCTCGTCGCGGGTCTTCTTGTCGGGGAAGACAAATCCCTGGTGGGTGCTGAATCCCATGATGTCGAGGCCGGCATGGAAGGCTTTCCGCTTGAGCATCTGCAGGTAGCCGTTCTCTTCCGAGGTCATCTGCATCAGCAGGAACTCGATGCCGTCGAAGCCCATTTCCGCGGCTTTCTCGATACACATTTCGATGGGCACATTTTCCTTGGGACCGTTGAACTGCCAGAAAGAATAGGTGGAAACGCCGATCCGGTTTGAAGGCCGTGACGGAGTGGAGGGGGTTGCTGTTTGTTCCGTTTTGGGGGCACACCCCGGCACCGTCGCCGCCATCGCGGCACCTGTGGCAGCCAGAGCCGCCGTTTTCAGAAAATCCCTGCGATTATTCTTCATGATATTGGTTTAAAACCCTAAAAATAGGCATTTCCAATAAAATCACAAGCACAGTATTTTCAAGCAGGAAGATTAACAGACCATACTATTCCATCCAGATAACGGAAGCAGGTCTGTCATCTTTCTCTGATTGATTGAAATCCGTAAAGACAATACCCTCTGGAACAATTCTAAGGATCCACTCTCATCAGAATTGCTCTGAAAATGTCGTCTGTTCCCCCATTGTCCGAAAAATCGATAGTCAGGTAGCCGGGCTGAAATTCGTAATCTTTATAAGATTCCCAAATATCAATAGAAAAGGCGTCGTCTTCAAAATATTCGGCTGACAATACCCTGGTATTGTTCATATTGTAGCCTGCCGGGTAAAATATTACTGCTTGTCCCAAATCATTATACAAAGTCCCGGTTATTTGAATCATCTCCCCGATTTTCACTCCTGATGCACCGATTTTGACCGACCCGTTGACATCCAGGGTAGCTGCCGGTTCGATGGTACCCACCCCCAGTTTACCGTCTTTGACGGCCACAGTGCCGCCATTATACAAATAAAGGTGTCCCTGGGTTTTGCTGAAACCCACCGACGCCTCAAAGTTGGCGGCATTATCGTAAAACTGAATCTCATTTCCGGCATCAGACTGCATCCTGAGCCTCAGATCGCTGGAACTGTTCTGGAGATGAAGTTTCACAGACGGGGAAGTGGTCCCGATGCCGACATTCCCGGTGTTGCTGATACGCATCCTCTCAGTACTGGTAGTATGAAAACTCAGGTTGTTGGTGGCGGGAAGGTTCAGTCCCACGCCGTTTCCGCCGATTGTGAGGGGATAGAGCGGTTTGAGGGCGCCGCTGCCGATCCCCACATTGCCGTTTTTAAGGATGGTCATGGCATTCTGGGCAGTGGAAGGATAGCCATTTCCGAGTTCAAACAGCGGATCGGTGTCCACCCAGGAATCAGGGTCACCGCCGCCCACATTGTTGTAGCCCATAGCGATGGAATAATATGATTCTGATCTGCCTCCCAAAGCCTTGGAAGAATGACCAATGGCTGTACCTCTAATTGCGACTGCTCCCGGTGCGGTAGCTGCGCCTCCACCTATGACTACAGAACTGCTCCCTGAAGCCAGACCGTCCATACCGCCAAGAGCCACGGCATTTTGACCTGTGGCCCGCATGTAGGATCCAAAAGCAAAGGCGTAAGATTTAGTCGCTTTGGTTTGATTTCCCATGGCAAAGGAATAGGAGCCAATGCTGTCTTTGTGCCAGTCAGAATTTAAAAATCTCCCGACCATGAGGGCAGACTTGTCGGGGTACCAAAAAAACCGTGCTGCTTCGTTGTTTGCAGGAAGATCCCGGGCATTCGTATAGTCATAGGAGCCTTCAAACAAAACATTTCCGTTTCCCACTGTTGAAGCGTAGGCATGCAGGAGAGCGGCCGGGGTATCGGTGCCGATTCCTGTTTTTCCGCTTTTCAGCACGGTCATGGCATTCCGGGGTATCCCGTCGCCGCCATTGCCGATCACAAAGAGCCTGTCGGAGAGATCCCAGGCGGTTTTACTTACCGGGGTGTAGGAAGTGTTGTTGCTGCCCACCACCATCTCCGACATGGAGTATGTCGTGGAATTGTCACCCAGCGCCATGGAGTAGTCGCCTTCGGCATTGTTCACATACCCCAGGGCTGTGGAGAAGGAACCCCGGGCATTATTGTAAGGCCCCAGGGCAGTGCTGTACATTCCCAAAGCGTAGGTTCCGGAACCGATGGCCATGGAACGGAGGCCGGAAGCTTTTGCTACGGGACCCAGAGCCATGGAATAATCACCCAGCGCACTGGCCATGTTGCCGATGGCGCCCGAGGCAATCCCTTTGGCGCGGGTATCATAGCCCATGGCCACCGAATGGTTGCCGATGCTGTCCTTGTCCCAGTTGGTACCGGCCACTTCACCTACCCGGAAGGCAGCCTTGTCGGGATACCACATCAGCCTGGTGCCGGCACCAATCACCGGCGGGGCATCGGGTTTTGTCTTGAATAACCCCTCCGCAAGAAAGCTGCCTCCTCCCGGAGCGGTTCCATAGGTATGCAGCAGCGCCTTCGGGAGGGTCGTTCCTATCCCTACCTTACCGGTTTCACGGTAGATGTTGATGCCCGAAGCCGTCCACAAGGAGCCACCCGAGGGAAGGGTCACCGATCCCCCACCCTGGCTCAGGCTCAGCAGGCTGCCATCCAGGGCGATGGTCTGCAGCTCGTTGGCGGGGTTGGCATCGGCGTCGTCGTTGTTACGCACATCGTTGGCATAGAGGGCATAAGGTACACTCAGCAGCTGGGTGGTACTGACCGGCTCATAATTAGTCCCCCCCAGAGGATCCATGTCGACCTGTACAAAATAGTCGCCGGCCCCCCAGTCAATACGTGTAAAATCGCCCAAGGCCACCACGCCCCTGCCTATCTCCATCTCTACCAAACCGTAACTGTTGGTCGATAATCCGGAATGGGTTTCTGCATACTCCTCCGTGCCTGAAGGAGATCCCCGCAGAATGACAATCCGGAAACTCACCTGCTGTTTGACCAGCAGTGCCCCTGTTTTATCCCGGGCCACAGCCTGGTACCGGAATGCATGAGGTGACTGCGCTAACACCTGCGCCGCTATCAGAATCACCAACATGAATAAGAGTGACTTTTTCATTTTTATCGTGTTAAGTTTATTGTGGTATCAGTGTAATATGCATATGAATGGAAGCTTGCACAGGCAAGGGAAACCATTCCGGTCAATACTCCCGGTTGAAGATGACCTTTTGGTGAAACTCCTCCACGCCAGCCTTGATTCTCAGAAAATAGACACCGGGGGTTAATCCGGCGCCGCTCCAGGTAAAGGTGTGTTCTCCAGCATTCCGCAGCTCCCGGGAAACTGGCTCTCCCACTTTTCTTCCATCGGGCTGAAAGGCGTCGATGGTGACCTGCGCCGCAGCAGGAAGGAAGAGGAAAATTCGTAAGTCACGGTTAAAGGGATTGGGATAACAACGGACTTCCGTTGCAGGCACCCAGGGATTTCCGGAGTGATGGGTGAGCGCTCCCTCAGAAAGGCGGAGTAGTGTCGATCCATGTTTGTTAAACAGGGTAGTTCCTTCCAGGAGTTCCCAACCCAGGGCGTATTCCTTGTTCATCGCTGGTTTATAAAGCCTTAGTGTAAAAGAATGCCCTTCTGAAAATCCCTTTCCTCCATTTCCGTCATCGGCAGAAACCGTCAGCTGGAGGAGTTTCTGGTCAAGCTGGGCCTCCCCCATACGAATTCCCCCAACACACAGAGAGCCGTCGAAAACGGCAATTTCGTCCTCTTTATCCAGGAGCCCCTCAGGTATACCGGCCAGAAAAATGTTCATGTGGTCCAACCCATTCCCTTCCCAGGGAAGGCGGAAATGACGCACCGGCAGCGGTAGCGCCATGGTGGCGGAAGCCGACTTGGGATAGGATTCCTGAATCACCAGCTGATCATCACCAGACACCCTTACCTTGTATCCTTTCCCGGGAAGGCAATTCCCGATGAAATTGATCCATCCCCCGTAACTTCCCAGGTCTTCATAGGCATTGCCGGCTTCATCCTGAACTTTGAGCAGGGTTCCCCGGTCGATCAACTGCTGGAAAACCGCACGGGCATCTGCCGCCATATCCCGTGGAAACCCCACAATATTCCATCCTCTCCGCAGGGGAATCCCCATGGGCAGGAGTGCTCTGGTCCCTTCAACCGGCAATTGGCAGGGCTGGGTTACTTTTATCTTATAGCCCTCGGAGAATTCGATGTCCCCGATAAAATTCTGCCATCCCCCCAGTGTGCCCAGATTCTCAAGAGCATTCCCCTGCTCATCGAGAATTCTGACCAATTCCCCACCTGCGATAAGGGGTGAGAACATATCGCTGAGGTCAGGCCCGGCAGGCATGACGAACACAGAAAACAGGTTCCATCCCGTCGTAAAGATAAGGGTTTGCCTTTCGGTGGCCATCATCGGAAAACTTTGGTGAAATCCCTGGCCAAGGTCAAAGGTGGAGGCATATCCTGTTGAGGAAATGGGCTCCCCGATAGTCCACGACAGGTCGACCGTGATACCACCACTGTTTTTTCCTGCTGAAGAGATCACCTGCTGGGCATATCCCTTTGGAGAGACACCCAGAATGATGCACAGGACGGTAAGGAGGTAAGCTGGCTTCATAATGTTAAGTATTGACGTTTTAAGTTATGGATTTTTTAGAAAAAAAAATCAATTTCCTGTATCTTTATAGCATGTGTTGAATAAAAAAGTTAGTGATGTTTATTCCGGCAGTTAAGCAGTGGTCAACCGGGCATTTGAAACTCCTCGCGGAAGAGCCGGCGAGGAATCCGATTCCGTCAAGGCATTCTTTAGTGTCTTGTTCGCTAACCCCGCGGCAGGGCCGGCGGGGAAAGCGCTCACCGGAATTCAAGGGGAAGGTGAACCCCCTGCTTTGGAAAATCCATTCCTGTTTGAGGAGAGCTGCCCCCCTGGTGTGGACCATGGCGCTATTTCTTCTTGCGGTCCTGTTTCCGGAGGGCATTAAAGGACAGGAATCCACCAGGGCAAAGAGCGATCGTCAGCCTGCGGTAGCCGGGACTTTCTACCCTTCGGACCGGCAGCAGCTGACGGCCATGCTGGGGCTTTTCTTTCCCGCGGAAGGAGTGAAGGAGTCAGGAGATCCCATGGTGCTGGTGGTTCCCCATGCGGGGTACCTCTTTTCGGGAGAGGTGGCTGCGGCGGCCTATAAATCCCTTCCCCGTGAGAAAAGCTACCGCCACATTTTCATCATCGGTCCGGCCCACCGGAGCTATATCAACGGGGCCGCCATATATACCGCCGGCGATTTCATCACTCCTCTGGGGAGGGTCGCCACCGATCCCCTGGGGGCAGAACTGGCCGCCCGAAGCCGCAAAATCAGTACCGATCCCTCGCTTCACCGGCAGGAACACTGTATTGAGGTGCAGCTTCCCTTTCTTCAGCACTGGCTGAAAAAGCCCTTTTCCATCGTTCCCATTCTGGTAGGCAGTCAGTCGGAAGCCTTCGCCACCGAACTCGCCAACCTGCTGGCCCCCTATTATTCCGAAGAAAACCTGTTTATCGTCAGTGCCGATTTCTCCCACTACCCCGGTTATGACGCGGGGCGCAAAGCCGACCACCTCACCGCCGGAGCCATCGCAGCCAACGACTCCCGGGAATTCATGAAGGTAAAGGAGGAAAATGAAAGCAGGTATGCCCCGGAACTGGTCACCGCCATTTGCGGGTGGATGCCCATGCTTACCGTGCTCAAAATCACGGAAAGGGACGACCGGCTGGCCTTCAGAAAGGTGATGTACCGCAACAGCGGTGATTCGCCCCATGGTGATAAGGACAAGGTGGTGGGTTATTGGGCGCTTTCCGCCTCCCGGGAAGCGGAAAGCACCGCACCTGCCGGCCACGGGGGTGCCTTTTCCCTGACGGAGAGAGAAAAGATGACGCTTCTGGAGCTGGCACGCTCCACCATTGTGGCACACCTGCGCCACCGTCCCCTGCCGGAAGTCGCCGCCAGGGAGCTCACCCCGGCCATCACGGCACAAGGAGGGGCATTTGTCACCCTCCGGAAAAAAGGAGAGCTCCGCGGGTGTATCGGCAGTTTCTCATCGGCGCAGCCCTTCTGGCTCACGATACGCGAAATGGCCATTTCCGCCGCTACCCGCGACACCCGGTTTTCCCCTGTTACCACAGGCGAGATGAGCCAGATCGAAATCGAGATCTCCCTGCTTACCCCCCTGAAGAGAATTTCCTCGGTCAGCGAGTTCCGGCTGGGCCGTGACGGCATTTACATCCGCAAAGGCTCCCGGTCGGGGACTTACCTGCCCCAGGTGGCCGAAGAGACGGGGTGGACGACCACGCAATTCCTGGAACACTGCTGCCGCGACAAAGCCGGGCTCCCACGGGATGCCTGGAAGGAAAAGGATACGGAACTCTATACCTACCAAACCCTGGTATTCAGCGAGGGTGAGGTTTTGGGATCCGCAAAAGGAGAGTCGCGATAATGGAAGGCCCCTACCACCTGATCCTTCTCTCCCTCCTGTTTACGGCTGCGTATCTTTTTACCCTGCTGCTCGTAAAAACGGGGATCCTCAGCAAACCCCTCCACCGGAAAATCTGGAATTACCTGCTGATGATCTCCTTTCTGGGTTCGGGAATTCTGGGAATTCTCCTGGTGATCAGGGTCAACTACCAGCTGGAATGGTCCTTCCTGACTCCCCTGATGACCTGGCATGTCGACACCGGCATCGGCCTCTGTCTCATCGCGCTCTTCCACCTCCTCAGGCACAGGGCCTATTTTCTTTCCGGGATAAAACGGGATACCCCTTCCGCAAAAGAGGGAAACGCCAGCCCAGGCTATGGCGGAGAGAGAGGCGATGCTGTCATTTCTGCGGAAACAGCGGCCGCCGTTCCGGAGGTCCCGGCCCTCCTCATCCTGGGCGCCGGATTTTTCGCCACGGTGGTGCAGGTGCTGCTCATCAGAGAGATCACCACGGTGTTTCAGGGAAACGAGCTGATGATGGGATGGACCCTGGCCATCTGGATGTTCCTCACCGGGATGGGCACCTTTGCAGGACGGGCGCCGAAAAAGGGCCTTGCCACGCCAACCCTCATCCCTCTTTTCCTGCTCCTGGCATGGCTCCCCCCTCTGCTGCTCATCCTTATGAACGGCATCCACCACCTCCTCTTTCCTCCCGGACAACTCATCCACCCCCTGTGGTTCCTCCTGCTGGTCCTGCTGCTGCTGGCCCCCCTCTGTCTCCTCTCAGGATATGTCTATGCCCTGATGGTCCACCTGTCGCGAAACCGGGAAAAGGGTTTCACCCGCATTTATGCCTTGGAAGCCGCAGGCAGCCTGATCGGCGGCATCATCGTCACCTTCCTGCTGACCCGGTGGTTCACCATCGCCCAGGCCCTCCTCCTTACGGCTATCGTCATACATATCCTCCTTTTAATTTTCACCCGCCGGAAGCACATCGCAGCCTCTCTCCTTGTGGTGGTGGCCGTCACGCTGCTCTTCTTTCTCCTGCCTGCCGACGTCACCATTAAATCGTGGCTGCTTCCCGGCCACCATGTCGTCGAAACCAGGGAAACCCCCTACGGCAACATCACGGTTACGGAAAACGGCGGGGAATACAACTTCTTCGAAAACGGAAACCTCCTCTTCTCCACGGGCGACATGGTGCTCAACGAGGAGTATGTCCATTTTGCCATGGTCCAGCATCCCAACCCGAAAAATGTTCTTCTGGTTTCCGGGGGAATGGCCGGCATGACCGCTGAAATTCTCAAATATCCTGAAGTATCGGGTGTTGACGTGGTAGAACTCAACCCTGATCTGGTAAGGATCGCGCGTGACTATCGCCGCGAGGCTGAAGACCCCCGCGTTCACACCATCGGGGGCGACGGACGGCGGTATATCCAGAATACCGGGAACCGTTATGACGTGGTGATATTTACGGTTCCCGATCCTTCGAGCCTCCAGATCAACCGCTACTATACCGACGGCTTCCTGCGCCTCCTCAAAGGAAAACTCCGCGACGACGCCGTGGTGCTCTTTGGCCTCTCTTCCTCGGGGAATTATATGACGCCCGAGAAGGGCAGAATCGGGGCCTCCCTCTACCACACCCTGAAGAAGCACTTCAGCCAGGTGATCATTATTCCCGGGGAAAGAGATTACTATCTCGCTTCGGAAGCCCCCCTCACGGCCGCCATCGGGAAAACCATCGAAAAAAAAGGAATCACGGCTTCCTATGTCAATCCCGACTACCTGGACGATGCCTCCCTGGTGAGCCGCGGGGAAGGGATCAGGGTGGCGGTGAGCGCCACTCCCCTGATCAACACCGACCGTCAGCCCCTGCCGGTATTTTACCACTCCCTGCAATTTCTCTCCCTTTATGCCGGCACCCCCTCCTGGATGATGGCCCTTCCCCTGTTGCTCCTGTTGCTTCCCCTGCTGCTGCTGACCCCGGTATCGGCGGGGATGTATGTCACCGGTTTTACGGCCTCTTCGGTCGAGGTCATGCTCATCTTCTGGTTCCAGATCCTCTTCGGCAACCTATACGCCACCCTCGGACTTATCTTTGCCCTTTTCATGGGAGGACTGGCCGTGGGCTCCCTGGCGGCCCGAAGCAGAAAAAAGAGTAAGGCCATGCTCATCACAGGGCAGCTTCTCCTGGCCCTTTACATGCTCCTCTTCCCGCTGCTGTGGCGAACCACGGAACTCTCCCTGTCGGGATTCCTGGCATGGCTCATTTTTCTCCCTTTTCTGCTGGTTCCGGCCCTCCTCACCGGATTCCTCTATGTCGCCACCACCGTCAACTTCCAGGGCCCCGCACCCCGCGCCGCCGCCGCGGTATACGCCGCCGACCTGTGGGGATCGGCCCTCGGCGCCATCCTGGTCTCCTTTATCATGCTCCCGGTCTTTGGCATCACCACCACCTCCCTGATCCTTGCCGCCGTTAACGGAGGGGTCATCCTTCTGTTTGCCCGGAAAATTTAGTATATTTAAGGGTTCACAATTTCACCAGTGACAGGGGTGAACCACAACCACATCAAATTTCATTCCGATGAACCGGATCAGTAAGCGGGATTTTATAAGGCTTTCGGCCCTGGGGGCCGGGGGTTTGCTGTGTCCTGTTTCCGGATTTGCGACGCCTGACAAAAAGCATCCCGGGAAGTACAGCAGGGAGGCGATCTGGTATACGGTCACCCCGCGCGGGGTGGTATGCGGTATCTGTCCCAACGAGTGCACCCTCCGTCCCGGCGAAGTGAGCATCTGTCACAACCGGGTCAATATCGGGAATAAGCTCTACTCCATCGCCTATGGCAATCCCTGCGCCATCCATGTCGACCCTGTCGAGAAGAAACCGCTCTTTCACTTCCTGCCGCAGACCCGCGCTTTTTCCATCGCCACGGCAGGGTGTAACTTCGCCTGCCTGAACTGCCAGAACTGGCAGATCTCCCAGACCAGTCCCGATAAGACCGCCAATGCCGACCTGATGCCCGATGCCGTGGTGGCCAACTGCATCCGCAACGATTGCGCCTCGATCGCCTATACCTATTCCGAGCCCATCTCCTTTTACGAGTACATGTTCGACACGGCAAGGATTGCCCGGAACGCAGGCATCAAAAACGTGATGGTCTCCAACGGCTATATCAACCCGGAGCCTCTGAAAGCCCTGGTTCCCTATCTCGATGCCGCCAACATCGACCTGAAGTGTTTTGACAATACCCTGCATATGAAGCTCACCGGGGGAAAGCTGCAGCCTGTCCTGGACACGCTGCTGACCCTGCAGAAAAGTGAGGTATGGCTGGAAATCACCAACCTGGTGGTTCCCTCGTGGAGTGATGACCGGGAGATGATCGGGAAGATGTGCCGGTGGCTCTCCACCAACGGATTCCGGGAGGTGCCGCTCCATTTCAGCAGGTTTTCGCCTCTACATAAGCTGACCCAATTACCGGTCACCCCCCTCTCCTCCCTGTTAAAAGCCCGTGAAATCGCCATGGGAGAAGGACTGCAGTATGTCTATATCGGGAATGTCCCGGGCAAGGGATTTGAAAACACCGTGTGTCCCGGCTGCGGCAAAACAGTCGTGGAACGCCGCGGCTTCACCCAGCTATCCAACCACCTCACCACAGGAAAATGCAGCTATTGCAATGCCCCCGTTGCCGGCGTGTGGCAGTAACGGACTTCCGGGGTGTTTTTTCCATTTTCAGCAGTTGCAGTCGGCTTCCGTCCTGTTCTTGTATTCAAACTGAAGAGTGACGTGGCTGATGTCAAAATCCTTCTTCAGCAGGGCTTTGACCCTGTGGTGGATTTCCGCCGTGGCCGAGACCAGCAGGTCACCGGGGAGCACCACGTGGGCTTCGAAATGGATACGGGCATCGTTGAGCTTCCATATATGGATATGGTGCACCGAGCAAACACCCTCCACACCCGATATGGCTTCATTTACCTTTTCCGGGTCCAGGCCTGCCGGCGACATCTGCATCAGAATTTCCACCGATTCGCGAAGAATTGACCAGGTGTGAACGGCCAGGTAGACACTGATGATCAGGGTCACCAGGGGGTCCACCCAATGCCACCCCAGAAAATGGATGGCTGCAGCCCCGGCGACCACCGCCGCCGAGGTCATGGTATCACCCAGGAGGTGGAGATAGGCGGCCTTCATGTTGATATTCTGCTTCCTTCCACCATGAAGAATCATCACCGACACCCCGTTGGCCACCATCCCGAGAAGTCCCAGCCAGAACATCCATTGGGGATCGACCGTTTCGGGATGCACGAAGCGGCGGATGGCCTCAATGACCAGATAGCCCGACAGGGCCATCAGCACCAGGGCGTTGATAAAGGCGGCCAGGATCTCGGCACGCTGGAGGCCGAAGCTGGAACGGCCGGTGCGGGGCTTTCCCGAAAGGTAATGGGCCACCCAGGCCAGTACCACCGCCAGGGCATCGCTTAAATTATGCAAGGCATCGGAAATCAGCGCCAGACTCCCCGAAATAAGACCCCCGATAACCTGCGCTATGGTGATCACAATATTCAGGAAGATGGTGATTACCAGCCTGTTTCCCGTTTGCTCTTTCGTATGACCGTGCGTATGACCGCTCATGATTCCCAATCTTAAACCTTCAAAACTACGTTTTTGATCCCGAAAAATAGCTAATTTTGAGGTGTCATCATTTAAAAATGAGTTAATGAAGCGTATTTTCATCCTTTCCCTGGTGTTCCTGCTGGCAGGGCCTACCCTCCTGGCCCAGCAGATCGTGAACATGTCGCTCGACGACTTTTACCGGGAATTCAAAAAGTACCAGTACAACGAAAATGTCGGGGAGGTTTCTGAGGTAGAAGGTTCTCCATACGACCGGGTGGAGTTTACCCCCGGGGAAATCGTCACCACCTCGCGCCAGCATTATTCGGGAATTCCGCTCCGCCAGAATATTTATGCCAATGAGATAGAATTCCGCAATCAGGAAGGGAAACCCTTCTTCATCGGGGTACCCGAACTGATCGACTATATCCTGATCGGCGGGGAGAAATTCATATACTCCCCCTTTAGAATTGCCAACAGAATTGAAAAGGGATATTTCACCCTGTTGGCCAACGGGAAAGCCCAACTTCTCGAGAAGAAAAATGTGACCCTGCGGCCTGCCGAACCGGCAGGTGCCTATAAGGAGCCAGTCCCGCCACAATTCCGCCGCACCGACAGCGACTACTATATCAGGGTATTACCCGCCGAAGCCAAAAGGGTCCGCAACAAAAAGGAGATGGAGGAGATCCTGGGGTCCACCCCTGATAAGGTCGATGACTTCATTAAGAAGAACAAAATAAAATTCAGCAAAAAGGAGGATCTCATCATCCTCATGGAGTATTATAATTCTCTCTTTTAATAATAATTACAATAGGTTATTGCAATCATGGCTTCAGGAATTGTGTGCCCCAAAGGAGCCGTCTCCAGGCTCTACGCCCTGGTGGACTGCAATAATTTCTATGCCTCGTGTGAGCGGGTATTTCAGCCCTCGTTGTGGTGCAGACCGGTGGTGGTGCTCTCGAACAACGACGGGTGTGTGATCGCCCGGTCACAAGAGGCCAAACAGCTGGGGATTAAGATGGGGGTCCCTGCTTTTGAGATTGAGGGATTGCTGGCAGACCACCAGGTGGCGGTTTTCTCCTCCAACTACGCCCTGTACGGGGATTTCTCCTCGCGGGTCATGAGTACCCTGGCCTCTTTTGTGCCTTCCATGGAGATCTACTCCATTGATGAAGCTTTTCTCGATCTGACAGGGATTCGCCCTGCCGAAGCCATGGATCTGGCCCAAAAAATCAGGAGGACGGTGGTGAAAAACACGGGGATTCCCGTAGGTATCGGTCTGGCCCCCACCAAGACCCTGGCCAAGATTGCCAACCACAGGGCCAAGAAAATGCAGGTTCCGGTGTACTATCCCGACACTGAAGAGAAAGTGGAGGCGCTCCTGCGGGAGACTCCCGTCAGGGAAGTCTGGGGCATCGGCCGGCAGTATGCTGCAAAACTGGAGAGTCATGGCATCGCCACGGCTTATGATCTGAGCCAGGCTCCAGAGGAGTGGGTGCGAAAACAGCTGACGGTAAACGGATTGCGCACCCGCCAGGAGTTGTGTGGCCTCTCCTGCCTCTCCCTGGAAGAGGCGACACCTGGCCGTCAGGCCATCTGCACCTCACGATCCTTCGGAAAAACGCAGACGGCCCCGGAGCCCCTGGCGGAAGCGGTAGCCACCTTTGCCACCACATGCGCCGCCAAACTACGCAGGGAGAAATCGGCAGCCTCCCAGATCATGGTTTTCATCCATACCAATGCCTTCAGGGCTGACCAGCCCCAGTATGCGCGCAACAGAACGGTCACCCTGACGACGCCCACCAACAACACCCTGGAACTGGTCACCGCCGCCGTGGAAGCCTTGTATGCCATATTCCGCGAGGGTTTCGGCTATAAAAAAGCCGGCGTGATCGTCACCGGCCTCGTCCCGGAACAGGAGGTCCAGCAGAATCTCTTTTCTTCAGGGGGAAATGAAAAACAGCGTAAACTGATGGCATCTCTCGACCAGGTGAACCTTCGCTACGGCCGCGAAACGCTGCAGGTCGCCACCCAGGGCACCACCCGGAAATGGCGGCTTCGCCAGGAACGCCTCTCCCCCGCATACACCACCAGATGGAGCGAACTGTTTGAAATCCATTAAAAATAAATAAAGTGTGTTTTCACTACTCCATGAGCCAGGTGGCCCAAAACCTGGAGAACCGTTACAACGCCCCCTTTGCCGGCGCGGCCAGCTATACCCCGCGACACCATGTCAACGGCTTTAGCTTTCCCATGATGCCGGTGGTTCTGGAAAATCACGGGCGCGAATTGAGACTTCTGCAGTGGGGACTGGTCCCCGCGTGGACCCGTGACCGGGAGCAGGCCGGGGAAATAAGGACGATGACCCTGAATGCCCGTTCCGAATCGGCTTTTGAGAAACCCTCTTTCCGGAAGGCCATCGCCTCACAACGTTGTCTGGTCCCCTCCGATGGATTTTTCGAATGGCAGAGTGTGACCAACCGCAAAATTCCCTGGTTCATCACCCTGAAAGAAGAGAAGCTCTTCTCCTTTGGCGGCATCTGGGAAACCTGGGAATACCCCGGAGAAGAACCCCTCCACACCTTTTCGATCCTCACCACCGATGCCAATCCCCTGATGGCCGGAATCCACAACTCCAAAAAGCGGATGCCCCTGATCCTCCCTCCCGGAAATGAGGAGAGATGGCTTGATCAGGCGCTTTCGCGTGAGGCGGTGACCGCATTGATGACCCCCTTTCCGGAAGAAGCCATGAAAGCCTGGACCATCAGCACCCTGATCACGGCCCGTGGTGCCGACACCAATACCCCCGAAGTAAAAAAACCTTATCCTTATGCTCCGGCGGGGGGATTATTTTAGCGGGATTTTTTTATCTTTCAGGCAGAAAAACCGGGTTAACCATACCGGCTCTGCCTATGAAGAAAATCCTCATACTGTTTGCGCACCCCGCCTTTCACAAATCCCGGATCCACAAAGGCCTGGCTGACGCCGCACGATCCGTCGACGGGGTCACCTTCCATAATCTTTACGATAGCTATCCCGATTTTTTCATCCAGGTTAACCAGGAACAGCAGCTATTGCTTGAGCACGACGTTCTCATCTGGCAGCATCCCTTTTACTGGTACAGTTGTCCCTCGCTGATGAAGGAATGGATCGACCTGGTCCTGGAGCACAACTTCGCCTATGGTCGTAAGGGGACTTCCCTGCATGGCAAGAAGGCCCTGTCGGTGATCAGCACCGGGGGCAGCGAAGCCGTATATACCCGGAAAGAAGATCACCACTACACCATCAGGCAATTTATGGCGCCCTTTCACCAGATGGCCCGTCTCTGCGGCATGGACTACCTGCCCCCGTTCGCGGTTTTCGGCTCCCACCTCCTTACCGATGAGGAGATCAGCCGTCATTCCCGCGACTACCACAGACTGCTGACCGCCCTGCGCGACGACACCTTCCCGGCCCTCCTCCTCCGGGATGCCGAAACCATCAACCCTTATATCGCACCCGGAAATTAACACTTATGTACAACCAGGACTTTTTTCTTCAGGCAATGATCTACCTGCTGGCGGCGGTGATCACTGTTCCGCTGGCCAAAAGGACAGGTCTGGGGTCGGTGGCCGGGTATCTCCTGGCCGGGGTGATCATTGGTCCTTTTGTTTTGGGATGGGTCGGACAGGAGAGCGAAAAGGTGATGCATTTTGCCGAATTCGGGGTCGTATTGATGCTTTTTCTGATCGGACTGGAGATGCAGCCCTCGCTGCTCTGGAAAACACGCCATTCTATTTTCGGGATGGGAGGAATGCAGGTGCTCCTCACCACCCTGGTCATCGGCGGGGCGGCCTTTCTCATGGGCTTCCGGGTGAACCAGGCGGCAGCCATGGGACTCATCCTCTCCCTCTCCTCCACGGCCATCGTTTTGCAAACCCTCACTGAAAAGGGATTGCTGAAGAACAGCGGGGGGCGTTCAGCCATCTCGGTACTTCTTTTCCAGGACATCGCCGTCATTCCCATTCTGGCGTTGCTGCCCCTTCTGGCGGTCCTGGGAGGCATCTCGAGAGTCAAAAGCCAGGTTCCTCCCCCGGAAGAGGGTTTTGCCGCCCTCCCCGGGATGCTGCAGCTTCTGCTGATTGTCACCGTGGGTCTGGCCGTCATCCTTGCCGGCAGATTCGTGGCGCGCCACATTTTCCGGTTTGTGGCCAGCTCGGGAATGAAGGAGGTCTTCACGGCCTCGGTACTCCTGCTGGTCATCGGCAGTGCCAACGGAACGGCAAAAATCGGCCTTTCCCCGGCGCTGGGGACCTTCATCGCCGGCGTCGTTCTGGCGGAAAACGAATACCGCCATGAACTGGAAGTCACCATAGAACCCATCAAGGGTCTATTGCTGGGACTCTTCTTCATCTCGGTAGGGGCAGGCATTAACTTCGCTCTTTTCTTCCAGAAGCCCCTGCTGATCCTGGCCCTGGTGGTGCTGCTCATCCTCCTGAAATTCGGGGCGCTCTGGGTGACGGCCCGTACCTTCGGGCTGCGCCACGGCCGCCATATCCTCTTTGCCCTGGCCCTGGCACAGGCCAGCGAATTCGGGTTTGTCCTGGTCTCCTTCTCCGATACCCTGCGGATCTTTGACCCCGAGACGACCTCGCTGATGATCATCGTCATCATCTTCAGCATGGCGCTCACTCCCCTGCTGCTGGTCATCAATGAAAAAATCGTCAGGCCGCATTATATCCGCCGCAGGAACAAGGAGGTCCCCGACCAGATCCCTGAATCAGGGAACAAGATCATCCTGGCCGGCTTCGGGCGTTTCGGACTGGTGGTGGGGAGGTTACTGATGGCCAACGGCTTCAAGGTGACCATCCTCGACAGCAACCCCGCCAACGTGGAGATTCTCCGCAAGTATGGCTTCAAGCTCTTCTACGGCGATGTCACCCGTCCCGAGATGCTCGAAGCAGCAGGCGTGAAGGATGCCCGTCTGCTGGTGCTTACCATGGCCGAAGATGACGAAGCCCTGAAAATCGCCGCCTGGCTGAAGAAAAACTACCCTCACCTGAAAATCGCCGCCCGGGCCAGGGATACCTTCCATGAGTTTGAGTTTTACAAGCTGGGGG